>NZ_SDKM01000026.1 GCF_004519545.1 Nocardioides guangzhouensis
CCGTTGGCCGGCTCGTCGAGGATCAGCACCTGCGGGTCGCCGAGCAACGCGTGCGCGATGCCGAGGCGCTGGCGCATGCCGAGCGAGTAGTTGCGCACCCGGCGCTTGGACTCGCGGTCGTCCAGCGAGACGAGCCGGAGCATCTCGTCGACACGGGAGTCCGGGAGGCCCATGGTCCGGGCACCGATGGTCAGCACCTCGCGTCCGGTGCGGCCGGCGTGCTGCGCGGAGGCGTCGAGGAGCACGCCGACGTGGCGGCCCGGGTTGGGGATGTCCTTGTAGTGGTGGCCACCGATGGTGACGGTGCCGTGGGTGGCGGGCGTGAGCCCGACCATGACGCGCATCGTGGTGGTCTTCCCCGCGCCGTTCGGGCCGAGGAAGCCGGTCACGCGGCCGGGTTCGGCCACGAAGCTGATGTCGTCGACGGCTGTGAAGGAGCCGTACTTCCTGGTCAGTCTGTCGACCTTGATCATGGGCCCAGCCTTTCGTGCGGGCCCGGGCGCCCGCATCCGGATTTGGTAGGAACCACCACGACCAAAGTAGGGGACGCTCGCGACCGGGGTCGCTCCCCCACCGGGCCCCTGGGCACCTAGCCTTGCGACGTGCAGCAGCAACCGCCCTGGCAGACGCGCCTGACCGTCTGGTCCCACCTGTGGCGGTTCGCGCTCGCGGCGGTGATCTCCGGATTCGTCTGGGCCTCGGTCGTCGTGCAGCAGTGGCAGCACCACCGCTGGATGTTCTGGCTCGACGTCGGGATCGGCCTGCTGTGCTTCGTCCTCGCCTGGTTCCGCCGTCGCTGGCCGCTTCCGGTGGCGCTGGTGACCATCCTGCTCAGCGTCTACTCCGGCCTGGCGACCGGCCCGTCCGCGCTGGCCTCGGTCTCGCTCGCGACACGGCGGGTGATCTGGCAGATCGTGCTCGCCGGCGTGGTCGGCCTGGTCTGCGCCCAGGCGTTCGTCGTGGTGCAGCCGCACGACAGCACCGATCCCTACTGGCTGAGCCTCACCGTCAACGCGATCGTCAGCGTCGCGATCCTCGCCTGGGGCATGTTCGTCGGGTCCCGGCGCGAGCTGCTCTGGACGCTGCGCGACCGCGCCGAGCGGGCCGAGGCCGAGCAGGGGCTCCGGGCCGGCAAGGCGCGCAGCGACGAGCGGGCCCGGATCGCCCGCGAGATGCACGACGTGCTCGCCCACAAGATCTCCCAGGTCTCGATGCACGCCGGCGCGCTGGCGTTCCGCGAGGACCTGACCGCGGACGAGATGCGGGCCAGTGCCCGGGTCATCCAGGCCCAGGCCAACGAGGCGCTGCTCGAGCTGCGGGGCGTCCTCGGCGTGCTGCGGGACCCGGCCACGGGCGAGCCCGCCGACGCCCCGCAGCCGACGTACGACGACCTGGCCTGCCTGCTCTCGTCCGCCCGCGAGCACGGGATGCACGTGGAGTACTCCGCCAGCGTCCCGGACGGGGCCGCCGTGCCGTCGGCGGCGGGCCGCACGGTCTACCGGATCGTGCAGGAGGGGCTGACCAACGCGGCCAAGCACGCCCCCGGCAGCACGGTGTTCGTGCGGGTGAGCGGCAGTCCGGAGGACGGGATCGACGTGCTGGTCCGCAACCCGCACGGGTTCGGGAGGAGCAGCACCCCCGGCGCCGGCCTCGGACTCGTCGGGCTGTCGGAGCGGGCCGAGCTGCGCGGGGGTCGGCTCGAGCACCGCACCGACGGCTCGATGTTCGTCCTGCACGGGTGGATACCGTGGGCGGCGTGACCGTCGAGCCAGTGATCCGGGTGCTGATCGTCGACGACGACCCCCTGGTGCGCTCCGCCCTGCAGCTGATGCTCGGGGGGCAGCCGGACCTGGAGGTGATCGGCGAGGCGCCGGACGGGCGGGCCGGCGTGCAGGCCGCCCGCGAGCAGCAGCCGGACGTGGTGCTGATGGACATCCGGATGCCGCAGCTCAACGGCCTGGAGGCGACCCGGCTGCTGCACTCCGAGCCGGACCCGCCGCGGGTGATCGTGCTGACCACGTTCGACGCCGACGAGCACGTCCTCGGCGCGCTGGCCGCGGGGGCGGACGGCTTCGTGCTCAAGGACACCCCGCCGCAGGAGATCGTCACCGCGATCCGCCGGGTCGCGGCCGGCGACCCGATGTTGTCGCCGTCGGTCACCGCCACCCTGATCCGGCAGGTGCGCACCGGCGGCGAGGACCGAACCTCGGACGCCCGGCGGCGGCTCGACGCGCTCACCGACCGCGAGCGGGAGGTCGCGGTCGCGGTCGGCCGCGGCCTGTCGAACGCCGAGATCGCCGGCGAGCTCTACCTCTCCGTGCCCACCGTCAAGGCGCACGTCTCACGCCTGTTCGACAAGCTCCAGGTCACGAACCGGGTGCAGATCGCGATCTGCGTGCACGACGCCGGCCTGGTCTGAAGACCTTGCGGCTTGGTCCTCAATCGCAGCAGAGAGACATGCTGTTCGTGGCCAATCGGTGCACGCGGCGAGGCGCGTGTCAGACGTCGTACGTCGCCCCGGCGGCCGCCACCTCGAGCGGGCCGTCCCACACCGCCCGGGCCTCGTCGAAGGCCACCTGCCGGTCGTGCCAGGCGGGGATGTGGGTGAGCACGAGGCGGCCGACGCCGGCGCGCTTGGCCATGTTGCCGACGTCGGTGCCGGTGAGGTGGATGCCCTCGGGGTTCTCCTCGCCGTCGCAGAACGCCGCCTCCGCGAGGAACAGGTCGGCACCCTCGGCCGCGTGCTCGACCGGCTCGCAGACCCCGCTGTCGCCGGTGTAGACGAGCAGCCGCCCGCCGGCGTGGACGCGCAGCGCGTACGCCGGCACCGGGTGCTCCACGGCCACCGGCTCGATCCGGAACGGTCCGAGCTCGACGGCGCCGCCGTCGGGGTAGGCGTGGAAGTCGAACTCCTCGGTCATCCCGGGGTCCTCGGGCAGGTCGTAGGCGCGCGCCATCCGGGCGGCGGTGCCCTCCGGGCCGTAGACCGGGATCCTCGGCTGGTGGCCGGCGGGGTGGTACTTCCGCATGACGTAGTAGCCGCACAGGTCGAGGCAGTGGTCGGCGTGCAGGTGGCTGAGGAACACCGCGTCGACCGCCAGCGGGTCGGCGTACCGGTGCAGCGCCCCGAGTGCGCCGTTGCCGAGGTCGAGCAGGATCCGCCAGGTGCGGCCCTCGCCCGACTCGTCGACACCGGTGGCCTCCACGAGGTAGCAGCTGGCCGGGGAGTCCGGCCCCGGGTAGGAGCCGGAGCAACCCACGACGGTGAGCCTCATGCCAGCCCTCCGGCGAACTGGTCGGCCACGTGCAGCTCCGGGCCGAGGAAGCGCTGGCCGATCCGGGCGAACTCGTCGGCGTGCCCGGTGGTGAGGAACCGGTGCTCGGGCTCGCCGGACTCCCGCAGCAGGTCGTGGCGGAGCAGCAGCTTGTAGACGTCCTTGGCGCACTCCTCGGCGCTGCTCACCAGGGTCACCTCGTCGCCCATGACGTAGGAGATGACGCCGGTCAGCAGCGGGTAGTGGGTGCAGCCGAGGATCAGGGTGTCGACCTGCGCCTCGACCAGCGGGTCGAGGTAGTGGTGGGCGGCGGCGAGCAGCTCGTCGCCGCCGGTGATGCCGCGCTCGACGAAGTCGACGAAGCTCGGGCAGGCCCGGGTGATCAGCTCCACGTCGGGCGGGGCGGCGGCGAACGCGTCGTCGTAGGCCAGCGACTCGGCGGTGGCCCGCGTGCAGATCACGCCGATCCGGCCGTTGCGGGTGGCGGCCACCGCACGGCGGGTGGCCGGGAGGATCACCTCGACGACGGGTACGTCGTAGCGCTCGCGGGCGTCGCGGAGCATCGCCGCACTGGCGCTGTTGCAGGCGATGACGAGGGCCTTGACGTCGCGCTCGACGAGGTGGTCGAGGCACTCGAGGGCGTACTCGCGGACCTCGCCGATCGGCTTCGACCCGTACGGCTGCCGCGCCGTGTCGCCGACGTACAGGATCGACTCGTGGGGCAGCTGGTCGATGACGGAACGGGCCACGGTGAGTCCACCGAAGCCCGAGTCGAAGATGCCTATGGGTCGTTCCGCCATGTCTCGACACAGGCTAGACGCTGGGCGCCCCGGATGCCCTCCCATCGCGACCCAGGTCACGGTGTCGCGAGCGTCACGTCCGCCCGGTGGCCCGTACGCCGGGGACCTTCGGCACTGTGCGACCGGCCGCGCCCGCGGGGACCGTGGAGGCATGGGCTACGAGGTGGAGACGGTGGACCTGCAGCCACAGCCGGCGGCCGTGGTGCGGGGTGACGCGGAGCTCGACGGCATCGCCGACTTCCTGGGGGCTGCGTACGGCGAGGTGGCGCAGGTGCTCGCCAGCGAGGGGCTGGCCCCGGCCGGGCCGCCGTTCGCGCGCTACTCGCTGCACGACCGCAGCTTCGGCATCGAGGCCGGCTTCCCGGTCGCCCGGACCGTCACGCCCGAGGGGCGTGTCGTGGCCGGCCAGATCCCCGGCGGACACGCCGCCCGCACCGTGCACCACGGCTCGTACGACGACCTGCCGGCGGCGTACGAGGCGGTCGAGGAGTGGCTGGCCCACAACGGGTACGTGCCGACCGGCGACCCGTGGGAGACCTACCTCGACGAGCCGGACGTTCCGGAGCCGCGCACGCTCGTGCACGTCCCGTGCCGCAGCCTGCGCCACGCGTGACCACGTCAGGCGCTCAGGTCTGCGCCCGGCCCTCCGCCGTACGACGCCGCGCCAGGTCGACCAGCTCGGCAGCGGATGCGGCGATCCCGTCGGCCAGCACGTCGATGTCCGGTGCGGTCGCGTAGTCGCCCGTGACCCCGAAGGTGAGGGTGCCGCGGTAGGAGAACATGGCGATCCCGATCCGCACCCGGTCCGCGATCGGAACGTAGGGCAGCATCCCGGTCACCTCGCGGCCGAGCCCGTAGAGGGTCTCCTGCGGTCCGGGCACGTTCGTCGTCACCGTCGCGACCTGGCGCTGCGGCAGCCGGAAGCCGGTGCGGATCGCCCACGACACCGGGCCGAACGGCCCGATCCGCGCGGCCGTCGTGATGGTCTCCCCCGCCTCCGGCTCGTGGCCGTAGCGCAGCTCGAGGATCCGGCGGCGCACCTGCCGCAGGCGCTGCTCCGGGTCCGGCTCGTCGACCGGCAGGAACGGCAGCATCAGCGAGACCTGGTTGTCGGTCACCGACTCGGTCCCCGGCTCCCGGGTCGACACCGGCACCAGCGTGCGTACGGCGTGCGCGTCGGGTCGTTCGCCACGGGACAGCAGCAACCGCCGGAACCCCCCGGTGACCGCGGCCAGCGCGACGTCGTTGACGGTCACCCCGAAGGCCTTGCGGACCTCCCGGACGTCGTCGAGGGAGAGCTCGGTCCAGGCGTAGCGGCGGCTCCCGTCCGCCGGGCCGGTGAGCGAGGACTCGTGCACCGGTCGGACCGCGCCCGAGAGCACGAGCAGCCCCGTGGCGGCCGCCCCGGCCGACCGGGCGAGGCGTCGCGGCGCGCCCAGCGCCTTGAGCAGCAGCCCGGCGCCGTACACCGGCGACAGCAGGAGGTCGCGGACCGCGGCCCCGGTGAACGCCAGCGTCGAGCCCGGTGGGGCGGGCGCCCAGGTGTCCGGCACCGGCGCCCGCGGCGTCGGCGACGTGTCGAGCACCAGGTGGAAGAGGTCGCTTCCCGAGACGCCGTCGGCCAGGCAGTGGTGCAGCTTCGAGATGATGCCCCACTGCCCGTCCGGGAGGCCCTCGACGAACCAGTACTCCCACAGCGGGCGGGACCGGTCCATCCGGCGCGACATGACCCGGCTCATCAGCCGGCCGACCTCCTCCGGGCCACCGGGCGCCGGGAGCGCGGTGTTGCGGACGTGCCAGCGGACGTCGAAGTCGGGGTCGTCGACCCAGGCCGGCGCGGCCAGGTCGAACGGCACGTTGCGCACCTTCTGGCGATAGCGCGGGATCAGCGGCAGCCGGCCCTCGATAGACCGGACGAACTCCTCGAAGTCGGGCGTCGGGCCCTCGAACACGGTGAACGAGCCGATCGCCAGCGACGCAGCGGGGTCCACGTCCTCGGCGTCCAGGAACGCTGCCGCGAGCGGCGTCAACCTGTCCATCAGGCCTCCTCGGGTCCCCACCAGTCTCGCGACGCCCGGCGCACGCACACAGGGACCTCCGTCACTGGTCCGGGACCCGAAGACCCTGCCGTCGGGTCGCGCCCCCGCGACAGGCTCGGCTCATGGCACGACGTCTGATCGATCCCGAGGACACGATCTGGCTGAACATGGACCGGCCCGACAACCTCATGGTGATCGAGAGCCTCATGACGTTCGCGGAGCCGATGGACTGGGACCTGTTCCTCGACGTGCTGGAGCGGCGGGTGCTCGACCGCTACCCCGTGTTCCGGCAGCGCCCCACCTGGTCGCGGCTGCCGATGGGTCCGCCGCACTGGGACGACGACCCGGACTTCGCCCGGGAGCGGCACGTACGTCGTGCCGACCTGCCGGCGCCCGGGGACGACGCCGCGCTCCAGGACTACGTCAACACGTTCGTCAGCACCCCGCTCCCCCGCGACCGGGCACTGTGGGAGATGCACCTGGTCGACGGGTACGGCGGGGGCTCCGCGGTCTACTCCCGGCTGCACCACGCGCTCGCCGACGGCATCGCGCTCACCCGGGTGCTGCTGTCGCTCAGCGACCCGACCCCGGACGGCGACCGCGCGGCCGCGGAGCCACCGGACGACGGCGAGCACCACGGGCTGCTGGCCACCGGGCTGCACCTGGCGGAGGCCGGTGGCGCGGCCCTGCTCGACGTACCGCGACTGCTCACGCCCGGCCACGTCACCGACGCGTTCTCCCTCGCCCGCCAGACCACCCAGATCACCTCCAAGCTGGTGCTGTCCCGGCTGCCGCACACCCCGGTGTCCGGGGTTCCCGGGGTCCGGAAGCGGCTTCTCTGGGCGCCCCCGATCCCGCTCGCGGACGTCGTCGGCACGGCCCGGGGCACCGGGACCACCGTCAACGACGTGCTCGTCGCCGCCCTCGCCGGCGCCCTGGCGACGTACCAGGAGCGGCACGGCGCCGTCCCGCGCGACGTACCGACGATGGTGCCGGTCAACCTCCGTGACCTCGACCGACCGCTGCCGCCGGAGCTCGGCAACCGGTTCGCGCTGGTGCTGGTCACGCTGCCGTCCGGGCTCGGCACGCCGTTCGCGCGGCTCGCGGAGACCCGCCGCCGGATGGACGAGATCAAGGACTCCCCGGAGGCGCTGCTGACGTTCGGGCTGATGCGCGGGATCGGCCGTACCGGGCCGTCGCTGGAGCGCTTCTTCGTGGACTTCTTCGCCAACAAGGCCACGGGCGTGACCACCAACGTCCCCGGCCCGCGCGAGCCCCGGTTCGTGGCCGGCAACCGGGTCACCTCGATGCTCGGCTGGGCGCCGCAGTCGGGGGACCAGACCCTCGGCACCTGCATCGTCACCTACGACGGCCGGGTGCAGGTCGGGTTCAAGGTCGACGCGACGGTGGTGACCCACCCCGAGGAGCTGCTCGCCGACTTCACCGACGAGGTCGACGCCCTGCGCAGCCTCGGCCTCGCCCGGGGGCAGGAGGCCCGATGACCCGCGACGACCCGACGCGACCCGGCCTGGTCGAGGCCACCATGGAGGCGTTCCTCGACCGGACCCGGACGGTCGCGGAGCTGATGGCCTCGGCCGGCCGCGGCGCCCTCGGCGTCCTGCCCGAACCGGTCCCGGGCGCGGTCACCGGGATGCTCTCGGCGATGCGGCAGCTGTCCGAGCAGATGCCGCCGGTGACCGCGGAGCTCGACGTGCTGGTCGAGGAGGTGCACGCCAAGCGGCTCAGCATCCAGGCCCTCCAGGCCGAGCTGCGGGCCCTCGACTCCCAACTCGCGGTGCTGGAGCGGACGCTGGCGCCCGTGCAGGACTGGACCCGCCGCTGGGAGCGGCTGCGGAAGTCGCTGACGAGCACGCTGGCGCCGCCGCCCGACGCGTGAGGGCACCGGGGCGCGGTCACGCCCAGAGCTGGCCCTCGAGCCGGTCCTCGGCCTCGTCGATGGTGCCCTCGTAGGCACCGGTGGAGAGGTACTTCCAGCCGGCGTCGGCGACGACGAACGCGATGTCGGCCCGCTCTCCTGCCCGGACCGCCTTCGCGGCCCGGGCCAGCGCGGCGTGCAGGATCGCGCCGGTGGAGATGCCGGCGAAGATGCCCTCGACCTCGAGCAGCTCGCGGACCCGGCGTACGGCGTCGCGCGGCCCGACCGAGAACCGGGCGTCGATCAGCTCGGCGTCGTAGAGCTCGGGGACGAAGCCCTCGTCGAGGTTGCGCAGCCCGTAGACCAGCTCGCCGTACCGCGGCTCGGCGGCGACGATCCGCACGTCGGGCTTGTGGGCGCGGAAGAACCGCGAGACGCCCATGAGCGTGCCGGTGGTGCCGAGGCCGCCGACGAAGTGGGTGATCTCGGGGAGGTCGGCGAGCAGCTCGGGGCCGGTGGTCTCCTCGTGCGCGAGCGCGTTCGCCTGGTTGCCGTACTGGTAGAGCATCACCCAGTCGGGGTGCTCCTCGGCGACGCCCTTCGCGACCCGGACCGCCTCGTTGGAGCCGCCCGCCGCGGGCGAGGACACGATCTCCGCGCCCCACATGCGCAGCAGCAGCCGCCGCTCTTCGGAGGTGTTCTCGGGCATCACGCAGACCAGGCGGTAGCCCTTGAGCTTGGCCGCCATGGCCAGCGAGATGCCGGTGTTGCCCGAGGTCGGCTCGAGGATCGTGCAGCCGGGGCGCAGCAGCCCGTCCTTCTCGGCCTGCTCGATCATCCGCAGCGCCGGCCGGTCCTTGATCGACCCGGTCGGGTTGCGGTCCTCGAGCTTCGCCCACAGTCGTACGTCGGGGCTCGGTGACAGCCCCGGGAGCCCGATCAGCGGGGTGCCGCCGACGGACTGGAGCAGGTTGTCGAAGCGGGCCATCAGCGGCCCGTCGGCATCCGATCGCGGGCCCCGCCCGCCACCGCCGGGAGCACGACGACCTGGTCGCCGTCGGCCAGCGGCGCCTCGAGCCCGCCGATGAACCGGACGTCCTCGTCGTTGATGTAGACGTTCACGAAGCGCCGCAGGTCCTCGCCCTCGATGAGGCGGTCCTTGAGGCCCGGGTGGTTCGACTCCAGGTCGTCGATCAGCCCCGCGAGCGTATCGCCGGCGGCGTCGACCGCCTTCTGCCCGTCGGTGTAGGTGCGCAGGATGGTGGGGATCCGGACCTCGATGGCCATCAGTCGGTGCTCCTCGTGTCGGCTTGCGTGACGACGGTGACGTCTTCCTCTGTCACCTCGCCGTCGATGATTCTGTAGGACCTGAACTCCACCGGGCCCTCGTTATTCCCGTGCTCGCGTGTGCTCACGAGCACGTAGTGGGCGTTCGGCTCCATCGCGAGGCCGATGTCGGTGCGGCTCGGGTAGGCCTCGGTCGCGGTGTGCGAGTGGTAGATCACCACCGGCTCCTCGTCCCGCGCGTCCATCTCCTTGTAGAGCTGCAGCAGCTCGGTGGAGTCGAACTCGTAGAACGTCGGGCTGCCCGCGGCGTTCACCATCGCGACGAACCGCTCCGGACGGTCGCTTCCCTCGGGTCCCGCGACCACCCCGCACGCCTCGTCCGGGTGGTCGCGCTTGGCGTGCGCGACGATCGCGTCGTACGTCGCCTGGTCGATGGTCAGCACCCTTCGAGGCTATGCCCCGCGCGCGTCGGACACGCACCGTGGTTGCCGGGTCCGCATCCTGAGATTCGCGCCGACCCTCGTTATGCGGCGGGGGCGTACTCGATCGCCCGGCCAGGCTGCAGTGGACAGACTCCCCATTTCCGGGACGCTGGCCCACGCGCACACGTACGCTCGTGCGGTGTCACAGGGGATCATCGGCCGTCTCAACCTGGCCTTGTGCTGGGTCCTCGCCGCCGCCACCGCACTGCTCGCCGTCCACTTCGCCCTGACGCTGGGTTACCTGGGGCAGGACGCCCACGCCTATTGGGCAACACGGGACGGCGACCTGTACGGCGTTGGCCCGCGACGAGAGGACGCCTTCCTCTACAGTCCCGCGTTCGCCCTCGCCATCTGGCCGATGGTCCAGCTGCCGTGGCCCGCCTTCTTCGTTGCGTGGGTGGCAATCGAGTCAGCCGCGCTCGTGTGGCTGGTTCGCCCGATCCCACTGCGCTGGGCCGTCCCGGTGGTGCTGTTCTGCGTGTGCGAACTGCTCCCCGGGAACGTGTTCCTTCTCCTGGCCGTCATGATCGCCCTCGGCGTCCGCCACCCGGCGGCATGGGCGTTCGGCATCTTGACGAAGGTCACTCCCGGTATCGGGGTCCTGTGGTTCGCGGCACGTGGTCAGTGGCGCGACGTCGGCACGGCGGTGGTGGCGACGCTCGCCGTGGTCCTGGTGTCCGCCGCGGTAAAGCCCGGATGGTGGGAACAGTGGTGGTCGTTCCTGGTGACACACTCCGGGGAGTCTGACCCGACCTTCCTTCCACGATGCGTCGCCGCGTTTGCCATCGTGGTGTGGGGAGCACGCACGGACCGGCCGTGGGTGCTCGCCGTGGCAGTGGTCATGGCACTCCCCGTGCACGGGACGTTTGCCTGCTTGACGCCTCTGGCGGCGATCCCCAGGCTGCTGGAGGGGATGAAGGCGACCGACGGCTCGACGCTGGAGCCGGACCACGGCACGAGGGTGTAGCAGGTCCGCCGTCGGCCCCTGTCCGGAGCCAGCATTCAATCGGTGAGGGCGTCGACGAGGGTCTCCTGGAGGTAGCCGATCCACTCGTAGATGTCGTGCGCCTGGGCCCGCGGGTCCTCGTCGGGCAGTGCGTGCCAGAACGCCTCGTCGCCCTCCTCGACGCCGAGCCGGGTGGCCAGGGCCAGCCGGAGGTCGGTGAACGAGCGCAGCCAGGTCTCGGCGGTGTCCGGGTCGAGCTCCACGTCGATGTGCAGCCCCTCCTCGGTCAGCTCCGGCGGGAGGCCGGCGTCCTCGAGGCCGTCGATGATCGCGATCGCCGCCTGCGACTTGCCGTCGCGCAGCGTGCCCTCGGTGAACCGCCGGAACTCTGCGGCGGCCTCCTCGTCGTCGGCGTACGCCGTGGGGAAGAGCCGGGCGAGCACCGGGTCCTCGGGCTCGTTGGTCGGGCCGGAGAAGTCCATCATCGCCTCGAACGGGTCCTGGTCGCGCGGGACCGCCGCCTCGTTGCGCAGCAGCTCGACGAGCTGGGACGCGAGGGAGCGCAGCAGCTCGGCCTCGAACCCGGTGAAGTTGGCGATGACCTGGCCGCTCCGCCGGTGCCGGGTGAATCCGCTCATTCGGGGTCCCCGGCGAGGCGCGAGCGCAGCGAGTGGCTCGTTGGGGTGTTCACTTCTGTTTCTCCATGGTGGCCCAGAGGCCGTACTCGTGCATCGCCTGGACGTCCCGCTCCATCTCCTCGCGGCTCCCCGACGAGACCACGGACCGGCCGTCGTGGTGCACCTCGAGCATCAGCTTCTCGGCCTTCTTCTTCTCGTAGCCGAAGTACTTGGAGAACACGTAGGTGACGTACGACATGAGGTTCACCGGGTCGTTCCACACGATCGTCACCCACGGTCGGGCGGTGAGCGTGATCTCGTCCGGCGTTTGGGTCGGCTCGACCTCGACGGGACTCGCTGCTGACACGCATCCCATCGTGGCACAGTACGAACCGTGACTCGCGCACCTGCTGCCTCGACGGCGCTGCTGACCGACCACTACGAGCTGACCATGCTCCAGGCCGCGCTGGCCGCCGGGACCGCCCACCGGCGCTCGGTCTTCGAGCTGTTCCCCCGACGGCTCCCGGAGGGACGACGGTACGGCGTGGTGGCCGGCGTCGGCCGCGCCCTCGACGCCATCGAGCGGTTCCGGTTCGACGACGACGTGCTCGCCGTCCTGCGCGACGGCGAGGTGGTGGACCAGCCGACCCTGGACTGGCTCGCGGACTACCGCTTCTCCGGCGACGTCTGGGGCTATCCCGAGGGCGAGGTCTACTTCCCCTACTCACCGCTGGTGATCGTCGAGGCGTCGTTCGCCGAGGCGGTGGTGCTGGAGACGCTGCTGCTGTCGATCTACAACCACGACTCCGCGATCGCCAGCGCCGCGTCGCGGATGACGATGGCCGCGCACGACCGGCCGTGCATCGAGATGGGCGCCCGCCGTACCCACGAGGAGGCGGCGGTGGCCAGCGCCCGGGCGGCGTACGTGGCGGGGTTCACGGCGACCTCCAACCTCGCGGCCCGGCAGCGGTACGGCGTGCCCACCGCCGGCACCTCCGCGCACAGCTTCACCCTGCTGCACGACAGCGAGGAGGACGCGTTCCGTGCGCAGATCTCCTCGCTCGGCACCGGCACCACGCTGCTCGTCGACACCTACGACGTGACCGAGGCGGTGCGGCTCGGCGTCGAGCTGGCCGGACCCGACCTCGGCGCGGTGCGGCTCGACTCCGGCGATCTCGGCGACCTCGCCCACCAGGTGCGGCGGCAGCTCGACGAGCTCGGCGCGACCAAGACCCGGATCGTGGTGACCAGCGACCTCGACGAGTTCGCCATCGCCGCGCTCGGCGCCGCTCCCGTCGACGGCTACGGCGTCGGCACCGAGCTGGTGACCGGCAGCGGCCACCCGACCTGCGGGTTCGTCTACAAGCTGGTCGCGCGCGAGGACGACGACGGCTCGATGGTCTCGGTGGCGAAGAAGAGCAAGGACAAGATCTCGATCGGCGGCCGGAAGTACGCCCTGCGCCGGCTCAACCACCGCGGCGTCGCCGAGGCCGAGGTGGTCGGGATCGGCGAGCCGCCCGTCAACGACGGCAACGACCGCCCCCTCCTGGTGCCGCTGGTGCGCGGCGGCGAGGTGGTCGGCCGCGAGTCGCTCGAGGCCGCCCGCGCCCGCCACCGCTCCTCCCGCGAGGAGCTCCCCCTCACCGCCCGGATGCTCAGCAAGGGTGAGACCGTGCTCGAGACGATCCATATCGGGGAGCCGGAGCACCACTGAGGGCCCCTGCCGGAATCCCCGGTCACCCGGGGAATCCTGCACCTACCGGGGCAAGCAACACTCGGGAAGTGCTGGTTTGCCCCGGTAGGTCGGCGCTCAGGGGCCGTCGTACGTCGCGGAGGCGTCGGCCGGGTCCGAGACCTGGCCGAACCGGATCGCGCTGTAGTGCTCCTCGGCCAGCCGGCGCAGGATGCCGAGCAGCCGGCCGAACACCACCTGGCCGACGACCATCTCCTCGAGCAGCCCCTGCCGGCCGGTGTCCTGCCGCAGGTGCCAGAGCTCGTAGCGGGCGATCTCGTCGGCCGCGCGGAGGTACGGCGCCACCTCGGCCGGGTCGGAGGGGTGCGTGTCGAACCGCATGATCGCCTCGAGCACGCCGGCCAGGTTGTCCCGGTCGGCCGAGCGGGGGTGCACGTTGCTCCAGCCTGCGTGGTCGATCAGCGCGTCTGCCACCGACCGAGCCTCGGCCCGGTGCTCGGTCGGCTCCGGCGGAGTCGGCGCCAGGGCCGCCGCGGCCGCCGCGAGCATCTCGTGGGCGGTGGCGTGGGTCGACTGCGCGGTCGCGACCAGCTGGCCGAGCCGCTCGACCGGCACGTCGCCCACCTCGCGCAGCACGCGCAGGAGGCCGAGCCGCTGGCGGTGCGTGTCGTCGTACTCGGTGAGCCGGGCGGTGACCTTCTCCCCCGGGTGCAGCAGCCCCTCGCGCAGGTAGTACTTGATGGTCGGCACCGGGACGCCGGTCGCGTCCGAGAGCTCGGAGATGCGCATGGTCCTCCTCGACGTACCTCTTGCGGGACAGTGATGATAGTGCCACTATCGTCGTAGATACTCTGGCTATCTTCGGAGGTGTGTCATGACCACCAGCACCACCACCCGCCGGGTCCCCCGCGGTTACGAGGGAGCCGCCGACGCCGCGCCGCAGGGAGTGCGCGGCGGGCAGTACGTCGCCGAGGTCGTGGTCGAGGACCCGGTCGTGTTCCTGATCGGGATGCGGGTCAACCGCTGGCGCAAGGTGCGCTCCTGGCTGCCCGTGGCCACGGCGATGCCGCGCATGCTGAAGGAGCTCGGCGAGCGGGACGCCGGCCTGCTCGGCGCCGAGCTCTACCGCAGCGGCCGGGTCTTCCTCGTCGTGCAGTACTGGCACAGCGCCGAGGAGCTCGGCGCGTTCGCCCGCGACCCGTCGTTCTCGCACGCCGCGGCATGGGGCCGGTTCAACAAGGCGGCCGCCTCCTCGGGCGACGTCGGCATCTTCCACGAGACCTACGTCGTGCCCCGCGACCGGATCGAGTCGCTCTACGGCAACATGCCGGCCTTCGGGCTCGGCGCGGCCTTCGCCTCGCGCCGACGAGGCCCGGGACGCACCACCTCGACCGCCCACGGGCGGCTCGGCACGACGGAGCCGGACTTCGCCCCGGAGGACGGCGCCACGGCGGAGTGACCCGCGCTCGGCCGCGACGCTAGGCTCGCGACCATGAAGCGGGCCCTGATCGTGGTCGATGTCCAGAACGACTTCTGCGAGGGTGGGTCGCTGCCCGTCGCCGGTGGCGCGCAGGTCGCGCACGACATCGCCGAGATCCTGCACCACTGGACCCTCCGGGACCCGAAGGCACCCGACTACAGCCACGTCGTCGCCACCAAGGATCACCACGTCGACCCGGGCGACCACTGGTCGAAGGAGCCCGACTTCGTCGACTCGTGGCCGGTGCACTGCCGGGTCGGCACCGACGGGGAGGCGTTCCACCCCAACCTCGACCCGCAGCCCTTCGACGCGATCTTCCTCAAGGGTGACCACGCCGCGGCGTACTCCGGCTTCGAGGGCCGCACCACCGACGGCCGCGCGCTCAACGACTGGCTGAGAGCGCACGAGGTCACCGACGTCGACGTGTGCGGGATCGCCACCGACTACTGCGTGAAGGCGACCGCGCTCGACGCCGTGAAGAGCGGCTTCGCGGTCCGGCTGCTGCCCGACCTCTGCGCCGGCGTGGCCCCCGGGTCGACGAAGACCGCGCTCCGTGAGATGGCCGAGGCCGGCGTCACGATCTGACCATCACAGGTCGCGCTGGTAGATCACGGAGCGGTGCGTCGGCCGGTAGCCGAGCGACTCGTTGACCGCCCGCATCGCGACGTTGCTGTCTGCGGTGTCGGCGAGCAGGCCGGACAGCCGTGGGAAGTCCGCCCGCACCCGGCGTACCGCCTCGACCTTGAGCCACCGGGCCAGCCCGTGACCGCGGTGCGACGGCAGGACCCCCGTGCCGTAGTGCTGGCCGTCGCCGGTGCCGTCGGCGGGGACGACCACCTCGGTGAACGCCACGACCGCGCCGGTCGCCTCCTGCACCGCCGCGACCGTGTCGAGGTGATCGCCGCGGTCGGCCACCGCCTGCGCCACCCGTCGTACCCGCTCGACGTCCCAGGGCCGCGGGGTGAACGTCATCGCGTCCATCGGCATGTCGTCCATCGCCGGCCGGGCGGCGGCGAACGCCTCGGCGAGGTCGTCGGGTACGACGCCCCGCCAGGCCACCAGCCGGTAGCCGGCCGGCACCGGAGCCTCGGGGAGGTCGGCCTCGGCCAGGTGCAGGCGCGTGTAGGTCAACCGGAGCACGGGCCGCAGCCCGCGCGCCGCCAGGAACAGGTCGCCGGGCGACCCGGCCTCCACCGGCTCGCAGGTCAGCGCCTCGCGCCCGGCGGTGCGGGCCGCCGTCCCGGCGGCCTCGAGCAGCCGGGTGCCGATCCCCCGGCGCCGCTCGCCCGGGTGCACGCCGAGGGCCAGCTCCGCCTCGGGCGACCCCGGCGGAAGCCGTAGGAACGCCGACCCGACCGGGTGGCCCTCCGGCGCCAGCGCCAGCCACCCCGGCCGGTCCCCGGCGGTCACCTCGATCAGCCTCGTGTCCATCCCGACGATCATGCCGCCCCGGCGACTGTCATGGCGCTGCAATTGCAGCCGTATGACATGGAGCGGGGCCGATCCTCTGTCATGCGGCCGCAATTGCGGGCTTGTGACATCGCAGCCCCCTCCCCGACCCGTCATGCGGCCGCAATTGCAGCCGTACTGCACGACGAGAGGCCGAACCCCCGTCACGCGGCCGCAATTGCAGCCGTGGTCAGTCGCCGGTGAAGGTCGGGCGGCGCTTCTCGGAGAACGCCCGCATCCCCTCGGCTACGTCGGCGGTGCGCAGCAACATCGTCTGGGTGGTCCGCTCGAGCTCCATCGCGGGCTCGACCTGGGCGAGCGCGGCGGCGTTGATGGCGCGCTTGGTCGCGGCCTGCGCGAGCGGGGCGCCGTGCCGCAGCCGCTTCACGACCCGGGCCAGCTCGTCGGCGTACGCGTCGTCGGGGACGACGTGCGAGACCAGCCCGGCGTCGTACGCCGCGCGGGCCGGCAGCGGCTCGGCGAGCAGCGCCATCCGCATCGCGCGGGCCCGGCCGATCGAGGCGGCGACGGTCGCGGTGGCGCCGCCGTCGGGCATCAGGCCGACCCGGGCGAAGGCCAGCAGCAGCGACGCGGACTCGGCGCAGACGGCCAGGTCGCAGGCCAGGGCGGCGGAGAGCCCGACCCCGGCGGCGATCCCGTTGACCCCGGCGACGACCGGCTTGTCGCACCCGGTGATCGAGCGGATCAGCCGGTTCGCCGCGTCCAGCGCGCGTACGTCGAACCGCTCGTGCGCGTCCGCCCCGCCGATGTCGGCGCCGGTGCTGAACGCGGGACCGGTGCCGGTCAGCACCACCACCCGTACGTCGTCGCGCGCCGACGCCTCCTCCAGCAGCGCAGCGGTGCCCAGAGTCATCTCACCGGTGAGCGCGTTGAACGCCTCGGGACGGTCGAAGCGGATGGTCAGCACGCCGTCGTCCTCGGTGACGGCCAGCCCTGGAACAGTCATGCCGCCAACCTAGGGTGCGTCTCCCAAGTCGGCGCCGTCGCGAGCGGGATTTCGCGCCGTATCTGGCAAGGCGGAGGTGCGAAGGCGGGACGAAGTCCCGACGAGTCGCCGACAACGCCGCCAGATCGGATGCGAAAGCCCGTGCAGCAGGCGCTGACTCGAGAGACGTGCCCTCAGGCACCTCGCGGCGGCGCCGGGACGGTCAGGAGACCGTGATCGGCGACCCGCCCGAGACCAGCCGCCAGTCGGACGAGGCGAACTGCGCCGGGTCGATGGTCCCGTGCTCGGTCACCCAGTCGATGAGCAGCTGCCGGATCTCGACCTGGCGGTTGTAGACGACCTCGGCGGTCTTGACGTGCGGGAAGCCGCCGCCGCCGCTCTGCCGGTAGTTGTTGACCGCCAGCACGAACTGCTCGGGGCCGGCGACGAGGACCCCGCCGTACGCGAGGTTGCGGATCCGGTCGCCGACCGGCCGGGCCAGGTCGATGTCGTAGGTCAGGTCGGCGTCGAGCCCGGCCACCGAGTCGAAGTTGTAGTCGGGGGTGCCGTTCGGCGCCTCCGGCGTGACCGCGTTGGTCACCTCCGACATCGGCACCGGGCCGATCGTGGTGACGGCCTTGAAGTAGCGGACGGAGTACTCCAGGTAGTCCTTCACCTGCTGGCCGGTCACCTTCACCGCCAGCAGCGTGTTGTCGTAGATGTAGAGCCCCGCCACGTCGCGCACGGTCACCTCGCCGGCCGGGAAGCTGGCGCCCCGGTTGAACGGCGCGGCGATCGAGAGCACCGGCAGCGCGGCGTCCTGGGCGGGCAGCGCTGCCTTGACCGCGTCGGCCTGCACGTAGTTGACGAAGTCGATGATCGGCACGTCCTCGACCACCGCCCGGGCCGCGGACATCGCGGCCGCCGAGGTGCCGATCACGGAGTTCACGTAGCGCACCACCGTGTCGTGCTGCTCGCGCACCGCGGCGGCGACCGCCGGGTGCTCGGCGACGGTGTTGGAGTTGAGGGTCTGGCCGGTGGCGCCGGCGACCCGCCAGCGACGACCGCGCAGCTCCAGCCGCAGGTCCATCACGGCGACCCGCATGCCCCAGTAGAGCGGCTCGATCAGGAGCACGTCCCGGCCGGTGACCTGGTTGCGGACGAAGCGCTGCGGGATGTCCTTGTGCGCGTGGCCGACCAGGATCGCGTCGACGTCCGGCACCTGCTCGGCCACCAGGGTCGAGGCGTTCTCCGGGTACGGCAGTGCGTCGCCGTACGACGAGCTGGTGTCGGCGCCCGAGTGGGCGGAGACGATCACGACGTCGCAGCCCATCGCCTTGAGCCGCGGCACGAACACCTTCGCCTGCTCGACCAGGCCCGGGAACTCCATGCGGCCCTCGACGTTGGCCTTGTCCCAGATCGCGATGCCCGGGTTGGTGAGGCCGAGGATGCCGACCTTGACCTTGACGCCGTTGTGCAGCGGCAGCTCCTTGACGACGTACGGCGGGAACACCGGCCGCTTGGTCACCGGGTCGACCGCGTTCGCGCCGAGAAGCGGGAAGTCCAGCTGGGACTCGAAGGTCCGCAGGTGCTCGATGCCGTAGTTGAACTCGTGGTTGCCGAGCGCGGCGGCGTCGTACCCGACGAGGTTCATGGCCTTGGCCATCGGGTGCACGCCGCCCTCGGTGATCGGCGCGATCCGGGCGTAGTAGTAGGCCAGCGGCGTGCCCTGGATCGTGTCTCCGGCGTCGAGCGTCAGCACCGGCTCGCCGCGGTGCCGCTGCCGCAGCGCCTCGATCAGCGTGGCCACCTTCGCGACGCCGATGTCGTCGGCAGCCGCGTTGGTGAACTCGGCGTTCTTGAAGTAGTCCCAGTTGAAGACGTTGCCGTGCAGGTCGGTGGTGCCGAGCACGGTGAGCCGGGCCCAGGGGACCCCGGCGGCGGTGGTGCCGGCCGCGGCACCCGCGGTGTAGCCGACCGCGGTGAGGGCAGCCGCCCCGGTGAGGAACGTACGGCGCGTGGTGGGCAGGGCAGGCAGCGTCATGGGACTTCCCGAGCAGTCGGACGGAGTGGGCCGGGTCTTTCTACTCGACGGTCCCGAGTGCGTGTCAAGCACCTAACCCCCCAAGAAGTGTTTGACAGTTGGTCCGGCGGGAGCCCATACTCCCCAAGAACCATTGGAGGGTTGTCATGGCCGACGATGCCACCCACGCCTTGCGGGCGGTCGCCCATCCGGTCCGGCTCCAGATCCTGTCGCTGCTGACCGGGACGGAGCTGAGCGCTGCCGAGGTCGCGCGCGAGCTCGGGATCACCCACGCCAACGCGTCCTACCACCTGCGGGTGCTGCTCGACGCCGGCGAGCTCGAGATCGCCTCGGAGGAGAAGATCCGCGGCGGCGTCGCCAAGCGCTACCGCCACCCGTGGCAACGCGGTCTGGGTGGGCAGAGCCCGAAGCGGGCCACGCTGGAGGACCGCACCGTCTACGTGCGGGCGATGGCCGAGGAGCTGGTCCGCCGAGCGCGGCGGACGAAGGTCGGAGGCGCCCGGGGCGGGCTGAGCGACGCCGAGCTGTGGGTGACCCCCGAGGACTACCGGGCCGTCGAGGAGGCGATCACCGCCGCCTCGTCCCGCCTGCACGAGTCGGCTCGCCCGCCGCGCACCGGGGGCACGATCCGGGTCAGCCTGACCACGGCCTTCTTCGAGATGGAGCAGGAGGACCCGTCATGACCCGGCGTGCGTCGTTCGCCCCGCTGGCCGAGCGCCAGTTCCGCTACTTCTTCCTCTCGCGCGCGGTGAACCTCACCGGGTCGATGATGGCCCCGGTCGCGCTGGCGTTCGCGGTCCTCGCGGTCGAGGACAGCGCCTCAGCGCTCGGCCAGGTGCTGGCCGCACGCAACGTGCCGATGGTGGTCTTCCTGCTGATCGGCGGGGTGATCGCCGACCGCGTCGACCGGCGCCTCGTCATCCAGGTCTCCAACGTGGTCTCGGCGCTGTCGCAGGCCTGCGCGGCGTACCTCGTGATCACCGGACAGGCCGAGCTGTGGCACCTGGTCGCGATCGAGGCGGTCAACGGCACCTCGTCCGCGGCCGCGTTCCCGGCGATGCAGGGGATGATCCCGCAGCTGGTCCCCCGCACCATGCTGCAGCCCGCGAACGTGCTGCTCTCGATGGCTCGCGGCGGCCTGGCCATCCTCGGGCCGACCGTCGCCGCCGTTCTCGTCGTGCTGGTCGGCCCGGGCTGGGCGCTCGCCGTCGACGCCACCACCTGGCTGGTCGCCGCGGCGCTGCTGCTCCCGGTCCGCCTGCCGCGCCGTACGACGGCACCGACGGCCGGCGTCGTCCACGACCTGCGCGAGGGCTGGACCCTGTTCCGCTCGACCACCTGGCTGTGGGTGGTGGTGCTCGGGTTCGGCGTGCTCAACGCGATCCACGCCGGCGCGTGGAACACCCTCGGGCCCGCGGTCGCGAAGGAGACCATCGGCATCCGCGGCTGGGGGTACGTCGTCTCCGCGGAGTCGGTGGGCCTGCTCCTGGCCACCGCCGTGCTGCTCCGGGTGTCGTTCCGGTTCCCCCTGCGGGCGGGGATGCTCGGCTGCCTGGTGTTCTCGGCTCCGCTGCTGATGCTCGGCCTCGACCCGCACCTGCTGCCGCTGACGCTCGGCATCGCCGCCGCCGGCGCCGGCTTCGAGGTCTTCGGACTGGGCTGGAACCTCGCGATGCAGGAGAACGTGCCCGAGGAGCTGCTCTCGCGCGCCTACTCCTACGACGCGCTCGGCTCGTTCGTGGCGATCCCGGTCGGGCAGCTGCTCTACGGCTCGCTCGGCGACTGGCTCGGGCTGCAGACGGTGCTGGTCGGGAGCGCCGTGGCCTACGCTGCCGTCTGCCTGCTGACCCTGACGTCGTCCTCGGTGCGCAACCTCGAGCACCGGCTCGCCGAGCGCGAGCCCGCGCTCAGCACCACCTCTCCGCCATCGCCCTGATCACGGTGTCGCGGCGGTTGGTGGCGACGCCGAGCAGCTTCTCGACGGCTGCGTTGTCGAGCGTCGCCTGGTGGTAGTTCTCCCCCAGCAGCAGGTGCGCTGCCCGTCCCCGGACCACGATCCGCTCGTGGTCGTCGGACAGCGCCTCGGCCGCCTCGACCGTGGCCGGGGACGGCGCCGCCTTGAGCACCGAGACGTAGTGCCGCAGCCCCTCGTCGCGACCCGCAGCCAGCTCCTCGGCGTCCGCGGCGATCTCCGCCAGCTCGGGCAGCGTGAAGACGATCGTGGGCACCTCGAAGCCCCGGTCCGCAGCGAAGGCGTCCTCGAGCCCCTTCTCCACCTTCGCCCGTGAGCGCAGGGTCGAGTCGAACCGGACGTTGCCGGTGTTGATGTAGGTCTCGACGGCGGTCCCGCCCGCCTTCTCGACGGCCGCCTTGACCGCCTCCTTGGGGAACTTCCGCGTGGCACCGAGGTTGATGGCCCGCAGGAACGCGACGTACGACGGCATGGGGCCATCGTGCCGGACCAGACCGGCTGCCTCTAGGGTGACTGGTATGGACATTTCCAGGACCACGACGAAGAAGCTCGTCCCGGTGGCCGCGCTGGCGGTGCTCGCGCTCGCCCTCGCCGGCTGCGCCAAGGAGGACACCTCCACGACCACCGAGTCGGGCATCAAGCTCGTCGACGACGGCGCGCTGACGATCTGCACCCACCTGCCCTACGAGCCTTTCGAGTACACCGAGGGCGGCAAGACGGTCGGGTTCGACCCGGATGTGCTCGAGATCGCCGCCGACGCCAACGACCTCGAGACGAAGGTCGTCGACATCTCCTGGGAGACCATCGTCTCCGGTGAGGCGCTCAACACCGGCAAGTGCGACGTCGCCGCCGGCGCCATGACGATCACCCCCGAGCGCGAGGCGGTCATGGACTTCACCGACCCCTACTTCGAGGCCACCCAGGCGCTGATGACCAAGAAGGGCGCCGGGATCACCTCCCTCGACCAGCTCGCCGGCAAGACCATCGCGGTCCAGGACGCCACCACCGGCGCCGACTACGTCAAGAAGAACGCCCCCGACGACGCCAAGATCGTCTCGTTCGAGGACTCCGCCCTCATGGAGGCGGCGGTCAAGACCGGCAAGGCCGACGCGGGCGTCAACGACAACGGCCTGCTCGCCTACTACGTCAGCCAGAACGACGACGTCGAGGTCGCCACCGAGTTCCAGACCGGTGAGAAGTACGGCTTCTCGGTCAAGAAGGGCGGCAACGACAAGCTGCTCGACGCCATCAACAAGGGCATCGCCAGCCCGGAGTACGACTCGGTCTACAAGAAGTGGTTCGGCGAGAGCCCGAGCTGATCGCTCCTCGTCCCCTCCTGACCCCGAGAGAAGAGTGACCTGACCATGGCGAGTCCCCGACAGCGCGCTGCCCGGTGGCGCCTCGTCCAGTACGCCGTGCTGGCGATCGTGCTGGTGGCAGCGCTGCTGCTCGCGAACTGGGGCGAGCTCAAGCGCGCGATGTTCGATCCGGACATCATTCGCGAGCAGTTCCCCGACGTCATCACCGTCGCCCTGAAGAACACCCTGATCTACACCGCGTGCGGCTTCACGTTCGGCCTGGCGCTGGGCCTGGTCCTGGCCCTGATGCGCCTGTCGAGCGTGGGGCCGTACCGCTGGATCGCCACGGGCGTCATCGAGCTGTTCCGCGGACTCCCCGCGCTGGTGGTGTTCCTCGCGCTCTCGGTCGGCGTCCCGCTGGCCTTCCCCGACCGGGAGATCCCGTTCGGCAACCTCGGCACCGTCACCCTGGCCCTGGGCCTGGTCGGTGGTGCCTACATGGCCGAGACGATCCGCGCCGGTATCCAGGCGGTGCCCAAGGGCCAGATGGAGGCGGCCCGCTCGCTGGGCATGTCGCACGCCCGGGCCATGCTCAGCGTGGTGATCCCGCAGGCGTTCCGGGTCATCCTGCCGCCGCTGACCAACGAGCTGATCCTGCTGACCAAGGACTCCTCGCTGGTCTACATCCTCGGCCTCTCCTACCAGGAGTACGAGCTGACCAAGTTCGGCCGCGAGGGCATGAACACCGCGGCCAACCTGACCCCGATCATCGTGATCGGCCTGTGCTACCTGCTGATCACGGTGCCGCTGTCGATCGTCGTACGTCGCCTGGAGAGCCGCGCGGAGAGGGCCCGCTGATGACCACCGAGAAGAGAACGTCCGCCACCGCCGGCGACGCCCGCCACGGAGCGGCCATCGACGTCCGGGACCTGCACAAGTACTTCGGCGACAACGAGGTGCTCAAGGGCATCGACTTCCACGTCGACAACGGCCAGGTCGTCTGCGTCATCGGGCCCTCCGGATCCGGCAAGTCGACCCTGCTGCGCTGCGTCAACATGCTGGAGACGCCCACGAAGGGCCAGATCTTCGTCGAGGGCGAGGAGATCACCGACCCCGACGCCGACGTCGACCGGCTGCGCTCGCGCATCGGGATGGTCTTCCAGCAGTTCAACCTGTTCCCGCACATGACCGTCCTGCGCAACCTGACCATCGCCCAGCAGCGGGTCAAGAAGCGCGGCAGGCCCGAGGCGGTCGAGGTGGCCCGACGCAACCTCGCGAAGGTCGGGCTCGCCGACAAGGAGTCCGCCTACCCGGCGCACCTGTCCGGTGGCCAGATGCAGCGGGTGGCGATCGCCCGGGCGCTGTCGATGGACCCGGACATGATGCTGTTCGACGAGCCCACCAGCGCGCTGGACCCGGAGCTGGTCGGCGACGTGCTCGCGGTGATGAAGGACCTCGCCGCGGAGGGCATGACGATGATGGTGGTCACCCACGAGATGGGCTTCGCCCGCGAGGTCGGCGACAAGCTGGTGTTCATGGACGGCGGCGTGATCGTCGAGGAGGGCCTGCCGTCCGAGGTGCTGGCGAACCCGCAGCACGAGCGCACGCAGTCGTTCCTGTCGAAGGTGCTCTAGCCCCTGCCCGGCGACGCTGCCCCGGCACGGGCCCGGCGAGCGCCTACGCTGGCGCCATGTCGGAGATCGGCCGGCGGCTGACCCGCGCGTTCGCCCACAACGACTACGCGCAGGCCCGGCCGCTCCTCGACGCGCTGGCGCACGGGTTCGCCGCCATCGAGGCCGACATCCACCTGGTCGGCGGCGAGCTGCTGGTCGGGCACAGCAAGGGCGACCTGGTCCCCGGCCGGACGCTCGCCACGACGTACCTCGACCCGCTCGCAGAGCTGGTCGAGCAGTCCGGCCGGATCTACCCCGACGACCCGCTGGTGCTCCTGGTCGACGTGAAGTCCGAGGGGGCGCCGGCCTGGCCGGTGCTGCGCGACCAGCTCGCGGCGTACGCCCCGATGCTGGTCCGGCACGAGACGGCCGGCGTGGTCGACGGGCCGGTCGCGGTGGTCGTCAGCGGCCACGTCGACCTGCCGGCGATGGAGGCGGAGCCGGTGCGGTACTGCAGCGCGGACGGCCGGATCCAGGACCTCTCGACCGGCCGGCTGTCACCGGTGACCACGATGGTCAGCGCCAAGTGGTCGCACCTCTTCCGCTGGCGCGGGTGGTTCCCCATGTCCCGACGGCAACGCGCACGGCTGCGGGCGCTGGTCGCGGAGGCCCACCGCCAGGGCCGGCAGATCCGGTTCTGGGGGACGAACCGGCGGATGTGGCCGGAGCTGGTCGCCGCAGACGTCGACCTGGTCATCGCCGACGACCTCGGCGACATGGTCGTCTGGTTCCAGCGCAACGGCCACGCCTGACCGCCCGGGACGCACGGCGGCCCCCTCCGGAGAGGGGGCCGCCGCGGTGCCGCTGGTCCGACGCGGTCTCGTCAGAGCCCGCGGCGGGTCAGGTAGTCCGGCTTGATGTCGAGCGTGTCGTTCTTCCTCGGGTGGCCGGTCTTCGCGATCTGCTTGACGGCCGGGTCGGCGGGGGTCAGGCCCGCCCACTTCAGCACCATGGCCCGCGCCGCGGCCTGCTCCTCGACCGGCAGCTGGGAGATCCGGGACCCGTGCGTGCCGCCCGTGACGTAGTAGCGGGCACACTCACGCTTCTCCGCGTTCTTGCCGCAGTCGAACGGCTCGGCGCTCCACGGGTCGTTGCCGCCGTAGACGTAGAGCATCTGCGTGGCCGAGGTCCGCACCCAGCGGTCGACGTTCGGCATCGCCTTGTCGTCGAAGTCGATCGGCTTGAGCTCGCCGGGCACGAACGTCAGCGCGACGTCGGCCCCCGGATGGTGCAGCAGGTCGCCGATACGCGTCTCGTAGGGCTCGGGGGCACCGAGCTGGTACGCCGCCTGGTAGTAGTACGGCGTGTAGTAACCCACCGACTGATCGGCGTAGACGGTCAGCGGCGAGACGTTGTCGAACCAGCTCCACACCTGGTCGTTCGTCGCGGTCGCCGCGTTCGGGACGGCCGCGCACTGCGACTGCGGGGAGTACTGCCAGAAGGCGAAGAACGCGTCGACCACGCCCGACTCCATCGCGACGTCCATGTCGCCGACGATGTCGTAGGTGTAGCCGTTGGCCTCGGACTCCGTGCGGGTCCTGTCGGTGAACCAGGCGCGGTCCACACCGAGCACGCGTCGCTGCAGCGCGGTGATCGCGTCGCGGCAGGCCGGGTCCGTGCCGACGTTGTCGAGGAACTGGTTGTAGACGTCCTGGCTGTCGATCACGTCGTTGGGGGCGACGTACGGCACGGTGCCGTCGACGTCCTTGGGGTAGAAGTGCCGGTGGTACGTCGCGGTCATGCCGCCCTTGGAGCCACCGGTGGTGATCCAGTTGGCGGTGTAGAGCTGCTGGAAGGACTCGATGATCCGGTGCTGGTCGGTCGCGGCCTGCCAGATCGTGAGCTGCTTCGGCCAGTCCGGGTTGGCCGGCCGGCTGGGCTCGAAGAAGCGGTACTCCATGGAGAGCTGGTTGCCGTCGACGATCTGCGTCGGCTCGCTGCGCGAGGCGTTCTGCGAGACGTAGTAGCCGCCGGTGTACATCACCATCGGGCGGCTGGTGTCCTTGTGCAGCAGGGTGAGGCGCTGCTCGAACGTGCCGGCCTTCGGGTGCTGGTGGTCCACCGGCTGGGTGACCGTGATCCGGAAGAAGCGGTAGCCGGCCGGCGCGGTCGCCTCGGTCACCGAGGAGACGCCGGGCAGCGCCGCCACCTGGTCCTTGATGTCGGCGTTCGGGTCGACGCTGGTGGCGCCGACGTGCGCGGTCGTGGTGGTGGGCGTGGTGGTGGGCGCGGGCGCCGAGGTCGCGGCCGAAGTGCCGACCGTGAGTCCGGCGACGAGGGTGCCGGCGAGGGCGACGGCCGCGAGGGCCGCCTTGCGGGCACGGAACATGGGAAAGACCTCCCGAGCTGGTCGTTGGCTGGCGTACGCCGGTCGTGGCGTGGGCCACACCCTAACCCGGATCTCTGACAACCGCGCTCCGTGAGGTCGCCGTGGCGTTACATAGGACTCCTATGTAAACTGCGGGCATGGCCCACCACCCGGCGACCGTCCCCGCCCGCGGGATCACCGACCTCGGCGGCGAGCTCGTCGTCCAGGCCGCCCGCCTGGTCCGAGCTGCCCGGCACCGCAACGACACCGTGCCGCCGGCCGGGCTGCGCGTGCTCTCGCTCCTCGACCAGCACGGCCCGCTCGGCGTGGGCCGCCTCGCCGAGCTCGACCGCTGCTCGCAGCCGACCATGACCGGCGCCGTCAACGGGCTCGTCGAGCGCGGCTGGGTCACCAAGGAGCCCGACCCCGGTGACGCCCGGGCCGCCCGGGTCACGGTGACCGACAGCGGCGCGGCGGCCCTGGCCGACGTACGCAGGGCCATCGCCGCCGACGTCTCCGAGCGGTTCGCCCGCCAGACCACCCACAGCCCCGCGGACCTCGCCACGGCCGTGTCCGTGCTCCGCACGATCCTCGAGACGCCGATCCTGGAAGGACCCTCGTGACCTCCACGTCCACCGAGCAGCACGGACCCCAGCACCAGCCGGACCTCGTCGACGACCCCGGCACCCCCGCCTCGATGATGCGCCAGCCGCGCGCCGTCTGGGCGGTCGCGTTCGCGTGCGTCATCGCCTTCATGGGCATCGGCCTCGTCGACCCGATCCTCAAGCCGATCGCCGACGAGCTCGGCGCCTCCCCCAGCCAGGTCTCGCTGCTGTTCACCAGCTACATGGCGGTGATGGGCGTCGCGATGCTGGTCACCGGCGTCGTGTCCTCCCGGATCGGCGCCAAGCGCACCCTGCTGACCGGCCTCGCGCTGATCATCGTCTTCTCCGCGCTGGCCGGCGCGTCCGACACCATCGGTGCGATCGTCGGCTTCCGCGCCGGCTGGGGTCTCGGCAACGCGCTGTTCATCGCCACCGCGCTCTCCACGATCGTGCTGTCGTCGCGCGGCTCGGTCGCCCAGGCCGTGATCCTGTTCGAGGCGGCGCTCGGCCTCGGCATCGCGACCGGCCCGATCCTCGGCGGCCAGCTCGGCTCGATCAGCTGGCGGGCGCCGTTCTTCGGGGTCGCCGTGCTGATGACGGTGGCCTTCGTGGCGACCGCGGTCCTGCTGCCGCGCACTCCCCCGCCCGCCCGGCGTACGGCCCTGGCCGAGCCGTTCAGGGCGCTGCGCTACCCCGGACTGCTGACCGTTGCGCTGACCGCGCTGTTCTACAACATGGGCTTCTTCACGCTGCTCGCGTTCACCCCGTTCCCGCTGGCGATGACCGCCTCGCAGGTCGGCTGGGTCTTCTTCGGGTGGGGCGTGCTGCTGGCGATCACCTCGGTGTGGACCGCGCCCGCGCTGCAGCGGCGCTTCGGGACGGTGCCGGTGATCATCGGCGCGCTGACGCTGTTCGCGCTCGACCTGGCGATGATGGCCGTGCTCACCGACTCGCGCGCCACGCTGGTGGTCGGCGTGATCCTGGCCGGCGCGTTCCTCGGCGTCAACAACACCCTGATCACCGAGGCCGTGATGGGCTCCGCACCGGTCGAGCGCCCGGTCGCCTCGGCGGCGTACAGCTTCGTCAGGTTCTCGGGTGGCGCGGTTGCGCCGTGGCTGGCCGGCCGGCTCGGTGAGGAGGTCAGCATCCATGCCCCGTTCTGGATGGGCGCCGCCGCGGTCGCGGTCTCGGTCGTGGTGATGTCCGTCGGCGCGAAGCACCTGCGGCCCGAGGCGGTCGCCACGCACAGTCGAGCGGAGGGCGAGCTGGTCGCCACCGGGGACGCAGGCTGAGCGCGCTCAGCCCCCGGCCTCGAGCAGCGCGAGCTCCTCGTCGACGTGCGGATCGGTCGCCCCGGCGGCCTCCAGCTCGGCCTTGAGCTCGCGCTGCACTGCCAGCGCCTCGTCGGTGCGGCCCAGCAGCCTCAGCGTCCAGGCGACCATCCAGCGAGCCACCCGTACGTCGGCCGGTACGCCGATCCGCTCCCGGGCCGCGAGCGCGTCCTCGAAGGTGTCAAGGGCGTCCTCGAGCCGACCGGCCTCGACCCGGAGCATGCCGAGGTTGTTGAGGAGGGAGGCGTCCCAGTTGCGGGCGCCCTCGTCCTCGGCGACCGCGGCCAGCGCCAGCGCCTGCTCGGTGATCATCACCGCGTCCACCGGGTCCGCGACCAGCGCCTGCATGTGCAGGGCGTCGATGTGCAGCGCCTCCAGGCCGGCCGCCCGGGCGCGCAGTGCCGCCACGTCGAACTCGGTCTCGGCGGCGGCGGCGTCGCCCGCCGAGCGGTGCAGCCGGCCGCGCTCGAGGTGCACCCGCGCCTGCACCTCGGGGCTGAGCCGTGGGTGCGCGGCGACCTCGTCGAGGACCTCGTGCGCCTCGGCGTACCGCTCCTGGAGGCCGAGCGCCCGCGCCACCTGGGTGAGCATCACCGCGCTGTCCTCGCCGACCGCCGCCTCCCGGAAGCGCTGCTCGCTCGCGACGGGGTCGTCGAAGTCCCAGAGCTCCGCGGGGTCGGCCACGGGTCCATGCTCCCGCAACCGCCGCCCCCGAACGCATGTAACGCGGTGTTCTTGTCACCTAGGAGGCGTTCGAACCCGCACTAAGTGACATGAACACCGCGTTACAGCTGCGGAAAGGTCAGATCAGAGGTTGCCGCGCAGCTCCTGCTCCCGCTCGATCGCCTCGAACAGGGCCTTGAAGTTGCCCTTGCCGAAGCCGAGCGAGCCGTGCCGCTCGATGAACTCGTAGAACACGGTCGGGCGGTCGCCCATCGGCTTGGTGAAGATCTGCAGGAGGTAGCCGTCCTCGTCGCGGTCGACGAGGATCTTGCGCTTCTTCAGCTCCTCGATCGGCACCCGGACCTCGCCGATGCGGGCCCGCAGCTCCGGATCGTCGTAGTAGGAGTCCGGAGTGTCGAGGAACTCGATGCCGTTGTCGCGCAGGATGTCGACCGAGCGCAGGATGTCGTTGGTCGCGAGCGCGATGTGCTGGCAGCCGGCGCCGGCGTAGAACTCGAGGTACTCGTCGATCTGCGACTTCCGCTGCGCGACCGCCGGCTCGTTGAGCGGGAACTTCACGCGGTGGTTGCCGGAGGCCACGACCTTCGACATCAGCGCGGAGTAGTCGGTGGCGATGTCGTCGCCGATGAACTCGGCCATGTTCGTGAAGCCCATGACCTTGTTGTAGAACTCGACCCACTCGTCCATCCGGCCGAGCTCGACGTTGCCGACGCAGTGGTCGACGGCCTGGAACAGGCGCTTGGGGTGGCCTTCGCGGCGGGTGACCTTGGTGGTCGCGGCGACGTAGCCGGGGAGGTAGGGGCCGGAGTACCTCGAGCGGTCGACCAGGGTGTGCCGGGTCTCGCCGTACGTCGCGATGGCGGCGATGCGGACGGTGCCGTGCTCGTCGGACTGGTCGTGCGGCTCGAGCACCACCTTCGCGCCCATCGCGCGGGCGTGCTCGACGCACTTGTCGACGTCGGGCACCTCGAGCGCGAGGTCGACCACGCCGTCACCGTGCTTGCGGTGGTGGTCGAGGACCGGGCTGTCGGGCGTGACGCCGCCGGTGAAGACGAAGCGCGCCGAGCCGGAGCGCAGGACGTAGCTCTTGGAGTCGCGGCAGCCGTTCTCCGGGCCGCGGTAGGCCTCGAGCTCCATGCCCAGGGCCAGCTGGTAGAAGGTCGCGGTCTGCGTCGCGTTGCCGACCACGAAGCCGACCGCGTCCATCGCGGTGACCGGGAACGGGTCGTTCGTCGCGTCGTACTCCACGAGCCCGACGAGCTGCTTGAGCTGGTCGAGGGTCAGGTCGGCCTTGAGTTCGTCGGCGGTCAGGGCGCCACCGGTCGATGCAGTCTGGGTCATGCCGTAAGCCTGTCGAGCGCGGACAAGGTGTGCAACAGTACGTCGAAACGCTGTGCAACCTGTCCAGTCTGGAGGCCGCGATGGACGATCTCGACGTCACATTGCTCGACCTGTTCGCCGCCGAGCCGCGGATCGGAGTCCTGGAGGCGTCGCGCCGGCTCGGCGTCGCCCGGGGCACCGTCCAGGCCCGGCTCGACAAGCTGGTCGAGCGCGGGGTCGTGACCGGGTGGGGACCCGATCTCGACCCCGAGTCGCTGGGCTTCCCCGTGACCGCGTTCCTCACCCTCGAGATCCGGCAGGGCGCGGGCCACGACGCGGTCGCGGCACACCTCGCGGAGATCCCCGAGGTGCTGGAGGCGTGCACGATCACCGGCGCCGGCGACATGTGGTGCCGGCTGGTGGCCCGCTCCAACGCCGACCTGCAGCGGGTGATCGACCGGGTGCTGAGCAACGACGGGATCGTTCGCTCGACGACGGTGATCGCGCTCGCCGCGCAGGTGCGTTACCGGGTGCTGCCGCTGGCGCGGACCGCGGTGGGCTGACGCGTCAGGCGAGGCGGGCGGCGACCTCGTCGGCGGCCGCCGAGACCTGGGGGCCGATCTCGTCGGCGTCGAAGTCGCCCAGGGTCACGATGCCGACCGAGGCCTCCAGCCCGTCGACGCCGCGCACCGGGGCGGCCAGGCCGCGGGCGCCGGCCTGCAGCTCCCCCGAGGTCATGACGTACGGCGCGGTGCCGGACTCGCGGCCGAGCAGGATCGCCTTGCCGGCGGCCCCCACGCCGAGCGGGTGCCGGGCGCCCACCCGGTAGGACACGTGGAAGTCGGTCCAGGACGGCTCCACCACGGCCAGGGCCAGCGCCTCGTCCCCGTCGGCGACCGTGAGGTGCGCGGTGCATCCGACCGACTCCGCGAGCCGGCGCAGCACCGGGACGGAGATGTCGCGCAGGACCGGCTGGACGGCCGAGGCGAGGTGCAGCACCCCGAGCCCGACGTGGAGCCGGCCCTTGCTGTCGCGGCGGATCAGCGCGTGCTGCTCGAGGGTCGCGACCAGCCGGTAGACCACGGTCCGGTTGACCCCCAGCGCGGCGGCGAGCTCGGTGACGGTCAGGCCGGAAGGTGCCCCCGCCAGGATGCGCAGGACGTGCAGCCCGCGGTCCAGGGTCTGCGAGGTCTCGGCCGCCATGAGCCGAGGATACTCAGGACGACTTCCGGGCCGCCTTGTCGCGCAGGGCGTCGATCCGGGCCCGGAGCTGGTCGGCGGTGGCGACCGCCGCGGCCGGGCCACCGCACTCCTTGCGGAGCGCGGCGTGGGTGACGCCGTGCGGCTGCCCGGTGCGGTGGTACCACGCCGCTACCAGGCCGTTGAGCTCGCGGCGCAGCACCGCGAGCTGCTCGTGGGTGCTGACCTCGGCGACGGTGTCGTCGGGGCGGGCCACTGCCTTCTGCTTCTTCGCCCGCTCCGACTGCCGCGAGTGCAGCAGGTCGCGGACCTGGTCGGGCTCGAGCAGCCCCGGGATGCCGAGGAAGTCCATCTCCTCGTCCGACCCGACGTGCACCTCGCCGGAGTGGCCGAACTCGCCGCCGTCGTAGAGCACCCGGTCGAACGTCGCCTGCGAGCCGAGCGCCTCCCACGAGCCGAGCAGCTCGTCGGAGGCCGCCTCACCGGCCTGCGCCCGGTCGAGCAGCTCCTGCTCGGCCGCGAAGATGTCGTCCTCGTCCTGCACGGGCCGGCCGAGCACGTGGTCGCGCTCGACCTCCATCTCGGAGGCGTGGCCGAGCAACGCGGGCACCGACGGCAGGAACACCGAGGCGGTCTCGCCGCGCTTGCGGGCACGGACGAACCGGCCGACCGCCTGGGCGAAGAACAGCGGGGTCGAGGTGGTGGTGGCGTAGACACCGACCGCGAGCCGCGGCACGTCGACGCCCTCGGAGACCATGCGCACCGCGACCATCCACCGGTCCTCCGACGCGGTGAAGTCGGCGATCTTCTTCGATCCCGACTTCTCGTCGGAGAGGACCACGGTCGGCCTTTCCCCCGAGATCTCCTTGAGCAGCGCGGCGTAGGAGCGCGCGGAGTCCTGGTCGGTCGCTATCACCAGGCCGCCCGCGTCGGGCACGTGGCGGCGAACCTCGGAGAGCCGCCGGTCCGCGGCCGCGAGCACCGACGGCACCCAGGCGCCCTGCGGGTCGAGCGCGGTGCGCAGGGCCTGGGAGGTGGCGTCCTTGGTCATCGGCTCGCCGAGCCGGACCGAGAGCTCCTCGCCGGCGCGGGTGCGCCACTGCATCTCGCCGGAGTAGGCCATGAACAGCACCGGGCGGACCACGTGGTCGGCGAGCGCGTGGGAGTAGCCGTAGGTGAAGTCCGCCAGCGACCGGGGAACGCCGTCGTCACCGGGTGCGTAGGTCACGAACGGGATCGGGTTCACGTCGGAGCGGAACGGGGTGCCGGTCAGCGCGAGCCGGCGTACGGCGGGGTCGAACGCCTCGCGGACCCCGTCGCCCCACGACAGGGCGTCGCCGGCGTGGTGCACCTCGTCGAGGATGACCAGGGTCTTGAACCGCTCGGTGCGGATCCGGTGCGCGAGCGGGTTCACCGCCACCCCGGCGTAGGTCAGGGCCACGCCGACGTAGTCCTGGGAGGTCCTCCCCTGCCCCGCGGCGTACGTCGGGTCGATCGGGATGCCGGCCCGGGCCGCGGCCTCCGCCCACTGCACCTTGAGGTGCTCGGTGGGGGCGACCACGGTGACCCGCTCGACGACGCGACGGCCGAGCAGCTCGGCGGCGACCGTGAGCGCGAACGTCGTCTTGCCGGCGCCCGGCGTCGCGACCGCGAGGAAGTCACGCGAGGGCTGGTCGAAGTACTTCTCCATCGCCGCCGCCTGCCAGGCGCGCAGCGACTGGGCCGTCCCCCATGCGGCACGGTCCGGCCAGGCCGGCGTGAGTGCGCCCGGTGCGGGTGGGACGGCGTCGTGCCGTCCCGTCACTCCCCGTCCTCACCCTTCGGCAGCGACTCCCAGATCTCCTTGCACTCCGGGCACACCGGGAACTTCTCCGGAGAGCGGCTCGGCACCCAGGTCTTGCCGCAGAGCGCGGTCACGGGGGTGCCCATGACCATGGCCTCGGTGACCTTGTCCTTGGGTGCGTAGTGCGCGAACCGCTCGTGGTCGCCGGCATCGGTCGGGACCGTGCGGCGGTCTTCGAGGACGTCGGTGTCGGTGAATCCGATGGGGTTGCTCACCGGACCGATTCTAGGCCAGAACTCCCGGCGGCGAGGCACGGGCCGCGCGGTTGGGGAGAACGATCCGTCAGTTCATCAGCGGATCGGCCGGCCGGGTGGACACCCAGGCCAGCTCCCCCGGCTGGCGGCGGAGCACCTCGCGGCGCAGGTCGCCCACCTCGGAGCGGAAGACGTCCTCGATCTCGGACGCCACGACGTACCAGCTGCCCTCGGCGATCTCCTCCTGGAGCTGGTCGGCGCCCCAGCCGGCGTACCCCGCGAAGACCCGCATCGCCCGCACCGTGCCGTCGACCAGCTCGACCGGCGAGTCGAGGTCGACCAGCCCCACGTCGCCGTACGTCGGGCGCCAGCCGACCGGCGCGTCCTCCGGGTCGCTGAGCACGGCCACGGCGAGCGCTCCGTCGGTGCTGACCGGGCCGCCGTGGAACAGCACGTCGGGGTCGGCGACCACCTCGGCCCAGGCCTCGAGCACGGCCGCGACGGGGACCCGCGAGGGGCGGTTGAGGATCACGCCCAGGGCACCGTTCTCGTCGGAGTCGAGGAGCAGCACCACGGAGTCGGCGAAGTTCGGGTCCAGCAGCTCCGGGCTGGCCACGAGGAGCGTGCCCGGCGTCGGTTCCATGGCACCAGCATGCCGACTTCCTCCGGAGAGGTCACCCCCGGGGAAACCGCAGCAGCCCCGGGCCGACGCGCTGGGAGGTGCGGTGGGAGGTCCGCGTCGCATCGGCACCGGGGGCTGCCGTTCGTGGGCCCGACGACTCTCCCCCGCGGAGCACCGGGCGGTGGGTCAGGCGGCGAGCGCCGCCTTGAGCCGGTCGAGGAAGGACACCGCGACCACCCGGCGGCGACCGCGGGCGGGCTCGGTCCAGCCGGCCCGGGCGCGGTCCTCGAGCTCCTCGCCGATGCGCTGGCCGTGCGGCTCGGGCTCGGTCGAGGAGACCCGGCCTGCGAGCACCGCGAGCATCTGGCGCTCCTTGGCGGTGGCGACCGCCATCACGTGCGCGGCCTCCCCCCGGTCGGCAGCGTCGCCGGCACCGTCGGCGTGCCGGTCGAGGACGGCGCGGACGCCGGGCATCTGGTCGGCGGTCGCGCGCCAGGCGTCGACGACCGCGGAATCGAGGTCCAGGGGCTGATCGCCGAGCTCGCGCTCGATCCGACCGGCGAGGCGGGTGTGCCAGCGCAGCTGCAGGGTGGCGAGCAGGTCGAGCTCGCCGCGGAAGGTCTCGGCCACGCCGGGGAGGTCCATCGGCAGGCTTCCGTCGCGACGGAGGTCCACCTCGGCGGTCACGGTGCGGAGGACGTCCCCGCGGTGGTGAAAGGCGTCCCAGGTCATGGGAAGGCTCCTTTCTCTCACTCACATACCGTTGGTACGTACTCACAGTATGCAAGCGTCCGTCGGTATGCCAAGCCGGCCCGCTGTGGCCTCGGGCACGGCATACTCACCACCCATGAGCAAGTCCGCCGCGAAGCGCCTCCTGCCCAAGGTCCCCGACCTCCCCGGCGCCTCGCGACGCCAGCAGTACTCCCAGTCGACCAAGCGGGCCCTGGTCGAGGCCGCGCTCGAGCAGTTCAGCGAGCGCGGGTACGCCGCCACCTCGCTGGACGCGATCGTGGCCCAGGCCGCGGTCACCAAGGGCGCGCTCTACCACCACTTCACGGGCAAGCAGGCGCTGTTCGAGGCGGTCTTCGAGCGGATCGAGTCCGAGGCCGCAGCGGACATCGCTGCCTCGGTCAAGGGCGTGAAGGACCCGTGGGAGAAGTCGCTGGTCGGCCTCCGCGCGTTCCTCGAGGTGGTCCAGCAGCCGACGTACCGCCGGATCGTGATGCAGGAAGGCCCCGCCGTCCTCGGCTACGAGCGGTTCCGCGAGCAGGAGGAGCGCACGTCGTTCGCGATCGTTCTCGACGTCGTCCACGGCGTGCTCGCGACCGGCGCCTGGGAGCTCGACCAGCCCATGGTCGAGACGTTCAGCCGGATCTTCTTCGGCGCGCTGGCGAGCGCCGGCGAGAGTGTGTCCGGCGCCGAGGACGCGGAGGCCGCCAGCGCCCGGGTCGAGGCTGCGATCGGCTTCCTGCTGCTCGGGCTGCGCAAGCTCATCGACGACGGGGTGGCGTTCGCGGACCCGGTCGGCGACAAGAGCTGACCCCGGCCGACCCCGACATGCGTCGCGCGGCGCCCCCGGTCGGGGACGCCGCGCGGGCGGTCGGGTCGGGTCAGCTCACTTCCTGGTGAACGTGACGTTGCCGCCGTTGCCGGTCGGGACCAGCTCGATGAAGGTGTGGCCGGCGGGGACCTCGAGCGCGCCGGCCTTGGTCTTGAGCTTCAGCGCCGAGTTCAGGCCGTGCTTCGACCAGGTGCCGCGGACCAGGCGGCCGTCGTGGAACAGCATGGCCTTGCCGGTGCCGGTGAAGTGGGTCTCGGGCACCGGGTTGCCGGCCGGGTCGCGGTAGCCGGCGTCGCCGACCTTCACGCGCAGCACCAGGACCGAGTCCGCGAGGAACTTGTCGCCGGCGGCCGCGTTGCTGTTGGTGTTCTCGTACGTGCCGCCACGGAAGACCCAGTCGGTGGTGTGCCCGCCGGAGAAGCTGGCCGCGATCGTCTTCGCGGGCTGGCCCTTCGGCAGGTCCTTCGCGTCGCCCCACGGGAGGTAGTCGGCCGGGCGCGCCTCGTCCACCTTGACCGTCTTCGCGAGGTCCTGGAGCTTCACGAACAGGTTGTACGGCGCGGAGCGGGCGTTGTCGCGGTACATCCCCTTCGAGCCCTCGCCGTAGAACTTGACGCCCGCGCCCTGGAGGCGGCGGATGGTGACCCCCGCGGCACCGGAGGTCACCATCTGGCCGTCGACCGGCTTCACGATGCCGATGTCGGAGGCCCGCATGGAGCGGACCGGGCCGGCGTTGGCGGGGATCTTGGAGTAGAAGAACGCAGCGAGCCGGGTCGATCCGCCCTCGACGAGCTCCTCGACCACCATGTCCGCGTCGCCCAGGCCGATCTGCGGCGAGCTGCTGGAGGTGTTGTCGATCTTCACGATGAAGACCGGGTGGCTCTGCTCGGCGGACTGGTCTCCGGAGACCGGCAGGCCGGTGAGCGGCCAGGTGCTCGACAGGACCGCACCCTGGCCGGTGCCCTTCGGGGCGGCCTCGTCGGTGCTGCTCTCCTTGTCGTCGCCCCCGCACGCGGCAGCGGCCAGCATGAGGGTCGCGGCCAGGGTGGCAGCCAGGGACAGGCGTACGCGGCGCACGCGGTTCTCCGATCGTCGAGTTGTTTGGTACAGATTCCCAGTGTGCCCCCGCGTTCCACCTCATCGGGGAGGCGCGCGGAACGGAAAGTGGGCCCCCGAGAGGGTAGGCACGCCCCTCGGCGTACCCAAATCCACCCGTGGGACGCGTGGCTGACCGGACCGGTGGGACAGGTGTGGACCGGTGGGGCCGGATCAGCCCAGCTTGGCCCCACCGTCGACGTACAGCGTCTGGCCGGTGATGTACGACGCCTCGTCGCTGCACAGGAACGCCGCGGCGGCCGCGATGTCCTCGGGCTGGCCGACCCGCTTGACCGGGTTCGCCTCGGCGTTGAGCCGGCGGAACTCCTCGACGTCCAGCTTGAGCCGGGCCGCGGTGGCGTCGGTCATCTCGGTGGCGATGAAGCCGGGCGCGACCGCGTTGGCGTTGACACCGAACGGACCGAGCTCGATGCCGAGCGTGCGGGTGAAGCCCTGGATGCCCATCTTGGCGGCGGAGTAGTTGGCCTGGCCGCGGTTGCCGAGCGCGGAGACGCTCGAGAGGTTGAGGATCTTGCCGTACTTCTGCTCGACGAAGTGCTTCTGAGCGGCCTTGGTCATCAGGAACGCGCCCTTGAGGTGGACGCCCATGACCAGGTCCCAGTCCTCCTCGGTCATCTTGAACAGGAGGTTGTCGCGGGTGATGCCCGCGTTGTTCACGAGGATGTGGATGCCCCCGAGCTCACGGACCACCCGCTCGACCGCCGCCTCGGCCGAGGCGGCGTCGGAGACGTCGCAGCCGATGCCGACCGCCTGGCTCGCCCCGAGCTTCGCGGCGGCCTCGCTCGCCGCGGTCTCGTCGAGGTCGATCACCGCGACCGCGGCGCCCTCGTCCGCGAACCGCTTCGCGGTGGCGAACCCGATCCCTCGTGCGGCTCCGGTGACGACGGCTACCCGCCCGTCGAAGCGGCCCATGCTGACTCCTTCTCGATCGGTGTCTGTCCGGTGGCTCGAAAGCCACCTCACCCTAGGGCAGCCTCAGCCGAGCACGGCGCGCAGCCTGGCTGCGTACTCCTCCGCCTCGCCGTCGGCGTACTTCGTGCGCGGCCAGAAGAAGCCGCGCAGCCCGTCGCCCTTGGTGCGCGGCACCACGTGCAGGTGCAGGTGCGGCACCGACTGGGACACGGTGTTGTTCATCGCCACGAACGACCCCTGCGCGCCGAGGCCCTCGACCATGGCGGTGGCCAGGCGCTGACCGGCGGCGAGGAACGGGTCGCGCAGCGCGGCCGGCAGGTCGGGCAGGGTCACCACGTGCTCGCGCGGCACCAGCAGCACGTGTCCCTTGAACACCGGCCGCAGGTCCAGGAAGCCGACCAGGTCGTCGGTCTCCAGCACCACCTCGGCCGGGAGGTCCCCGGCGGCGATCGAGCAGAACACGCAGTCGGTCACGTCCGGCAGGCTAGCCGCCCGCCGGAACGTGACCGGGTGCGCGTCACCGGGTCGGTCGCCGGGTCGGTCGCCGGCTCAGTCGCAGGCGATGAACGTCGGCAGCGTGCAGCCCGGCGCCATCACGACGCGGCCGTTGCTGCCGCTGGTGACGTCGAAGTGCTGGGTGTCGCCGTTCCCGTAGGTCCAGCGCAGCCCGTGCCGGGCCATCAGCCTCACGACCGCGTGCTGCCGCGAACGCCAGGCGACCCGCTTGTGCGAGTGCGACATCCACCAGGTGTTGGGGACGGTGCCCTGGCGCGAGCGGTAGGGGTTCTCCCAGGTGTTGACGTCGATCGAGCGGCCGTAGGAGTGCGGCGACCGCACGCCGGGGCGTCCGACCACGTCGCGGCAGTTGAAGCCAGAGGTGTTGCCGGCGGCCATCGACCGGTAGTCGTTGCCGCCGCGCACCCGGGACGACCAGCCGAACCGGTCGACGCGGTACATCGCGCGGATCGGCAGCTTCGCGCGGTACATCTCGGAGAACGCCGCGGACACCCGGGACGCGGCGCCGGAGGCGATCACGATCTCGCCGCGGCGGCGGTAGCCCTGGTAGTCCCAGTAGTTGATCCGCAGCAGCCGCAGGCCGGCCCGCCCGACCGGGCAGCCGCGGTGCCAGGTGATGCCGGTCATCTGGTTCCAGACGCCGTTCGGGATCGCTGTGATCGCCGGGTTGGGGCCGGAGCCCGTCGCGTGCGGCTGCTTGGGCAGGGTGATCTTCGGCCTGGGGGCCGCCTTGGGCAGGGTGACCGGGATGCCGGGCGGGAGGTTGTCGATGAAGAAGCCGGGGCTGTCGTCGCCCTTCACCCAGTCCAGGGTGGTCCCCCGCACCTTCCAGCGGGAGTCGCTGCGCGGCTTGAGCGTGATCGAGACACGGCCGTCGGAGCCGGTGCGGGTGGTCCGGCTCTTCGCCCACCGGTCGCCCGTGCGCCGGTAGAGGACGACCGGTCCGCCGACCGGCTGGTCGTTGCCGGTGCGCCAGCTGACCCGCAGGATGACCGACGTCTCGTCGACGACCTGGTGCGGGCCGCTCAGCGTGATCGTGCTGGCCCGGCGCACCAGCGGCACCCGAACCGGCCCGCTGGCGGAGCCGGCGTACGTCGGGTCCCCGGCGTACGTCGCCCGGAAGACGTTGTTGGCGGCGAGCCTCGACATCGTGGCCGTCGTCGTGGCGGTGCCCTCCGCCCCGGTGAGCACGGTTGCGACGGTCTGCCACACGTCGTCGACGCGCCGCTCGACCAGCACCGGCTGGGCATCGAGACCGGCGTTCGCGTCACGCAGGGTCACGCTCAGCGTGGTGGTGGAGCTCGCGTGGGTCGACGTCCCCGTGATCGTGGTGGTGGTCGGCGTGTCACCGACGAGGGCCGGCGCGGCCGGCTGCGCCGACGACGGTTGGGTGAGGAGGGGGGCGAGCACCGCGACGACGACCGCCGCGAGGAACGCCTGGAGGGGACGGATCAACCGCATGACTCTCCCGGACGAGGTGGCAGGACCCGGCCCATTGTGCACCGGATCGCTCGGAATCGTCGGGCGCGCCGCTCGACGGGTCCGGTCACGGACGCTTCAGGTAGTACTCGGTGAACTCGCGGGCCCGGCCGGCGTCGTCGAAGCGGATCACGAAGCAGTTGTCGTAGGTCTTGGTCACGGGGCCGCCCGGCTCGTCGCGGTACTCCGAGCTCCCGGTGGCGACCACCACGTCGCCGTCGACCGCGACCGGCGCGTAGTGCGCGCCGTACGTGCCGGGCTCGTCGCGGCTCGACGCGTCCTCGGAGTCGAGCTCGCCCAGCCAGGAGGCGACCACGTCGTCGCGGCCGACCAGCGGCTCGTCGTACGGGTGGTACCGGTAGACGACGTCCTCGCTGAAGAGGGCGGTGATGTCGTCGCGGTCGTAGGAGAGCCAGGCGGCGACGTACCGGTCGAGCCAGGCCTGGGCAGCGGTGTGGTCCATCGGGCCACCGTAGGCCGCGGCGGGCGCGGCGGTCGCACTGATTTCCCGAGCCGGCTGACGGTTCAGGGCATCTGGGACGCCGCGACCAGGATCAGGAAGAGGACCGCCAACGGGATCGTGACGGTCAAGCCCACCAGCATCCCCTGGCCGAGCCGGGTCGTGGCGCGCCGAAAGGTGAGGACGGCTGCCGTCACGAACCCGAGCGCGGCAATCGCGAGTGCGACGTACAGCATGACCAGCCCCACCGTGTCCGTCCGCGAGTCGCCGTAGGGGTCCCCCGTGAGCTCCGGGTCGAGCAGGAGCATGACGAGGAAGACCCCGCCGACGGCGGCCCCGACGAGGAACCCACGCCCACGCGTCGAACGGGGCCGAGCACTCGGGCCACGCCGAGGCTCGGGCCGCAGGTTGGGGCCCGAGGGAAGGACGGACATGGGAACACCTGGCACGTCTGCCGCGTGCCTGGATCGAGCGGCCGGTGACATCGCCGCGGGTGCGGCCTCTCCCCAGAGTGATCCCGCCGAAGGCGGCTCGTCAATCACCGAATCCGGGACGTCCGTGCCGCCCAGCGCGATGATTCCTGGGGTGGAGAGCTACGAGGCAACCGTCGAGACCGCCGACGACGGAACGCGCGCCGATCCTGAGGGGTTCGCGGTCGAGTTCCGCAACGCACGCACCGGTCAGCGCCAACGATTCTCGTTCGACCAGTTCACGGGTGGGCACCTGCTCCACCTCGCCGTCGCCGGGTGTGTCTACAACGACCTCTACCGGGAGGCGGCGGCTCGGGGCCTGACCCTGACCCACGTGTCCGTCTCTGCGGACGGCGGCTTCGCCGGCGAGCCGTGCGCCTCGTCCGGCATCACCTACCGGATCCACGTGGAGGGCGCCGCCCCCCGGCACGCGCTGCAGCAGCTGGTCGCTCATGTCCAGGAGATAGCCGAGGTCCCGTCCGCTCTTCGTGTCGGCGCCGACGTACGGCCATTGCCGCCCGTCGTCGTCTCGACCGAGGGCTGATGTTCCCGACCCTGGCGCGGGTCAGCGTCGCCGCTTGGCTCGACAGGCCTCCTCGGTGCCGCCGACTGTCGTGGTGCCCGGAGGGCACGCGGTCAGGTCGACGGTGGTCGTCCGCGACGGGCCCCGCGCGATGATTCCGGCGGGGCCGGCCGGTCTGCACCCCACACCGATCCCTCGCACGCGAACCAGGAGATGCCGTGAAGCTGCTACTCACGTCCGGAGGAGTCACCAACGCGAGCATCCGCGACGCGCTGGTCGACCTGCTGGGCAAGCCGATCGCCGACTCGAGCGCCCTGTGCATCCCCACCGCGATGTACGGGCACCCCTGGTCGGGCCCCGGCGTCAAGGCCTGGCAGTTCATCAGCGGGAACTCCGGGAACCCCATGGTCGACCTGGGCTGGAGGTCCGTCGGCGTGCTGGAGCTCACCGCGCTGCCGACCATCGACGATGAGCGCTGGGTGCCCTTGGTCCGGGAGGCGGACGCCCTGCTGGTGTCGGGCGGCGACGCCCTCTACCTGTGCCACTGGATGCGGCAGTCCGGGCTGGTGGACCTGCTTCCGTCGCTGAGCGAGACGGTCTGGGTCGGGCTGAGCGCTGGGAGCATGGTGCTGACCCCCAGGATCGGGGACGACTTCGTCCAGTGGAGACCGCCGACCGGTGACGACGTCACGTTGGGCCTCGTCGACTTCTCGATCTGTCCCCACCTGGCCCGGGGTGGCGAGCCGGGCAACTCCATGGCCGAGGCGGAGAAGTGGGCCGCCGGCATCGACGGCCCGGCGTACGCGATGGACGACCAGACGGCCATCACGGTGACCGACGGCACCGTCGAGGTCGTCTCCGAGGGACGCTGGACGCTGCTCGGCGCGTAGAGGCCGACGACGTAGCGCTCAGACGTCGACGCTGAGCCGGACGGTGACGGTGTCGCCGAGCTCGATGGCCTCGGCCTGGCGCACCCTGTCCTTCAGCGGGACGATGTAGCGCCCGTCCTTGGGCCACAGCGACGTCGTCCAGTCGGTGTCGCCGATGCGGACGGCGACCGGGATCATCCCCCAGCCGTAGCTGACCATGGCCGCGGTCGACTCGATCACCGCGCACTCGTCGTCGGGCACCGAGATGAAGTGGTACGGCGCCGGGCCGCGCCACGACCACACCTCACCGCTGAACTCCAGGTCCATGCGGTCAGGATAGGAGCGGCTACCGACCGGCGAGCGACTCCAGCAGCGCCAGGTCGTCGGCGGCGAGCCAGGTCTCGTCCAGGGGGCGCCCACCGGCGCGGCCGATCGCGGCGATCAGCGGGACGGCCCAGGTGTGCTCGATCAGGGCCACCGCGGCGGTGCCACCCGTGGGGACCGCGTCGTCGAGCGACCACGCGTCGCCCTCCTCCCCCTCCGGCTCGCCCGCCCGGCGGTCGAAGAGGGCGGCGGCCACCCGGCCCAGATCGGGGTCGGCGCCGGGTGGGGGCGGCACGGTGTCCAGCGCACCGTCGGCGCGCCGGGTCACCAGCAGCACGTCGACCAGCCGCACGATCCCGGCGTCCCGGAGGCGACCGAGCTCGGCGAGCACCTCGCCCGAGAACGACGGCTCGTCGAAGCCGAACACCAGCACCTGGACCGGGCCGAACGTCGACCCGGTCATCGGCCCACCCGCTCGAGCAGCTGGTGGTACTCGTCGCGGGTGATGACGCCGCTGTCGTAGAGCTGGTGCAGCGCGGGCAGCGGGTCCGGGCGCGGCTCGGCCGGTGGCCCGGGCTGGGCTTGCGTCGGAGGCGTCGGTGGTGGCGGTGGCGGTGGCGCCGGTCGCCGCGGGTGCGAGGCGGCGTACGCCTGCGCCGGCGTGAACCGTCCGCCGTAGTAGGGCACGTCGCCGGTCATCCCGGCTCGCCGTAGCTGCCTCGGTACCAACAGCATGAGCGCTCCCTCCACCCCGTCCCACCCCAGCATGCCGTACCCGCCACCTTGCGGGAACGCGAAATTCAGGTAACCGCACCCGCCGATCGGCGGATGTCCGGCACCGACGGGTCACCGATCCTTCTCCGGAACCGCCCCCGGGCTCTCGGACGAGAAGCGGCGCGTCGCCCGCGGGCGGTCGCCGTCGGCCGCGCCCGTGGGGGGTGGCCGGTGGGGAGCACGGGGCCCCACCGGCCAACCACACGCTCGGCGGGGGGTGCCCGCCCCGGCCCCTTGGTGGACTCCTTCCCGGGCCGCATGGACTGGTCGACCAACAAGCCGAAGGCAGACCGGCACGACGGCTGGATCGTTCGGCTCAACTCCACCTCGGACGCCCCGAGCACGGACGTGACCGTCTGGACGATCTGCGTCGACGCAGGCTGACCGTCTCCCCGTCGGACCCCTCCTCCCCCGCGCGGAGCCTGCGCGGGGGAGCAGGTTCTCGGTGCTCAGCCTCGTCCGGCCGGCGGGGCCGGCAGTGGCTCGAGGCCCGGCTCGCGGGTCACGGCCTGACGGTGGGTCACCCACGCCGCAACCCTGGCCCGCGACGTGAACCCCAGCTTCCGGAGGATGTTCTCCACGTGGCCCTGCGCCGTACGCACGGAGATCACGAGGCGCTCGGCGATCTCCGGGTTCGACAGGCCCTCGGCGACCAGCGCGGCGACCTCGGTCTCCCGCCGCGTCAGCGGGGACGGCTCGGCCGCTGACTGCGGGGCCGGCTCGCGGGTCTCTCCCAGCGCACAGGCAACCGCTTGCTGCTCGGACAGCGCCGAGCCGCGCCGGAACTCGGTGCGGAACGCCCGTTTGCCCAGGGCGGCACGTGCCCGGTGGATCCCCTCGGAGCGCGACGACTCGCGCGCGAACGGGTTGCCGGTCTCCCGCATCCCGATGGCGTCCCAGATCGACTCCGCGGCTCCGAGCAGCACGGCGGCGCGGGTGGGGTCGTCCCCCGCCAGCGCCACCCGTCCGAGGGCGTCCAGGCAGAGAGCGATCCCGAGTCGGTCACCCAGCTCGACCTTGAGGCGCAGCGCCTCACCGAAGAGCTCGTCGGCGCGGTCGACCCTGCCCCCGTCCAGCGCCAGCTCGCCGAGCCCCGTGAGCGAGAACGAGCGCCAGAAGGTCTCGCCCGCCTCCGCCCCCCGCAGCACCGCCTGCTCGTGAACCTCGGCCGCGCCGGTCGCGTCCCCGGCGAGCCGGAGGCACACTCCACGCACGAACAGGGCCCGCAGCCGCACGCTCAGGGGTGCATCGGCGGGGAGCATGGAGACAGCCCGGCGGGACGCGTCGACGGCGAGGCCGAGATCGCCGTCCCGGACGGCCAGGATCGCGGTCAGGGTCTGCACCATCTCCCGCGTCCGGTGGTCGTCAGCGGCCTCCGCGGCTGCGTCTGCCTCATCGGCCCAGGCACGCGCCGCCCCGAAGTCGTGCTGCAGCCCTGCGAACCTCCCGAGCAAGGCCATCGCCTGCGCACGGAGGGCCGGGTCCCCCCGGTCGCTGCCCAGTCCGATCTCCAGCCAGTACCGGGCCTCGTCCGCGAGACCTGCTGTCACCCAGTAGGCCTCCAGGTCCGCCGCGAGACGCAGACCTGCCTCGGGGGTCGAGGACTCGGTGACGCAGAACTCGAGGGCCGCCCGGATGTTGGCGTGCTCGTCGCGCACCCGCCGCAGCGCCGCGGCCTGCCCGGCACCCGACCAGTCGGACCGGAACGTCGACGCGAGGCTCGAGCACCAGTCCAGGTGCCGCTCCCGCCGCAGGTGGAGCTCACCGGCTGCCCGAAGCCGCTCGGTCCCGAACTCGGCGATGGTGGCGAGCATGCGGTAGCGCGCCGCGCCGCCCCGTCCCTCCGACGCCACCAGGACCGACTTGTCGACCAAGGCACTGATCACGCCGAGGAGCTCCCCGGGCAGCACGTCCTCGTCCGCACAGACGCGAGCGGCGGCGGTCAGGTCGCACCCGCCGGAGAACACCGACATGCGAGCCCACACGAGCTGCTCCTGCTCGGTGCACAGGTCGTGGCTCCACTGGACGCACGCGCGGAGCGACCGGTGGCGGTCCGGCAGGTCGCGATACCCCTGGCTGAGGAATCCGTAGCGGTCGGTCAGCTGTTCGAGCATCGACTCGGGAGAGAAGCTGCCGGCCCGTGCCGCGGCGAGCTCGAGGGCGAGCGGGATGCCCTCCAGGCCGGCACACAGCTCGGCGACCGCCGGTGCGTTGCTCTCCGAGAGGGCGAAGTCGGAGCGCGCGAGCATCGCCCGGTCGACGAACAGCTCCACGGCCTCGAACTGCGACAGCGCCTCTGCCGCGACCTGGTGACCCCCCTCAGGCACGGTCAACGGCGGCACCAGCACCACGGCCTCGCCGCTGATCCCGAGCCGCTGCCGACTGGTCGACATGATGCGGAGGCGGGGACAGCGCGCTCGTAGCCGGAGGGCCAGCAGGGCCGTGGCCTCCAGGACGTGCTCGCAGCCGTCGAGCACCAGCAGGGCCTCCCGGTCGGACACGAAGTCGGCCACAAAGTCCGCGATGCCGTCCGGGGTGGGGGCCGCGGCATCGGCGTACAGCCGCAACGCACCGGCCACCGTCGCGGCCACGAGGGCGCCGTCGGGGACGGTACCGAGGTCGACGAACCAGCAGCCGTCAGGGTAGGCCCGGCGCTCCCTTTCCAGGACCTTCATCGCGATCCGGGTCTTGCCGACCCCGCCCGGCCCGGTCAGCGTGATCGCACGGTTGCCCGCGAGTCGCTGACTGACCATTGCCAGCAACGACCTCCTGCCGACGAACGACGTGAAGACGGGCGGGCTCTCGATGTCAGCAGGGTAGCCGTCGCTGCCCCTTACGGTGGTGCCATGAGCGTGCGCCGCTGGGTCCTCGAGCTCGAGCGCACCTGGGACGCCGTCCGGCTGCGGCGACGTGCGTCGCGGCCGCCCGCGGACTTCCGGATCGAGACCTACGTCGGGCACGGGAGCGCCGAGGGCGTCGTGGTGCGGGGTCGGGTGCTCGACGACCCGCCGCCGTCCGAGGCGGTCGAGGGCGAAGGGGTCGGCGCCGCGGTGCGCCGTACCCTCCGCCAGTTCGTCACCGACGAGCTGCCCGGCGTGCCGCTGCGGATCACGGTCGGCGGCGCGACGGTCAAGACGTCCACCGACGACGAGGGCTACTTCCTCGCCCGGCTGCACCCGCAGCCCGGCGCGCTGACGAGCCCGTGGACGAGCGGGACGGTCGAGCTGGCCGGCGACTACCGCGGCCTGAGCGACCCGCACCCGACCGGGATCGAGGTGCTGGTGCCGGGTCCGGACGCAGCGTTCGGGGTGGTGTCCGACATCGACGACACGATCCTCGAGACGGGCGTGCAGCGGGTCGGCGAGATGGTCCGGCAGACCGTCACCGGGTCCGCGCTCACCCGGACGCCGTTCCCGGGGGCGCCCGAGCTCTACCGCGACCTCGCCCGGGGTGGCAACCCTGTCTTCTACGTCTCGTCGAGCCCGTGGAACCTGCACGCGTTCCTGCTCGGGTTCCTTCGACACCGGGCGTTCCCGCTCGGGCCGGTGCTGCTGCGCGACCTGCTCGGCGGCGCCGCCGGGCGCGAGCAGAAGGCCGGCCGGATCCTCGAGGTTCTCGACCTGCACCCCGGCCTGCCGTTCGTGCTGATCGGCGACTCCGGCGAGAAGGACCCCGAGGTGTACGCCGACGTCGTCCGCTCCCGCCCCGGCCGGGTGCTGGCGGTCTACATCCGCGAGGTCCGGCTCGACCCCGGCGACGGGCGGGTGGAGAAGGTCTCCGACGCCTGGGACCACGACGTCCCGTTCGTGCTGGCCGCCGACAGCGCCGCCGTACGCCGCCACGCGGCCACGCTGGGCCTCCTCTGACCGTGCCGGGCTCTGGTCGCTGAGTCGCGCCGGCACCCGGGTCAGCGCGTGGGGTCGACCATGGTCATCCCTGCCACGGTCGCCCGATCGAAGCCGGGCAGCAGCGCGGCCGCCTCGTCGAGCCCGATGGTGCGTTCGATCAACCGTTGCGGCTGGAGCCGGCCCTGCCCGATGAGCGTGAGCATGGCCGGGTAGTCCACCGCCGCCATCCCGTGGCTCCCGAGGAGGTCGAGCTCCCAGCCGATCACCCGTGCCATCGGCAGCCGCGGGTGACCGTCGACCGGGGGCAGCAGCCCGACCTGGACGTGGCGACCCCGGCGGCGAAGGCTGAGGATCGCATCGGCACAGGTCTGCTCGCTGCCCACCGCATCGACGGTGACGTGGCTGCCGCCGCCGGTCAGGTCGGCGACGGCTGACGGGATGTCGGTGCCGTCGGCGCGCAAGGTGTGCTCCGCGCCGACCCCGGAGGCGACCGCGAGCGCCTCGGGGTTGCGGTCCACCGCGACCACCCGGGCACCGAGCGCCCCGGCGATCATGACCGCGCTCAGGCCGACGCCGCCGGCACCGAGGACGGTCACCCACTCTCCCTCGGCGACCCGTGCGCGGCCGACCAGGGCGCGGTACGCCGTGGCGAACCGGCACCCGAGGCTCGCCGCCGTGGCGAAGTCGACCTGGTCCGGGAGGCCCACCAGGTTGGTGTCGGCGGCGTGCAGGGCGACGTACTCGGCGAACGATCCCCAGTGGGTGAATCCCGGCTGCTGCTGATCGGGGCAGACCTGGGCATCCCCGGCCCGGCACCACTCGCACCGACCGCAGCCGCAGACGAACGGGACCGTGACCCGGTCGCCGACCTGCCACCGGCCGACCTGCTCACCGACCTCGGTCACCACACCGGCGAGCTCGTGACCCGGCACGTGCGGGAACAGGATCTCCTCGTGCCCCGCCCAGGCGTGCCAGTCGCTGCGGCACACCCCGGTGGCCATCACCCGGACCACCACCCCGTGGACCGGCGCCGCAGGCTCGGCCACGTCCCTGACCTCGGGCTGACCTCGGACGGCATCCAGGACGACGGCGCGCACCGGTACAGCCTGTCAGCCAGGTGGCGCCGCGTCAGCGGATGCGGACGTCCGGCGGGCCGCGGTGCGGACCGATCGCGGAAAACTGTTGCCCCGGTCCCCCGGGGCGGCGCATGCTCGACGAAGGAGGTCGTCATGAGGTCTTCGCTTGTTCCCGATGGCATGCCGGTCCTGTCCCGCGGAAAGCACCGGAACCCCCGACGCGGCGCCTGCTTCATGGAGATGGCGTCGGTGCTCGCCGGCGAGCGCTGGAGCGACCATCCGTCGTGCACGCATCCGCTGCTGGCCCAGCTCGCCCGTCAGGTCAACGACAACACCAACGACGCCGACCGCCAGCACCTCGTCCACCTGATCCCGTCGGTGGTCGGCCGGCGCGGTGACGCGGACACCTGGCTGGCCGTGGCAGTCGCCGTGGCCACGACCGCGATCCTGGACGTGCCCGAGACGCGGCAGCGTGCGCTGGCCGGCGGGCTGCTCCAGGCCGAGCGGCTGTGCGCCGGCCACCCTGGTCGCGAGCCCGTACGCCGGCAGGCTCGGGCCGCGCTCGACAGCGTGCCGGGAGCGGTCGCGTGGGTCGACCAGCTCGGGCTGCGCAACCCGATCAGCGAGAAGACCTTCGCCCGGCTGTGCGCCCCGACGATGGTCCGGTGCGCGGTCGAGGGGGTCGTGACCACCGGCAGGCCGGACACCGACCGGAGGCTGCGCTCCCTGCTCGAGGCGGGCATCGCCGCCTGCCCGGCGCCGGAGCCGGAGCCGGTCAGCTCGGTGGTTCCGCCTCGTTCCTCCGGAGCGCGACCTGCGTGACGCGTCGCCCGGTCATCGCGACCACGCGGATGATCGCGTCGCCGGCCTCGACGGTGTCGCCGACCTGCGCGATCCGGCCGAGCCGTGCCATGACGTAGCCGGCCACGGTCTCGTAGCCGCCGTGGTCCGGGAGCACCACTCCGGTCTCGTCGGCGAAGTCCTCGATGCTGGTACCCCCGTCGATCCGGGACACGTCGACGACCTCGGAGCCGTCCTCGAGGTCGTACTCGTCGCGGATCTCGCCGACCAGCTCCTCGACCAGGTCCTCGAGGGTGACGATGCCGTCGGTGCCGCCGTACTCGTCCACCACGACGGCGAGGTGCGTCCCCGCGCGGCGCATCAGCGTGACGGCGGGCAGCACCTTGTTGGTGGCCGGCAGGATCGGCACCTCGCGAACGACGTCACGGACCCGTACGCCGGCGTCGGGCGGCACGTCGAGCAGGTCGCGGACGTGCACGAACCCGATCACGTCGTCGAAGCCACGGCCGGTGACGGGGTAACGGGAGTACGGACCCGACCGCACCTGGTCGGCCGCCTCGGCCAGGGTCAGGTCGCCGTCCACGAACTCGACGTCGCCGCGCGGCCGCATGACCTCCTTCACGCTGGTCTGGGTGGCGGCGAAGACGTCGCCGACGATGCGGCGCTCCTGCTCGCCGAGGCCCTCGTGGGTGGAGACCAGGTCGCGCAGCTCCTCCTCGGCGAGCTCCTCCCCCGTCGCCCTCGGGTCACCGCCGAGCAGCCGGACCACGGCGTTGGTGGACACCGACAGCAGCCAGATCACCGGGCGCATCGCGGTCGCGAAGCGGTCCAGCACCGGCGCGGTGGCGAGCGACAGCCCGGCCGCCTTCTGCAGCGCCAGCCGCTTCGGCACCAGCTCGCCCAGCACCAGGGAGAGGTAGGCGATCAGCAGCGTCATCAGCACCAGCGCGGTGGTCTCGGAGGCGCCCTCGGGCAGCCCCAGGTCGGCGAGGTACGGCGCGAGGTCCGGGGCGAGCGTCGACCCGCCGTACGCCGCGGAGAAGAAGCCGGCGACGGTGACGCCGATCTGCACCGCGGCCAGGAACCGGTTGGGGTCGCGCGCGACCGAGGCCACCCGGGCACCCCGGGGGCCGCTGCGCTCGAGGCGTGCCACCTGACTGTCCCGCAGCGAGACCAGCGCGATCTCGGTGGCTGCGAAGACGCCGCCGACGAGCACGAACAGCAGCACCAGCGCGAAGTTCACGAACGTCTGTGAGTCCATCAGGCCCGTCCACCCCGGCTCCCGCGCACGGGTGAACGGTTGCTACTTCGGGACTCGTCCATGGCCGCAACCGTAGCGACGCGGGCAACCCGCTGCGCGCGTCGCGGCCGCCCGCTCAGCCGTCGAAGCGCTCCGCGAACACCCCGTGCCGCAGGCCGCGGTCGCTCACCGTGAGCGACTCCCGGCCGAGCAGGGTCAGGATCGCGCGCGCGATGCAGGCCCCGGCCAGGATGACCTCGGCGCGGGCCGGCTGCAGACCCACGATCGCCCGCCGCTCCTCGGCGTCCCGGGTGCGGTAGAGCTCGATCTGCCGGTCGATCTCCGCCAGGTCGAGGGCGGTGCCGTGCACGACGTCCGGGTCGTACGCCGCCAGGCCGTGGCGGACCGCGGCCAGGTTGGTCGCCGTCCCCCCGATCGCGACCACTGCGTCGGGAGTCTCCCGTCCGGCCAGCCGGTCGAGGTCGGCGGTGATCGCAGCGCCGGCCTCGTCGACCGTCTCTCGCGGCACCGCTCCGGTGAGCCCGTAGCGCTCGGCGAACCGGACCGCGCCGACGTCGACGCTGAACTGCTCGTCGATCCGGCCCACCTCCCCGAACGTGAACTGGCTGCTGCCGCCGCCGGAGTCGAAGACCACGAGGCGGCCCCCGGCGACCGGCAGGCTCGCCGTGGCCGCGACGTACGCGAGCCGTGCCTCCTCCTCGCCCGGGATCACCTCGATGGTCACGCCGCAGCGGGCGCGCACCGTGTCGACCAGGTCGGCGCGGTTGGGTGCCTGCCGCATGCCCGCCGTGCCGACCGCCGCGATCTCGACCGCGGCGTGCCGCCGGGCCTCGTCGACCATGCCCGCGATGGCGTCCGCGGTCCGCGCCAGCGCCGGCCCGGTGAGCCCGCCGGTCTCGGCCAGGCCCTCGCCGAGCCGGGTGACCTCGGACCGGTCCATGAGGGTGTGGGTGCCGCCGTCACCCAGGCATTCGCCGAGGTGGAACTTCACGGAGTTGGTGCCCACGTCGACGACCGCGAACCGCCCCCAGCGCAGCAGGGACTTGAGGCCGCGGGCGAAACAGGTGTTGCGTCGGTCGTCGAGCCCCAGCCGGTGGACCGTCGAGGTGACCAGCCCCGGGTCGGACGCCTCCACCACGACGGTCGTCGCGCTCGCGCCGTCGACGGTGATCTCGGTGAGCTCGACCATGCAGCCGTCGACGATCCCCCGCCGCCGCCACTTGCGCACCGTGGGTGCGCGCAGGCGCGGGTCGGCACGGATCACGTCGATGACCAACCGGTCCTGCGTCCACTCGCCCGCGCCCGGAGGCGGCTCGACGCCCAGGGCCGCGAGGACCGAACCCGCCTGCCCGGCGGTCAGCGGGAAGACGGTCTTCATCCGGGGGATCCACAGCTCGAGCCCGTCGTCCCGGACCGTGTCCAGGGTCTTCACGTCCATCAGCCCGCCGCGCACCTTGACCGACGCGTCGCCGTATGCCGAGAGCAGGTAGAGCTCCTCGCTCGCCTGCGCCTCGTCGGTGACCAGCGACCCGACCCGGTCGCGGGCGGGTCCGAGGTCTCCGAACGTGCGCCACTCCCACCGCGGCACGATCGTGGGCTGCTCAGTCATCGCCTGCTCCCCATCCGGAGGCGGAGGCACCGCTCCGTGGTGACGGTCCCGCCGCGGCGGCCGCGGCTGGATCGCCCGGTCCGGGTGATTCGGCTCAGGATCGGGACCATGCCACCGAGAGGACCCGCAGGTCCGTGCCGACCTGCCACTCGGCCCGCTCGCCGTCGCGCAGGCGCAGGAGCAGCCCGGGGTGCAGGTCGACGGCCTCGCCGTCGTCCTCGAACCGCACCGTCCCGCTGCCGGAGAGCACCAGCAGGCACTCGTCCTGCTCGATGTCGGCCACCACGCCGGTAGTGGTCTCCCAGAGCCCGACGCGGGCGCTGCCGAGCCGGCCGAGCTCCTCGACCCGCGCGGTCGGCCAGCCGCCGATCACCCACTGGCCGGACGGGAACTCCCGGGTCAGCGCCAGCGCGGTGGCGTCGCCCGCCAGAACCCGGTCCCCGCCGCCACCGGCTCCCTGGTCGTCCGTCGCGACGTACAGCTTGCGGAGGCGCTCGGTCACCCGCCAGATGGTCCGGTCGCCGGCCCGCAGCCGCACCAGCACCCCCGGCCGCAGGGACACCCGGCTTCCGTCCTCGAAGGTCACCTCGCCGCTGCCGGACAGCACGAGGAAGACCTCGTCGACCTCCTCGTCGGTGTCCTCGCCCGGCCCGGCCTCCCACAGGCCGAGCTCCGGTCCGTCCTCCACCAGCGCCACCGTGGCCGTGGCCAGCACGTCCGCGGCGCGTGCGCCGAGGTCGACCGCGCCCGCATCGGCGGCGAGTACCCGTCCCGTGCTCATGCAACCCACCCTGCCACGGTCACGGGCTGGGCGAACGGGCCGAAGGTCACGCTTGGTGGTCCTCCGCAAGGAGCGCGTAGGTGACCGTGTCCAGCCACCGGCCGGACCGGTGCAGGGACTCGCGTACGGCGTGCGCCTCGCGCCGCATGCCGACCCGCTCCATGAGTCGCCAGGAGGCGACGTTGTCGAGGAAGCAGGTCGCCACCACGCGCCGTACGCCGAGGTCGTGGAAGCTGACCCGGAGCAGCGCCCGGACCGCCTCGGTGGCGTACCCGTGCCCGGTGCACGCCGGGTCGAGGACCCAGCCGAGCTCGGCCTGCCGGCCGGTCGCCCGGTCCGCGACCTCCTGCTGCGCCCACGCGTCCTCGACGCGGAGCATGAGGTCGCCGACCGTCCGGCCGTCCCGTTCGACGACCACGGTCGCGGCCAGCCGGGTGGGGTCGACGAAGGTGGCGCGGTACGACGCGAGGTCGGTGGGCAGCTCGGTGAGCCACTGCCCGACGGACTCGAGGCGCCGGTACGCGAACGTGGCGTCGGCGTCCCCGGGCGTGGCCGGGCGGAGGACCAGCCGGTCGGTCCGCACCGGCCGCGGCAGCACGGGCGCCACAGCCGAGCCGTGGGCCCGACCGTCGTCGGGGTCGGTGGCCGCCCGGAGCGACAGGAGGGTGACGCCCAGGTCGCGGAGCCGGGCCAGCACGCCGTGCAGCTGGGCCTGGTCGGTCATCGCCCCGGCCAGGGTCGAGGTGCCGTCGGGATGGCGGGTGAGGGCCAGGCCGAACCAGGAGGACCAGTGGTCGTCCAGGTGTCCGGCGACGCGGAGCTCGTAGGCCGACGGCCCTGCCGCGTCCGGGGTGGCCGTGCGGGAGATCGTCATCGCCACCGCTCCCCGGGTCCGACGGCGTAGCGCTCCCAGACGTACCGCCACGGGGTGACGGCGAGGACGACCACGATCAGCGAGCAGCTGGCGACGGTCTCGGCCATGGCCGGGTCCAGGTCCCCCCGGGCCGCCGCCGGGAGCGCGACCAGGACGAGCCACAGCAGCTTCCAGGCAGACTCGAACAGCAGGACCGGCAGCATCCGCGCCGGGTGCCGCAATCCGAGGAGGGCGAGCAGCGAGAGGGCGGTGAGCAGGCAGAGGGTCACGCCTTCGTAGAGCGGCAGGGACGCGGCGTCGGGCAGCAGCGGCCACTTCACCAGCACAAGCCCGACGCCCATCAGGGCGTACCCGCCGCGCATCAGGTGCAGCCGGGTCAGGGACAGCTCGCGGGTCGGCGCCGCCGTCGTCGTGCTGGACATGGTCACTCCCTTTCGGATGCCCGGGCCCGGTCCCGTCAGTGACGGTCGGTGGGTGCCGGTGCCGGGCCGACTGCCCGGCGGTGATCCCGACGTTAGGAACCGGCGGGGTGAGCACGCATCACAAGCCGATGTGACCGGCTTGGTGATTCATGCGTCGCCCTCAGAGCAGGCCGAGCTCGCCGGCACGGTGCACCGCGGCCCGCCGGGTGTTCACGTCGAGCTTGGTGAAGATGTGCCGGGTGTGGGTCCGGAACGTGTTGACCGACATGAAGAGCTGCCGCGCGATGTCCGGGCCGGTGAGGTCGGTCGCGAGCAGGCGCAGGACCTCGACCTCGCGCTCGCTCAGCTCCTCCTCCCCCGGCGGGACCGGTGCCGGTCCCGGCGTCGCGAGTCGCAGCAGCCGGCCTGCCTCCGCGCCTCCTGTGGGACGCGGCTCGGCGGCCCGGAGGAGCTCCCGCACCGGCTCACCTTCGTCCAGGAAGAGGCGCGCGTAGCCCGCCGGGACACCGTCGACGAGTGCCGCACCGAGGTCCGCCAGGGCGGCCTCGCGAGCGCTCCCGGCGTCGTGCGCGAGGGCCCGGACGAGGCGCGCCTCCACCAGACTCCCGGTGCGGCCGGCCGCACCGGCGGCATCGACGACCCGGTCCAGGAGGGCCAGCGCCTCGGCGGGGCCGGTGCTGCAGTGCCCGGCCCGGTGCCGGGCGACGAGCAGCCGGGCCAGGGTGAGCTGGTCGAACTCGGCGAGGTAGCTCGGCGGGTCGTCGGGCGTCACGCCGCGCCGCCGTGCCCAGTCCCCCGCGTCGTCCAGCCGCCCCTGCGCGACGTGGATCCTCGCCCGCTGCGCGGGGATCGGGCGTACGTCGGGGAAGAAGCCGGGCAGGTAGAGCGGCTCGGCCTCGTCGAGCATCCGCTCCGCGCCGTCGAGGTCGTCCCGGGCCCGCAGCAGCCCGGCCATCGCGACGTACCACCGGTGCCGGTTCTCCAGGAGCGAGGCGCCCTCGCCGAGCGCGCGGGCCCGGTGCAGGTGGTCGGCGGCCGCGTCGAGGTCGCCTTGCTCGCGCAGCACGTCGGCCAGCCCGACGTGCAGGTCCCCCGTCGTGGAGAGCGGACCCGGGTGGCGGGCCGCGGCGGCCAGGGCCCGCTCGTAGAGACGCCGGGCCTCGACCGGGCTGCCCAGGGCCAGCCGCATGCCGGCCAGCACGACCGTGGCGCCGAGCTCGTCGGCCAGGTTGCCGGCCGCGCGCAGGCTCGCCACCGCCTCGGAGAACGTGTCGACGGCGGAGCGCAGGTCTCCGGCCGCCCACGCCGCCAGCCCGAGGAAGCCGGAGGCCGCACCCCACGCGAAGTGGTCGCCGGGCCCGGACAGGTCCCGGGCCCGGTGGGCGTGGGCCACGGTGCCGTCGACGTCGCCGCGAGCCTGGGCGACGGAGGCCCGGTACACCTCGAGCATCGCCGGCAGCCTCGTCAGCTCCTCCAGCCGGGCCCCGACCTCCCCCGGCAGGGCCGCGTTGGTGGCCGGTCCGGGTGCCGGGGAGCCGTCCAGCGCCGCCTCGGCGTCGTCGAGCCAGGTCTCCACCCCGTCCAGGTCACCCTCGGACAGCCGGGCCCAGGCCAGCTGGGTGGCCAGCAGCGGACGCGTGCGGCACACGTCCTCGGGGAGGGCGCGCAGCCACGTCCGCAGGGTGCGGTCCTGCCGGTTCCGCCGCAGCCCGGGAAGAGCGAGCTCCACCAGGTCGGCCGCCGCCGCGGTGTCGCCGCTCGCGAGGGCATGGCCGACGGCGTCGGCGAGCATCCCGTGGTCGGCGTACCAGCGGCCGGCCGCGCCGTGCAGGCCCGGCAGCCGGTCGGGAGACCCCGCGTCGAGACGGGAACGGAGCGCGTCGGCGAAGAGGTGGTGGTAGCGGTACCACTCCCGCCGGTCGTCGAGCGGCACCAGGAAGAGGTTGGCCCGGTCCAGCTCCTCGAGCACCTGCTGTCCGTCGCGCCGGCCGGTCAGGGCGTCGCAGAGGTCGCCGGTCATCTGCTGGAGCACCGAGGTGTCGAGGAGGAACCGGCGTACGTCGTCGGGCTGGCTGTCCAGGACCTCCTCGACCAGGTAGTCCAGGACGAAGCGGTGGCTGCCCGCGAAGTCGTTCACGAACGCGTCCATGCCGTCCGGGCGGTCCCGGGCACCGCGCGTGTGGCCGCGAGCCGACAGCGCGGCCAGCTGCAGCCCGGCCGCCCAGCCCTCGGTGCGGGCCTCCAGGGCGGCGACGTGCGCGGGCTCGAGCCCGAGGTCCATGACCTGGTTGAGGAACGCGTCGGCCTCGTCCGCGGTGAACCGGAGGTCCGTGGCGCGCAGCTCGAGCAGCTCGCCTCGGCTTCGCAGCCGGGCCAGGGGCAGCGGGGGGTCGGCCCGGGTGGTCACGGCGAGCACGACCTGGGGCGGCAGGTGGTCGAGCAGGAACGCCACGACCTCGTGGACGGCGGGGTCCTCGAGGAGGTGGTAGTCGTCGAGGGCGAGGACGGTGGGTCCGGGCAGCTGGTCGAGGTCGTTGACCAGGCTGACCAGGACCTGGTCGGTCGGCAGCTGGCCCTCGGCCTCCAGCAGCGCCGCCGCGCCCTCCCCCACGTCGGGGCTGCCCGTCCGGACCGCTGCGACCAGGTGGGTGAGGAACCGGCGTGGGTCGTCGTCGTCGGCATCGACCGACAGCCAGGCCACCCGCCGGTCCTGCTCCGGGCCGCCGAGCCACTGGGTGAGCAGCGTGGTCTTGCCGAAGCCGGCCGGCGCCGACACCAGGACCAGCCGAGGCAGCGAGCCGGACCCGCCCGTCAGCCGGTCGGTGAGCCGGGGTCGCACCACGAGCTGCCGTCGCGGCGACGGAACGCGCAGCTTGGCGCCGAGCACTGGCATCCGCCCACCCTAGGGACGGGGCGCGGTCGACGCCTCGGGAACATCAGGACCCCGGGGTTCCGACGCTCGCGCAGGTCAGGACCGGTGGCCCTGCCCGCTGCCGTCGCTTCCGGAGGAGATGACCACCTGGGCGTCGGTGATCCACTTCCCGCCGTTCCCGGAGATCCCGGAGGTCGTGCGGGGCAAGTCGTTCATGATCGTGCTCGTGTCGTTCCTCGGCTCCGGGGCCGAGGGCAGCCGCCTGCTCGAACCGGTGCGCGAACTCGGCCCCGCGATGGACACCCTCGCCACCACGGAGCCGATCGCGCTGGCCACACAGGCGATGGATCCCGACAGCCCCCTCCCGTTCCGGTCCACGACGGCGCTGCTCGACCGCCTCACGCCCGAAGCGATCGAGGAGGTGGCCCGCCTCGCCGGTCCCGGCTCACCGCTGACCCTGGTGGAGTTCCGGCACGTCGGCGGTGCCCTGCACCGCGCGGCGCCGGGCGCCGGCGCCCGGGCGACGCTGCCCGGGAACGTCGCGATGCTCAGCCTCGGCGTGGTGCCCGACCCGGCGCTCGACCCGGCAGTCCAGGAGGGGCTGCGCGCGCTGACGCAGACCGTCGCGCCCGAGAAGGTCGGCGACTACCCGAACTTCGTGATGGCACCCACGGACGCCAGCTCCTTCTTCGACGCCGGCACCTGGGCCCGGTTGCAGCGGGTCAAGGCGGCGTACGACCCGGAGGACGTGTTCCGCGGCAACCACCAGGTCCCGCCCGCATGACCCGGGGCACTGGCTAGCTGGGGTACATCGAGTCGAGGAGCGGCCGGTACGTCGTCTCGACGACCTTGCGCTTCACCTTCATGCTGGGCGTCAGCTCGCCTGCCTCGATCGACAGGTCGCGTTCGAGGACCCGGAAGTCCTTGATCGTCTCCCATCGGTTGAGCCGGGCGTTGACCTGGTCCAGGCACCCCTGGACGTAGGCACGGACGGCGGGGTGCCGGGTCAGCTCGGGGTACTCGAGACCGGCCAGGCCGTGCGCCCGGCCCCACTGCGCCAGCGCCTCGGGATCGAGCGCGACCAGCGCCGTGGCGTAGTTCCGGCCCTCGGCGTGCACGACCATCTGGCTGGCCAGCGGGCAGGCCGCCTTGAACATGACCTCGGTCGCCTGGGGCGCGATGTACTTGCCGCCGGAGGTCTTGACCAGGTCCTTCTTCCGGTCCGTGATCCGCAGCCGGCCCTGGGGGTCGATCTCGCCCACGTCGCCGGTGGCGAACCAGCCGTCCTCGCTGAGCACCTCGGCGGTCTCCTCGGGCCGGTTGTGGTAGCCGCGCATCACGCTGGGGCCGCGGACGAAGATCTCGCCGTCGCTGCCCAGCCGGACCTCGGTGCCGTTGATCGGGGGCCCCACCCGCCCGAAGACCGGGTCGGTGAGGCGGACGATGCTGGTCCCGGCGCTGGTCTCCGTCAGGCCGTAGCCCTCGATCACCAGCACCCCGGCGGCGTGGAACCACGCGGCGACGTCCTCGGAGAGCGCGGCGCTCCCGGAGAGCATGAAGCGGATCCGGCCACCCAGCCGGTCCCGGATCCGGGACAGCACCAGACGGTCGGCGAGCGCGTGCTGGACGCGGACCGCGGGTCCCGGGGAACGGCCCTCGAGCCGCGCCCGACCGACCTGGTCGCCCACGTCGAAGGCCCAGCGGAACAGGGTGCCCTTGACCCCGCCCTCCTCCTCGACGGTCTGGACGATCTTGGAGTGCACCTTCTCGAAGATCCGCGGCGGGCCGGCCATGAACGTCGGCCGGACCACTGCGAGGTTCTCGACGATCCTGTCCAGCCTGCCGTCGACGGCGGTCGGGAAGCCGATCTGCAGCTGCACGGCCTCCAGCATCTTCCCGAAGGAGTGCGACAGCGGGAGCCAGAGGTACTGGAGGTCGTCGCTGGAGAGGATGTCCAGCGAGGCAGCTCCGGCGCCGATGTAGGTCCAGCAGCTGTGGGGCAGCTCGACCCCCTTGGGCCGGCCCGTGGTGCCCGAGGTGTAGATGAGCGTGGCCAGGTCACCGGACCGGACCGCGTCGACGGCGTCGTCGACGGCGGTCGGGTGGTCGGCAAGGTACTTCTCGCCCAGCGCCCGCAGGTCGTCGAGGCCTAGCACCCACTCGCCGTCGGCCCCGCCGTCGAAGGTGACCACCCGGATCAGGTCGGGCAGCTGGTCGCGCTGGCTGCGCAGCTTGGCGACCTGGGTGTCGTCCTCGGCGAAGGCGATCCGGGATCCGCTGTCGGACAGGATGTAGGCGACGTCCTCGGCGCCGGTGGTGGGATAGACGGTGGTCGTGGCCGCCCCGGCGCACGTGACGGCGAGGTCGGCGTACAGCCACTCGACGCGGGTGCTGCTGGCGATCGCGACGCGGTCCTCGGGCCCGATCCCGAGTGCGAGGAGACCCGCCGCCAGGGGGCGGACGATCTCCTCCGCCTGTGCCCAGGTCACCGACTCCCACCCGCCGTCGCGGGGGAAGCGGTAGGCCTCGACGTCCGGCGTGGCGCGGACCCGGTCGTAGAACATCCGGGCCACCGACTCCGCCGGTGTCGGGTAGCCGACCTCGGTTCGGCGGGACTGACTGGACTCACCTGGCGCGGACACGACACGCCCTCCCTTCGCGTGGTCCTCTCAGGTTCACAGTCCGCCGCAGGCCGACGTAGAGGACTAGGTCCCGCCGGGACCGGGCGGAGGTTCCGTATCGGGCAGGTCCACCACGACCTCGAGGTTCGACCCGACCCGGGTCACCGTGGCCGGCCCGAGGCGGCGGAGCATCGCCAGCGAGGCCGGGTTGTCGGCCGCCACCGTCGTCATGATCCGGCTGACCCCCTCGGGTCGTTGCCGAAGGAGCTCCGCCAGCAGCGCGGTCGCGACACCGCGGCCCTGCCAGCCGTCGACGACGGTGACCGCGACGTCCGCCGCGCCCGGCCGGTCCGGGTAGCGGATCATGTGCCCGACCGCGACCGGCATCCCTTCCCCGCCCTGTCCGACGACGACCAGCGCCAGCGCGACGTGGTCGATCCCGTCCACCTCGTCGACCAGGTGGTCCAGCATCACCTCGGTGAGGTGCGGGACGCCGGAGAGGAAGCGGTGCTCGCGTGTCTCGGCCGACAGGTGCTCGTAGCCCTCACGGATCGCCTCTCGATCGCTGGGGCGCAGGGGCAGGACGAGTGCGCGCGTACCGTCGGCCAGCCGGGCTTCCGCGATCACTCCCCACCTCCCCGGGCACACGGTACGTGCCGGCCGGAGGAGGCCGCCCAGCTGGCGGGCGCTCCGGGCCGGACGGCCTAGGATCGACGCACCGACCGGACGGGCGACGATGGGAACCACCTTCCACGACCCAGACCCCGAGATCCCGAACGGACTCGTGGGCCCGGTGGACCGCGTGCTGGTGGTCGGTGCGGGCATCGCCGGCCTCACGGTCGCCAACGCGCTCGCCCATGCCGGCGTGGTCTGCGTGGTGCTCGAGGCCCGCGAACGCATCGGTGGACGACTGCAGACGGTGGACCTCGTGGGCACCCCGGTGGATCTCGGCGGCTCCTGGGTGCACCACCCGGTCGGCAACCCGGTACGCCGCCTGGCCGACGGCGTCGGGATCCCGTGCCGTCCCGGGGACCCGCTGCCGACCCTGTCCGCGTTCGACTGCGCGACCGGGCAGCGCCTGTCGCACGCGGAGGTCGAGGCCGGTCTCGAGGCCGAGCTGGCCGGCTTCACCGACGCCCTCGGCGGCCTGCGGGCGACGTTGGGGCCGACCGCCTCGGCGGCCGAGGGCATCGATGCCCACCTCGCCGCGAGCGGGCTGACCGCCGACGCCCTGCGCCGGGCCCGGCAGGGTCTCCGGGCGTCCGTCGAGGCGGATGCCGCCGGTGCGGCCGAGCACCAGTCCCTGGAGTGGCTGTGGACCCAGGCGGAGTACGGCGGCGAGCTGTTCGGGGACCTGCCCGACGGCGGGTACTCCGGCGTCGTGGACGCCCTGGCGGCCGGGCTCGACGTACGCCTGGACTGGCCGGCCGCCCGCGTGGCCGCGACCGGCGACGGGTGTCCGTCACCTCGGCCTCCGGTGCGACCGAGGCCGGAACCCACGTCGTGGTCACGGCGCCGCTGGGCACCTTGAGGAACGGGCTGCCGAGCTTCGACCCGCCGCTGCCCCCCGAGCGGACGGACGCGATGCACCGGTTGGGCTTCGGGCGGTACGAGAAGGTGGCACTGGCCTTCGACCGGCCCTTCTGGCGTGACGCCGGGTGGTCGCACCTGGTCCTCTTCCCGCCCGACCCGGCCGAGCCCGCCCTGTGGGTCTTCGACCTCGACGCCTTCGGTGCCGGGCCGGTCCTCGTCTGCCACGCGTTCCACTCCGCCACAGGTCACGTGCTGTGGAGCTCCAGACAGGCGGCGGTCCGCTGGGTGACGGACATGCTGGCGGCGGCGCACGGCGCACCGCTCCCCGACCCCGTCGCGGCGGTCACGACCGGGTGGGCCGACGACCCGTACGCCGCCGGGGCCTACGCCCACGTCCCGCCGGGCGCCACCAACGCCGATCTCGACCTGCTCGGCTCGCCGGTCGGCGGCCGCGTCCTCTTCGCAGGAGAGCACACCCAGAGCGCCCGGGTGGGGTACGCCGACGGCGCGATGACCAGCGGGATCCGCGAAGCCCGACGCCTGCTCGGCACGACGGCGGTGACCCTGGGCAGACTCCCGGACGACCGGTGACCGGGCGGAGTCTTCCCTCACCGTGCACGGCGCAGGACTGCCTCGGCGACGACCAGGTCCTGCCACGACATGCCCACGGTCTTGAACACCATCGGCCGGTCCGTGGGGACGTCGGCCGCGCCGGTCACTACGTCGCGCATCGGGAGGAGGTCGTCCGGGCCGATGGCTCCGTCCCATATGGCGAGGACCACGTCCCCGGCCTCGCGCCGGGCGGTGGCGACGTCCTCGACGACCACGGTGGCGCGGCCGAGCAGCGCCGCATCGAGCTCACGCGCGTCCGGCTCGTGCGAGCCGACGGCGATGACCACCGCGTCGTCGCGCAGCAGCGCCGAGTCGAAGACCGGTGTCCGGGCCGAGGTCGCACAGACGACGACGTCCGCCGACCGCAGCACCTCGTCGGCTTCGTGCGACGTGAGGGCGACGGCGTCGAGAGACGTGCGCGAGGGGTCGCGCACCAGGTAGGTGGCGTGCTCGACGGGGCGGACCGCGGCCAGGGTCGCCACGTGCGCCTCGGCCTGGGGGCCTGCCCCGATCACGGTGACCCGAAGGGGACGTGCCGGCAGCCGCGGGAGAACGCCGGCAACGGAGACGGCGGGGGTGCGCAGGGTGGTGAGCGCGGTTCCGTCGAGCGCGGCACGCAGGGCGAGGGTCTCGCGGTCGAACAGGAGGTAGGTGGCCTGGATGCGGGGCAGTCCGCGGGCGGGGTTGCCGGGGGCGACGGTGACGACCTTGACGCCCGCGCCCGTGGCGGTCTCGGAGGGCATGAGCAGGAACTGGCCGGCGGTCAGGTCGGCAGCCGTGCGGGCCGGGTCGGTGGTGGGGTCGAGGCCACCCCGCAGTGCGTCCGTCACGGCCTCGACCGCTCGGGCCGGCCCGAGGGCGGCGACGGCGTCCGCGTCGAGGTACCTCATCGCAGCACGAACCCCGGGACCAGCGGGTCGTGCGGGTCGATCGAGAAGGTGTGCTCGCCGGTCCGGTACGCCATGCCGGTGACTTGGGGGACCACGGCGGGACGCCCGTCGTGGTCGAGCCTCTCGAGCACCGTCCCGGTGAAGGTGCTGCCGACGATCGAGTCGTGCCGCAGCCGGGTGCCTTCGGGCAGCCGACCGGCGGCGGCGAGCACCGCGAGCCGGGCGCAGGTGCCCGATCCGCAGGGCGACCGGTCCACCTCGCCGTCGGCGAAGACGGTCACGTTGCGCTGATGGACCCAGCCGTCCGAGTCGCCGAGGTCGTCGAACCAGATGGTGCCGTAGATGCCGTTCAGGCGAGGATCGGTCGGGTGCACGGCGACCGGGGCGTCGTTGAGGGCCCACTTGATCTCCCGCCCGAGCCCGATGAGGTCGGCCAGGTGCTCCGGAGCGACGGACAGGCCCAGGTCGGCGGCAGGCAGGGTCGCGTAGATCGCTCCGCCGAACGCGACGGTCACGGAGACGTCGCCGCGGGAGGTGGACACCGGTACGTCGCGGGCGACCACCCAGCTGGGCACGTTGACGAAGTCGACGGCCACCACGCGCTCGTCCTCGCGGTGCACCCTGGCGGTGACCCGGCCCGACGGCACGTCGATCACGACGTCCACGCTTCCCGTCTCCGGGCCGCTGACCCGGCCCGTCTCCACGGCCCAGACGCCCAGCGCGATGGTGCCGTGGCCGCAGGCGGTCGAGAAGCCGTCCTTGTGCCAGAACAACACCCCCAGGTCGGCCCTGTCGTCGTCCGGCGGCACCAGGAACCCGCCGTACATGTCGGCGTGGCCGCGAGGCTCCGAGCAGAGGACGGCGCGCAATGCCTGCACGCTGGAGTCCTCGATGGCCCGGGCCCGCCGCTCGGCGACGGTCGACCCTTCCACGCGGACGGGCGGGTCGGCCACGATGCGGAACGGCTCCCCGCCGGTGTGGTAGTCGGTGGTCGCGATCGTCGACGGCAGCACGCTCGCAGCCTCCCACGAGACAGCCATCGTCGTCAGAGGGCTTCCGTCAGCTGTCTCCCCGGGCGTCGGCGAAGGCCCGGTCGACCGCGTCGGCGAGCTCCTCCATCGAGTGGAGCTCCAGGTCGTAGGTCCACTCGCCCGAGGGCTCCGGGGTGGCTCCCCAGCCGGGCTGGTCGTGGCGGCGGTTGATCCACACCGATGGCAGCGCCTCGCGCTGTGCGGGCACGTGGTCGTGGAAGAGGCTCTGCGCCACGTGCAGCAGCTCCGCACGCTCGATCCCGAGCTCGGCGAGGACGGCGTCGAGGGCGCGGAAGTGGTTCTCGGCGGGCTTGTAGGCGCCGACGTCCTCGGCGGTGATGACGGCCGCGAAGTCGCCGCGCAGGCGCCGGTTGCTGCCCGCGAACCCGTCCCGGTGCACGTTGGACAGGATGATCAGCCGATAGTGCCTGGCCAGCCTCTCCAGCGCATCGGCGGAGTCGGGGAAGGCCGGCCAGTCCGGGACCGAATCCCCCAGCCGCTGCGCCCAGACGTCGCTGACGAGGCAGCCGAGCCCGTCGCCCGTGCGGCGGAAGGCGTTGGCGAGGACCTCGGGATAGAGAGCGGTGGGTGTCTCGCGCTCCACGGCGGCCTCCTTGTCGGCGTACGCGAGCAGCAGCTCCTCGTCGGTGAGCCCGAGGCCCTGCTCGCGAGCCCATGGGGCGAGGACCGCGGCGATGCCGGCCTCCCAGTCGATGAGGGTGCCGTAGCAGTCGAAGCTGAGCGCCTCGAACGCGGTGAGGTCCAGGTCGGTCATGGGTTGTGTCCTCCGCACGGTCGTCGAGTCGTCGGTACCGGCCTCAGCGAATCATCACGTCGGTCACATCGTCATGTGATGTGGACTCACCCAGCCGGCTCCTAACGTCCGGAACATCGTCGGACACCCGTTCGGCACCCGAACCAGGAGCCCCGTCATGAACGTCACCACCGCCGGTCTCACCCAGGCCTCCGGCGCCGCCGCCGCCACAGCCGGCGCGCTCTTCATCGGCATCCAGGTCAAGCACCCCCACCTCGACGCCACGTCCATCCAGAGCACCGAGATGGCCGTCCGCGACACCCTGAAGGTGCTGATGGCCGCGCTCTCCCTGGCCGGCATCACCGGCATGTACCTCAGCCAGGTCCGCCGCAACGGAGTCCTCGGGCTGGTCGGCTACCTCGTGCTCAGCGCCGGCTACCTCCTCGTCCTGGGCACGGCGTTCAGCGCCGCGTTCGTGATCCCCGAGGTCGCTCAGACCGACCCGGGCTACGTCAACGACGTGATCGACGTGACCACGGGCCGCACCTCCAGCGCCGACATCGGAGCCATGAACACCGTCAACCTGCTCCAGGGCACGGGCATCCTGGTCGGCGGCCTGCTGTTCGGCATCGCGCTGTTCCGCGCCCGCGTCCTCGCCCGCTGGGCGACCCTGCTGCTGGCGGTCGGTGGCATCCTCACCGCCGCGCTCCAGGTGATGCCGGACTCCTTCTACCGGCTGCTCGCCTTCCCGATCGGCATCGCCATGGTCGCGCTCGGCGTCTCGCTGTGGCTGAGCCAGCGGAAGTCGGCCTCGGTCGACGCCGACGCGTCGTACGCCGCCGTCTCCCCGGGCCGATGACCACGGTCCGGACGGAGCCTGTCCGGAGACGCGGCCGGGAGCGGAGCTGGCCGGTGCCGGCGGCGCTGGTCGGGCTCAGCGCGATCCCGCTCACCGCCGGCGCACTGCGGCTGGTCCAGCTCGCCGGAGGCCCGGCCGTCTTCCCCGCGGATCACCGGTTCACGGGGTTCCCCGTCGCGCTCGTGGCGCACATCGTGGGCGCCGCTGTCTTCGCGTTCGTCGGCACGTTCCAGCTGGTACCGAGGATCCGGCGTCGCCACCGGGCCTGGCACCGGCGCGCCGGGCGCGTGGTCGCCGTGGCCGGCCTGGTCGTGGCCGGGTCGGCGTTGTGGCTCACCCTCGGCTACGAGGCACAGCCCGGCACCGGGGACCTGCTGTTCGCCTTCCGGCTCGTGTTCGTCTCGGCGCTGGTCGCCAGCCTTGTCCTCGGCATCACGGCCATCCGCCGTCGCGACGTCGCCGGCCACCGGGCCTGGATGATCCGGGCCTTCGCGATCGGCCTCGGCGCCGGGACCCAGGTGTTCACGGAGGGGTTGGGCGGCGCCTTGTTCGGCACCGGCGAGATGCGCGGCGACCTCGCCAAGGTCGCCGGCTGGCTCCTCAACCTGACGGTCGCCGAGTGGGTCATCCGCCGCCCGGCCCGCCGGCAGCAGCACCTGGTCAGGGGCCGGTGACGTGGCGCCGCGGCGGGCGCCACGGAGGCGGCCGCTGGTCAGGGCGCCGCGGTCGTGGACTCCTGTGCGGGCGCATCCGCCGACGTCGTGGGGTCGGCCGAGGGGCTGGTCGTCGGATCGGCGGTCTGACTCGGTTCCGGCGCACTGGGCGACCCGTCGGGTGTCTCGCTGGACCCGGCACTCGCTGGCTCGCTCGGCGTCGGCTCCGACGGCACCTCGCTCGGGTCGGCGCTCGAGGACTCCCCCGGGTCCCCCGGGTCGGAGTCGTCTCGCTGCGCTCGCGAGGGATCGGCGTCGATGACCTCCAGGACCCGGTCCTGGAAGTCCTCGAGCGCCCCCTGCAGCTCGGACAGGCTGCGCCCGGGTATGCCCTGCGCGTAGGCCGCGATCTCGGCCCACAGGGCGCGCAGCTCCGCCATGCCCGCGTCGCTGAGCGGGCCGTCGAGGGTCACCACGAGCTGGCTGGCCAGCGCGTAGGTGAGACAGCGCACGCAGCTGTAGTTGACCGCAGTCGCCAGGTTCGCGGGCACCACGGTGTCCGCATCACCGACGATCAGCACGACCTGGAAGCTGATCGCGACGGCTGCGCAGTCCTCGCAGCTGGCCGCGGCGTACGCCTCGTTGGTGTTGGTCACCGGCTGGTCGCCGTCGACCCAGATCATGGCAAAGGCCAGGTCGTAGACCACCGTGTCGTCGGTGGTGTTGACCGCCAGGGCCTGGTTGTCGCCCTCATCGGGTGGGAGCGGCTGGTCGAACGGGAAGACCCAGGTGTTCGCGGCGCCCCCGTCGCCGGAGCTGTCCGGGGGTTCTCCGGTGCTGGTGGGTCCGGTCGCGACGGGGTCGGACGTGCCGGCCTGGCGCGGCACCATCACGAGGGCGAGGCCGGGTTCGTCCTCGGTCGGCCGGACATTGCCCGCGAGCAGTGCCTCGGCGTGGCCCCGCTGTCCCTCGGCCAGCGGTCCGGAGCCGACCCGGGCCTGCGGCGGCTCGGCGCGGGGCAGCACCTGGCCCAGGGTGCCCTTCTCGTACGCCGAGATCGGGCGGTACGTGTCCTCGCGCGGCCACCAGGCCCAGATCAACCCGGCCACGATCGCGAGCGCGGTCAGCACGGCCAGGCAGCGGCGTAGCGGCTTGCCGGCGGTCCTTCGCCAGACGCCACGCGCGACCTGACGCACCAGGCGCGTCAGGATGTAGCAGATCCCGGCGATCGGCAGCACCAGCGCCAGGATCGCGATGATGCGTGCCAGCACGGCGACCACGTCTCCCTCGGCCCAGGAGGCGCCCAGCAGGTCGACCTGTGCCTGGAGACTCACCCACGCGGTGGCCAGGACCCGCGGCAGCGTCATGACCATCGTGAACAGCGTGAGTGCGAGCAGCGGCACGACCACGAAGACCCACGCCGTGACCACGAGGCGCGCCCACGGCTTCAGTGCGGTCGCCGACGGGTCGCGCCAGCGCCAGGGCAGGGTGCCCAGGAGCGTCGGCCTGATCCGGTGGTAGAGGTCCGGGACGCCGGTGAGGTCGGCCAGCACGTGGTAGCCGTCGAAGCGGACCATCGGCGTCAGCTGCCGCAGCATCTGGAGTATCTGGCTGACGACGGCGAGCAGCAGCGCGTCGTACCCGGTCGCCCACCAGACGCCGACGACGGCGAGGGCGACGATCGCGTTGAAGTAGAGACCGCCGAGGTCGGTACGGATCCGACCGCCGCGTCCGAGGCGGTAGGAGTCGGTGACGTCGGTGTAGAACGCCGGCCAGAAGAGGTAGAGCCCCATCCCCATCACACCGGGCGTGGCGCCGCCCCTGCGGGCGGCGGCCGCGTGACCGAACTCGTGGAAGCCGGCCGAGAAGACCGTGACCACGAAGATCAGCAGCAGGAGCCCCGGCTTGTGCAGCGCCTCATGGGTCGCCGAGGCGAGACCCTTGTCGAAGAGCAGCCACCACGAGACGTACACGAATCCGGCGACCAGCGCGACCACGAGAACCGGGTTGAACAGCATCGCGAACGGCGTGGTGATCCGGTCGGTCCTGACCGGGTCGGTCACGGCGTACCGCATGCGGAGCCCGAGCAACGGGTTGGACTTCCTGACCTCCGGCGCGGAGCCGTCGGCCTTGAGGAGCAGGCCGATCGGCCGGAGCTTCTTGTCGACCAGGGTCGCGACGTTGTCGGCGCTGACCCGCCTGCCATACGCCGTGGTCACCTTCGCGGCGATCTCGTCGTGGGTCCGCTCGCCGTCGATCGCGTCCAGGACCTGGAACAGCAGAGGCGTCAGCTGGACCATCTGCCCGTCGGCACGTCGCACCAGGGCCGGAGGGTCCTTGTAGCCCGAGCCGGGCATGGCACCGATGAGCTGGATGCCCTCGGCCCGGACCGGGACGGCCGGTCGTGGCGTGACCGGAAGCGGCGTCGCTGCAGCGTCGCCGCCCCCTGTCGGCGGGGAGATGGTCACCGGTGGCTAGGGCGCGTCGGGCGAGGCGGGCTCGGCCTCCGGTGCGGCCTGGTCCGCGGTGCCGGCCGGAGCGGTGTCGGCCGGAGCACTCTCGGTGGGAGCGGTGTCGGTCGGCGCAGCGTCGGTGCCGGTCGGGGCAGCGTCGGTCGGAGCAGGCTCGGAGGGCGACGTACCGGCGGTGCTGGCCTCAGTCGGGACCTGGTCGGACTGGTCGATGTCGGACGTCTGGTCCGCGTTGGCAGAGGCGTCGCCGGTGATGTCCTGGTGGATGATCGCCTCCTGCTGCGCCACCGCCGCGGCACTGGAGTCGATGGACCCGATGTTGGCGGCGACCGCGGCGTCGATCGGGGCCGCGACATTGGCGTTGGCAGCCACCGCGCCGTTGATCGGGGCGGTGAGGTCGAGGTCGGCGGCCAGGTCGACGTTCACGTTGAGCAGGTTGCCGTCGAGCAGGCTGCCCACGTCCGGGAGCTCGGCGCCCGGCACGTCCACCGGTGGCAGGTCCACGTCCGGCAGCCCGTCGGTCGGGACGGTGCCGTCGGTCGGAACGGTGCCGTCGGTCGGAACGGTGCCGTCGGTCGGGACGGTGCCGTCGGTCGGGACCGTGCCGTCGGTCGGAACCGTGCCGTCGGTCGGAACCGTGCCGTCGGCCGAGACCGTGCCGTCGGCCGGGACGGCGTCACTGCTGTCGATGGTGCTGTCCTGGACCGAGTCCGCCGTGGCGTCTCCGGTGACGCCCTGGTCGATGTCCACGGTCTGGCCGGCGAGGGCCTGGGCCTCCGAGCCGGACGACAGCACGTTGGCGCTGGCGGCGGCATCGATGGGCGCGGCGACGTTCGCGTTCGCCGCGACCGCGAGGTCGACCGGCGCGGAGAGGTCGAGCGCCAGGTCGAGGTCGGCATTGAGGTCGAGGATCGAGACGACCTCCTTGTCCGGGAGGGCGGTTCCAGCCTCGCCCTCCAGCTCGGCGTCGGAGAGGCCTGACTGCTCGTCGCTGCTCATGGATCATCCATTCCCGGGCCGGCGGGCTTCGCCGGTCCTGGCTCGAGGGCTCCGTCACTGCGGGCGTACCCACCGGACGTCCGGCCATGCGCAGGAGAGTCGGGTGAATGCCCGCTCTCTGGTCTTGACAGCGGTGGCGGGCGACGCCGGGCGGCGGAACGATGGGAGTCGCACCGGGCTCTGCTCAGCCTGCAGGTCGAGACCAACACATCAGCATGGAGGAGTCATGCCGACGATCCTCGTGACCCACGACGTCACCGACACCGACCGCTGGCTCTCGTCGCCGAAGCGCGAGGAGCTCCTGCCCTCGTTGGGAGCCAGCAACATCCGGACGTTCGTCAACCCGCAGGACCGGACGAAGGTCGGGTTGGTCCTGGACATCGCTGACCTCGGCGTCCTCCTCGCGGCGATGGAGAACCCGTCGGACGAGATGGTCGAGGCGATGAAGTACGACACCGTTGTCCCCGAGACGATGGCGATCCTCGTCCAGTCCTGAACCACCGCGACAGCCCAGGGGGGCTGCTGGGGGCTGGCCCTGCCGACACGTGCGCCCTGAGCGCGGGTCGAGGAGGGCGATCCGCAGAGGTCCGGGTCAGGCCGCCGGATCCCACGACAGCCCACCCAACGGCAGCTCGATGAGCGGCCGTGGAGTGCACGTTGAGCAGTGCCCGGCACGGTGGTCCGGAGAGCCCGTCTCGAGGAGTCGCCATGACCGCATCGATTTCCACGTACCTCCACTGCACTGATCCCATCTCGCTCGCAGGTGTCGTCAGCCAGCTCCGGGTGCGCCCCGAGGTTCGCGTCGTCGAGGAGCTCGAGGTCGACCGAGCGGACGTCGCCGTCGTCGTCGCCGACCAGCTGGACGACGACACCTCCCGCGTGGTGCGGGCACTCGGCCGCGGTGAACGACCTCGCATCGTGCTCGTGGCCACCACCATCGACGAGTCGACGCTGGTGACGGCCGCCGAGCTCGGTGTCTGCGGCCTGCTTCGTCGGGCCGACGCCACCGCCGACGCCCTCGTCCGGTCGATCACCCGGGTGGCCGCCGGCGAAGGGGAGGTGCCCCCCGATCTCCTGGCCCTGCTGCTGCAGCAGGTGGGCCGGCTCCAACGACAGGTGCTGGCGCCCCGCGGGCTCGCCTTCAGCGGCCTGTCACCGCGCGAGATCGAGGTCCTGAAGCTGGTGGCGGAGGGCCACGACACGTCGGAGATCGCCGCGACCATGTGCTACAGCGAGCGCACCGTGAAGAACGTGCTGCACGACCTCACGACCCGGCTGCAGCTCAAGAACCGCACGCACGCGGTCGCCTACGCGATGCGCGAGGGGCTGATCTGACCGGAACCGGTCATCCCACGAGGAGCCCCTCGATCGTCCGGGTGGCGGCTCGGGCCGCGATCTGCGTGGCACGGCTCGACAGCGGATGCTGCTCGACGCCCTGCCAGGTGGCCAGCGCGGCGATGGCGGCGCTCCTGATCTCCTCGGCCGACGCGTCGTCGGCCAGACCGAGGCGACGCCCGGGGGCGTGGCCCGAACCGCCCATGAGCAGGTCGAGCTCGGCTTCCCGGTCGGCGTTGATGGACAGCTCACCGCTGCGCAGCTCCAGCAGCACGCGCACCTCCTCGAACTCGTGGGCGCCGGCGGTGATCTGCTCGAGGCGGTGGAGGAGCGCGTCGCCGTCGCCACAGTCACCCCGCTGGAACAGCTCGCGCAGACCCGTCACCGCCGAGCGGGCCTTGAGCACCCGGGCCCGGGTGTCGAACTGTCGTAGCACCACGCCGCGGAGGTGGTCGAGGCCGCTGGTCTCCGCCAGGCGGGCGCACAGCTCGGTCGACGTGGCCACCGCTCCGGAGCGGACCAGCTCCACCGACAGGCGCACGCCGAACAGCCCCAACCGGTCCAGGAGCCCGGCCCGCGCTTCGGCCGGCACCCCGACAGGGCTCTCCCCCCGGGCGAGGCGATCGGCGGTCAGCAGCAGGTTGCTGATCTCCTCCTTCGGCCCGCGGGCGATCGCGACCACGGCCGCGTACTCGTCCTCGCGCAGCGTGGCGGCCGCGTACCCGAGCAGGCCGTTGACGGGTACGACCACGGGACAGAGCCGGTGCAGGCGAGGCTCGGAGCGATAGCGCCGGGCGACCCGCTCGGCGACGGTCATCGCGTCCAGGCGGGCAGATCCGATCTCGTCGGCGCGGGAGAGCACACCCACCGCGTTGACGGGCGTGCCCTCCGCGACCGCGTCGTCGTGGAAGGACTCGAGGAACCTGATGTCCGAGCTGTGCGTGTGCCGCAGGAGGTACAGCACGGCGTCGGCGTCGGGGACGCGGCCGCCCTCCGCCGACATGGCCCGGTGGGTCCGTGCGGAGACCTCGGCGGAGATGGAGTCGATACCCGGGGTGTCGATGAGCACGACGCTCTCCAGGCGACTGGACGGCCAGCCGATCTCCATGTGGTCGATCGCATCGGCGGAGTGCCCTCCCAGGTCCACCTCGAGCGCACCTTCGCCGCGGACGTACGGCCGCTCGGTCCTCGTCCCGTCGTGCAGCACGAGCTCGGCGTACGGCCGCGGCGAGAAGGAGTACCAGGTCACGACGCGCGTGCACTCCCCGGCATCCGTGGGAGCGAGCCCCTCGCCGATGATCGCGTTGAGCAGGGTCGACTTGCCGGCCTTCACCTTCCCCGAGATGGCCAGCCGCACCGGCCCGTCCAGCCGCCCCACGATGGCGTCGAGCGCGTCGACCGCCTCGGCAGAGACGGCCGTACGTCGGGCGTCGTCGGCGAGCGCTCCGATGCGCTCGATCAGGTCCTCAGCCACCGGTGGCTCGCTCTGCTCGCGACCCGACCGGGACCGCGGCTGCCGGGGTCACCGGCGACGCCAGGGCGCGCACGTGGTCCCGGATGTCTCCGAGCTGCCGGGTCTCCTCGTCCAGCTCGGCAGCACGCGCCTGCCTCGCAGCCGGATCCAGGCGCGAGGCCCGGCTCGCCGCGTCCAGTGCCGCGCCGGTCGATGCCTGGATGCTTCCTGCGCGTGACTGGAACTCGTCGCGCAGGCGACGCTGCGTGCGGCGCAGGCCGTCTCGCGCGTCCTTGTTCATCTCGAAGGCGATCTCGTCGATGAACTTCGCGGCAGCCGTCCGCGCCTGTCCCTGTCGGTAGGAGCGCTGCTTCTTGCTCTCCATGCGGAAGATCAGGCGGCCCAGAAGGGCGCCCAGCAGGGCCGCGGGAGGAATGATCAGCACGGTCGTGTGGAGCGCCAGGCTCAGCGCCATCAACGGGACGTACGCCGCCAGACGGCCACCCGACAGGACGGATCCCAGCCGCCCGCCCGGCATCGAGAACGTCGCGGCCGACGGGATCTCCAGGTCGGCAAGCGTGCGCGACACCGCCTCCAGCTCGAGCTCGACGCCGGCCCCCGACTCGAAGTCGAACTGCTCGGCCACCGCATCGCTCAGCTGGTTGGCTCGGCGCACCACCAGGTCCCGGTTGGCAACGCTGGCCTCCGCCACCTGGCGCCGGAGCCACGCCTGGGTGTCCTCCCAGGTGTCCTTGGGGTCGGACTCGTCGATGATGTCCTTGACGTCACGCAGCACCGTGCGCAGCCGGGCAGCGAGGTCGTACTCCGCATCCGCCACGAGGTCCTGGATCCCGTCGTTGAGCACCTGCTGCCAGGCGGCACTCGGCGCCGAGAGGGAGTGCGCCCGCTGGTGCGCCTGCCCCAGGCGATCCAGCACCGCGGCGCTGGCCTCGGGCCGGGCGAGCACGACCCGCTCGGCGTCGGACTGTCGGGCGAGCTGCGTGGTGACGAAGTCCACCTCGTGCGCGACTGCACTGGCCTCGCCGGCCGTCGTACGACGGACCACGTCGGCCAGGAAGCCGACCAGCTGCTCGAAGCCGCTCTCCGCGTTGAGGGCGGGCTGACGTGCCGCCCGGAGCCGGAGGAAGGACGACACCGGGATCACGGGAAGGTCGAGACCGGCGTTCTGCAGGTGGCCGCGATTCGTCTCGACGATCCTGCGCCAGTGCTGGTGGAGATCGACCTTGGTGACGACCAGGGCGGCGCGCGGGCAACGGCCCACCGCGGTGGTGAGGTAGTCCAGCTCGGGTGCCGTCAGCTCCTGGGAGGCGTCCGTCACGAACACCAGGCCGCCGGCGGCGTTGAGGCTCGCGAGGCTCAGCTGTCCGTGCACGGAGTCGAGACCGCCCACGCCGGGGGTGTCGAGCAGGCACAGGCCGTGACGGAGCAGGCGATGGCGGACCTGCACCTCGACGGAGAACAGCTCGCCGGCCCCACGGTCGGCTCCGTCGGCGACGACACCTGCGAGGTCCTCCAGCCGGAGGCTGTCCGTGGTGACGTCGTCGCTCCCTGGATGCCGCGCGTGGGCCAGCACCTGGAGGGTCTCGCCGTAGCGGACGAGGGTGGGGACGCCGGTGACGATGTCGGCGTCGACAGGACAGACGGCGGTCTGCAGGAGCGCGTTGACCAGCGTGCTCTTGCCTCGTTTGAACTCCCCGACGAACGCGACCGTGCACGACCGTTGCCCGACCAGCTTCTTGACGCCGTCCAGCCGCTCCGTGAGGTCGCCCCGCGCCTTGCCCTCGGCGAGGTGGCTGCTCGCGTCCAGCGCGGTCATGAAGTCCGGCATGGCGGCCTGGGGGGCTGGCAGGTCGGCCACAGCCTCGACCGGGGCCGCGACCGGGGCCTCGACGTGGGCCTCCACCGGAGCCTCGACCGGCGCCTCGGGTGGCGCGTCGGTGGCGGCGGGCGACGTGCCGTCGATCGACGAAGGCTCGCCGTCGTAGCCGGGTTCGGCCGGGGTGTCCGTCGCCGTCGCCGGCGCTTCCGGGACCCCGTCGGTCTCACCTGCAGCACTCGTGCTCGCCTGCGTGCTCTCCGCTCCCGACCAGGCCAGGTAGTGGTTGCAGTTGGCGCAGAAGAGGGCACCCTCGTCGTTGGGGTGATCGCAGTTGCTGCACCTGATCGCCACTGGACATCACCGATCGTCACCATTGGGCACCGGACGGCCCACCTGATTCAGGCTAGCGAGACGCGCGTCTCCGCGGGCGCCATACTGAGGTGAGCACCAGCAGCTCGGGGCGCCCGGCTGCACCGACCCGAATCGAGGCTCCGGTGACCACGGAGGAGCAGTGCGTCTCGTGCGGGGAGCGCAACCCCGCCGGTTCGGCGTTCTGCGTCTTCTGCGGGACGTACCTCGGCTGGGACCAGGCCGGTGGCGCACCGGCGCCCGGATCGACGCCGGACGAGCTCCACCGGTCGGCGCCGCCGTCCGCACCCGCCGAGACGAGACCCGCCGCACCGGCACCGCCCTCGTCGGCACCGCCCTCGCCGGCACCGCCCTCGTCGGCACCGCCCTCGCCGGCACCCCGCGCCGAGCCCCCGACCCGCACCACCACGCGCCCCGGGCCACCGGGGACCGGCACCTGCCCCAGCTGCGGGCACGTCAACGACGCGTCCCGCCGCTTCTGCGGCAGGTGTGGCCACGTCCTCGTCGGGCCCGCACCTTCGACGACCTCCGGGCGACCGACGTACCGCGCCAGGCGCTGGTGGCAGCTCTGGGGTGATCCGGAGGAGCGTGCCGCCCGGCGCGAGTACCGCCGGAGCCTCCCCCGGCTCTACCGGTGGCGGCGCGTCATCGTGACGCTCGCCGTCCTCGTCGGGCTGGTCCTCCTCCTCACGGTCCTGGGCCGGGACCCGGTCGGCTGGGTCAAGGCGCGCTGGTACGACGTCCGGGGCACGACGGTCCCGGTCGACGGCGTCACGGCGCGGGCCACCCCCGAGACGGGGGGCCCACCTGCGCCGAACACCCTGGTCGTCGATGCCGACCCGGCGACCGCCTGGACGATCACCTGGAAAGCGAAGTCCCCCGAACCTGCCTGCGGGCAAGGCGAGACGCAGGGCGTCGTCGTCCTGCGCTGGGGCGACCCCACCCGCGTCCGTCAGCTTCAGGTCGACGCGGGACTGCAGGAGGGCCAGGCCGAGAGGGGGCTCGAGTTCCGACCGGCCACGATCGACGTCAGGTACCGCGAGGCTGGCGGCACCGGCGACCGCGAGTGCCGCACGCTGACGCTCCGGGACACGGCAGACAGGCAGACTCTCGACCTCGACACGGAGGTGGCCGTGCGCAGCCTCCGGATCTCGGTCTCGTCCGTGTTCGACTCCCCGACCCCCGAGGAGGACGGGCCGGTGTCGATCCGGCGGATCGTCGTCAGGTCCCGCCCCGCGTGATCCCGGCTCACGCGCTGGGGCCGGGCGACGGTTGCCCGCTCGGGCGCGAGACCACCTGGTACGTGAGGCTCGCACACGGAACCTGGGGAGGAGTCCCCCCTGCGGCGACGATCCGGGCGGTTGCCGCGTCGCAGGCTGCCACGGACTCCTGCGCGCTGGGACCGTCGACGTAGACGATCCACAGCGGCGCGACGGGGCTCGGCGACGGCGTGACTCCGGGCGTCGGCGTTGCCGCGGGAGTCGCGTGCGCCAGGCCGTACGCGGTGGTCAGGAGCACCTTGGCGGGGATGCCGTTGCTGGCGTACTCCGCTTGAAGCTGACGGGCGGGCTCTTCTCCGGTGTCCGACCCGAACGCTCTCAGGACCGTGATGAAGGCAGCTGGTGGTGCGTCGGGATCGGTGGGCGACCCGCTGCCTCCGTCCCCGCCACCGCCTCCTCCGCCGGGCACGGGCGCCACCGTCGCCGACGGCGAGGGGGCCTCGCTGGCCGGTACCTCCGGAGTGCTCTCGGCCTCGGTCCGGCTGCAGGTCTCGTCGGTCAGGTTCGAGGGGAGACCGCCCCTGACGGCCGCGAGCCGGAAGCACATCTCCGTGTCCGGCTCGACCTCGGCATTGACGGTGGTGGTCGTGGCCCCGGCGATCTCGACGGCCTCTCCGGGCTTCCCGATCGCGGGGTCCACGGCGAAGAGGCGGTAGCCGTCGACCCCCTTCGCCTCGTCCCACACCAGGGTGATCTCCGTCGGCGAGAGGTTGTCGAGCGCCTGGAACCCGGTCGGCGTGGCCGGGTTCGTGGACTGGTCAGCCGCAACGGTTTCGTCATCGCGCGTCAGCAGGAACGCCACTCCCGCGATGCCGGCCACCAGGGCGAGAACGGCGACGGCCACCACCAGGCGGGTCAGGATCGGCTTCTGGTTGAAGGCACCGTCCACGACCGGCGCGCTGGCGGGCGACACCGGAGGAGGCCCGGCCCCTCCGGCTGCCTGCCCGTCGTCCGGTGCGCACGTCACCTGGAACGGGAGTCGCTGCGCCGCGCCGCGCAGCGTGGGGTGCCGCGTGCGCACCTTGATCCGCGAGACGACCTCACCGCCCAGGGGCACGTCCACGATCTCCGGCGACACCAGGAAGCCGAGCGCCTGGTCAGGATCCTCCGGGGTGATCCGCAGTCGAGCGGGCGCGTTGCCCCAGTTGCTGACCTTCAGGGTGTGGCGACCGCTCCAGCGGCCGGTCGAGGCGATCGGGGTCAGCTTGGCCCGGAGCCCCGAGACCGAGCCGATGTCGAGGTCGCCCTCGGCGACCGCGCTGCCGCCGCCCTCCACCTCGGACCGGACCCGCACCCCGAAGGGCAGGGACCCACCCGGAGCACCGGGGCCGGACGGCGGTGAGAAGACGACCACCGCCGTCGCCTCCTGCTGCGGGTACACCGAGAGGGACGGCGGGGCGACCTCCACCCACGGAACCGGGGTCTGCGACACCACGTCGACGACGTACCCCTCGACGATGGTGCCGGGGTTCGTGACCGTGAGCGTGAGCGTCGCCTGCCCGCCGGGCTCCACGCTCAGCCGCGCCGGGTCCAGCCGGAGGATCGGGTCGGTCACGGCGCACCCCTCTCTGCGCGGTCCGCCCGGGGCGCGCGGGATGCACTCCAGCGTAGTGACGGCCCGCCGGACCGGGGGCAGTTCGGGGCGGTCACCTCGGGTGCAGGCCGCGCTGCCCGAAGGGGCAGGTCGAGGTGCGCCCGGTCTGGTCCCGTCCTCGCTGTGACCCGCCGGCGTACGGCGACACGATCGGCACGTGATCCACGAGGTGGACGCGGCCCTTCTCGCGCTCATCGAGCGAGAAGCGACGGGAACCCGCGACGTCGAGGTGGTCTTCGACGCGCCGACCAAGGAGTGGGCCGGACGGCGGAACGCACCCACGATCGACGTCTACCTCTACGACATCCGCGAAGACCTGCGCCGCAGGGAGCGGGGGCTGCTCAACGAGTACGACGACGGGCGGGTCACGGCGCGACACCTCCCGCCCCGCTTCTTCAAGCTCTCCTACCTCGTCACGGCGTGGACGCAACGACCGGAGGACGAGCACCGCCTGCTCTCGTCCCTGCTCGCGTGCTTCCTCCGCCACGACTGCCTTCCCGAGGACACGCTGTCCGGCCCCCTCGCCGAGATCGGCATCTCCGTGCCGCTCACGATCGCCCTCCCACCGCCCGAGGACCGGTCCTTCGCGGACGTGTGGACCGCGCTCGGCGGTGAGCTCAAGCCGTCCCTGGACGTCGTGGTGAGTGCCCCGACGTGGACCGGCCGGGTCTACGACGCGGCACCGCACATCCAGACGCCGCCCGCGGTGTCGATGGGCGGGGTCGGCGACTGGCCGCCTCGGGAGGCCTCCCGTGCCTCGGCACGACGCGGCGGCGCGCCGAAGCCCGGCGGCACGGCACGGAAGAGGTCCCGGTGAGCGCGGGCCCGGACGAGCAGCTGCTGGCCCGGCTGCACGACGTCGAGGCACGGGTCCGGCTCGCGATCGACCACCGGCGTTCGGACGACCCGTCCCCGGACGACCCGTTCCGGGGCCTGTACGTCAACGACGAGACCGTCGACCGGTTGCTCGCCGGGCTGGAGCCGCTACCTGACGCCGGTCCGGAGCTGCCGATCGTCGACCACCCGGGCCCGTTGATGACCCTCGCCCGGAACGCCGGTCTCACCGCTCTCGACGTACGGCTCCTGATCACGGCGCTGGTTCCGGACCTCGACAGCAGGTTCGAGCGGCTGTACGGCTACCTCAACGACGACGTGACCAGGCGACGGGCGAGCATCGGGCTGGCGCTGGAGCTCGCTGGCGCCTCACCCACGTCCGCGGCGGCGCGGCGGGCCCTGTCGGCGTCCGGACCGCTGGTTGGCCTGGGTCTCGTCCTGGTGGAGGACCCCGAACGACCGTTCCTGACCCGGAGCCTCCGGGTGCCGGACCGCATCGTCGCGCACCTGCTCGGGGACGACCTCCCCGACCCGCACGTCCGGGTGCACCTGCAGGACGTCCAGGGCTACCCCAGCCCGCTGGCCGACCGCCTGGGCCGCGCGCTTCGACACGGCGCCGGGCTGATCCACGTCCGGGAACGCGAGGCAGGAACCGGGACGGCCACGGCGGTGGCGGCACTGGAGGCGGCCGGACGGGAGTCGCTGGTGCTCGACCTGGCCTCGGCCGTGCGCGGCGAGGACCCGACCGCTCTCGCCCAAGAGTGCGCGCGGGAGACCACCCTCCGCGGGGCCGGTCTCGTGGCCGGTCCGGTCGAGACGCTGGCCGAGCACCACCTGGACGCCGTGCAGCAGGTCTGCCGGTGGCCGTCGCCGGTGCTGTTCGTGGGGGCGACCACCTGGGATCCGGAGTGGACGGCGTTGCCCCCGCTGGCCGTGGACGCCCCCGCGCTGGGAGCGCGCGAGCGCATCGAGCTGCTGCAGACCCACCTCGACCGTGTGGGCGCCGCCGTCGACCCGGCGCCCTTCGGCGCGCACCTCTCCCTGGGGCCGGCGCAGGTCCAGCGCGCCGTGGACGCGGCGTACACGGCCACCGGGCTCGACGGCGGCGGGGTCAGCGCAGCGGACCTCCGGAGCGGGATCCGCGCCCAGAACGCGGCCGGGCTGGAGCGGCTCGCCCGCAGGATCGAGCCCGAGGTGTCCTGGCCGGACCTGGTGCTCGCCCCCGGCGTACGGCGGTCGCTCCAGGAGCTGGCCGCGCGGGCCCGGCACCGGGACCAGGTGCTCGTGGACTGGCGGATGCGCCAAGGTGGCGGGCGTGGCCGGGGCGTGACCGCGCTCTTCGCCGGGGACTCGGGCACCGGGAAGACCATGTCGGCGGAGGTGATCGCAGCCGACCTCGGGCTGGACCTCTACACGGTCAACCTGGCAACCGTCGTCGACAAGTACGTGGGCGAGACCGAGAAGAACCTGGAGCGGATCTTCGCCGAGGCCGGCGGGGTCAACGCCGTGCTGTTCTTCGACGAGGCCGACGCGATCTTCGGGAAGCGGAGCGAGGTGCGCGACGCGCACGACCGGTACGCCAACATCGAGAGCGCCTACCTGCTCCAACGCCTGGAGACCTTCGACGGGCTGGCCGTGCTGGCCACCAACCTCCGCGCCAACATCGACGAGGCGTTCACCCGCAGGCTGGACACGATCATCGACTTCCCCGCACCCACCCCGGAGCTGCGCGCCGCCCTGTGGCGACAGTGCCTCGGTCCACCGCTCCCGGTGGCGGACGACGTCGACATCGACTTCTGCGCCGAGGCGTTCGAGATGACCGGGGGCAACATCCGCTCGGCCGCCACCACGGCCGCGTACCTGGCTGCCGAGGTACCCGGACCGGTCACCATGACCCTGGTGATTGCCGCCGTGCAACGTGAGTACCGCAAGCTCGGAAGGCTGGTGCTGGAGAAGGAGTTCGGCCGCTACATGGCACTGGTCATGGACTGAGCACAAGACGCTGGAGGTGCGCAGCATGGGATACCGGATCGGTGTTGATCTCGGGACGACGTTCACGGCGGCCGCCGTGGACGACGGCGCCGGCCCCCGGATGGTGGGTCTGGGGAACAGGGCCCTGCAGATTCCCTCGGTCGTTTGCCTCATGGACGACGGCGCCTTCCTGGTCGGGGAGGCCGCCGAGCGCAGGGCCCTGAAGGATCCGACCAGGTCGGCGCGCGAGTTCAAGCGACGGTTCGGCGACACGGTCCCGATCCTGATTGCGGGGCGGCCGTTCTCGCCCCAGGCACTGACAGCGCAGCTGCTGTCGTGGGTGGTGTCCACCGTCATCGAGCGCGAGGGGTCGCTTCCGGACGACGTGGTGGTGACCCATCCAGCCAATTGGGGCGGCTACAAGCGCGAGCTGATGGACCAGACCCTGGCTCTCGCCGACGTCCCGAAGGCCGCGACGATGACCGAGCCCGAGGCCGCCGCGACACGCTACGCCGCGCGTGCTCACCTGGTTGCCGGCGACAGGGTCGCGGTCTACGACCTCGGTGGAGGCACCTTCGACGTCTGCGTGCTGGAGCGGCACGAGGCCGGCTTTGCGATCCTGGGCACACCCGACGGGGTGGAGCACCTGGGCGGCATCG
>NZ_SDKM01000027.1 GCF_004519545.1 Nocardioides guangzhouensis
GCTCTCCCAAGACCTCGGCCGCGAACCCAACCGATCCGAGCTCGCCGAGGAGCTCGACGTCACCCCCCAGGAGGTCGCCGACGCCGGCTCCGCCTACGGCTCCTTCTCCCCCACCTCCCTCGACCAACCCGTCAACGCCGACGGCGCCTCCCACCTCTCCGACCTCCTCCCCGACGACGACACCGACGCCCACGCCAGCGAAGCCCGGCTCCTGCTCGCCCCCGCCCTCCGCAAGCTCAGCGACCGCGACCGCCGCATCCTCTACCTGCGCTACTGCGAGGACCGCACCCAGCAAGAGATCGGCGAGGACATCGGCGTCACCCAGATGCAGGTCTCCCGCACCCTCACCCGCATCCTCCGCGACCTCCGCACCGAGCTCGAGGTCGCGTGAGCGCCGTACCGGAGGAACTGGACGAGGAGCAGGTGACCTGCCGGACCTTCCGCAACCACGGACCCTCCGAGGCGACCCCGCTCGAGGTGGTCGCCCGCGTCGCGCAGGACTCGGGTCTCTGGGTGGCCACGGTGGAGTCGCTGACCTCCGGGCGCGTGGCCAGCCGGCTCGGGGAGGGTGAGAACGCCTCGACGTGGTTCCGAGGCGGGATCGTGGCGTACGACGAGCAGGTCAAGGTCGAGCTCCTGGGCGTGGACACCGGCGAGCTGGTGTCCACCCGGTGCGCAGAGCAGATGGCAACCGGGGCCGCGCGCGTGCTGCGCGCGGACGCGGTGGTCGCGCTCACCGGGGTGGGCGGCCCGGGCCCGGACGAGGACAAGCCGCCGGGCACCGTGGTGATGGCGGTCAGGGTCGGTGACGTGACGACGTTCGCAACCTTCCTCATCGGTGGTCCTCCCGACGAGGTCGTCGCCGGTGCCACCGACCGGGCGGTGGAGCTGCTGGCCTCGGCGCTCCGCCGACAGGGAGGGCTTGACGACCGCGTCAGGTGAGGCGCGCCAGCACGTCGGTGATCTCGGAGCCAGCTCCCTTGGTGGGAGTAGCGTCCCTTCCAGCCGCCTCGACGAGCTCTTCGGCCAGGTAGCGCACCTTGACGTTGCGGGCCTGCGACATCCGGGCCAGCGCGAGGAACGCCGTGTCGGGGTCGATGGAGAAGAGCTGGACGAGCACCCCCTTGGCCTGCTCGATCACGGCCCGGTGGTCCCGGAAGTCGTCCACGGCCAGCGTGACCTGCTCCTGCACCAGGGTGGCCTCCGCGTCGGTGATGTCGACGACGTGACCCTCGAGCGCGGTGACGCCACCTTCGTCACCCAGCACCGAGTGCCCGACCGCGATCACCTCGCGCACCCGTTGCTCGTTGTCCACGATCCGGAAGTGCGAGCTGAACGACTCGCCCGAGCGGAGGGCCCGGTCCCCGATCGAGAACGCCAGGTCGGTGTCCTCGGGGTGCACGTGGCGCCGCATCAGGTCCGTGGTCGGCACGACGTCGCCCGGCTCGAAGCCGTAGATGTGGAAGATTCCGGGAGACCAGTGCCAGGTCTCCGAAGGCACGTCGTAGCGGAACGAACCCGTCCGGTGCTGGTCGAGCCCGTCGTCGCGGCGGTCGTCGTCGGCCGTCTGTGTCGCCATCGCGTCGTCCTGCCGGTGGGTGGGAGACGGTCGCCGGCTCCCGGTTGCTGGAGACGGCGGCAAAATCCTAGCCCCGTTTCCCCAGCGTGCGTGAGGCCCGGCGCGGCCGGCCGACGATCAGCGGCCGCCGGCGCGAGCCTCGTGGTCCGGCTGGCTGCGCAGCAGCACGGGGGTGGACAGCACTCCGTGGAGGAACACCGAGAGGACGACGGTGAAGGGCACACGGTGGACCACAGCCAGTCCTGGCCCAGTTGTGGCGCCTCCCCGGCGGCGTGCGCGAGGTAGTAGAGCGAACCGACGCCGCGGACGCCGAAGAAGGCGACAGCCCACTGCTCCGCACGCGTGAGCCGGCCCCATGGGCGCCGAGACCGCCCAGCGGGAGAGCAGCTCCGGGAGGACGACCGCGAGCAGCAGGCTGCCGCCTGCGACGACGTAGACCAGGCCGGCGGTCACGTGTCGGGCACCCGCTCAGGCACCGGGTGGGCGGCCGGCCCGCAACCCGCAGGTGGCCGGTCCCTCGAGGACCGACCCGTCCGCGTCGAACCGGGACCCGTGCAGCGGGCAGTCCCAGGAGCGCTCCGCGTCGTTCCACCGCACCACGCCCCCGAGGTGCGTGCACACCGCCGACCGTCGGTGTCCCAGACCGTTGTCGTCGACCGCTGTCGCGACGGGCGGCCGCGGACCCCGGTAGGAGACGACACCGTTCCCGGGTGCGGAGGGCTCGCCGTCACCGACGTTGCGGACCGGCCGCAGCCAACCGCCGGCCATCTCGAGGCCGACAGCAGCGTTCGCCAGGGCCGCCGTGGGCAGGCCGCTCACCTCGGTGCCGCGCCACGGCTCCAGCACGTCCGCCCACCGGAGGTGGCCGCCGGTGATCCGGGCCGTGAGCGCGAGGGCGGCGGCCACGCCGTTGGTCATGCCCCACTTGGAGAAGCCGCCGGCCACCAGGACGTCCGGAGCCCTTGGGAGCACCGGACCGGCGAAGGGCAACCCGTGGGCGGGCTCGAAGTCCTGTGCCGACCAGGCGTGCGTCTCGACGGCGTCCGGGCACCACTCCGCGGTCCAGTGGCGCAGCTCGTCGAGACGGGCGCGTGGGCTGGCGGTGCGACCGGTCACGTGGCCGGCCCCGCCCACCAGCAGCAGGTGCCCGAGGTCGTCGTCCCAGGCGTCGCGGAGCGAGCGGCTCGAGCGGCCGGTGGAGAGGTACATGCCGTCCACGGCTGCTGTCTCGGTGCGGAACGCCAGGCTGTAGGACCGCTGTGGCGTCATCCGGGCGAAGAAGCCGCCCCGGTCGAGGAACGGCAAGCCGGTGGCGAGCACCACCGTGTCGGCGGTGATGCTCCCGGCGTCGGTGACCACCTGCGGCGGAGCACTGCCCTCGACGCTGCGCCCCCGGACCCCGGTGACGATCCGGCCGCCGTGGCGGACGGTCTCGCGAGCCAGGGCGTCGAGCACCGCCATCGGGTCCACCTGCGCCTGGCCGTCGAGGCGGACGCCACCCTCGTGGTGGAACGGCAGCCCCAGGTCCGGCTCCCACGTGGCGTCCAGGCCGGCCCTGCGCGCCGTACGCAGCTCCCGCCGGGCGACCCCGGCACCATCCCCGTCGGCGGCGTAGGTGTACGCGGTCCGGACGTCGTACGGCACGCCGTGGTCGTCGCAGAATCGCAGCAGCCACGCCTGTCCCTCGCGGTTCGCCTCGACGTAGCGCCGCACCACGCCCGGGCCGTGCTTGCGGCCCAGCGTCGAGAGCCGGGTCCCCTGCAGGAGGCTGATCTTCGCCGTGCTACCGCCGGTGGTGCCCGCGCCGACGTGCCGGGCCTCGAGCACGGTCACGGACCGGCCCGTCCGGCTCAGGAGCAGGGCCGCCGTGAGCCCGGTGATGCCCGCGCCCACGACCACCACATCGCTCCGGGCAGGGAGCTCCGGTGCTTCGGTCAGGGCCGGCTCGTCCAGTCGTGAGCGGTCGACCCACAGCGATGTCAGAGGCATAGTGACGCGGTTCCCGGGGAGTCACCCGGGCATGCGCCGACCAGTCGGAGCCGCAGCGGGGCCGAGCATCGCCCGCTCGGGGCACGGAGCCGACATGGGTGGGAACCGGCCTCGAGCGACCGCACCATCGTGGTCGGGGGCGCGAGTTCGAGCTGTGGCCCCTGGCGGAGCCGGGCGCTCAGGTCTCGGGCGACGTCGGATCGAGGAACACGTGCCGCACCTCGGGGTAGCGCTCCTGGATCCGCGCGTCGACCGCGTCCGCGGTGGCCTCGAACTCGTCGCCGTCGCCCCCGGGACTCAGGTCGACGCGGGCGGCGACCAGCACCTGGTCCGGAGCCAGCCGCATCGTCATCAGCTGGAGGACGTCGTCGATCCCGTCGGCGTCACGGATCACCGTGGAGATGCCCTCCTGGACGCCCGCACCGACGGCCTTGCCGATGAGCAGGTCGCGGTTCTGCTGGCCCAGCCCGAACGCGACCACGACGAGCAGCCCGGCGATCAGCAGCGACGCGACGCCGTCCCAGACCGCGCTGCCGGTCGCGTGCTCGAGCGCCAGGCCGCCGGCCGCGAGCGCGACCCCGAGCAGGGCGACGCTGTCCTCGAAGACCACGGCACGCAGCGCGGGCTCGGCGTCGTGGAGCAGGTGCCGACGGGCAGCGGTCCCCCGCTCCCGCGCCTCGGTGCGCAGCTGCCACACCGCGCGGGTCAGGGACACCCCCTCGACGACGAATGCCACCGCCAGCACGACGTACGACGCCGTGGGCGAGCCTCCGCCGACCTCGCCGGAGAGCAGGACCTCGATGCCCTGGTACGCCGCGAACCCGGCGCCGAGGACGAAGATGCCCACTGCGGCCAGCAACGACCAGAAGTAGCGCTCCATGCCGTAGCCGAACGGGTGCGTGACGTCGGCCGGCTTCCGGCTCCTCTGGAGAGCGGCGAGCAGGAAGACCTGGTTGAGCGTGTCCGCGAACGAGTGCGCGGCCTCGGCCAGCATCGCGGCCGACCCGCTGACCAGTCCGGCCGCGAGCTTGGCCACACCGATGAGGAGGTTCGCGGCGCCGGCCAGGAGCACGGTCGGTCGTGACTCTTCGTTGTCGCTCATGGTGCGGCGGGTCCTCCTCGGGTCGAGTGCGGAAGACCCGTACCCACGAACCCGGCCGCGCAGCGCCTCCGGGCCGGACGTCAGCGCCGGACGCGGTAACGCAGGTGGAGCACCCGGTCACCCTGGATGACGACGCTCGGGTCCTCGAGCAGGTGCTGGCCGTCGACCGGCCCGAAGTACCGCTTGCCCCTGCCGAACACGACCGGTACGACGTCCATGGCGACCTCGTCCACCAGGCCGAGCGCGAGCGCCTGTCCCCCGACGTTCCCCGCGCAGATCGCGACCACCCGGTCCCCGGCCCGGCGCTTCGCCTCGTCCACGGCTGCCGCGACGTCGTCGAAGAACGGGACGTCGGCCTCGGGGTGCCACCCGTCCGGCTTCGGCCGGTGGGAGACCACGAGCAGGTGCTCACCGGCCGGCGGCTCGGCCTCCCAGCCGTTGGTCAGGTCGAACAGGTGCCGCCCCTGGACGGTGGCGCCGATGCTGCCCCACAGGGAGCCGACGTACGCCTGCGACCGCCTGCTGATCCGGAACGGCGCATGCCGTTCCTCTCCCGACTCCTCGACGATGGGCACGTCCCCGTTGAAGTACCACTCGAAGAGCGGCCCGACCTCGTCGTGCTCGTCGGCGATGAAGCCGTCCACCGACACCACTGCGTGCATGATCACGGTTGCCATGCCAGGGCTGACCGGACCACGTCCCCGGACTCATCGCAACAGAGGCGGTCAGCTGCGCCGCGACCAGCGCCACAAGCCGAACAGCGGCGCTCCGGTGAGGGCGACGAACACGAGGCCGCCGACGTGGTCGCCCACGTCGGTGCCGAAGAGCGCGAGCAGGGTGCCGAGCAGCACGAACGGGGACAGCAGTACGGTCGCGACCCAGAACAGCACGGTGCGGACGGGGTGTCGCCCGGCCGGCAGGGTCAGCCCGCCCAGACCGTCGAGGACGTCGTCCAGGTCGCCGTGGGTGCGGGCGGCGAGCGCGCGGCCCGTGCGATCGCCGAGCTCCGCCGAGGTGATGCGGCCCTGGGAGAACGCGTCGGCGAGCTGCTCGACGGCCCGGTCCCGGTCGGCGTCGGACGCGAGGAGCGCCTGCGCGGCGGCCCTGCGCTCGGCAGCGGTGTTTCCGGACACACGCCCAGCGTAGGTAGCGCCCCGGTCGCTGTCTCGAGAACGCCCGACGACGCCGATCGCCCGGCCGGAAATGAGTTGAGGAGCTCCCCGGGATGAGGTTGGCTTGCGCACGTGTGTCGGGCGGTCCGCCGCGAGCCCGACGACCCGGCCCTCCTCTTCGATGTGAAGGACAGTCATGTCTTCTCGGGACCTTCCCGTTGCCGACCCGACCCGGGACTACGGCGTGCTCCGCTGGCTCGTCGCCGCCGCCTTCGTCGTGATCCTCAACGAGACGGTGATGTTCAACGCGCTGCCGAGCCTGATGCGGGAGTTCGAGGTCGACGTCACGACCGCCCAGTGGCTCTCGACCGCGTTCATGCTCACGATGGCGGTCGTCATCCCGGTCACCGGCTGGTTCCTCCAGCGCGTGACCACGCGGCAGGCCTTCGGTCTCGCCATGGCGGTCTTCTGCGCCGGCACGCTGATCGCCGCGCTGGCCCCCGCCTTCTGGGTGCTCCTGCTGGGCCGCATCGTGCAGGCGTCCGGCACCGCCGTGATGATGCCGCTGCTCATGACCACGCTGATGACGATCGTCGCGCCCGAGGACCGCGGCCGGGTGATGGGCAACGTCACCCTCGCGATGTCCGCGGCGCCGGCGCTCGGCCCGACCGCCTCCGGCCTCATCCTCGAGATCGCCAGCTGGCGCTGGATGTTCGGCATCGTCCTGCCGATCGCCGGGACCATCGCCCTGGTCGGCCTGGCCCGGCTGCGCAACGTCGGAGAGCCCCGGGCCGCCTCGCTCCACGTGCCCAGCGTGGTGCTGTCCGCGCTCGGCTTCGGCACCCTGGTCTACGGCCTCAGCGAGTTCGGTCACGGCGGTGACGACCGGGTCCGCGGCGCGGCCTTCGCGCTGGTGGGCCTGGTCTTCGTGACGGCCTTCGTCCTGGTCCAGCTGCGGCTGCAGCGGGTGGACCGGCCGTTGCTCGACCTCCGCACCCTGCGTCGACCCACCTATCGACTGTCCCTGCTGATCATGGCGCTGGCCTTCGCCGGCATGTTCGGCTCCATGCTCATCCTGCCGGTCTACCTGCAGAACCTCCGCGACCTCAGCACCCTCGAGACCGGTCTGCTGATGATGCCGGGCGGCCTCGCCATGGGGCTCCTGGGCCCGCGCGTTGGTCGCTGGTTCGACGCTCACGGCAGCCGGCCGCTGGTCCTTCCGGGTGGCGTCGGGGCCGTCCTGGCGCTGGGCCTGTTCACCCAGATCAGCCTGAGCACCCCGATCTGGCTGGTGCTCGTCGCCCACGTCCTCCTCATGGTGTCGCTGGCCCTGATCTTCACCCCGGTCTTCACCCTCGGGCTGGGTGACGTGCCACCACACCTCTACTCCCACGGCAGCTCGCTGTTCGGCGCCCTCCAGCAGGTGGCCGGGGCACTGGGCACGGCCATCGTGGCGACCCTCCTCGCCTGGCGCACGACCCACCTGCTCGAGCAGGGCGAGGACCCCCTGACCGCCCAGGTGGGCGGCATGACCGCGGGCTTCTGGTTCGGGGTGGCCCTCACCGCGGTGGTGCTCGGCCTGCTGTTCCGGCTGCCGAACCGTCCCACCGCCTCGCCCCACCAGCCGGCCCCCGACGAGCAGGCGCCCGCCTCCGCCGGGGCCTGACCGGCAGCCTCCCGGGAGGCCGGTTCATCGGTCCTTCATGTCGCCGTGCCTACGGTCGCCTTCCCGGTCGCCCGGACCGGTCGCGCATCAGGGAGGCGTCGTGGCGAGCGGATCGGCGGTGGTGTGGAGCGGCACCCAGGAGGACTGGTTCCGGGGGGTCAACGGCGTCGCCCGGGCAACGCCGTGGTTGCACACGCCCGCCCGCCTGTACGCCGGGTACGGCGTCGCGGTGTTCGCGGCGGTGCTCCTGCTCTCGTGGTGGCTGGCCCGGCGTGACGGCGACCCGGGCCGGATGACCGCGGCGTTGTGGGCACCCGTCGGTGCGCTGGTGGCGCTCGGGGTCAACCAGGTCCTCGTGGCCACGGTGGCCGAGCCCCGGCCGTACACGTCGATGCCCGACGCCCTGGTCCTCGTCGCCCGGAGCACGGACCCCTCGTTCCCCAGCGACCACGCGGTGATGGCCGGAGCGGTCGCGGCCGGGGTCTTCCTGGTGGACCGGCGGCTCGGCGCCGCCACGGTGTTCCTGGCCGTCCTGATGGCCGTCACCCGGGTGTACGTCGGCGCCCACTATCCCCTGGACGTGGCGACCGGCCTGGTCGTGGGCGCGGTGGTCGCCCTCGCGTCGTACGGGCTCGCCCGGCCGGTGGTCTCGTGGCTGGTCACCGCCCTGTCGCTCACCCCGGTGCGGCCGCTCCTGACGGCGCGGGCTCCCGGGATCGCCCCCTGAGCGGGCTGGTCGCCGAGGAGCGCGTCCCGGCTGCGTGACTTCATGTTCCCTTCATCGGCGCCGACCTACGTTCCCGGGCATGAAGCCCTCGCCCCGACCACGCGGACCACGCGCCGACCTCTGGTCGAGGCTGCGGTTCCTCTCCTCGTGGGTCGCCGCGGTGGCCCTGCTCGGGGCGGTCCTCCCCCGCGTCGTCGACATCACCTGGCACGGCGTCCTCCCGGTGCTGGGCTCGGTGCCCTGGAGGGCGTCGCTGATCCTGGCCGGGCTGTGGCTGCTCGGCCTCTACGTGCACTCGTTCGTGCTCACCGCCGCGGCGCCGAGCCTCACCCGCCGACGTGCGCTCACCCTGAACCTGACCGGGAGCGCGGTCTCGAACGTGGTCCCCCTCGGCGGGGCGGCCGGCGTGGAGCTCAACCGCCGGATGATGCGCGCGTGGGGCATCGACGGTCGTGCGTTCACCGGGTTCACGTTCCTCACCAACCTCTGGGACGTCGGGTCCAAGCTGCTGCTCCCGGTCGTCGCCGCCGTGGCCCTCGCCCGCGCCGGCGAGCACGTGGCGCCCCAGGTGCAGACCGTCTCGCTGGTCGCGGGCGTCGGCTTCGTCGTGATGGCCGTCGTCGCGGCGTTGGTGCTCGTCAGCCCGCGCGGAGCGGTCGCGGTGGGGCAGGGTGCCGAGGCGTGGGCCCGCCGCGGCCTGCGGATGCTGGGCCGGGACCGGGAGCTCGGTCTCGCGCCGGCACTGCTGGACGTCCGGGACCAGTGCGCCGGCCTGGTGGCGCAGGGGTGGCTGCGCATGTCGGCCGCGATCGCGGGCTACGTCGCCCTGCAGGGCCTCCTCCTCGGCTTCTGCCTCCATCTCACCGGCGGCGGCAACACCTGGCCGGAGGTCCTCGCCGCGTTCGCGGTGGAGCGGGCCCTCACCATCGTCCCGCTGACCCCCGGCGGGGTGGGCGTCGCGGACCTCGGGCTGGTCGGCGTCCTGCTCACCCTGGGCGGCGACCCGGCCAGCGTCACCGCCGCCGCCGTGCTCTACCGCGCCTTCATCTTCGCCGTCGAGATCCCCGTCGGCAGCGGCACCCTCGGGGTCTGGTTGCTCGGTCAGCGGCTGTCGGCCCGACGGGCGTCGTTACGGAGGCCGTTCCCGACCCCGGGGCGTCGCATCGCCCACGTGACCGACGTGTTCCTGCCCCGGCTGGGCGGCATCGAGACGCACGTCGACGAGCTGGCGCGGCAGCAGCGGGCCCGCGGCCTCGACGCCGAGGTGCTGACGCCGCCGCGGGCCGGCACGGGCGGCGACCCTTCGTGGGTACGCCGCGTCCCGGCGAAGGAGGCCCGACGCCTCGTCACGGAGTACGACGTCGTCCACGTGCACGTCTCGATGTTCTCCCCGTACGGCATCGCGGTGGCCCGGGCCTCGATCCGGCTCGGGGTGCCCGTCCTGGTCACCGTGCACTCGATGTGGAGCGGCGCCGGCGGGATCCTCCGCCTGGCCGCGCTGGCCGGCGTGCGCCGCTGGCCGGTCGCGTGGTCCGCCGTCAGCGGCGCCGCGGCGGGCACCTTCGGGCGCTCGCTCGGTGGTGTGGAGATCGCGGTCCTGCCGAACGCGGTCGACACCGCGTCCTGGCGGCCATCCGCCAGCGTCCGAGGTCCCGGACTGCCGCAGGCGTCGTCGCCGGTCACGCTCGTGAGCGTCATGCGCCTGATGCCGCGCAAGCGCCCCCTCCAGCTGCTCCGGGTCTTCGAGCAGGTGCGCCGCCTCACGGGTGCCGACGTCCGCCTGGTCGTGGTCGGCGACGGCCCGCTGCGCCGCCGCCTGGAGCGTCACGTGCGGCACCACGGCCTCGGCGACCAGGTCCGCATCACCGGCCGGCTGCCCCGCGACCGCGTGGCGGGCGAGCTGGCCACGGCCTCTGTCTACGTCGCCCCGGCACCGCGGGAGTCCTTCGGGATCGCCGCCCTCGAGGCACGCTGCGCCGGCCTGCCCGTGGTCGCCAGGCGGGGCAGCGGGGTGGGCGAGCTCGTCCGCGACCGGGTCGACGGGATCCTCGTCGACGACGACGCCGGGATGGCCGTGGCCCTGGCCGGCCTGGTCCGCGACCCGGCACTGCGGGAGCGGATCGCCGCCCACAACCGGGCCGTCGTACCGGGGTTCGACTGGACCGACGTCCTCGACCGGACCGCCGGCCTCTACCGGCTGGCGGCCGAGCGCGTCGGCGCGTACGACCGGGCGACCGGCGCGCCAGCCCCGGTGCTGGTCGGAGCATGAGTGCCGTGGCCACCATCGTCTCCCTGCACGCCCACCCCGACGACGAGGCCCTCCTCACCGGCGGCTGGCTCGCCCAGCGGTCGGCCGCCGGCGACCGGGTCGTGCTGGTCTTCGCCACCGACGGGGACGCCGGGCTGGCCGGCGCCGGCTACCCCGCCGGCTCGCTGGCGGAGGTACGGCGGGCCGAGGCCGCGGCGTCGGCCGCTGCCCTCGGCGCGGCCCGCGTGGTGTGGCTCGGGTACGCCGACTCGGGGATGGCCGACCGGCCGTCCCGGAACGGGCGTCGCTTCGCCGGCGTCCCGGTCGAGGAGGCCGCACGCGAGGTCGCGGCGGTCCTCGCGGAGGAGCAGGCGGCCGTGCTCACCGGCTACGACGCGAACGGCGGCTACGGGCACCCGGACCACGTGCACGTCCACCGGGTCGCGCGCCGGGCCCAGGCCCTTGCCACGACACGTCCCGCCCTGCTGGAGGCGACGCTCGACCGCACCTGGCTGCTCCGGGCCGTGCGGGCGATGCGCCCGCTGGCGCGCCTCCTCCCGGGCCTGACCCTCCCCGGCGACGAGGTCTTCACCGACCGCGGGTCCGTGACCCTCGCCGTCGACGTGCGCGCGCAGCTCCCCGAGAAGCGCGCCGCCCTGGCCGCGCACGCGTCCCAGGGAACCGGTGGCGTCCGCACGACCAGGCTCCTGCTCGCCCTCCCCCGCCCGCTGGCCCGACGCGTCCTCGGCACCGAGTGGTTCGTCGAGGTCCCCTGGCGGCCGGTCACATCTCGATGACCAGCCGGGCGGTGGCACGGCCCGTCAGGACGTCGTCGATCGCCTCGTTGACCTCGTCCAGCTTGCGCCGGTCCGCCACGACCCGGGTCCGACCCAGCGCGTGCAGCTCGAAGACCTCGGCGAGGTCCTGCCGGGTGCCGACGATCGACCCGATCACCGAGATCCCCTTGAGGACGGTCGGGAAGATCGGCAGGTCCATCGGCCCCTCGGACTCGGGCGGCAGCCCGACGCAGACCAGGCGTCCGCCGCGGCGCAGGGCAGCGAAGGCCTGCTCGAACACCGAGGGGATGACGGCCAGGACGACCGCGACGTCCGCGCCGCCCAGTGCCTCGATCGCCGCGACCGGGTCCTGCTCCCGGGCGTTGACGACGTGGTCCGCGCCGAGCTCGGTCGCCAGCCGCAGCTTCTCGTCCTCGACGTCGACCGCGATCACGGTCCCGCCGACCAGGCGGGCGTACTGCACGGCCAGGTGCCCCAGTCCACCGATGCCGAACACGGCCACCCGCTCGCTGGGCCGGATGCCGGCCACCTTGATCGCCTTGTACGTCGTGACGCCGGCGCACGTGAGAGGTGCGGCGTCGAAGGCGGTGACGCCCGCGGGGACCGGGACGACGTACCGGGCGTCTGCCACGGCGTACTCGGCGAACCCGCCGTCGATCGAGTAGCCCGTGTTCTGCTGCTCCTCGCACAGGGTCTCCCACCCGTCGACGCAGTGGTCGCAGTGCCCGCAGGCGTGCCCGAGCCACGGCAGCGCCACCCGGTCGCCGAGCGAACGCTCGGTCACCCCCTCGCCGAGGGCCTCGACGATGCCGACGCCCTCGTGACCCGGGACGAACGGCGGCACCGGCTTGACCGGCCAGTCGCCGTGCGCGGCGTGGATGTCGGTGTGGCACAGCCCGCTGGCCTCGATCCGGACCAGCACCTGCCCCGACCCCGGCTCGGGGACCGGGCGGTCCTGGATCTCCAGGGGCTGGGTGAAGCTGGTGACGACGGCGGCCTTCATGGCATCTCCTCTGATCGGTTGGGTGTCCCCACGATCGGCCGACCAGTCAGGCCACGCCCACGGCCGGACGCCACTCCGACCCGGGACCAAGGACCCGTGCGGGCGAGAACGCCGTGGCCGGGGTCAGGCGCCGGGGCGCAGCGGTACGTCGAGGCGCGCGGCCAGCTCGTCGTACGAGATGCCGAAGGTCTCGGTGACCGCGGCGCCGCCGGGGCCGAGCTCGAACACCGCGAGGTCGGTGTAGAGGCGATCGACGCAGCCGACGCCGGTCAGCGGGTAGGTGCAGTCGCGGACCAGCTTCGGGGTGCCGTCCTTGGCCAGCAGGGTCATCATCACCACGACCTGCTTGGCGCCGATGGCGAGGTCCATGGCCCCGCCGACCGCGGGGATCGCGTCGGGTGCGCCGGTGTGCCAGTTGGCCAGGTCGCCACCGGCCGAGACCTGGAACGCGCCCAGCACGCACACGTCGAGGTGGCCGCCGCGCATCATCGCGAACGAGTCGGCGTGGTGGAAGTACGCCGCCCCGGGCAGCTCGACGACCGGGATCTTGCCGGCGTTGGTCAGGTCCGGGTCGACCTGGTCGCCGACGGCCACCGGGCCCATGCCGAGCATGCCGTTCTCGGTGTGCAGGACGATCCCGGAGTCGGGGCCGAGGTGGTCGGCGACCAGCGTCGGCTGGCCGATGCCGAGGTTGACGTAGGCACCCCGGGGGATGTCGCGGGCGATGCGGGCCGCGATCTCGTCCCGGCTCAGGGGTCCCCGGTCGGTGTGCTCACGGACGGTGACGGTCATGAGGTGGCTCCAGATCGGTCCGGGACCACGGCGACGCGGTCGACGTAGATGCCCGGCGTTACCACGGCCTCGGGGTCGAGGCCGCCGGGCTCGACCACCTGCTGCACCTGGACGATCGTGGTCGTCGCCGCGGTGGCCATGACGGGCCCGAAGTTGCGGGCGGTCTTGCGGTAGACGAGGTTGCCCATGCGGTCGGCGACGTGGGCCTTGACCAGCGCCACGTCGGCCCTGAGGGGGTACTCCAGGACGTAGGTGCGGCCGTCGATCTCGCGGGTCTCCTTCCCCTCCGCGAGCGGGGTCCCGACGCCGGTCGGGCAGAAGAAGGCGCCGATCCCGGCGCCGGCCGCACGCATGCGCTCCGCGAGGTTGCCCTGCGGCACCACCTCGAGCTCGATGCGGCCGGCCCGGTAGAGGCCGTCGAAGACCCACGAGTCAGCCTGGCGGGGGAACGAGCAGACCATCTTGCGTACCCGCCCCTCGGCCAGCAGCGCGGCCAGGCCGGTGTCCCCGTTGCCGGCGTTGTTGGACACCACGGTGAGGTCCGTGGCGCCCTGGCGGATCAGGGCGTCGATGAGGTCGACCGGCATGCCGGCCATCCCGAACCCGCCGACCAGGACGGTCGAGCCGTCCTCGATGCCGGCGACCGCCTCGTCGACCGAGTCGTGCACCGTGGTCACGACCTGCCTCCTTCGTTCTCGAGCACGACCGCCAGGCCCTGGCCGACGCCGATGCAGATGGCCGCGACGCCCCAGCGGTCGCCGGACTCGCGGAGCCGGTGCGCCAGGGTGCCGAGGATCCGGCCGCCCGAGGCACCGAGCGGGTGCCCGATCGCGATCGCGCCGCCCTTGGCGTTGACGACCTGCGGGTCGATCTTCCAGGCGTCGACGCAGGCGAGGGCCTGGACCGCGAACGCCTCGTTCAGCTCGACCGCGGCCACGTCGTCCCAGCCGATGCCGGCCCGGGCCAGCGCCTGCTCGGCCGCCTCGACGGGGGCGATCCCGAACCGCTGCGGCTCCAGGGCGACGGACCCGCGCCCGGCGACCCGGGCCAGCGGCGCGAGCCCGATCCGGTCGGCGGCGGCCGCGGTGCCGAGCAGCAGCGCCGACGCCCCGTCGTTGAGCGGGGAGGCGTTGCCGGGCGTGATGGTGCCGTCGGGCCGGAACGACGGCTTCAGGCCGGCCAGCGTCTCGGGGGTGCTGCCGTCGCGGATGCTCTCGTCGCGGGCCAGCTCGACGCCGGGCACGGGCACCACGAGGTCGTCGTAGAACCCCTCCGCCCAGGCATGGGCGGCGCGCTGGTGGGAGGCGGCGGCGAGCTCGTCCTGGCGGTGCCGCGGGATCGCCAACGCGTCGGCCAGCTGCTCGTTGGCCTCGCCGAGCGAGACCGTCCACTCGCGCGGCATCCGGTCGTTCACGAGCCGCCAGCCGAGGGTGGTGGAGACCGCGTTGACGTCACCCGCGGGGAAGGCGCGCGACGGCTTGGGCAGCACCCACGGCGCCCGGGTCATCGACTCGACCCCGCCGGCCACCGCGATCTCGGCGTCGCCGGTCTCGAGCAGCCGGGACGCGGTCATCGCCGCGTCCAGGGATGACCCGCACAGCCGGTTCACGGTCGTCGCGGGCACGGTCACCGGCAGCCCGGCGAGCAGCACCGCCATCCGGCCGACGTTGCGGTTGTCCTCCCCCGCGCCGTTGGCGTTGCCCCACACCACTTCGCCGATCCCGGCGGGGTCGAGGCCGGGCGCCTTGGCCAGCGCGCCGGTGAGGGCGACGGCGGCCAGGTCGTCGGGCCGGACGCCGGCGAGGGCGCCGCCGAACCGGCCGAACGGGGTGCGGGCGGCGGCGTAGAGGTACGCGGAGGTGGTCATGCACCCGAGGCTACGACCGTTCGTTGATAGGGTGAAGTACCAATATCCTGCCCAATAGAGACGTTGGAAGTATCAATGGACCTTCGCCAGCTGCGCTACTTCGTCGCCGTCGCCGAGGAACGTCACTTCGGCCGTGCCGCGGCCCGGCTGCACATGGCCCAGCCCCCGCTCTCCCAGCAGATCCGCGTCCTCGAGGGTGACCTCGGGGTGCAGCTGCTGCACCGCACCACCCGCCGGGTCGACCTCACCGAGGCCGGAGCGGCGTACCTCGTGCGGGCTCGCGAGATCCTGGCCTCCGTCGACGAGGCCGGGCACGAGGCGCGGCGGGTGGCGGCCGGCTCGGTCGGTCGGCTGGCTGTCGGGTGCGTCGGGTCGGCGACGTACAGCCTGCTGCCGGTGCTGGCCAACGGACTGTCCGAGGAGCTGCCCGGGATCGACTTCGCCTTCCGCGGCGAGATGCTGGTTCCCGACCAGGTTCGCGCCCTCCGCGACGGCGACATCGACATCGCCCTGCTCCGGCCGCCGGTCGCCGACCCGGTGATCGCCCTGCAGGTCCTGCGGCGCGAGCGGCTGGTCGTCGCCCTTCCCGCCGACCATCGCCTTGCCGCCCGGCGTCGCCTCTCTGCCCGGAACCTGCGCGACGAGGCGCTGATCACCCACTCGGGCCGACGCGACTCGGTCATGTTCGACCTGGTCCTGCGGCTCTGCCGCGCCGCGGGCTTCGAGCCGAGGGTGCGGCACGAGGTCGAGGAGACCTCCACGCTGGTCACGCTCGTCGCCGGCGGGCTGGGCGTGGCCGTGGTGCCCGAGCCGGTCACCGCGCTCCCCCTGGCCGGCGTGGCCTACCGGCCGCTCGCGGACCGTGAGGCGACCACCGAGCTCGCCGTCGCGCACCTCGCCGACCGCACCGAGCCGCACCTGCGGCGCGCGGTGGAGACGGTGACCGCGCTCGTGCCCCGCTGACCGGGTGCCGCGTCGATGGCTGCCATCACCGCGACGGCCGTTCCCTGCCGGGGCGCCCGGGCCTAGCGTGGCGGCATGACCGTGACGTGGCGGGCGCGCATGGTGACGCCCGCGGTGGACCTGACCGCTCCCCTGTTCCGTCGTGAGGTCGAGCTCGACCCCGGGCACGGCGCCGTGGCGTCGGCGTGGCTGCACCTGAGCAGCCTCGGCGTCCACGAGGCGTTCGTCGACGGGCGACCGGTCGGCGAGGACGTGCTCAGCCCCGGCTGGAGCGCCTACGAGTGGCGGCTGCGCTACCGCAGCCACGACGTCACCGGGATGCTCCGGGAGCGGAGCGTGCTCACGGTCTCGGTCGGCAACGGCTGGTGGCGGGGCCGGCTCGGCTTCCACGGCGGTGCGTCGGTGTACGGCGACCGGCTCGGGCTGATCGCCCAGCTCGAGGTCGAGTTCGCGGACGGGCACCGGCAGACCGTCCTCACCGACCGGTCGTGGCGAGCGGGTCCCTCCGACGTCCTCGCCGACGACCTGTACGACGGGCAGACGATCGACGCGGGTCGCCGTACGGACGCCTGGACGAAGGTCGGCGCCCACCCGGCGTCCTTCTTCCCGGTCGAGGAGCTCGACTTCGACACCGCCACGCTCGGTCCGTACCTCGGACCGCCGGTGGTGCGGCAGGAGGCGCTCCGCCCGCAGCGGATCTGGACGTCGCCCACCGGCCGGACCCTGGTCGACTTCGGCCAGAACCTCGTCGGGTGGACCCGCTGCCGGGTACGCGGGCCCCGCGGCACCGAGATCCGGGTCCGGCACGCCGAGGTGCTCGAGGACGGCGAGCTCGGGACCCGTCCGCTGCGCACCGCCCAGGCCACCGACCGGTTCGTCCTGAGCGGCGGAGAGGACGCCTTCGAGCCCACGAAGACATTTCACGGGTTCCGGTACGTCGAGGTGACCGGCTGGCCGGGCGACCTCACCGACGACGCGATCGAGGCCGTCGTCGTCCACTCGGACCTCCCCCGGACCGGGATCTTCGCCTGCTCCGACGACCTCCTCGACCGGCTGCACCAGAACATCGTGTGGGGCACCCGCGGCAACGTCCTCGACCTCCCGACGGACTGCCCCCAGCGCGACGAGCGGCTCGGGTGGACGGGCGACATCGCGGTCTTCGCGTCGACCGCCGCCTTCCTGTTCGACGTCGAGGGCTTCCTCGGCGACTGGCTCGTCGACCTCGACCTCGAGCAGCGTCACGCCGATGGCGTGGTCCCGGTCGTGGTGCCGGACCCGCTGAAGTACCAGCCGTTCCCCGAGGGGCTGCCCGAGCCCGACACCACCGCGATCTGGAGTGACGCCGCGGTGTGGGTGCCGTGGGCGCTCTACCAGGCGTACGGCGACCGTGCGCTGCTCGAACGCCAGTACGGGTCGATGTGCGCGCACGTACGGCGCGCCGAGGCGCTGCTCTCCCCTGCCGGCATCTGGGACTCCGGCTTCCAGCTCGGCGACTGGCTCGACCCCGACGCACCGCCGGACCAGCCGTGGCTGGCCAAGGCCGACAAGGCCGTGGTGGCGACCGCCTGCCTCTACCGCACCGCCTCGATCATGGAGGCGACCGCGGAGCTGCTCGGGAGGCACGGCGACGCGGCAGGCTTCCGGGCTCTGGCAGCGCGCGTGCACCGCGGATTCCGCACCGAGCTCGTCTCCGACGACGGGACGATCCGCTCCGACTGCACCACGGTCTACACGCTGGCCCTCGTCTTCGGGCTGCTGGACGGGGCCCTCGAGGAGCTCGCGGGCAGCCGCCTCGCGGCCCTCGTCGCGGCCAACGGCTACCGGGTGTCGACGGGTTTCGCCGGGACGCCGTACGTCTGCGATGCGCTGGCCCGGACCGGGCACGTCGACGCGGCGTACGCGCTGCTGACCGAGCGCGAGTGCCCGTCGTGGCTCTACCCCGTGACGATGGGCGCCACCACCGTCTGGGAGCGCTGGGACTCGATGCTCCCCGACGGCAGCATCAACCCCGGCGAGATGACCAGCTTCAACCACTACGCGCTGGGGGCGGTCGCCGACTGGATGCACCGGACCGTGGCCGGCGTCGCGCCGGCGGAGCCGGGCTACGCCGCGGTCCGGTTCGCCCCCCGTCCCGGCGGCGGGCTGACCTGGGCGGCGGCCTCGATCGACACCCGCCACGGCACGGTGGGGATCCGGTGGGACGTCGTCGACGGGAGGCTGCAGGTCGAGACCCGGCTGCCGGACGGCGTACCCGGCGTCCTCTCCCTCCCCGACGGCACCGAGCACCCTGTGGAGAGCGGCACCCGGACCACGACCTGGTGACGTCGTGCGGCTCGGCGATGCGAGGTATCAACAGAGGTGACTTCCGGAGCCCGCGGCGGTGGCGTTGGCTGGTGGCCATGAGCGATCGATCCTTCCCGACCGGGTTCCTCTGGGGTGTCGCCGGGTCCGGGCACCAGACCGAGGGTGACAACATCGACAGCGACACCTGGTTCGCCGAGCAGGTCACCCCCACCGTGTTCCGCGAGCCCTCCGGCCGGGCCTGCGGCAGCTACGAACGGTGGCGCGAGGACGTCGCGCTGGCGGCGGGCATGGGGCTCTCGGCGTATCGCTTCTCCGTCGAGTGGGCCCGCGTGGAGCCCCACGCCGGGACGTTCTCCGAGGAGGCCCTCGACCACTACGAGGCCGTCGTCGACGAGTGCCTCGCGCTCGGCCTGGCGCCGGTCGTCACCTTCAACCACTTCACCTCCCCGCACTGGTTCGCCAAGCGCGGCGGGTGGCTGGATCCGGAGGCGCCGGAGGCGTTCGCGCGCTACTGCGGCCGGGTGATGGACCGCTTCGGCGACCGGATCGCGGTGGCCGTGACCCTGAACGAGCCGAACCTCGCCCGGCTCCTCACCTGGCTGGACCTGCCGGAGTTCGTCCGCGACCTCGAGCGGGCGACCCTGGTGGCCGCCAGCGAGGCGGCCGGCGTGCCGGCGTACCGGCTCTCCAACGTGATGCTCCCCGAGGAGATGGACGCGATCGCCGACGGGATGACCGCCGGACACGTCGCGGCCCGCGCGGCGATCCGGCGCCGCCGGCCGGACCTGCCGGTCGGCCTGTCGATCGCGGTGATCGACGACGTGGTGGACGGCGACGACGCCTCCGTCCGTGACCGCAAGCGCGCCGAGGTGTACGAGCGCTGGCTGCGCCTGGCCCGCGACGACGACTTCGTCGGCGTCCAGAACTACGAGCGCGTGCACTACGACGGCTTCGGGGCCGTCCCGCCGCCCGAGGGTGCGCCGCTGAACCAGATGGGGACGGAGGTCGAGCCGCTCTCGCTCGCGGGCGCCGTGCGCTACGCCCACGAGGTGGCCGGGGTGCCGGTGCTGGTGACCGAGCACGGCATGGCCACCCCGGACGACACCCTGCGGGCGGAGTTCATCGAGCCGGCCCTGGCGGGACTGCTCGACGCGGTCGAGGACGGGGTGCCGGTGCTGGGCTACCTGCACTGGACCCTGCTCGACAACTTCGAGTGGATCTTCGGCTACTCGTTCCAGTACGGCCTGCACGAGGTCGACCGGGAGACGCTGACCAGGACGGCGAAGCCGAGCGCCGGGGTGTACGCCGCCATCGCGCGCGCCGGCGCGGTGAGGTCCCCGGTCGTCGCCGGGTGACAACGGCTCCGGTCAGGACCACACCACGTCGAGCTCCTCGCGGGTGCCGAAGCGCTCCAGGTGGTCCTTGACCACCTGGGCGAAGCGGTCGGCGTCACCGCCCTCGGGGACGGTGGCCTCGATCCGGAGCAGCCCGGCCTCGGCGCGCAGGACGACGACCTGGCCGCTGTCGAACCGGATCACGGTGGCGCCGTCCTCCTCCCCCGCGCTGCCCTTGCGCGCCCAGTGCCCGGCGAGCTGCTTGGCGTAGCGCTCCGGGCGGTCCGTCGCCATCGTTCCATGCCTGGTGGTCATGCGATCTCCTGGGTGTGCTGGGTCTACAGGGTGCCCGACGCGCCGGGCAGCACCGCCGACCAGCCCCCGTCGATGACGAGGTTGGCGCCGGTCACGTACGACGCGTCGTCGGAGGCGAGGAACAGCACGCACCGGGCGACCTCATCGGGTCGCCCGACCCGTCCCAGCGGGATCGAGCGGGCGATGTGCCGCATCGGGTGGTCGTCGGCGAGCAGGTCGGCGCGGGTCGCCGGCGTCTCGATCATCCCGGGGCTCACGCAGTTGACCCGGATGCCGTGCCCGGCCCCCTCGGCGGCCAGCTGCCGGGTCAGCGCGATGACCCCGCCCTTGGTGACCGTGTGTGCGGCCCGGCCGTTGGTCAGCGAGCCGGTCAGCCCGGCCGTCGAGCCGACCAGCACGACGGACGCGTTGCCGGACCGCTTGAGGTGCGGCCAGGCGTGCTTGACCGGGAAGAAGACCACGTCGAGCTCGTGGCGCAGGACGAAGTCCCACTCGTCCCGGGTGACGTCCTCGACGGCGTTGAACCGGGTCGCGCCGGCATTGGCGTAGAGCACGTCGATGCGCCCGTGCTCGCGTGCCGCAGCGTCGACCCACCGCCGTACGGCGTCCTCGTCGGTCAGGTCCACCCGGGCGGCACCCGGCGCCTCCTGCACGTCGCACCCGACGACGGTCGCCCCGGCGTCCGTGAACAGCTCGGCCGCGGCGGCGCCCTGGCCACCGGCGGAGCCGGTGATGAGGCAGACCTTCCCGGCGAGGGAGGCGGTCACGGGCGGCCGGCGTCCAGGTCGGCCAGCGTGTCCTCGATCCAGTCCGCGGTGAACGCGGCCACGTGCGGCAGGTGGTCGAGCCCGCAGTGCTCCGTGCCGCCCTCCTCGGGGGTGAAGATCCGCAGCTCCTTGCGGGGCGCGGAGGTGGCCTGCTCGAACGACTGGTGGGCGTAGGCCACGTTGATCTGGCGGTCGCCCTCGCCGTGCGTGATGAGCAGCGGGCAGGTGATCTGCTCGACCACCCCGTTCAGGTTGACCCGCTCGGCCTTCTCGATGAACGTCGGCAGGTCGCTCTCGCCCCACACCCACAGCACGTGCTCCCAGTAGTGCGGGACCGGGTTCTCGCCCTCCCGCTCGAGCCGCTTCTTCTGCACCTCGCCCCAGTTGTGGTTGGCACCCCAGGCGACGGCCAGCGCGAGCCGCTTCTCGAACGCCGCCGCGCGGGGCACGTAGTAGCCACCGAGCGACCAGCCGACCAGCCCGATCCGGTCGCTGCGGACGTCCGGCCGACCCTCGAGGTGGTCGACGCAGGCCCGGGCCCAGTCCTCGGTCTCGACCCGTGAGGTCAGCCCCTGGAGGCGGAGTGCCTCGCCGGAGCCGGGGCAGTCGACCTGCAGCACCGAGATGCCGCGCGCGGCCATCTCCGAGGGCCACCCGGAGGTGTACATGTGCTCCTTGGTCGAGTCGAGGCCGTTCCACATGATCATCACCGGCACCGGTCGCCCGTCCGGCGACCCGTTCGTGAAGTACGCCGGCAGCGTGGTGCCCTCGAACGGGACCTCGACCCGCGTCGTGGCGGGGTCGACCAGCTCGAACGACCTCTCCATGAGCTCGAGGCAGTGCCGGTACGTCGGGACCCGGTCGGGCGAGGAGTTGCTGAGCATCCGCTCGGCCTGGCAGAGGTACGCCGCGGCCCGGAGGTACTGCTGGCCGGCGGTGCGCAGGTGCCCGGCCTTCTCGGCCTCGACCGCCTGCTCCTCGACCTGGTCGGCCACCCGCCGCCAGGACGCCATGAACTCCTGGGTGCCGACGTCGGAGCCCTGCTGGGCGAGGTCCCGGATCGGCCGGCACGCCCGGTCGACCTCGTCGATGGTGCCGCCGCTGTTGAGGGTGGCGACCACGCCGAGGTTCCAGATGTAGTTGCCCGGGAAGTACTCGAACACGACTGCTACCTGCTTTCTGCTGTCTGCCGCGACGCGCGGCGGAACGGGGTGAGGGGCGGGACGGGGGTGCCGTCGACCACCGTGTTGGTGAGGGTGCCGAGCCGCTCGACCGTGATCGAGACGACGTCGCCGGGCTGGAGCGGGGGCGGGTCCTGCCGGCCGGCCCGGCCCCAGAGCTCGGCCAGGCAGCCGCCGCCCCCGGTGGTGCCGGAGGCGAGGACGTCGCCGGGGACCACGAGCGAGTCGCGCGAGGCGTAGGCGAGCATGGTCGGGAACGACCAGCCCATGTGCGCGAGCCGGTCCCGGCCGACCTCGACGCCGTTGACGGTGACCCGGCAGTCGAGGTCGAGGAACCCGTCGTCGTCGACCCGGTCGGCCAGCTCGTCGGCGGTGACCAGCCACGGGCCGATCGAGGTGCAGAAGTCCTTGCCCTTGGCCGGGCCGAGCCCGACACGCATCTCGCGCTTCTGGAGGTCGCGGGCGGACCAGTCGTTGAGGACGAGGTACCCGAAGATCGCGTCCCCGGCCTCGGCCTCGGTCCACGACGCACCTTCGGCCCCGGCGACGCACGCGACCTCGAGCTCGAAGTCGAGGGCCCGGCAGCCCCAGGGACGCCGGACCGGCGCGCCCGGCCCGACGATCGCGTGCGGGTTGGTGAAGTAGAACGTCGGGGCGTCGTACCACGCGTCCGGGACGCCGACGGCGTCGTCGACGCTCCGCCGGACGCCCTCGACGTGGGACTCGAAGGTGACGAAGTCGCGCACGCTCGACGGGTGCAGCGGCGGCAGCAGGGTGGCCCCGGCCAGCGGCAGCGCCACCCCGGCCAGCGCCCTGGTGCCGATCTCCAGCGCGGCCGGCAGCCCCGCCCGGACCAGGTCGTCGACGGTCAGCCCGTCGGGCAGCGGGTGCAGGCCGTCCTCCGCGAGGACCGCACCGACCACCAGGTCGCCGACCCGGGCGGTCGCGAGCCTCACGTCGCTCCCCCGATCGCGTCGGCGATGCCCTTGTGGGACACGTGCGCGGTGAGCCCGCCGTCGACGACCAGCTCCGCGCCGTTCATGTACGCCGCGTCGTCGGAGACCAGGAAGACCATCAGCGGGGCGACGTCGTCGACGGTCCCGGTGCGGCCGAGCGGCACCTCGGCGACGGCGGCGGCCCGGAACGCCGGCGACGCGTTCGCCATCAACGGAGTCTCCACCAGTCCGGGCATCACCGCGTTCACCCGGATGCCTCGGGCGCCCAGCTCGAGCGACGCGGTCCGGCTCAGGCCGCGCAGCGCCCACTTGCTCGCGGTGTACGCCGCCGCGACGTGCCCGCTGAGGGCGGCCACCGAGCACACGTTGACGATCGACGAGCCGGCCGGCATCAGCGGCACCAGGGCCTGGATGCCCAGCAGCGGCCCGGTGACGTTGATGTCGAAGGTGCGGTGCCAGGTCTCCAGGTCGACGTCGGGCAGCCGGTCCCGTCCCGCGACCCCCGCGTTGTTCACCAGCGCGTCGACCCGGCCGTACGTCGACCGGAGGTCGTCCGCCAGGGCCTCCCAGCCGTCGGCGTCGCGGACGTCGAGGTGCCGGTAGGCGGCGGCGAGGCCCGCGGCGACGAGGGTCTTCGCGAGCGCCTCGCCCTCCTCGTCGAGCACGTCGGTGAGCACCACGGTGGCGCCGGCGCGCGCGAGCGCGGCCACCTCGGCGGCGCCCTGCCCGCGAGCGCCACCGGTGACCACGACCACCTTGCCGTCGACCCTGCTCATGTCGTCTCCTTTCGTCCCACCGGGTTTCGAGACGCTCGCTCGCTGGCGCTCGCTCCTCAACCAGCGGTCTCGCTCCTCGACCGGCGGTGGCGGGTCAGACCGGCGGCGCGACGAAGACGCCGCGGTCGGGGTCGTTGAAGCTCTCGCGGGCGATCAGCTCGCTCATCGGGTCCGCGGTCCCCCACACGTCCTGGGTCATCGGGTCGGCGATGTCGTAGACGGACGGGTGCCACTCGTCGGTGGTGAGCCGCTCGAGCTCGGTGGTGTACTCCATCGTGTTGCCGCTCGGGTCGAGGAAGTACGTGAACGTGTTGTTGCCCGCGTTGTGCCGGCCCGGCCCCCAGACCTTCTTGATGCCGGCCCGCATCACGCGACCGGTGCCGCGCATGTACTCGTCGAGGCCCCGCAGCTCGAACGAGACGTGGTGGACCGAGGTGTGCGGCCCGCGGGCGATGGCCAGGCTGTGGTGCCAGTCGTTGCACCGCATGAAGTGCATCATCTCGCCCATGTGCTCGCCCCAGAGCGTGTCGCTGAGCATGAAGCCGAGGTACTTCTCGTAGAAGTCCTTCGTGCGCGTCGGGTCGTTGGAGTTCATCACCGCGTGCGAGATCCGGACCGGGATCGACTCCCCTTCCTCCACCTCGCGGTGCTGCCGGGTCTCGACGTCGGCCGAGATCTCGATGACCCGGCCGTCGATGTCGAAGAACCGGAAGCCGTAGCCGCCGCCGGCGGTCTGCAGCTTGTCGGGCTGGCTGACCAGCTGGACCCCCTCGCTCGCGAGCTTGGCCGCGAGTGCGTCGACGGCAGCCGGGTCGGTGGCGCCGAACGAGATGAGGTCGAGCCGCTTCTCGCCGGCCCGGCGCAGCCGGATGACGTACTGCTCCGGGGAGCCCTCGGCGGCGAGGTAGGAGAGGTCGCCGTCGGTGCCGACCTCGGTGAGGCCCCAGAGGTCGGTGTAGAAGCTCCGCTGGGTCTGGTAGTCGGGCACCGCCAGGTCGACGTGCCTGAGGTGGGTGATGCCGAATGCGTTGAGGTTGCCGCTCATGTTTCCTTCTTCCTTGGGTTCCTTGGTCTCGAGACGGGCGCAGAGCGCCCTCCTCAACCAGCGGAGGGGGCTCAGCCGAGGACCGACCCGCCTCCGTCGACGACGAGGTGGGCGCCGCTGACCCAGGCGGACTCGTCGGAGGCGAGGTAGAGCGCGGCGTTGACGACGTCCTCGGGGCGTCCGTGCCGCCCGAGCGGGATCCGGTCCAGGACCACGCGCCGCATCCGGTCCGGCGGGTCGGCCAGCATCGGCGCGGTGTTGGGGGTCTCGACCAGCCCGGGGCTGATCACGTTGGCGCGGATGCCCAGCGGGCCGCCCTCGACGACCAGCTGCAGGGTCAGCGCGATCACGCCGCCCTTGGCGGCGCTGTGGGCGTTCTGCGGCATGAACTCGACGCCCCGGGTCGCGGCGATCGAGCCCACGTTGACGATGGAGCCGCCGCCGTGCGCCTTCAGGTGCGGCCAGGTGGCGCGCACCGTGTAGTAGACGAGGTCGAGCTCGTTGCGCATGGTGAAGTCCCAGTCCGCGACGCTGAGCTCGTCGAGCGAGCCGAAGCGCTGGGTGGAGGCGTTGTTGTAGAGCACGTCGATGCCGTCGTACGTCGCGACCGCCCGGTCCACCCAGGCCTCCGCCTGGCCGGCGTCCCCGAGGTCGACGCCGCCGTGGACGGTGATCTCGCCACCGGCAGCGCGCACCGCGGCCTCGGTGCGACCGGCGGCGGCCTCGTCGAGGTCGCAGCCGACCACTCGCGCTCCCTCGGCGGCGAACATCGCGGCCGCGGTGCCACCGATGCCGCCCCCGACGCCGGTGATCAGCGCGATCTTCCCGTCCAGGCGGCCGGTCATGCCGACACCGCCGCGCGCCGCCGGGCCGAGGTCCGGTCCAGCAGCTCGATCAGGTTGCCCTCGGGGTCGGCGACGTAGGCCATGCGGACGCCGGGTTCCGGCGACGGGCGCGGCGACATCCGGTCGGTGGCGCCCGCCGCCACCAGCCCGTCGAACGACGTGTCGACGTCCTCGACGTCCAGGGCGAGGTGGCCGAACCCACGCGTCAGCGCGGCCTCGACCGGGCTGGCGGCTCGGAGGCCGGGGCGGTTGCCGGCCCGGTGCAGGAGCTCGATCCGGTAGCCGGCCGGGCTGACCAGCATCGTGCCGCGGAAGTCGACGTCGTCGAGGGCGAACTCGAGCTCGACGGTGAGCCCGAGCGCCGCGGCGTACCACCGCGTCATCGCCGGCAGGTCGGCGACGTTCAGGCCGACGTGGTCGAGGGTGCTCATGGCGCTCCTACTCTGTCACCGCGGGCAGCGGGCCCACGGCGTCTCCGACGTAGACCGTCCGGACGTTGGTGAACTCGCGGGTCCCCTCCGCCGACAGCTCGCGTCCGTAGCCGCTGCGCCCGGTCCCCCCGAACGGGAGCCGCGGGTCGGAGGCGACGACCGCGTTGACGAACAGGGCACCGGACCGGATCCGGCTGCCTACCGCGAGGGCCCGCTCGGCGCTGCCCCAGACGGCGGCGCCCAGGCCGTAGTCGGTGTCGTTGGCGAGGGCGAGGGCGTGCTCGTCGTCGCGGGCCCGCACCACCGCGGCGACCGGCCCGAAGGTCTCCTCGCCGAAGGCGGTCATGCCCGGGAGGACGTGGTCGAGGACGGTGGGCTCGTAGTAGCAGCCCGGCCCGTCGACGGGCCGGCCACCGGCGACCAGGGCCGCGCCCTGGGCCAGGGTCTCGGCCACCTGCCGGTGCAGCTGCTCACGCAGGTCGGGACGCGCCATCGGTCCCACAGTGACGCCGACCAGGGTCGGGTCGCCGAGCCGGAGCCCCGCGACCTTCGTCGCCAGCAGCCGGACGAACTCGTCGGCGACGGCGTCCGCCACGACGAACCGCTTGGCCGCGATGCAGCTCTGCCCGCCGTTGCCGAAGCGCGATCGGACGGCCGCCTCCGCGGCGGCGTCGAGGTCGGCGTCGTCGAGCACCACGAACGGGTCCGAGCCGCCGAGCTCGAGGACGGTCTTCTTCAGCGCCTGTCCGGCGGCCGAGGCGACCGCCGCACCGGCCCGGTCGCTGCCGGTCAGGGTCACCGCGGCGACCCGCGGGTCGGCGATGACACGGGCGCTGGTCTCGGCGACGTCGGGCTCGGCGACCAGGAGGCTGGCGAACAGGCCCTCGGGCGCTCCCGCGTCCGCGAACAGCTGCTCGAGGGCGAGGGCGCAGCCGGTCACGTTCGGCGAGTGCTTGAGCACCGCGGCGTTGCCGGCGGCGAGCGCCGCGCAGGCGAACCGGAGCACCTGCCAGAACGGGAAGTTCCAGGGCATCACGGCGAACACGACGCCGAGGGGCTCGTAGCGCAGCCACGAACAGTGGGCGCTGCTCGGGACCGGGTGGTCGGCGAGCCACTGCGGGGCCAGCTCCGCGACGACGTCGCAGTTGAGCGCGCACTTGTCGATCTCGCCGAGCGCCTCGGTGAGGGGCTTGCCCATCTCCGCGGTCACCAGCGCGGCGTACTGCCGGCGCCGGTCGGTCAGCAGCTTGCCCACCCGGCGCAGCAGCTGGAGCCGCTCCTCGAGCGGCGTCCCCGCCCAACGCAGGGAGGTGGCGTGGGCGGCCCCGAGGATCGCGTCCACCTGCGTGCGGTCGTGGGTCGCGTAGCTGCGGAGCTCGCCGCCGGTGGCGGGGTTCACGGTCGTGATCGTCACCGGCTCAGACCTCCTCGCGGACCCGGCGCCGCGCCGGTACGACGGCCGGCACGGTCTCGTCGTCCGGGACCACCCGGTTGCGCACGGTGCCGACCCGCTCCACGGTCATCTCGACCACGTCACCGACCTGGATCGGCGGCGGGTCGAGCTCGCCGGTGCGTCCCCAGGTCTCGGCCAGGGCACCCGTCCCGCAGGTCCCCGAGGCCAGCACCTCGCCGGCCTTGACCCAGGACGCGCGCGAGGCGTAGGAGACGAGGTGCTCGAAGGACCAGCCCATGTGACCGGACCGGTCCCCGCCGACGGGGGCCCCGTTGACCCGGACCTCCATGTTCAGGTCGAGGAAGCCGTCCTCGTCGCGGCAGTCCTCGAGCTCGTCCGCGGTGACCACCCAGGGGCCGATCGTGGTGGCGAAGTCCTTGCCCTTCGAGGGCCCGAGGCCGAGCGTCATCTCCCGGCGCTGCACGTCGCGCGCCGACCAGTCGTTCATCACGCAGTAGCCGCCGATCGCCGAGCGGGCCTCCTCGGGCGTCACGTTGCGGACGTCGCGGCAGACCACGGCGGCGAGCTCGAGCTCGAAGTCCAGGCGCGCGGTGTCGGCCGGCATGGCCACGTCGTCGTACGGGCCGTGCACGGCGTGCGGGGCCATGAACAGGAACGACGGGGCGGCATACCACTCGTCGGGCACGTGGCTCGCGCCCTGCATGCCCTTGCTCACACCCTCGACGTGCGACTCGAAGGTGAGGAAGTCGCGCATGGCCACCGGGTAGACCGGCGGCAGCAGCACCACGTCGGCGGGCCGCAGCCCGTCGTTCTGGGCGGCGAGGTCCGCCGCCTCCTCGCGCGTGCCCCGGTCCGCGGCCAGCAGCCCGACGAGGTCGGTCCCCTCCGGAAAGGGGTGCAGCCACCAGGTGGCCGAGTCGCCGACCACCACGCCGACGCGTCGTACGTCGGCGTGGTCGTCCACGAGGCGGAAGGCAGCGAGTCGCACGGGTCAGCCGATCGTCGAGTAGAACGCGCGCTCGCGGGTGGCGAGCACCGGGATCGCCTGCTCGAGGCCGAACTCCTTGAAGTGCGGCGACGAGCCGTGGGCGGCGTACGCCTCCTCGTCCTCGTAGATCTCGAACAGGCGGAACACCAGCGGCTCGGCCGGGTCCTGGTAGGCCTGGTAGAAGACGTTGCCGGCCTCCTCCCGCGAGGGCGGGGTGAGCTTCTGGATCGCGTCCAGGACGACCGCCTCCTGGCCGGGCTCGGCGGTCCAGGTGGCGCTGACGACGTAGGCCATGAGGGCTCCTCGTTGAGGGGAATCGGGCAGGCCGATGAGTGGTGGAGCCATCACGCTAGGTCTCCGGACCGGGCCCGGAGAAAGCGCTGACGTCGATGCCTGCCATCACCGCGCAGTGGGTTCCGGGTTGCCGACGGCCCGTGTTTCCTGTGACGACCACCACAGGCGACCACCACCGGGTGCGCCTCCGAGATCCAGGAGATGTCGTGACGTCCCTTTCTCTTTCGACCGGCAAGGTCCTCCTCGCCGGCCTCGCCGCCAGCAGCCTGCTGACGCTCGCCGCCTGCGGGGGCGACACGCAGCCGGCCGCCGGCGCGACCGACTCGGACTCGGGGTCCAGGACCATCGTCTTCTCGCCGCTGGGGCTCCAGATCCCGGCGATGAAGCAGCTCTCCGAGGGCGTGACCGCCTACGGCACCGAGAAGGGCTACAAGGTCACCGTCCAGGACCCGAAGCTCGACCCGCAGAAGCAGGTCACCGACCTGCAGAGCGTGATCGAGAGCGGCGCCGCCGACGGCGCCTGGGCGATCGCGGTCGCACCGGCGTCGATGAAGGCGCTGGTGCAGACCGCCCTCGACAAGGGCGTCCCGATGGTCCTCAACGGCGTCCCCCAGGACTACGGCCTCGACGGTCTCGTCCCCGGGGTCTCGTTCTCGACGATCGACTACAAGGCCCAGGGCCAGGCCGCCGGCGAGGAGCTCGGGAACTGCATCAACGAGCGGCACGACGGGAAGTCGAAGGTCCTCTTCGTCGAGTCCGCGCCGGGCACTGCCGGCAAGGAGGACCTCGAGTCCGAGGTCAGGAAGTCCCTCGCCGCCACCGCGCCGGACTCCGAGATCGTCGCCACCATCACCGTCAGCGACCGCACGAAGGCGCAGACCGACATCAGCAACGTGCTCCAGGGCAACCCCGACATCACCGCCGTGTTCGGCCAGAACGACGAGGGCGCGCTCGGCGCGGTCGGCGCGTTCAAGGCGGCCGGCAAGGACACCCCGTGCATCACCGAGGCCGGCGGCAACGAGGAGACTCTCGCCGCGGTCAAGAGCGGCGACATCTACGCGGTGGTCGCGCTCCAGTTCGAGGCCGACATGGCGCAGTCGTTCGACGCGCTGACCACGATGATCGACGACCCGGAGGCGACCGGCGTGCAGCTGACCGTCCCGCAGGAAGTCGTCAAGGCCGAGGGCTGAGGGATGGCGATGACCACGAGCAACTCACAGACGCCGGGGGCAACCGCGCCGGAGGGCGCGGCCCCGGCCCCCGCGGCGGCTGCCCCGGAGCCGGCCCCGGTCCCCACCGGGCACGACGTGCCCCGGTCGGTGTCGGTCCTGGTGTTCCTGCGCGACCGCGGCATCTTCATGCTGTGGGGACTGCTGATCGTGGTCTTCGCCTTCTGGTGCTCGCCGTACTTCTTCACCCTCGACAACGCGCTCCTGATCGCCAACGCGGGCGCCCTCACCGCGATCTTCGCGGCGGGCGTCGGCATCGGCATCATGACCGGGGTCCTCGACCTCTCCCTGCCCGGGACCGCCGCGTTCGCCAGCTGCGTCACCGGCTGGATGCTCACCGAGGGCTACGCCACCTGGCTGGCGCTGCTGGCCGGGCTGGCGTGCGGGGTCGTGGTCGGCGTGTTCAACGGGCTGATCTCGCTCCGCGGGTTCAACCCGATCATCGTGACGATCGGCTCGCTGTCGATCCTGACCGGGCTGGCCGCCGTCGTGGCCGGGGGCTACACGTTCCCCGGCCTCGTCCAGCTCGAGTTCATGGGCACCCACCGCTACTTCCGCATCAACGGCGGCGAGACCTTCCCGGGCATCCCGGCCCCGGTGTTCATCGTGGCGGTGGTCTTCGTCATCGGGACGATCTTCCTGACCCGGACCCGTGAAGGGCTCCGGCTGATGGCGGTCGGCGCCAACGGCGAGGCGGTACGCCGCGCCGGCATCGCCAGCAACCGGTACGTCGTGCTGGGCTTCGTCATCTCCGGCGTGCTCGCGGCCCTGGGCGGCCTGGTGAACACCGCCAACGTCACCGAGGCCAACCCCAACGCCAGCCCGGGCATCATCTTCACCGCGCTCACCGCGGTGGCCCTGGCCGGCGTCTCCCTCACCGGCGGCCGCGGCAGCCTGCCCCGGGTCCTGGTCGGCGCCCTGATCCTGGCGACGATCACCAACGGCCTGACCATCCGCGGCATCCAGCCTTACTGGGCGACCGTCTGCACCGGTGCCCTGCTGATCGGGGCACTGCTCCTCGAGAGGCTGATCCAGGCCAGCGTCGAGGAACGGCTGATGGCCATGAACCTGTCCGTCCACGAGAAGAAGGTCTGAGCCGATGAGCGCACCCACGAGCGAGACCCCGGCCCTGGCCCTGTCCGGCATCGAGATGCACTACGGCTTCGTCCGGGCCCTGTCCGACATCGACGTCCACGTCATGCCCGGCGAGGTGGTCGGCCTGCTCGGCGACAACGGTGCCGGGAAGTCCACGCTGCTCAAGGTCATGTCGGGAGCCCACCGCCCCACCCACGGCACCATCGCGGTGCACGGCACCCAGCACACGTTCCACGCGCCGAGCGACGCCGCGGCAGCGGGCGTCCAGATGGTCTACCAGGACCTGTCCCTGGTCGAGCCGCAGGACATCGCGACCAACCTCAACATGGGCCAGGAGACGCTGCGCACGGGGCCGCTCGGCTGGCTCGGCTTCGTCGACCGCAAGGCGATGCGGAAGTCCTCGGAGGCCGAGCTCGACCGGCTCGGCGTACGCACGGCCCCGATGTCGCGGCCGGTGGAGATGCTCTCCGGCGGTCAGCGGCAGGTGGTCGCGATCGCACGCAGCGCGATCCGGGTCAACGGCGAGCGGGGCGGGATCCTGCTGCTCGACGAGCCGACCGCCGCGCTCGGCTACGAGCAGACCCGGAACGTCGAGGCCCTGATCAGGCGGATGGCCGACCAGGGCATCGCGATCGTGCTGGTCACCCACGACCTGCCGCTCTGCTACGAGGTCGCCGACCGGATGGTGATCCTCAACCGCGGGCGCAAGGTCGCCGACGTCCCCGTGGCCGGCACCGACCGCGACCACGTGGTCGGCTGGATCACCGGTTCCCGCGCCTCCATGTTCCCCGCAGCCACCCCCGCCTGACCCTCCAGGAGCACCCATGTCCTCCCCCCTGACCGAGTCCCCGGTCCGTCGCGTCCTCGTGGTCGGCGGCGGCATCACGGGCGGCGTCCTCTCGCTCGCCCTCGCCCAGCGCGGCGTCCAGGTCGTGCTCGTCGACCTGCGCCCGTCGCTCGGCGGCGTCGGCCACGGCATCACCCTGCAGGGCAACGCGCTCAAGGCGTTCCGCGCGATCGGCATCTACGACCGGCTGGCCGAGCGTGGCTACCCGTTCAGCCACCTGCGGCTCAGGACCGCGGACGGCCACGTCATCGCCGAGATGCCGACACCCCCGATGGGCGGACCCGACCTGCCGGGCACGATGGGCGCGGTCCGTGGCGACATCGCGGACATCCTGGCCGAGGAGGTGGTCACGGCCGGGGTCGACGTCCGGCTCGGGACCACGCTGACTCACATCGACGACCACGGCGACGCCGTCACCGTGACCCTGTCGGACGGCAGCCGGGAGACCGTCGACCTCCTCGTCGGAGCCGACGGCATCCGGTCGAAGGTGCGCGGGATGATCGGCATCGACACCGAGCCGCAGCCGGTCGGCATGGGGATCTGGCGCACCGTCGCCAAGCGGCCGGCCGAGATGGACTGCTCCGAGCTCTACTACGGCGGCCCGAAGTACAAGGCCGGCTACACGCCGATCTCCGAAGACCTCTGCTACGCCTTCCTGCTCGAGGAGAACCTCGACCGCTCCTACGTCGGCGAGGGGCCGAACGGCGCGCTGCTCAAGGAGCGCGGCCAGGGGTACGGCGGGACCTGGGGCGAGGTGCGCGACAGCCTCCCGGACGACGCCGTCGTCAACTACCAGTGGATCGAGGCGATCTGCGTCGACGAGCCGTGGCACCGCGGCCGCTCGATCATCATCGGCGACGCCGCGCACGCCTGCCCACCCCTGATCGCACAGGGCGCGGCCATGTGCGCCGAGGACGCGGTCGTGCTGGCCGAGATGCTCACCTCGGGCGACCCGGTCGACGCCGTGCTGCCCGCGTTCATGGAGCGTCGCTTCCCGCGCGTGAAGATGGTGCTCGACAACAGCCTCCAGCTCGCCGAGTGGGAGATCCACCCCGACACCCCCGGAGCCGATCCGGGCCGGATCATGGGGCAGACCCTCCACGCGCTGGTCGCCCCGGCCTGATGGGCGTCGACCTGACCACGCTCGCCGGCACGCTGGTGCTGCGCGACGACGACGGCTTCGAGGCGGCCCGGGTGGACCGCGTCTTCAACCGGCGCCTGCCCGGGCGGCGGCCCGCGGCCGTGCTGAAGGCGGCCTCCGAGCAGGACGTCGTCACCGGTGTCCGGCTCGCCCTCGAGCGGGGGTGGAAGGTCGCGGTGCGGTCCGGCGGGCACAGCTGGGCGCAGTGGTCGGTGCGCGACGACGCGCTGGTGATCGACCTCGGCGACCTCCAGCACCTCTCGTACGACGAGGCGACGGGCATCGTGTCGCTCTCCCCCGCCGTCCAGGGCGGCGCCGTGCTCGCGCCGTTCCTCGACCGACTGGGCCGGTTCTTCCCCGGCGGGCACTGCCCGACCGTGGGCGTCGGCGGCTTCCTCCTCCAGGGCGGGCAGGGCTGGAACGCCCGCGGGTGGGGCTGGGCCGCCGAGCACGTCGAGGCGGTCGACGTGGTCACCGCGGACGGCGACCTGGTGCGCGCGGACGCGCACCAGAACAGTGACCTCTACTGGGCCGCGCGGGGCGCCGGGCCGGGCTTCTTCGGGGTGGTGACCCGGTTCCACCTCCGGACCATGCCCGCGCCCGGTCACGTCGCCCAGACCGTGCAGGCGTTCCGGCTCGACGACTTCGACGAGGTGATGACCTGGCTGCACGGGACGCACGCTTCCGTCGCCGACACCGTCGAGATCGTCGCCCTCACGAAGACGGACCGGTCGCTCTCCGAGGATCCCGTCCTGCTGGTGACCGGGGTCGCCCTGGTCGCCGACGCCGCGGCGGCCGACGTCGCGCTGGCACCGTTCCGGGACAACCCGGCGCTGGACCGTGCGCTGCTGGTGCTCGACGCCGTCCCCACCACGCTCGAGGAGCAGCGCAAGCGACAGCTCGCGGACAACCCGGAGGGACACCGGTGGGCGGTCGACAACGCCTGGCTCAGCGGCCCGGTCGAGCGGGTACTGCCCGCCCTGCGACCGGCGTACACGACGCTGCCCAACGACAAGGCGTTCACGATCTGGTTCAGCATGGCGCCGCTGCGGACACTGCCGGACATGGCGTTCTCGATGCAGTCGGAGATCTACCTCGCGAGCTACGTGCTGTGGGAGGACCCGTCGGAGGACGACGCACATCGGGCCTGGCTGGCCGACGTGATGACGCACCTGGAGCCGGTCACCGTCGGCCAGTACCTCGGTGACGGCGACCTCGCCCGGCGTCAGGTGAAGTTCATGGCCGACGCCAACTGGTCCCGGCTGCGGGAGATCCGGGCCCGGCGGGACCCCGGCGGCCTCTTCGTCGGCTACCTCGCGGGGCCGGACGGCCCCACGAACGCGAACCACTGGGAGCCGGCGGTCACGCCGTAGCCGGCGCCAGCAGCTCGCGGACCTCGTCCAGCCGGGCGAACAGCCACTGGTGCGCGGGGTCCGCGAGCCGGTCGCGGCCGTACCAGTAGCCCTCCGCCAGCACCACCTCGTCGAACGGCGGCTCCACCTGCGCCACCGGCGAGCCGGGGCGCGCGTGCATCCGGGCCAGCCGGGCCGGCAGCACGGCGACCAGCTGGGTGCCCTCGACCACGAACGGCAGCGGGAGGAAGCCCGGCACGGTCACCTCGATGCGACGGTCGATCGCCAGCTCGCCGAAGATCCGGTCCACCGGGGTGAGGATGCCCGGCCCGAACGAGGCGACCGCGTGGGGGAACTCGCCCAGGTCGTCGAGGGTCAGGCCACCGCGCTCGAGGCACGGGTGCCCGGCGTCCACCAGGCACACCATGCGGTCCCGCCACAGCGGCCGGGACTCGCCCGGGAAGCCGAAGCCGAGCGGCCCGACCAGGGCGTCGTACTCCAGGAGCACCCGGTCGGACGAACGGACGTCCGGACCGAGGTGGTCGATGCGCAGCCGGACCCCGGGCGCGGACGCGCTGACCACGGCGACCAGCGGGTCGTGCAGCACCGCGATCGCGTAGTCGCTCATGGTGAGCCGGAACGTGCGCTCACTGGTCGCCGGGTCGAAGTCCTCCTCGACACGCAGCGCCTGGCTCATCAGCCGGACCGCGTGCTGGACCTCGGGCAGCAGCTCCTGCGCGAACGGCGTCAGCTCGTACTCCCGGCCGCTGCGGATGAGGAGCTCGTCGTCGAACTTGCGCCGGAGCCGGGCCAGGGCAGCGCTCATGGCCGGCTGGCTGAGCGCGAGCCGGCGGCCGGCGCGGGTCACGTTGCCCTCCTCGAGCAGCACCTTGAGCGAGAGCAGGAGGTTGAGGTCGGTGCCGCCCAGGGACATGGCCCCAGTGTCGCGCACCGGCCGCCTTCGAGACGTCAGTCGCACTACGATCGGCCCCGTGACCGAGGGTCTGCGCGACGTCGACGCCAACCTCCTGCTCAGCCTCCACGCCCTGCTGGAGGAGCGGAACCTGACGCATGCCGGGAACCGGATGACGATGAGCCAGCCCGCGATGAGCGGCGCCCTCGCCCGGCTGCGCAAGCACTTCGACGACGAGCTGCTGGTCCGCTCGGGCCGCGGGTTCGAGCTGACCCCGCTCGCGGAGGACCTGCGTCCCGTGGTCGCCGAGGCGGTCGAGGCCGCGGAGGCGCTGCTCGGCACCCAGCGGGAGTTCGCACCGGCCACGAGCAGCAAGCTGTTCGAGGTCAGCATGTCGGAGTACGCCATGACCGTGCTCGCCGAGCCGCTGACCCGGCTGCTGCACGAGCAGGCACCGGCCTGCTCGGTGTCCTTCGACGTCGTGCCGCCGTCGCGGGACCAGTTCGAGAGCCAGCTCATGCGGCGCGACCTGATCGTGGTGCCGCTCGGCTTCGACCTCCCCGGCCGCACGCAGCCGGTCTTCACCGACGAGCTGGTCTGCGTGGTCGCCCGGGACAACCCGCGCCTGACCGACGGCACGCTGACGCTCGAGGACCTGCGGGCGATGCCGCACGCGGTCGCCGAGTTCCTCCCGGCCGGCGACACCCGGCGCCCGCTGGAGCTCGAGGTGGAGCGCAAGGGGGTCGAGGACCGGGTGGTCCTGGTGCAGGTCACCAGCCTGCTGGCGCTCCCCTACGCGGTCGCCGGCACCGACATGTGCGCGTTCGTCCCCGCCCGCCTGGCCCACCGGTGCCTGGACACGCTCGACCTCGCGGTCGCGGCCACGCCCCTGGACACCGTGCGGATCACCGAGGCGGCGCACTGGCACCCGCGGCGGGCCGCCGACCCGGCCGGGGTCTGGCTGCGCCGCCTGCTCTACGACGTCGCGGTCGACGTCGAGAGCGAGGACAACTAGGCGGCGGACCGACGGCTGCCGGCGAGGCCGCGCACGAGCGCCGCGCCGACCGAGGCCGTCGCCATCACCACGGCCGGGACCAGCGCGGAGCCGATCCCGCCGAGCCCGACCAGCGGGGAGACGACGGCACCGAGCGCGAACTGGCTGAACCCCATGATCGCGCTGCCGGCTCCGGCCACCTCGCGCACGCGGCCCATGGCCAGCGACGCCGAGGTGCCCATGATGCCGCCGTTGCTGAGCACGGCGAGGAAGATCGCCACCGCGTAGGTCCACCCGGGCGCGTGCACCAGCACGAGCACGACGAGCCCCACCGTCGCCGTGACCTGCAGGGCCAGGGACGCGCCGACGATCCGCTCCGGCTCGACCACGTCGACCATCCGGCTGACCAGGGCCCCGTTGGCGATCAGGCCGACCGCGTTCACGCCGAACGCGGCGCCGTACTGCACCTCGGTCAGGCCCAGCACGTGCTGGTAGACGAACGGCGAGGCCGAGATGTAGGCCATCATCATCGCGAAGGACAGCGCGAACACCCCGGTGTGGCTCCAGTAGCCGCGCGAGTGGAGGACCCGCCGCACGGACACCAGGTACGGCGCGCCCGTCTGGTCGCGAACCGACCGCGGGCGGGTCTCGGGGACCACCGCGACGACGGCTACCAGCATCACGCAGCACAGGCCGGTGACCGTCCAGAGCATCCCCCGCCATCCGATCGGCTCCGACAGCAGCCCCCCGACCAGCGGTGCCAGCACGGGAGCCACCCCGCCGACGGTGAGCATGATCGTGAACGCCCGGGCGGCGGCGCGTCCCGTCAACAGGTCCGCGATCACCGCCCGTCCGATGACCATGCCGCCGGCGCCGGCAAACCCCTGGACGACGCGGGCCGCGACCAGGACGCCCAGAGTCGGGGCGGTCGCCGAGACCACGCCCGCGGCCACGCAGAGCAGCGCACTGCCGATCAGCGGTCCGCGCCGACCGAGCCGGTCGGACATCGGCCCCATCACCAGCTGGCCGACGGCCAGGCCGGCGAGGAACGCGGTCAGGGTCAGCTGCACCCCGCTGGCGTCGCTGCCGAGGTCCCCGGCCATCGCCGGGAAGCCCGGCAGGTAGAGGTCGGTTGCGATCGGGGCGAACGCGGCCAGCAGGGCCAGGGTCAGCAGGAGGGGCACCCCGAGCCCCGCGCCCTCCGTGCCGGAAGGCGGGGCAGGGACGACGCGGGAGCTCGTGGGCTGGTCGGTCGACACCACCGAAGTCAAACAGCCACGGCCCGCGGGCAGAACACGCGAGAAGCCATGCCTCGGATCGGCTCTGGTGATGGCCCCGGCCCTTGCTTCGCCGGGTCGGGTGCGGCTGACTTGAGGGATCCACCCACCCCCTCGAGGAACCCCGGAGAGACACGTGACCTGGAGCGACGGCACCCCCTACGTCGACGAGCTTGCCGACGGCGTCCACGCCTACGTCCAGCCCGACGGCGGCTGGATGGTCAACAACTGCGGCGTCGTCGTCGACGGCGCCGGGACGGCCGTGCTCGTCGACACCACCTCGACGGAGCGCCGCAACCGGGCGGTCCTCGCCGAGGTGGCGAAGGTGTCGCAGGGTGCGCCCCGGGCCGTGGTCAACACGCACCACCACCCCGACCACACCTACGGCAACGGGTTCCTGCCCCCGGAGACCCTGGTCATCGGGCACGACAGGTGCCGCGACGAGGTGCTGGCCGCCGGGCTGGAGGCCACGAAGGTGATCACCGCTCCGGACTACGGCGACCTCTCGCTGCGGCCGCCCGAGCTCACGTTCGCGGACCGGATGACGCTGCACCTCGCGGACTTCCCGGTCGACCTGGTCCACGTCGGGCAGCCCGCGCACACGACGAACGACGTGCTCGTGTGGCTTCCCGAGCAGCGGGTCCTGTTCACCGGCGACCTGGCCTTCAACGGCGGTCAGCCGTTCGTGCTGGAGGGCTCGATCGCCGGCTTCCGGGCCGCGATCGAGCTGATGCAGTCGCTGGCCCCCGCGGTGCTGGCGCCCGGGCACGGCCCGGTCTGCCGCGACGAGGACGTCCCGCTGCTGCTGTCGCGCATGGACTCCTACCTGGCCTTCGTCCAGGAGGTCGCCGCGACGTCGTACGCCGCGGGGCTGACACCGCTCGAGGCGGCCCAGAAGAACCGCGACAACCCCTACCGCGACTGGGCGGAGACCGAGCGCTTCGTCGGCAACCTGCACCGCGCGTACACCGAGCTCGAGCACGGCACCTCCGGGTGGCGCCGGCTGACGGTGCCCGGTGTGTGGCCGGACATGGTGGCCTTCCACGGCGGCCCGATCGCGTGCCACGCATGAGCGCGGTGCCGCGCCGCGTGGTGACCGGCCACACCCCCGACGGCGTGTCCGTCGTCCTGTCCGACGGCCCGGTCCCGGTGTCGCGGGACCTCCCCGACGACGGGGTCTCCTTCCACGAGATCTGGAGCACCGAGGGTGCCCCGGCCCGGATCACCGCGGCGGAGGAGTCGGAGCCCACGCAGCGCACCCTCGCCGTGCCTCCGCCTCCCCGCGGGACGAAGATCCGGATCAACGAGTTCCGGCCCGGGCACCTCGACGCGCGAGGCCTGCAGTCCCCCGTGCACCGCACCGCCTCGGTCGACTACGGCATCGTGCTCGAGGGCGAGATCACGCTCCTCCTCGACGACTCCGAGGTCACGCTCGGCGCCGGCGACGTCGTCGTCCAGCGCGGCACCGACCACGCCTGGGCCAACCGCGGCGACGTCCCGGCCCGCGTGGTCTTCGTGCTCGTCGACGGCGAGTTCGACCCGGCCATGGCCGCGACCCTGCCCGGCGGCCTCGCCGGGCTCATGCACGGCGGCCCGCGGGACTAGCCTGCGGGCTCCACCCACCGGTGCGTGCCGGGGCCGGCCGCGACCTCGCCGGAGGGCAGGACGACGGTCGCGACGCAGCCCGGCGGGACGGTCAGGTCGAGACGCAGCTCGTCGCCGTCGAGTCGCCAGGACACGTCGATCCGCCCGTGCGGGGCGTCGTGCCCGGCCCGGGCCCAGGTGACGCCACCGCCCGGACGCGGGTGCACCCGGAACGTCCGCCAGGTGGCGGTGGTGCGCTGCAGCCCGGCGACGTACCGGTGCAGGAAGCCGATGACCGCGCCCTTGGAGTAGTGGTTGAGCGACTCGTGCGGAACCCCGTCGTCGTCGACGCCCTCCCAGCGCTCCCAGACCGTGGTCGCTCCCTTCGCGATCATGTTCAGCCACGACGGTGCGGCGTCCTGGAGGAGCAGATCGTAGGCGACGTCGAGGTGCCCGTGGTCCGCGAGCGCGGGCAGCAGGTCGCGGGTGGCCAGGAACCCGGTGGCCAGGCGGGTGCCGTTCTCCCGGACCAGCTTGGCCAGCTGGTCGGCCGCGGCCGACCGGAGCTCGGCCGGCACCAGCCCGAACGTCAGTGCCCGAACGACGTTGGCCTGGGTCGCGGGACGGACCTGCCCGTCGGGATCGAGGAACTCCGCCCGCCAGGCCTCCGTGGCGGCGCAGCCCAGGTCCGCATATCGGGCCGCGTCCTCCGTCCGGCCCAGCACCGCGGCGATGCGGGACGCGTGGTGGGCGGACCAGGCGAGGTACGCCGTCGCGACGTCCGCCTTGTCCGCCGCCATGAAGGCCGGGAAGTCCGTCGGGTCCTCCCCGGGGACCAGCCACTCGCCCCAGTGGAAGCCGGTGTCCCAGAGGTACCGCTCGTGGGTCTCCGGCTCCGGACGCAGGGCCGCGCGGTCGGGGTGCCGGTGCCGGCAGCAGTGCTCTCGGCGAAGTCGAGCCAGGCGACCATCGCCGGCCACATCTCCTCCAGCAGGCGGGTGTCGCCGTACTCCTCGTGCAGCTCCCACGGCACCAGGACGACGGCGTCACCCCACCCGGCCGAGCCGTTGAGCCGCTCGAGGAAGCCGGTCCGCTCGGCGGGGGGCATCGGCGCCATGTTGCCCAGGATGCCGTTGTCCCACTGGGTCGCGACGAGGTCGCGCAGCCACTTCGTGGCGAACCCCGCGACGTCGTACAGGTACGTCGCGACCGGGGCGAAGACCTGCCAGTCGCCGGTCCAGCCGGCGCGCTCGCGGGTCGGGCAGTCGGTCGGGATGTCGCAGGCGTTGCCCCGGAAGCTCCACACCGCCGCCTCGTGCAGCGCGTCGAGCCGGGGGTCGCTGCACGCGAACGAGCCGGTGCGGCGGAGGTCGGTGTGCACCACGACGCCGGTGACGTCGTGCGCGGTCAGCCGGTCCGGGTGGCCCGCGACGCGGACGTAGCGGAAGCCGTGCGTGGTCAGGCGCGGGTCGAAGGCCTGGCCGGGGACGCCGGCGGAGGTGACCCGGTCGACCTGCCCGGCCCGGACCTCCGTCTCGAGGAACGGGATGTCGGAGGGGCGCAGGTGCTCGGTGGTGACGTCGCCGTCGGGACCGAGCCACTCGGCGTGCGTCAGCTCCAGCGTGGTGCCCTCGGGTCCGAGGTCCCGAACCCGGACCCGACCGTTGACGTTCTGGCCGAGGTCGAAGACCTGGCGCCCCGGGCCGAGGGTGGCCACCGACACCGGCAGGATCTCCTCGACGGCGCGGACCGGCGGTGCGGGCGACGCGACGAGGTGTGCGTGGCCGTGGTCGGCGAGGGTGACGGGGCGCCAGGCGCCGGCGTCGAACCCGGGCTCGCTCCAGCCCGCGGGGAGGAGGCGCTGGTCCTCGACCTGCCCCTCGATCAGGTCCGCGGCGAGCACGTGCGAGCGCGCGCTGCGCCACCCGCCGTCGGTGCCGACCACCGTCGTGGTGCCGTCGGGATGGTCGACGTGCAGCTCGAGGAGCAGGGCGGTCCGGTCGCCGAACTGGTCGTGGGAGCGGAGCATGCCGACCTCGCCGCGGTACCACCCGTCGGCGAGCAGCGCCCCGAGGGCGTTAGGGCCCTCGGCCGGCAGGTCGGTGACGTCGTAGGTCTGCACCTGGGTGCGGTGCGCGTACTCGGTGTACCCGGGGGCCAGCTCGACGTCCCCCACCCGGCGTCCGTTCAGGCGGGCCTCGTAGATCCCGTGCGCGGTCGCGTAGAGGCGGGCCGAGGCGACCGGCTTCGCGATCGTCACCTCGCCGCGCAGCAGGTACGCCGGCCGGAACCCGGGTTCGGGCACCTCGTCCTCGCGGGGCTCGACCCAGGCGGCCGTCCAGTCCGTGGGGTCCAGCAGCCCGGCCTCGACGTGCGTCGGCTCCGACCAGGCGGTCTCGCCGCGGTCGGTCCACACGCGCACCTGCACGGACCGGCGTTCCCGGGAGGCCAGCGGGGCGCCCGGCCACGGGACGAGGACGTTGCCCGGGCCCGCGACCCGGCCGCTGGTCGTGCCGTCGTCCAGCCGGAGCTCGTAGGCGTGCTGCTCGCTGGTGCCCTCCGGCAGCTGCCAGGACAGTCGGGGCCGGCGGTCGCCGATGCCGAGGGGGTCGTCGAGGTGCTCCACACGGACGCGCATGCGACCAGCCTCGCGGCCCTCTCCCGCGGGGCGGAACTCGCCCGTCCCGAGGCGAGGTATCGACGGCGCGGATACCAGGGCGTCAGCGAGCAGGCCAGCCGGTGTACCCCTCGGCGAGGTACGTCGACCCGGCCGTGGAGGCGACCACGGACTCGAGCTCGCCGACCTGGCGGCGTACGTCGAAGTCGCTGGCGTCGGGGAGCGTGTGCAGCATCGTGGTCATCCAGTACGAGAAGTGCTGCGACTTCCACACCCGGGCCAGGGCCCGGCGGCCGTAGTCGTCGAGCGCGTCGGGGTCTTTCTTCAAGACGGCCCGCTCGAGGCACTCGGCGAGGACCCGGACGTCGGCGAGCGCGAGGTTGAGACCCTTGGCGCCGGTGGGCGGGACCGTGTGCGCCGCGTCGCCGGCCAGCAGCATGCTGCCGTGGCGCATGGGTTCGGCGACGAAGCTGCGGAACGGCAGCACGGCGCGGGACGTGATCGGCCCCTCCTGCAGCGCGAACCCGTCCGCCCCGGCGACGCGGGCCTGCAGCTCGTCCCAGATCCGGGCGTCGGACCAGTCGGCGGGATCGGTGTCCGGGTCGCACTGGAAGTACATCCGCTGGAGGCTCTCGGTGCGTTGGCTGATCAGCGCGAAGCCCCGCGACGAGTGGGTGTAGACGAGCTCCGGGGCACTCTTGGGCGCCTCGACGAGGATCCCGAACCAGGCGAAGGGGTACTCGCGGAAGTAGTGCGTGCGCTGCTGCTCGGGGACCTCGTGCCGGCAGACCGAGCGCGACCCGTCGGCACCCACGAGGTAGCTGCAGCGGATCTCCTGCTCGACGCCGTCGGCGTCGGTGAACCGGATCCCGGGCCGGGACCCGGTCACGTCGACCACCTCGGTGCCGCTGATGCCGAACCGCACGTCTCCCCCGTCGCGCGCACGGGCGTCGGCGAGGTCGATGAAGACGTCGGTCTGCGGGTAGAGCCAGACCGAGGCGCCGGTGAGGTACTGGAAGTCGATGCGGTGGCTGGCCCCGCCGAAGCGCAGCGCGATGCCGTCGTGCTCGTCGCCGTCGCGGCGTACCCGGTCGGAGACGCCGGTGTCGAGGAGCAGCCGGACGCTGTCCGCCTCGAGGATGCCGGCCCGGACCGTGTGCTCGATCTCGGAGCGGGGGCGGTTGTCGACGACGACGGAGTCGATGCCGCTCAGCGACAGCAGGTGGGAGAGCATCAGGCCGGCGGGGCCGCCACCGACGATCCCGACGGTCGTGTCCGTGAGCACGCGCCCGGTCACCGGTCCTCCTCCTCGAGGACGTCCCTCGCGATCGCGAAGGCGTGGTTGGCGGCCGGGACCCCGCAGTAGACCCCGGTCTGCAGGATGACCTCGGCGATCTCCTCGGCGGTCAGCCCGTTGCGGAGGGCCGCGGCCACGTGCATCGCGAGCTCTTCCCAGTGCCCGTTCGCGATGAGCGCGGTGAGCGTGATGACGCTGCGGGTGCGGCGGTCGAGGCCGGGCCGGGTCCACACCTCGCCCCAGGCGTAGCGGGTGATGAAGGCCTGGAAGTCCTCGGTCAGCCCGGTCTTCGCGCCCTCGGCGCGGTCGACGTGCGCGTCGCCCAGCACCTCGCGGCGTACCGTCATGCCGGCGTCGTAGCTGTCGGTCACGGGTTCCTCCTGGTCGTGGCGAACCGGCGCAGCACGGCTGCGACGTCGTCGGGTGCCTCGGCGGGCGGCAGGTGGCCGCAGCCGGTGAGCACGACGAAGGTCCGGTCGGGGATGCGGGTGGTGGCGGCGTCGGCGTGCTCGGGAGCGACCACGACGTCGTGCTCGCCGGGTGCGACGAGCACCGGCACCGTGGCCGCGGCGAGGTGGTCGCTGAGGTCGAAGTCGCGCAGCGCGAGGCAGGCCAGCGCGTAGGACCCGGCGTCGGCCTCCGAGAGGCTGGTCAGCAGCGCGCCCGCCGCCTCGGGGTCCCGGTCGGTGAACCCGGCTGCGAACCAGCGCACGGACGAGGGGCCCACCATCACCGGGGTCCCGGCCCGGCGCACCAGGTCGGCGCGGTCGACCCAGGACTGCGGGTCGGCGAGGCGGGGGGCGGACGCGATCGCGGCGGTCCCGAGGAAGGGGCCGGGGGCCAGGGAGAGCTGCAGCCCGACGGCACCGCCCAACGACACCCCGGCGTACCAGGCGGGTCGACCGGCGGCGAGGAGGTCGGCCCGGTCGCGGACGAGATCGGCGAGGTCGGCCACCGAGAAGGCGTCGCCGGCGGGCTTGCTGTGGCCGTGGCCGGGGAGGTCCCAGCCGACGACGTCGAGGTCCGGGGCGAGCAGCCGCGCGCACGCCGACCACAGCGCCGTGACCGAGGTGCCCAGCGACGGGCCGACGACGAGCACCCGGTTCGCCGTCTCGTCACCGGCGAGGCGGGTGAAGGCGAGCTCAGGAGTCATGGCCGGCTCCTCGCACCCGGGCGAGCGCCGCGTCGACGAAGGCGTCCGTGGCGCCGAGGTAGTCCGCGAGCGTGCCCTCGCCGCCGCGCTCCGCCAGCAGCAGGTCGGCGGCCGCGTCGGCGTTGCGGGCCATCGCGACGGTGTCGACCCCGAGACCGGCGAGCAGCTCGGCTGCCTGTGCGGCCGTCACCACGGTGAGCTCGAGCAGGCGGCGCAGGCTCGGCCACTCGGCGTGCCAGGCCCCGTCGGGTCGCTCGTCCACGGCGGTCGCCGCCGCGACGTGGACCTGGGCTCCCAGCTGGGGAGCCTGCAGGGCGGCTGCGCGCACCAGCACCGACAGCACCGGGTTCTGCTTGTGCGGCATCGTCGACGACGCTCCGCGCCCGGCGACGGCCCCCTCGCGCACCTCCCCGATCTCGGGGCGGGTGAGCGTGAGCACGGTGGTCGCGACGACGCCGAGCGCGTCGCAGGTCTCGACGAGCGCGTCGGCCAGCCGCGTCATCGGCGTACGGCGGGTGTGCCAGGGCAGCGCGGGCCAGGCCAGCCCGAGGTGCCCGGCCAAGGCCTCGGCCACGTCCGTGGGCCGGTCGGTGAGGTCGGCGGCGCGGGCCAGGGTGCCGGCCGCTCCCCCGCACTGCACCGGCAGCGACCGGCGTACGACGGCGAGCGCGTCGGCGGCGTCGAGGACCCCGGTCAGCCACTGGGCGGTCTTCAGGCCGAAGGTGACCGGGACGGCGTACTGCGTCAGCGTGCGTCCCGCCATCACCGTGCCCCGGTGCTCATCGGCGAGGTCCGCCAGCCGGTCGGCGGCGCGGCGGAGGTCGGCCTCGACCCGTGCCACGGCGTCCCGGGCGAGCAGCACGAGTGCGGTGTCCAGGACGTCCTGGCTGGTCAGCCCGGCGTGCACGAGGTCAGCGGTGTCCGCCTCGTCGATCCGCGCGCGCAGCGCGCGCACGAGCGGGAGCACCGGGTTGCCGGCGTCCTCGACGTCGCCCGGGTCGAGCGCGGGCGTCCAGCCAGCGGCGGCGCGGGAGACCGCTTCGACCTGGTCCTCGGTGGCGGCCTTGCCGTCGGCGAGCGCCCGCAGCCAGGCCACCTCGACGCGGAGCATTGCCTGCACCAGCGCGGCGTCGTCGGCGACGCCGTCCGCGCGGTGCGATCCCGGCCGCAGCAGGTCCGACATCCTCAGCCCTCGTGCCCGGGGTAGCGGAGGAACACGGTCTCCCGGTCCCCCTGCAGGTGCACGTCGAACCGCAGGCTGCCGTCGGGCTCGCGCTCCGCGACCATGCTGTGCCGGCGCTCGTCGTCGAGGCCCGCGAGCAGCCGGTCGGCCGCCAGGACGGCGTCGTCGCCGGGCAGGTAGATGCGGGTGAACAGCCGGTTCAGGAGGCCGCGGGCGAACACCGTCACCGTGAAGAACGCGGCCGCGCCCTCGCCGGTGGGGGCCGGTTCCACGGTGCTGAACCAGTAGCGGCCGGTGCGGTCGGTGCTGCTGCGGCCCCAGCCGGTGAAGTCGCCACCGGGCCGCCGGAGCGAGCCCTCGACGCGCGGGACGTCACCCGAGCCGTCGGCCTGGCGGATCTCCAGCAGCGCGTCCGGCACCGGCTGCCCGGCCCCGTCGTACACGCGGCCGTGCAGGCGCACCGAGCCCGGGCTGCCGATCGGGACCAGCTCGCGGTCGAGGTCGAACGGCAGCGCGTAGTGGAAGAACGGCCCGATGGTCTGGCCGGGCGTCGCGGTCAGGTCGCGGACGGTCTCAGGCATCGTCGTCCTCGGCTTCCATCTGGGTCGCGTGGGCGCCGGTCAGCACGATGTCCCAGCGGTAGCCCATCAGCCACTCGTGCTCCGACAGGTCGTGGTCGTACGTCGCCACCAGACGGTCGCGGGCCCGCTGGTCGGTGATCGACTGGTAGATCGGGTCCAGCGCGAACAGCGGGTCGGACGGGAAGTACATCTGGGTGATCATCCGCTGGGTGAAGTCGGTGCCGAACAGCGAGAAGTGGATGTGCGCTGGCCGCCAGGCGTTGTGGTGGTTGCGCCACGGGTAGGGCCCCGGCTTGATCGTGACGAACTCGTAGGTGCCGTCGTCGTCGGTGAGGCAGCGACCGACCCCGGTGAAGTTGGGGTCGACCGGGGCCGGGTGCTGGTCGCGCTTGTGCACGTAGCGGCCCGCGGCGTTGGCCTGCCAGATCTCGACGAGCTGGCGGCGTACCGGCCGTCCGTCGCCGTCGAGCAGCCTCCCGCGCAGGCGCATGCGCTCGCCGATCGGCTCCCCGCCGGCCTGGATCGTCAGGTCCGCCTCGAGCGGGTCGACGTCGGAGTGCCCGAAGACCGGGGCGACCAGCTCGGCGCCCTCGGGATCGGCATGGCGCAGGTCCTTGGTGGGGTGGCGCAGGATCGAGCTCCGGTACGGCGGGAAGTCCACACGCGGCTGGGTCTCGCCGGAAGCGCCGGCGTGGATGTCAGCGATCTCCTTGCTGACCGACTCCTGGGTGTCCATGCAGGGAAGTGAACTCCCCCGAGGGGGCCGAAGTCCACGTAGGCTTTCCGCTGAGCGGAAGGATCCTGAGATGGCCGGCAACACCTCCAGCCCCGGAGCCACCGTGGTCTCGCGAGCCATGGCCGTGCTCGGCGCCTTCGACGAGCGGCACCGGCGGCTCGGCCTGTCCGAGCTGGCCAGGCGCGCCGACCTGCCCCTGGCCACCACCCACCGGATCGTCGGCGAGCTCGTCGCGCACGGCGCCCTCGCCCGGGCGGGCACCGGCGAGTACGTCGTGGGTCGCCGCATCTGGTCGCTCGGGCTGCTGGCACCCGTGCAGACCGGCGTCCGCGAGGTCGCCTCGCCGTTCCTCAACGACCTGTACGCCGCGACGCTGGCCACCGTGCACCTCGCCGTGCGGGAGGGCGACCAGGTCCTCTACCTCGACCGGATCTCGGGCCAGCGCTCCGTCCCCGTCGTCAGCACCGTCGGGTCGCGGCTCCCGCTGCACTCCACCGGGGTCGGGAAGGTGCTCCTCGCCCACGCCCCCGACACCGTGCAGGCCGACGTGCTGGCCCGGCTGCACCGGATCACGCCGTACACCATCACCCAGCCGGCGCGACTCCGCGAGCAGCTGCAGCGCGTGCTCGCCGACGACTACGCCACCACCGTCGAGGAGATGACGCTCGGCGCCTGCTCGGTCGCCGTCCCGGTCCGCCGGGCCGACCGCGAGGTGGTCGCCGCCCTCGGCATCGTCGTCCCCAGCCTCAAGCGGGACCGGTCCCGGCTGGTCGCCGCGCTGCAGGTCGCGGCGCACGGCATCGGCCGCAGCCTGACCGGCCCGTCGGGTCGCGGGTAGGGGCCCAGGGACTCACTGATTCCCCGGGCGCCCGGGGAATCGCTGCCCGGGCGGGGAATGCTTTCCGTGCCAGGGCATCGATTTCCGTGCCTAGCCCGTGCCGCCCGCCCCGGTCAGACCGAGAAGTCGACCCCCTGGGCGAGCGGGAGCTCACCTGAGTAGTTGATGGTGTTCGTCGCCCGGCGCATGTAGGCCCGCCAGGCGTCGGAGCCGGACTCGCGTCCGCCGCCGGTCTCCTTCTCGCCGCCGAAGGCACCGCCGATCTCGGCGCCGGAGGTGCCGATGTTGACGTTGACGATGCCGCAGTCGGAGCCCTCGGGCCCGCAGAACAGCTCGGCCTCCCGTACGTCGGAGGTGAAGACGCTCGAGGACAGGCCCTGCGGGACGGCGTTATTGAGGTCGATCGCGGTGCGGAAGTCGTCGTACGGCAGCACGTAGAGCAGCGGCGCGAACGTCTCCCGCGCGACCACGTCGGTCTGCTCGTCCATCCGGACGATCGCGGGGCGTGCGTAGAAGGCCTCGGGTGCGAGGTCCTCGTGGGCCCGGCCGCCACCGACGACGAGCTTGCCGCCGTCCCCGGTCGCCGTGGTGATCGCGGCCTCCATCGACTCGTAGGCCCGGCGGTTGACCAGCGGCCCGACCAGGGTGCCCTCGGTCAGGGGGTTGCCGATCGGGAGCCGGTCGTACGCCGACGCGAGCCGGTCGGTGAGCTCGTCGACGACGCTGGTGTGCGCGATCACCCGCCGCATCGTGGTGCAGCGCTGGCCCGCGGTGCCGGCCGCCGCGAAGACGATGCCGCGCACGGCCAGGTCGAGGTCGGCGGACCCGGAGACCACGGCGGCGTTGTTGCCGCCGAGCTCGAGCAGCGACCGGCCGAACCGCCCGGCCACCCGCGGCCCGACGGCCTGTCCCATCCGGGTCGACCCGGTGGCGCTGAGCAGGGCGACGCCCGGGTGGTCGACCAGCGCCTGGCCGACGTCGGGCCCGCCGAGCAGCACCTGCGAGAGCGCCTCCGGGGCGTCGGTCTCGGCGATCGCCTGCGCCAGCACGGCGTGGCACGCCAGCGAGGTCAGCGGGGTCGCCTCGGAGGGCTTCCACACGACCGGGTCGCCGCAGACCAGCGCGACGGCGGTGTTCCACGACCAGACCGCGGCCGGGAAGTTGAACGCCGAGACCACGCCGACGACACCGAGCGGGTGCCAGGTCTCCATCAGCCGGTGGCCGGGCCGCTCCGAGGGCATCGTCCGCCCGTAGAGCTGCCGCGACAGGCCGACCGCGAAGTCGCAGATGTCGACCATCTCCTGGACTTCGCCGCGGGCCTCGGAGGTGATCTTCCCGGCCTCGATGCTCACCAGCGTGGCCAGGTCGTCCTTGTGCTCGGCGAGCAGCTCGCCGAACCGCTTGACGAGTGCGCCGCGGGCCGGGGCGGGCACGCTGCGCCAGCGCAGGAAGGCGTCGCGGGCGCGGGCCACCGCCTCGTCGACGTACGCCGCGTCCCGCCACTGCAGCGAGGCGACCGGGAGTCCGTTGACCGGCGAGCGGGAGTCCGTCCCTCCTGCGTGTGCCTCGACGTCGACACCGCAGCGGCGCGCGGTCTCGAGGGCGAGGGTGGAGAGCTCGTCCTGGGTGGGGATGGTGGTCATGGGTTCTTCCTACCTCACCGGCTAGACGATGTTGAGCTCCGGTCTGCTCCCGCGCCCGGCGAACCGGGCGGCGTCGAGCCCACGGACGTCCACGACCGGCGGCCGGCCGAGGTAGAGGTCGCGCACCACCTCGCCCATTGCCGGGCCCATGAGGAAGCCGTGGCCGGAGAACCCGGTGGCGTAGAGGAACCGCGAGACCCCCGGGTGCTCCCCCACGAGCGCGTTGTGGTCGGGCGTCATCTCGTAGAGCCCGGCCCAGCCCGAGACGATGCCGGCCTCCGCGAGCGCGGGCACCCGGCGCTCGATCGCCGCGCCGAGCCGCGGCAGCCAGGCGTCGGAGCGGCCGAGCTCGAAGCCCGGCCGCTCGTCCGGGTCGGACATGCCGAGCAGCACGCCCGGGCCCTCGCTGTGGAAGTAGAGGCTGGTGGAGAAGTCGATCGTGAACGGCGTGTGCCGGTCCACCCCGGGGACCGGCCCGGTGGTAAGCACCTGGCGGCGCAGCGGCTCGACGGGCAGGTCCACCCCGGCCATCCGCCCCACCGCCGCGGACCACGCGCCGGCCGCGCACACGACCACCTCGGTGCGGACCCGGCCGGCGTCGGTGAGCACCGCCCGGACCTGGCCGTCCTCGACCTCGATACCGGTGACCGCGCAGTGCGTGAGCACCCGGGCGCCCGCCCGGCGCGCCGCCCCGGCGTACCCGAGGACCACGGACTCCGGGGTGCAGTGGCCGGCGTCGGGCGACCACGAGGCCGCGAGGACACCGCCGACGTCGACCAGCGGGGAGAGCCGCTTCGCCTCGGCCGGCTCGATCATCCGGGTGGGCACACCGAGCTGATTCTGGAGCGCGACGTTCGCGGTGAACGCCTCGACGTCCTCCGGGCGGTCGAGCAGGAACAGGTAGCCGACCCGGTGCAGGTCGATCTCCTGGCCGAAGGTCTCCGCGAACCGGCCGTAGGCGTGCAGGCTGCGGGCCCCGAGCTCGATGTTGGTGGCGTCGGAGAACTGCGCCCGCACCCCGCCGGCGGCCTTGCACGTCGAGCCGGAGCCGAGCGTGTCCCGCTCCAGCAGCAGCACGTCCCGGACGCCGGCGGCGGCGAGGTGGTACGCCGCGCTGAGCCCGATCACACCCCCGCCGATGACGACGACCGACGCGGTGGCCGGGAGGTCAACCGCCATGTCGGGTCCCCGTCCGCATCAGCCGCCGCGCCGCCGCCAGCACCTCGTCCTCCTGCAGCAGGACGTGGGCAGCTGCGGGGCCGAGCGGGACGTAGGAGTCCGCGCTGGCCACCCGCGCCAGGGCACCGCCGTAGCCGTGCTCGACCAGGCCGGCGACCACGCCCTCGCCGACCCCGCCCGAGGCGCGGGTCTCGTCCACGACCAGCACCCGGTCGAACCGGCCGGCCAGGTCCGCGACCTCGGCCATCGGAAGCGGTGCCAGCCAGCGCAGGTCGAGCACCGTGCTGCGAGCCCCGTCGGCCTCGAGGGCGCGGGCCGCGCGCAGTGACATCGGGAGGCCGTTGCCGAACGTGACCATCAGCACGTCGGTCCCGTCACCGTGGATGCGCGGACCGTGAACCGGCGGGTCGGCGGCGTACGGCGCGGTCCAGAGCCCGTCGCCCGGCTCGTGCAGGTCGCGGGCGTGGTAGAGCGCGATCGGCTCGACGACCACGCACACCCGGCCCTCCCTCTCGGCGAGGTCGACGCACGCGCGCAGCAGTGCCGGCGCGTCGGCCGGGTGGCTCGGCACGCACAGCACCAGGCCGGGGACGTCGCGCAGGACGGTCAGCGAGTTGTCGTTGTGGAAGTGGCCGCCGAACCCCTTCTGGTAGGCCAGCCCGGCGATCCGGACCACCATCGGGTTGCGGTACTGCCCGTCGGAGAAGAACGCCAGCGACGCCGCCTCGCCGCGCAGCTGGTCCTCGGCGTTGTGGAGGTAGGCGAGGTACTGGATCTCCGGGATCGGGAGCAGGCCGGCCAGCGAGGCGCCGAGCGCGGTGCCGAGGACGGTCTGCTCGTCCAGCAGGGTGTCGACCACGCGGCGGCCACCGAAACGCTTCCGAAGCCCTCGTGTCACGCCGTACACGCCGCCCTTGACCGCGACGTCCTCCCCGAGGACGAGCGCGTGCGGCCGGCTCTCCAGGACCTCCGCGAGGACTCCGTTGAGCGCCTGGGCCAGGGTGAGCGGGCCGGGCTCCACCGCCGCCACCGGGACGTCGTACGGCGGGATCCCCGGTGCCGCAGCCGGCGCCAGCAACGGTGCCGTCACTGCGGCCCGGTCCGCCAGCCGCGGCTCCCCGACCACGGACTTCGCGGCCTCCGCCACCCGGGCCCGGGTCGCCTCGTAGCGGTCGAGCACCTCCGCGGGCGTGAGCACGCCCAGGCCGACCAGGTGCTCGGCGGTCGCGAGCAGCGGGTCGCGGGCCAGGTCGGCGGTGATCTCGGCCTGCGACCGGTAGCCGAGCTCGACGTCGGAACCGGCGTGGCCGAGGAACCGGACGGCGCTCAGGTGGAGCACCACCGGCCGACGCGTCTCGCGGGCCCGGGCGACCGCCGCGCCGACGTCGGCGAGCAGCCGGTCGGGGCGCGGCGAGCATGCGGCGACGTACGCGATGCCCGGCAGCCGGCCGAGCGCAGCCTCCACCCAGCCCGGCGGGGTGCGGGTGCTGATGCCGAGCCCGTTGTCCTCGCACACCAGCAGCAGCGGGACCGGCAGGCCGCGGTGGGTGAGGTACGCCGCCGCGTTCAGCGCGCCCTGCACCGTGGAGTGGTTGACCGAGGCGTCGCCGAGCGAGCAGACCGCGACGGCGTCCTCGGGCCACCGGCGGCTGGGGGCCAGGTCGGCCAGGTTGCCGAGGGCGAAGGCGAGCCCGACGGCCCGCGGCAGGTGCGAGCCGATCGTCGAGGTCTGCGGCACGATGTTGAGGGCCGGGTGGCCGAACACCTTGTGCCGGCCGCCGGAGATCGGGTCCGTGGCCGCAGCGGTCAGTCCTCGCAGCACGTCCCGCACGGGGTCGGTCGCCGCGTCGGGGTGCTCGCGCGCGTGCCGTCCGGCGCGGGCGGCGTAGAAGCCGCCGGACCGGTAGTGCAGCAGCGCGGGGTCGCCGACCTCGGTCAGCAGCCCGACCGCGGCGTTGGCCTCGTGGCCCGCCGAGCCGATCGTGTAGAACCCCTCCCCTTGCGCCTGCAGCGTCCGGGCCGCGAGGTCGAGGTGCCGGCTCTGCACCTGTGCGTCGAAGAGGGCGAGCAGGAGGTCCGGCTCGACCGTCCCGACCTCCGGGTGACCGCCCGTCGACAGCCGGCGGACGTGCTCGACGAGGTGCTCGTCGACCGGCTCCGCCATCTCCACCTCCCTGGACCTCGCAGGCTACCGGGGTCCGCGGCCGGCTCAGGGCACCAGCGCGACCTTGCCGCCGGGGTGCCCGGTCCGGAGCAGGTCGACGGCCTCCAGCGCGTCCGCCAGAGGGAAGGTCCGCGCCATCGGCACCACCAGCCGTCCCTCGGCGGCCAGCCGCACGAGGTCCGCGCGTACGGCGTCGCGGTAGGCCTTGCTGTCCGGCTTCGTCCCGGCGACCGCCCGGAAGCCCTCCGCCTCGGCCCGCCCGGACGCGGCGATGGTGACGACGCGGTCACGGTCGCCCACCAGAGCCAGCGAGACGTCCACCGCCTCGTCGGTGCCGACGCAGTCGAGCGCCGCGGCGACCCCGTCGGGAGCGGCCGTGCGGACCCGCTGCTCCAGCCCGGCGCCGTACGCGACGGGGAGGCCGCCGAAGCGGCGGACCACGTCGGCGTTGCGCTCGCTCGCAGTGCCGACCACCCGCACGCCGGCGAGCGCCGCCTGCTGCAGCACGCTGACCCCGACCGCGCCGGACGCCCCGTGCACGAGGACCGTCTCCCCGGCCGCGGCGCGCGTGACGTGCAGCATCTCGGCGGCCGTGCACCCGGCGAGGAGGAGGTTGGCGGCCTCCGGGAAGGACAGCGACGCCGGCTTGGCGAACACGTCGGCGGCCGGGACGGTCACCTCGGTCGCCCAGCCCCCGGCGACCCGGAACGCCAGCACCTCGTCGCCGACCGCGCCGGCCCCGGTGGCGAGCCTGACGCCCGGCCCGACCGCGGTCAGCACGCCCGCGACCTCGTAGCCGATCGGCTTCGGGAAGTCGGCGCTGGTCCCCCGGGCCGCGTGCTTGTGGTCGGCCGGGTTCACGCCGGCGGCGCGGACGGCGATGGTCACCTCTTCGGGGCCGGGCGGCTGGACGTCGTGCTCCTCGAACCGGAAGACCTCGGGGCCCCCGGGAGCGGTCGCGATCCAGTGCTGCGCCATGCTCCCGAGGCTAGCCACCAGAGGGTCGGACTAGACCGTTGCGGTTGGCGACGCATGACCGTCGTGGAGCGGGGTACGAGCCGGTCCGCGGATGGGCTTCCCCCGCGCTCACCCGCCCCGTACACCGCCCGGGATGAGAGTCCCCGGGCGGTGTCGTGGATTTCAGGGGGCTTCGGCCACCGCCTCCAGCACTTCGGCCGGGAGCGGCACCCGGTGGGGGCCTCCGTAGGCCTCGAGCATCGCCGAGACCACGTCGTCCACGGCGATCCCCGGGACGTGGTCCTCGACCGAGCCGACCGTCGCCGCGGCGTACGGATAGCCCAGGGCGTCGTGCACCCGGTCCATCACCTCCCGGAGGCGGTCGGTCCCGCGCACCTGGACGACCGTGCTGAACGCCCAGCCGTCGCGGGTGACCCGCTGCGCCGACCCGGCCAGCTTGTGCACGCCGGCGGCGTTCACGCTGAACTCGCCCGGGCAGTACTCCCCCGGGAGCTCGCCGATCCGGGCGTCGACACCGAGCCGCCGCAGCACCTCGGCGTGCAGCTCCGCGAACCGGCGGAACCGGTCGACCAGCCCGTCGTGCGGCCGGTCGGTGCGGAGCACGTGGTCGATCACCACGCTGCCGCCGTGGTACGCCGCGACCCGGCCGCCCTGCGGACGGACCACCGGGGAGAAGCCGGACGACCGGGCCAGCGCGACCGCCGCGTCGTACCCGGGCCTCCGGGTGTCGCGCCGGGTGAAGGCGGCCGTCGGGTCGGGTGAGTACACCCGCAGCACCTCGTCGCCGTCCGGCAGCCGCTGGCGCAGCAGCACGGTGGGCAGGGCGACGTCGTGCACCGGACCACCGGGGTGGGCGGGCTCGGCGAGGACCAGCAACGGGGACGCCATCCGCCCATCGTGCCCCGCCGGCCCGGTCAGCCGCAGGACGAGTCATGGGTCAGCCGCTGGAGGCCACCGCCGCTGCGGCGAGGTGGACCAGCTCGACGAGCAGCTCGGCGAGCAGGGCGCCGCTGGTCACGCCCAGCAGCACCAGCAGGAGGACGGCGAGGACGGCGCCGGTCACCCGGTGCCTCTCGAGGAAGCCGACCGTGCCTCGCGGGGCGGACGTGACGCTCATTGCTGCTCCTCTCGACGGGCTCCTGGGCCCACGGTCGCGAGCGCCCGTCGCGCGGGCCACGGCCGGAGGCCACGAGCGCGAGGGACCAACGGCCCCTGGGTCGCGACGACGCGAGCGATGACTCACCTGTCAGACATCTGCTACGTTGCCTGTCAGACAGGTGCTCCCGCGATGCCGCGCCGCCCGACGCGCGCGACGTACCTGCCCTCCGACCGGAAGGCACCCGGACCCATGGCTGCAGTACCCGACGACCGCCCGCTCGACCTCCTCGTGAGCAACGCCCGGCTCGTGGACGGACGCGCCGTCGCGATCGGGGCCCGCGACGGGACCTGGGCGTTCGTCGACGAGGAGCACCCCGGCCGCGGCCACGACGCCCACGCCCGCATCGACGCCGAGGGACGGCTGGTCACCGAGACGTTCGTCAACGGGCACATGCACCTGGACAAGGTGTTCACCCTCGACCTGGCCGGCGAGGCCGCATTGCACGCCTACACGTCGGGGTCCATGGGCGAGGCGATGCTCTCGATCGTCGAGAGCGCCTCGGCGGTGAAGAAGCACTACGACCGCACCTGGATCATGCCGAACGTCCGTCGCGCCCTCGACCAGGCGGTGCTCAACGGCGTGCTCCACGTCCAGGCGTTCGTGGACGTCGACACGGCCGCCGGCCTCGAGGGCATGGAGTCGGTGCTCGCGGTGCGCGACGAGTACGCCGACCTGGTCGACCTGCAGGTGGTCGCCTTCCCGCAGGACGGCCTGCTGCGCGACCCCGGCGCGGCCGAGCTCTGCGAGGAGGCGCTCCGGCTCGGCGCCGACGTGGTCGGCGGAATCCCGTGGATCGAGGCCACCGACACCGACGCCCGCGCACACGTCGACTGGGCCTGCGGCCTGGCCCGGGGGCGCGGCAAGCGCGTGGCGATGCTGGTCGACGACGCCGGAGACCCGTCGCTGCGCACCACCCAGATGCTGGCGGAGTCGATGGTCGCCCACGGCCTGCACCGCCGCGGGGTCGCCTGCCACGGCCGGGCCATCGGGACGTATCCGACGCCGTCCGTGGTCCGCCTGGTCGAGCTCGCGCGCACGGCCGGCCTCGGCTTCGTCTCGGACCCGCACACCGGGCCGCTCCACCTCCCGGTGCGGCACTTCGTGGGGGCGGGACTGCCGGTCGCGCTCGGTCAGGACGACATCGAGGACGCGTACTACCCCTTCGGTCGTCACAACATGCTGGAGGTCGCGTTCCTGGCCGCGCACCTGCTGCAGTTCCTCGCGGCCGAGGACCAGCGGGTGCTGCTCGACCTGGTGACCCGGCGCGCCGCCGCCGTGCTCGGCATCCCCGGCCACGCGATCGAGACCGGGAACCCGGCCCACCTCTGCATCCACGACAGCGAACGCGTCGTCGACCTCCTCCGCGAGCACGCCCGGCCACGCTGGGTGGTCCGGGCCGGCCGGGTCGTCGCCGAGTCCGGGACCACCGGGAAGATCCTGCGGTGAGCACGCTCGACGAGCGGCTGCGCGAGGTGTGGGCGGACGCTGCCCGTCGGGGCGCCACCATGCCCAGCGAGCCGGCGCTGGCGGAGTCGCTGGCCACCAGCCGCCCGGCGGTCCGCGAGGCCCTCGTCCGGCTCGAGGAGCGCGGCTACATCCACCGCCGCAAGGGCGCGGGCACCACGGTCAACCCGTCGCTGCTGGACATCCCGGCGCGCTTCGACCGCCGGCTCGAGGCGGCCGAGCTGATCGCGGCCATGGGGCACACCCCGACCGTGGACGTGCTCGAGGCCGCCACCTCACCGATCACGATGGACGAGGCGCAGGCGCACGCGCTGGCCCCCGGCACCCTCGTCCTCCGGGTCACGAAGGTCTGGTCCGCGGACGGGGTGCCGGTGCTGCTGGCGCGCGACGCGGTCCCCGTCATCACCGGAGCCGACCCCGACGCGGTGGACCCGGCCGAGCCGATGGTGGACCTCGCCCAGACCCTGGCCGGCGAACGGGTCGAGTGGGAGGTGGTGTGGCCCGGCGCCGCGGCCCTCGACGACGCCGACGCCGCCGCCGTACGCCGTCCGGCCGGGGAGCCGGTGCTGGCCCTCGACGTCACGGGGGTCGCCCGGTCCGGGGCGGTCTGCTACTGGACCTCCGAGCTGCACGTCCGAGGCACGTTCCGCTACGCCATGGTGCGCCGGGCCGACTGGCGCTGACCGACCTCACTCGTCGTCGTACATCGCGGCCATCCGGCCGTCGGGGTCGAGCCGGGCGAGCAGGGCGTCGCCGATGGCGTGCAGCTGCCCGACCTGCTCCGGCGTCAGCGCGTCGACGACGTGCGCGCGCACGTTGTCGACGTGCCCGGGCGCCGCGTCGACGACCACCTCCCAGCCGCGGGACGTGAGCCGGGCATTGGTGGCCCGCCCGTCCTCGGGACTCGGGAACCGCTCGACGAGGCCGCGCTCCTCGAGCCGGCGTACGGCGTGCGAGAGCCGGGTGAGCGTGGCGTTCGTGTGCTGCGCCAGGAAGGTCATCCGCAGCGTGCGCTCGGGCGCCTCGGAGAGCATCGCCAGCACGAAGTACTCGTAGTGGCTCAGCCCCGAGTCCCGTCGGAGCTGCGAGTCCAGCACGCCGGGCAGCAGCTCGACCACGGCCACCAGCCGCACCCAGGCCGCGCGCTCTGCGGGATCCAGCCATCGCGTCATGGCCCCATCGTAGGGCATGACTTGAACGCTCAATCATTTCGGTGTACGGTATTGCTTGAAGCATCAACTAATCCCTCTGGAGCACCTCATGGCACACCTCAGCATCATCGGCACCGGCAACATGGGTCAGGCGATCGCCGCGCTGGCAGGCCGCGGCGGGCACGCGGTCCAGCTGCTCGGCAGCGACGACGCCGGCGTCCCGATCACCGGCGACATCGTGGTCCTCGCCGTCCCCTACCCGGCGGTCCGTACCGTCCTCGCCGAGCGCGGCGACGCGCTGGCCGGCAAGGTGGTCGTCGACATCACGAACCCGCTGGACTTCGAGACCTTCGACTCCCTCACCGTCGCCGCCGACGGCTCCGCCACCGAGGAGATCGCCGCCGCCCTGCCCGGGTCGCGCGTCCTCAAGGCCTTCAACACCAACTTCGCGAGCACCCTCGCCTCTGGCAGCCTCGGCGCGCTGACCACGACCGTCCTCATCGCGGGCGACGACACCGACGCCAAGGCCGACCTCGCCGCCGTGGTCGACTCCGGCGGCCTGCGCGCCCTCGACGCCGGCTCGCTGAAGCGCGCCCGCGAGCTGGAGGCCCTCGGCTTCCTGCAGATCACGCTCGCCGCCAACGAGAAGGTCTCCTGGACCGGCGGCCTCGGCGTCGTAGCCTGACCCCACCACCGAACCCGGAGTACGCCATGACCGTCCACGCCGTCCGCCTCAACCACGCCGTGCTCTTCGTCGCCGACCTCGAGCGCAGCGAGGCCTTCTACCGGCAGGCCTTCGGCATGACCGTCGTGGCCCGGGAGCCCCGGGCGAACGCGGCGTTCCTGCGCCTCCCCCGCTCCGGGAACCACCACGACCTCGGCCTGTTCGGCGTCGGCGACCAGCCGCCGCGGCCGCGCGGGAGCATCGGGCTCTACCACCTCGCCTGGCAGGTCGACACGATCGAGGAGCTCGAGGAAGCCCGGCAGACCCTGGTCGGGCTCGGTGCGTACGGCGGGGAGTCCAGCCACGGCGCGACCAAGAGCATCTACGCCCACGACCCCGACGGCAACGAGTTCGAGGTCATGTGGATGCTCCCCCGCGACAGCTGGGGCGAGTTCGCCGACGCGGCGCCGGTCGAGCGGCTGGACCTGCCCGGGGAGGTACGCCGCTGGGCGGGGGTCCGCACCGCGGCCGAGCTGGTGCCGCTCGATGCTGACCCGGAGCCCTGACGGTTCAGCTGCCCGGCGGGACGTCCAGCCGGACCAGTGAACCCTGGTCGCCGAAGTGCCGGGCGTCCACCACGCGCAGGTCGTTCCAGGCCGCCTCGCGGCGCACCACCTCGAGCCGCCCCGGCCCGACCCGCAGCAGCAGCGACCCACCGGGCAGCAGGTGGTGGCCGGCCACGTCGAGGCAGGCCATCGTCAGCTCGTCGGCGCCGGCGCACGGGGTCGGGTCGGCCAGCATCAGCGCGAACCGCTCGGCCGGGCTCAGCGCCTCGCACGGCGTGCCGCGGCGTACCTCGACCAGGCCGGCCAGTCCCGCGTCGTCCGCATTGGCCCGGGCGTAGCCGCAGGCCACCGGGCAGGCGTCCACCTGGACGATCGGTCGCTGGCCCAGCGCCACCGCCAGCAACCCGACCTGACCGGCTCCGCAGCAGGTCTCCAGCAGGTCGCCGTCGGTACTGCGCGCGACGATGTCGGCGGCCCAGCGGGACTGCTCGGCGAGCCACGGCTCAGGCCGCGGCACCCGGTCGTCGTACGCGATCGTCAGGTGGCCGAAGCCGCGGGTACGCCGCGTCACCGCACGCCCCGGCCAGGTCTCACCCGGGAGCGGGTTCGACGCGCCGATCCGGGTGTGCAGGTCCATGTCCACCGGTGCCCCGATCGAGCCCCGGCCACGCGTGCGCGGCCGACTGGTTCAGTCCGGCTGCCGTACGGCGCCCGGTGGCCGATCGTGCTTCGATACCGGGGTGCCGACCCTCACCCGAGGAGCCGCGACCATCGCCTGCACCGACACCGCGGCATCGACGGACAGGCCGGATGCGCCCACCGTCGTGCTCGGCCACGGGCTGCTGTTCAGCGGCTGGATGTTCCACCACCAGGTCGAGGGCGCTCCCGACCGACGCACCGCTGCGTCACGGTGGACCGGCGCGGCCTGGGTGGCTCCCCCGCCACCAGCGAGCGGCCAGGTCGTGCGGCGGGTTCAGGTCAGGAGGTCTTGCCGAACCACTTCTCGTAGATCTTGTCGTAACCGCCGTTGGCGCGGAGGTCGGCGAGCACGTCGTTGACGGTGCGGAGCAGGTCGACGTTGCCGTCCTTCTTGACCGCCATGCCGTACTGCTCACCGGTGTCGAACTCGGCCGCGACGGAGAGCCGGGAGTTGTTCGCGATCACGTCGCCGACCACGGTGTTGTCGTAGACGGCCGCGTCGACGGTGCCCTTCCGGAGTGCCTCGTCCATCGCCGCGGAGTCCGGGAGCGGCACGATGTCGGCGCTGTCCGGCGCGTTGTCGGTGACGTAGAGCTCGCCGGTGGTGCCGCCCTGGACGGCGACCTTCTGGCCGGCGAGGTCGGCGAGCGACTCGACGCTGGAGCCGCGCTCGACGACGAGTGCCTGGGAGGCGTTGAAGTACGGGCTGGAGAAGTCGAGCACCCGGGCACGTTCGCCGGTGATCGTCATCGCCGAGATCGCGATGTCGCACTTGCCGGCGTTGAGCGCCTCGCCGGACTGGATCGCGTCGAAGTCGGTGTCGAGGATGCGCGGCTCGAGGCTCAGGCGCTGCCCGACCTTGTCGACCAGGTCGATGTCGAAGCCCTTCGGCTCGCCCTTGTCCTCGTACTCGAACGGCTCGTAGGGCATGTCGGTGCACACCCGCAGCTGGCCCTTCTTGAGCACCTGCGGCTCGAACGAGGTCGCCCCGTCCTCGGCGTTGGCTGCACAGCCGGCGACGACGCCGGACAGCAGCACCGCGAGGCCGGCGGCACGGAGGGCGTGGGGGCGCGTACGGCGCGTGCGCGCCGGAGTCGTCTTCGTCATGTCAGTTCGCATTCACGGAGAGGGGCTGGATCAAGCGCTCGAGGGCGTACTCGGTCACCCGGACCAGGGCCTGCTTGACCGACGCCCGGTCGCGGGCGTCGACGCTGATGATCGGGACGTGCGGAGGCAGGGCGAGGGCGTTCGCCACCTCCTCCAGCGAGTAGCGCTGGGTGCCGTCGAACTCGTTGACCGCCACGATGAAGGGCAGCCCCTTGGACTCGAAGTAGTCCAGCGGCGAGAACGAGTCGTCGAGGCGGTTGGTGTCCACCAGCACGATCGCGCCGATCGCGCCGAGGCACAGGTCGTCCCACATGAACCAGAACCGGCGCTGGCCCGGGGTGCCGAACAGGTAGAGGACGAGGTCCTCGGCCAGCGTGAGCCGGCCGAAGTCCATGGCCACGGTCGTGGTGGCCTTGGTGGGGACGGCGTCGAGGTCGTCGACGCCCTCGGACTCGTTGGTGACCAGCGCCTCCGTGCGCAGCGGCACGATCTCCGACACCGATCCCACGAGGGTCGTCTTGCCCACGCCGAAGCCACCGGCGACGACGATCTTCGTCGACGCCGCCCTGCGCGTGGCGCTAGTAGGTGCGTAGTCCACGGAGAGTCCTTTCGATGAGGTCGATCCGCTCGTCCTTGGACGAGCTCTCGGTGATGGTGGCCTCCACGTGGACGATGCCCTGCTCGACCAGGTCGCCCAGGAGCACCCGGACGACGCCGATCGGCATGGACACCAGCGCGGAGACCTCCGCCACGGACCGCGCGTCGCAGGTGGCGAGCACCCGCAGCGCGGCAGGGTTCAGGTCGGGGTGGAAGCCGCCCGGACGACGCCTGAGGGTCGCCTCCATGGGGAGGTCGACCTTCGACCGCGTCCGGCCGGCCGTGATCGTGTACGGGCGGACGTAGCGTGCCGGGGCGACGTAGTCGTGGTTGTCGAACAGGTCACCGGGGTCCACGACCGTCCTCCGTCAGGCTCCGGTGAAGGCGACGCGGGCGCTGGCCTGGACGGTGCGCCCGACCCGGTCCACCAGCAGCGCCATCTCGTAGCCGACCTGGCCGATGTCCGCCGCCTCCTGGGTCAGCACGGCGAGGTTGGAGCCGTCGCCGACGCTCATCAGCATGAGGTAGCCCTGCTCCATCTCGACCACCGTCTGCAGCACCGAGCCGCCGTCGAAGAGCCGGGCCGCGCCGACCGCGAGGCTGGCCAGCCCCGAGGAGACGGCCGCCACCTGCTCGGCGCGCTCCGAGGGGATGCTGGAGCTCGCGGCCATCAGGAGACCGTCGGCCGACACCAGGATGGCGTGGGCGGCGTCCGCGACCTCGTCGACGAACCGGGTGACCAGCCAGTCGAGGTCACGCTCGTCACCGCCGGGGGCGGCGTACCCGTCGTATCCGTTCATGCTGGGCCTGCTTCCGTGTGGGGGTGGGGACTGGATGCTGCGGCGGAGCGGCCGCGGGACACGCCGGCGGCGTGGGCGGCGAGACGCTTGCGGATGGCCTCCGGGTCGCGGGCGACCGCGGCGACCGGCTTGGTGACGCCACCGGGGACCAGCTTGGTCCCGGGCCGGCGGATCGGCAGGCCGGAGGCGCTGACCTCGACCTCGACGGGCGCCTCGGCGACGACGTCGGCCCGGTCCCAGCCCGCCTCGACCTCGGAGGAGCTCCACGGGAGGTCGCTCCCGTTGGTGCTCAGCCAGGCCGACTGCATGGACTTGAAGATCGGGGTGTCGAAGTCCTCCTCGAGCTCAACCACCGTGCTGCCGTCGAGCGCGTCCGCGCCGCCCAGCCGGGCCGGCTGCACGAACGGTGCCGGCTGACGCACCGGCAGTCCGCCGGTCGGGGCCGGGGCCGCGGCGGCCTCGGAGACCACCTCCGCCGGAACCTCGGGTGCGGCCACGGGGTCCGGTGCGGTGGGTGCCCGGAACGGGATCACCTCGGCCGGGCGGTCCGCGGAGACCGGCGCGCTGACCGGCTCGTCCTCGTCGACGTCCTCGTCCTCGTCGACGTCCTCGTCGACGTCCTCGTACTCATCCGCGTCGTCGTACTCGTCGTCGGCGTTGTCGTACTCGTCGGCGTCGTCGGCATCGTCGTACTCGTCGTACTCGTCGTACTCGTCGGCGTCGTCGGTCACCGGCTCGAGGTCGTCGGCGTCCCGGCCGTCCTCGTCGGACTCGCCCTCGACCACCTCGACGTCGTCCGCGAGCTCGACGCCGGCGCCGGGCTCGGCGTCGTGCTCGTCGTCCGTCGCGGCGAGGTCCGCCTCGAACGCCTCGAACTCGTCGTCGAGCCCGGCCAGGTCGTCGGCACCGTCACGGTCGCCCGCCGGAGCCTTCGCGGAGTAGGGCGCCAGGGCCGCCGCCAGGTCGAAGGCCGGCTTGTCGTCCGCGGGCGCCTCGGGGGCCGAGGCCTCGGGGAGGTCGGGAACCGGTGCCACCGGGGGCACCGCCGTAGCCGCGGGCAGGGTCGGCGGGCCGGCCGGGGACACCGGCCGGTCGAACGACGTCCCGGGCTGCCGGCGCGGCAGCCCGAGCGCTCCGTTGATGCGGTCGGCGATGCTGTCCACGTCCTCGGACTCCACCGGCTTGACCGCGGTGGGGGTGGTCCGGTCCGGCTCGGGGTCGGTCGCCTCGCCCACCACCGCGAGGCGCGGCGCGGGCGGCGCGGCCGGGCCGCTCATGTCCGGGAGGATCTCGCTGGGCAGGAACACCGTGGCGGTGGTGCCCTTGTCCTCGTTGCGTCGCAGCACCACGGAGATGCCGTGCCGCTTCGCGAGCCGGCTGACCACGAACAGGCCCATGCGGCGGGCGGTGTCGGGCGTGACGTCGCCACCGGAACGGAGGTTCTGGTTGATGTCGGCGAGGCCGCGCTCGGGAATGCCGAGGCCCTGGTCGGTGATCTCGACGGTGACACCGTCGCGACCGGTGATCGAGCTCAGCACGACGCTGCTGTTCGGCGGCGAGTAGGAGAGCGCGTTGTCGACGAGCTCGGTGAGCAGGTGGACGACGTCCGCCGCGGCGGCGCTGCTCATCCGGGCCGCGCTGGTCGCACCGACCCGCACCCGCTGGTAGTCCTGCACGCCCGCGGTCGCCGCCTGGAGGGCGTCGGCCACGGTCAGGTCCTCTTGGCCGATGGCCGGGGCCGGGGCGTCGGCGAGGATCAGCAGGCTGTCCGCCGTACGGCGCATCCGGGAGGCGAGGTGGTCGAGCCGGAAGAGGCTCTCGAGCCGCTTGGGGTCCTCCTCGTCCTTCTCGAGCGCCTCGATCAGGCCGAGCTGCTGGTTGATCAGCGAGGTGTTGCGGCGCGACAGCGTCACGAACATCTCACCGACCTGGGACCGCAGCCGGGCCTCGCCGGAGGCGAGCAGCACGGCCTGGCGGTGCATGTCGTCGACCGCGCGGGCCATCTGGCCCATCTCCTCGCGGGTGGTGACGTCGATCGGCTGGATCTCGCCGGGGTCCTCGCCCGCGCGGATCTTGGCCACCGCCTCGGGCAGCTGTACGTGGGCCACCGCGAGCGCGCCCTCGCGCACCTTGCGGATCGGGCCCAGCAGCAGGCGGGAGACCAGGAACGCCAGGATCAGCGCGGCGAGCAGGGCGGCCACGGTGACGGTCGCGTTGGCGATCGCGCGCGCCCGCGCGTCGGTCGCCGAGCTGGCCAGCTGGTCGTCGATGCCGTCCATCAGCGTGGTGATGAGCTCGTCGTACTGGGTGAACGCCTTGGCCCCGCCCAGGTCGGAGCCACCGGTGCGGATCTCGCGCGAGCGCTGGGCGTTCTCGGTGCGCAGCTTGGCGACTGCGGGCTCCGAGGCGCCGAGCGCACCGGCGAGGCGGTCGATGGCCGCGCCCTCGACGCCGAGCTCGGAGAACAGCTCCAGCGAGCCGGTCTCACCCGTGCGGTCGGTGGCGACCAGGGCCTGCTGCATGGCCAGGGAGAACCGGCCACCGAGGGTCTGTGCGAGCTGCTCGAGCCGGGGCTCGGGCTCGATCTGGGCGTTGGTGATGGTCGTGATGAGCTGGGTGACGCCGGACTGGAGCTGGCGCAGCTGGGCGACCCAGGTGCCGGGGCTCAGGGTGTCGGTCCGCTCGTCGCGGAGCGCGCGGCTCAGGTCCAGGACGACGTCGACCTGGTGGGCCTGCTCGGCGGTCAGGTTCGCACCGTCACGGGCCTCGTCCAGCCGCGTGGCGGCCGACTTCAGCTCCTTCACGGCGGCGTCGAGCGCGGCCTGGTCCTTGCCGGAGCCCGACTGGGCGGCGACCATGGCGCGCTCGGCGACGGTGAGGTAGTCGACGGCGGGCCGCAGGACGGTCACCTGGTCGGCGCTGGCGGAGTAGTTGTTGGCCTCGGCGAGGTCGCTGCGCACACGCAGGCCGCCCAGGGTGGCGGCCAGCAGCAGCGGCACCATCAGGGCGAGGGCGAGCTTCCGACGCAGGGGCCACTCGGAGACGTTCCGCAGACCCCTGCGGCCTTCGCGGGAGGAGTTTTTCGCGCTCATGGTTCTCCTGGGAACACGAGCCTGGCCGGCCGGGACCGAGCCAATTGGATAGAAGTGGATCCCAATCTAGGGACGCCCGGCCCCGTGTGTGGTGCTTTTGTGACAATTGGTGCCGGTGGAGACTGCCCGGACCGGACCGGCCCCCGGGCCGACCGCGGTCCGACCCGGACGCGGCGGCCCGGCAGGATGTCCCCATGAGCACCCCACCGAGCCCGTCCCTCCCCCTCGTCGGCCGGGTCGCGATCGTGACGGGGGTCAGCCGCCGCCAGGGCATCGGGTACGCCGTCGCGCGCCGCCTGGCCGGGCTCGGCGCGAGCCTGCTGGTGCAGCACCACCGGGCTCACGACCTCGACCAGCCCTGGGGCGGCGACGACCTGGACGCCGTGACGAGCGGGCTCCGGGACGAGCTGGTCGGGGTCGCCCGGCTGGTCGACGTCGCGGCCGACCTCGCCGACCCGCAGGCCGCCGAGGACGTGGTCGCGCGCGGCGTCGAGGCGTACGGCCACGTCGACGTGCTGGTGTGCAACCACGCCCGCTCCGGCGGCGACGGCGACCTGATGGCGATCGACGCCACGACCCTCGACGGGCACTGGCAGGTCAACGCCCGCTCCACGCTGCTGCTCACGAAGAGCTTCGCCGAGCAGCACGACGGGCGCGCCGGCGGCCGGGTCGTGTGGATGACGTCGGGCCAGCAGCTGGGGCCGATGCGCGGCGAGGTCGCGTACGCCGCCTCCAAGGCCGCCCTGGCCGGGCTGGTCCCGACGGTCGCCGACGAGCTGGTCGAGCGCGGCATCGTGCTCAATGCGGTCAACCCGGGTCCGGTCAACACCGGCTACCTCGACCTCGACACCGCCGACCGCAGCGAGGAGACCCTCGCCAAGGTCCTGGCCTCCTTTCCGCTCGGTCGGTTCGGGGAGCCCGACGACCCGGCCCGCCTGATCGCCTGGCTGGCCACCGACGAGTCGCGCTGGGTGGTCGGGCAGGTGCTCAACACCGAGGGCGGCTTCCGGCGGTGGTGAGTCTCACCCCGACTCCGATTCCGACACCGGCACGGTGAGCACCGCCGCCCCGTGCACCCGGTCGCCGGCCAGGTCGGCGAGGGCGTCGCGGGCGTGCTCGAAGGGGTACGTCGTCACGGTCGGGCGTACGCCGAGGCGCGCGGCCACGCGCAGGAACTCCTCACCGTCGGCGCGGGTGTTGGAGGTGACGCTGGTCAGCGTCCTCTCCCGGAACAGGTGCCGCTGGTAGTCCAGCGACGGGATGTCGCTGAGGTGGATGCCCGCCAGCGCCAGGGTCCCCTGCTGGTCGAGCGCGGCCAGGGCGTGCGGCACGATCTCGCCGGCGGGCGCGAACACGATCGCGGCGTCGAGCGGGACCGGCGGCGGGTCGACCGTGCCGCCGGCGGAGGCCGCGCCGAGCTCGAGGGCCAGCGCCCGCGCGTCGGCGTCCCGGGTCAGCACGTGCACCTCGGCCCCCTGGGCGATGGCGACCTGCGCGGTCAGGTGCGCACTGGCCCCGAAGCCGTAGATCCCCAGCCGGCCCCCGGGCGGCAGGTGCGCCCGGCGCAGCGACCGGTAGCCGATGATCCCGGCACACAGCAGCGGGGCGAGCGCGGTGTCGTCCGGGCCGTCGGGCAGCAGGTAGGCGTAGGCGGCCGGGACGACGGCGTACTCGGCGTACCCTCCGTCCGCGTCCCAGCCGGTGTAGCGGGAGTCCCGGCAGAGGTTCTCGTCGCCGTGCCGGCACCACCGGCAGGCTCCGCAGGTCTCCCGCAGCCAGGCGATCCCGCAGCGGTCCCCCACCGCGATCCCGCGCGCGCCGGGCCCGAGCGCCACCGCGACGCCGACCACCTCGTGCCCGGGCACCACCGGGGAGCGGTGCACCGGCAGGTCGCCGTCAGTGACGTGCAGGTCGGTGCGGCACACCCCGCACACGGTGACCCGCACCAGGACCTCGCCGGGCCCCGGCACGGGGACCGGGACCTCCTCGAGGCGCAGGGCGGCGTGCCCGTCGCCGTCGCTGCGCCAGGCCCGCATCGTGTCCGGGACGTCCATGGCGACCGCCTCCTGCCGGTGGCCCCGGCTGGACTGCCGAGGTCTGCACCGCCCATGGTCCTCCCGACCGGCGACGTTCGGCCCGGGCGGCACCGCGGTCCCGGGGAAAGACTGGGAGCGAGCGACGAAGGAGATGAGCACGATGACGGGAACGCCCACCGCGAGCACCTGGTGGGTCGAGGTCTTCCTCGGCGAGATCGACGGTGTCTCGACCGCGTCCGCCCGGCTGCACACCCGTGACCGGACCGGTCTCAGTGCCAAGGGCACCGCAAAGCTCAGCCCGCGCGACGACGACGTCCCGGAGATCGGGTACGAGCTCGCGACGGCCCGGGCCCTGATGAACCTGGCGCACCAGCTCATGTCGTCGGCCGCGGACGACATCAGCGGCCTGACCCACGAGGACGTGACCGCGGACGACCTCGAGCACGTCCACGAGGCGGGCCCCGCACGCACCGACGACCCCGGCTGGCCCTCGGTCGGCTAGCCGGACCGGCCGACCGCTGCCCGGTCGGCCCCCGGGCGGCCGGCGACGGCGCCGACACGCTCGCGCCGCCGCTGGCTCCCTCGCCACAGCTCGTCCGCGCCCCACACCAGCACCGGCAGCGGCAGCAGGGCTGCCACCTGCCAGGCCTCGGGGCGCGCCGTACCGAACACCACCTGCAGCGGCGGCAGCGTGACCACCGCGGCCGCGAAGACCAGCTCGAAGAGGATCCCCCAGAGCAGCAGCCGGTTCGTGGCGAACCCGATCGTGGCCAGCGACGCGCGGGTGGTCCGGGCGGCGATCGCGGTGCCGACCTGGCAGGCAACGATGCCGAGGAACGTCATCGTGGTGGCCTGCCGCCACACCTCGTGCATCGCCCCGGACCCGACGTCCGCGCCCGGCGACCACCCGCCGGCGAGCAGGGTCGCGAAGAACAGCGCGGTCACCAGCACCGCGGAGACGCCGCCCAGCAGCCCCCAGGCCCTCGCGAGCATCGGCCCGTCGATGACGCCCGCGCTGCGGTCCCGGGGCGGCCGCTCCATGAGGCCGGGCTCGGCCGGCTCGCGTCCCAGCGCCAGCGCGGGCAGGGTCTCGGTGCCGAGGTCGATGGCCAGGATCTGCATGACCGTGAGCGGTAGCGGTACGGCGCCACCCGCGAACGCGTAGACCAGGAACGGCACGACCTCCGGCGTCGCGTGGGCGAAGATGTAGACGATGAACTTCCGCACGTTGTCGTAGACCCGCCGGCCCTCCGAGACCGCGCTCACCACGGTGGCGAAGTTGTCGTCGGTGAGCACCATGGTCGCTGCCTCGCGGGCCACGTCGGTCCCGCTCAGCCCCATCGCGACCCCGATGTCGGCACGCCGCAGGGCCGGCGCGTCGTTCACGCCGTCCCCGGTCATGGCCACCACGTGGCCCTGCTCCTGCAGGGCGTCGGCGATCCGCATCTTGGCCTCCGGCGAGCTGCGCGCGAACACGATCTCGCCCTCGGCCTCGAGCAGCGCGTCGAGCTCCTGCTCCGGCATGGCGTCGAGCTGGTGGCCGCCGACCACCCGGAGGCCGCCCGCCCCGATCCCGACCTGCTCGGCGACCCGCCGGGCGGTGAGCTCGTGGTCGCCGGTGACGACGAGCAGGCGGATGCCGGCGTCGTGGCAGCGGGCGACGGCGGCCGGCACCTCCGGCCGGGGCGGGTCGACCATGCCGACCAGCCCGACCAGGGCGAGGTCCCGCTCGGTCTCCGCGCGCTCCCCCGGCCCGGTCACCGACCCGACGGGCCGGTCGGCAACCGCCAGCACCCGCAGGCCGTCCGCCGCCCACCGCCGGACCAGCGCGTCGAGGTCGGTGCGGTCGCGGCCGGTCATCGGCGCATCCGTCCCGTCCGCCGCGGCGACCCGGGTGCACAGCGGCAGCAGCTCCTCGGGCGCGCCTTTGGTGTGCAGCACCAGCCGGTCGCCGCTGCGGTCCAGGGTCGACATCCGGCGCAGCGTCGGGTCGAAGTGGAACTGGGTGACGCGCTGCCAGGATTGCTCCGGCGGGCCGAGCGCCGTCGCCAGCCGGACCAGGGCGAGCTCGGTCGGGTCGCCCACCCAGGCGTCCTGGTCGTCGGGGTGGTCCGGGTCGACGGACACGTTGTGGCAGCACGACATCGCGGTGGCCAGCCGGCCACCGGGCAGCGCCGGCGGCGACCCCGCGTCGTACTCGCTGCCGCCGGTCCAGAGCCGCATCCCCCGCATCCTGTTCAGCGTGAGCGTGCCGGTCTTGTCGGTGCAGATGACGCTGGTGGACCCGAGGGTCTCCACCGCCGACAGCCGCTTGACCAGCGCCCCCTCGCGCGCGAGCAGCCGTACGCCGACCGCGAGGGCCAGCGTGATCGTCGGCAGCAGACCCTCGGGCACGTTGGCGACGAGGAGCCCGATCGCGAAGCTCAGCGTGTCCGCGAGGGACAGGCCGGTCAGCAGCGTGCCAACGACCAGGAAGCCCGCGCCCATCGCGACGGCGACGACTGCGATCAGCCGGGCCACGTGCAGCACCTGCACCTCGAGCGGGCTGGGCACGTGCTCCACGCGTTGCGAGAGGGCCGCGATCCGGCCCAGCTCGGTACGCATGCCGGTGGCGAACACGACCGCCCGGCACTCTCCCGCGGTGCAGCTGGTGCCGGTGAACAGCAGGTCGGTCGCCTCGAGCAGGGGGACGTCGGAGGCGCCGCCGGGCGCGCGCCGTACCGGCAGTGACTCGCCGTTCAGCGCCGACAGGTCGACCTCGACCGAGCCGGACAGCAGGCGCGTGTCCGCGGACACCCGGTCACCCTCCCCGACCACGATCACGTCGCCGGGCACCAGCTCGCGGGCCTCGACCCGGACCGGCCGGCCGTCACGGAGGACGGTCGCGTGCGGCGGGAGGTACTCCGAGAGCGCCTCGACCGCCCGCTCGGCGTGCCGCTCCTGGAAGAACGCGAACAGTGCGTTGAGCAGGATCACCGCCACGATCGCCACTGCGAGCGGAGGCGTCCCGGCGACCCAGGCGAGGACCGCCGCGAGCCAGAGCAGCAGGGCCAGCGGGTGCACCAGCTGCGCGACCAGCTGCGACCACCACGGTGGCCCGGGGGTGCGCACCAGCTCGTTGGGGCCCGCGATGACCAGGCGACGCGCTGCCTCGCGTCCGGTGAGGCCCTCGGGTCGGGTCCGCAGGTCACGCAGGAGGCGGGTGAGCTCCTCCTCCGGGTCGACCGGACCGGCCCCGGGCTCCGGCGGCGGTACGACGTGCGGCTGGCTCATCCGGCCGGCTCGCCGCTACCGGTCCTCCCGGTGCCGCGACCGCGGCCCGGTCTGGTCGAACACGAAGTCCGGCAGCCGGCCCCCGTCCCGCTCGGCGAGCTCGTCGAGGATCTGTGCCCGGAGCTCGACCACGAGCAGCCGCTCGCGGGCGTTGCGGGCCTGGGCCAGCTGGGCGGACGACGAGCGCCACTGCAGCCGCAGCGCCTCGTCGGGCGAGGCGAGCGCCGCCTCCTCGACCTCCTCCGGGACCGCCGTCCGGCGCTGCACCAGCCGGAGGACCGGTCCGGTCACGAACGGAGCGGTGGCGACGACCAGCACCAGGACGGTGAACGCGACCGCCGGCCCGAACAGCTCGACGACACCGTCGATGAGCACCGGAGCGGCGACGAGGGTCGCACCGCCGGTGACGGCGTAATGGGACGACGGGAGCTCGCGCCCGACGATGAAGCCGATCAGTCCGCCGACCACGAGGAGGGTGAGCAGGGTGGCGATGCCCTGGGCGGGCCCGAGCGAGGCCAGGGTGCCGACGGAGCCGGCGGCCACCGCGACCCCGAAGAAGGTCCACCACAGTCGCCGCAGCATCGAGGCCTCCTCGGTTCGGGATCACCTCCATGCAACGCCTGCACCGCCGCCCCGCACAGGGCCATTGGTCGCAGGCCGGATGGGTCGTCCGGGCCCCGGGGTCACCCCGGGCGCACCGGCTCACTCGGCGACGGCGAGCTCCCCCAGCTCCGACCAGTCGGTCCCCGGCACCGAGAAGTTCACGATCCGCGGGGTCTCCGCCAGGTGCGGCGGCAGCTCCTCCCGGGCTGCCTTGAAGTGGGCGGACTGCACGTGCGCGGCGCCGGCGTCGTCGTCGCGGAACGCCTCGACCAGGACGTACTCGTGCGGGTCGTCGAGGCTGCGCGACCAGTCGAACCAGAGGCAGCCCTCCTCGGCCCGCGTCGCCTCGGTGAACGACCGCGAGATCTCGGGCCAGGCGTCGGCGTGCTCGGGCTTGATGCGGAACTTGGCGGTGATGAAGATCAACCGGACCTCCTGGGCATGGGTGCGCTGGGCCGGTCCCAGCCGTCCGGCGAGCCTACGTCGGTGCTCCGCTCACTTGAGGGGGGCGCCCGCCCGCTCCAGCCGGAGCTCCTCGTCCGGGGTGCCGAGCAGTCGGGTCGGGACCACCTCGACCGGGCAGGTCGCCTCGCGCAGCAGCGCGCGGGCGGTGCTGCCGAGGTGCCGGACCCCGCTGTCCGCGTGCCGGCCGACCAGCAGCAGGTCGACGTCCTTCGACGCCTCGCGGAGGGCGTGCGCCGGCTGGTCGTGGACCACGCTCACGTCGACCTCTACCTCGGGGTTGTCCGCCCGCAGACCCGCGATCTGGGACTCGATCCGCTCCCGCGCGGCCGCGTGCCACTCGTCCTCGTGGGTCCGCCGGACGATCATGTCGTCGTAGCAGCCGGGCAGCTTCCAGGCGTGCAGGATCGTGAGGTCGGCATCCCGGGCCGCGGCGACCACGAACGCGTGCGGCAGCAGATCCGCCTCGTGCGCCACGTCCTGGTAGCCCACAACGATCCGCTCCCGGCGGCCCTCCTCGCGGGTCCAGTCCTCCGGCACCGAGATGACCGGGCAGGGCGCGTGCGCGGCGACCTCGAGCGTGATCGCCCCGGTGAACACCCGCTCCCAGCCCGGGGTCGACTCGTGGCCGACCACGATCAGCCGCGCGGCTCCGGCGGCCTCGACTATCTCGCGCGCCGTCGGGCCCGAGCGCAGCTCCGTCCTGACCACCGCGTGCGGGTCGGCCTCGGAGGCGACCTGCACGGCCTCGACCAGGATCGACCGACCGACCGCGTGCAGGTCGTCCGGGATCAGCGGCAGCATCGGGACGACCGGGACATAGCTGGGCAGCACGTGCACGACGTGCACGCCGGTGCCCGTGCGCCTCGCCTGCGCCACGGCGTACCGCACGGCTGCCGAGCCGGCCGCGCTGCCGTCGGTGGCGACGACGACACCGGCGTTCCCTCCGGCCTGTGCTCCAGCGGAGGTGCTCATGGTGACTCCTCTCGTCGGGCGCGCGCTCCCGCGCCCCAGGGCTCACCTCCATGCAACGCCCGCCCGGCCCCCCGCCGTAGGGCCGATGGACTCCCGCGCCCGGGCCCTCCGCCCGCATGTCGGCCCGGAGGGGTGGTTTCGAGACGGGCTCGTCCCTCGCCCTCCTCAACCACCGATCCCCGCTGGTTGAGGGCGAGCGCCAGCCACCGCTGGTTGAGGAGCGAGCGCCAGCCACCGCGGGTTGAGGAGCGAGCGCCAGCGAGCGTCTCGAAACCAAGGACCCCGCATGTCGCAGGGAGCTACTGGAGGTAGTTCTCGACCTCGGGGGCGGGACGTACGGCGGCCGCATCGGGGTCCTCGCCGTACTCGCGGCGGGCCTGGCGCTGGCGCAGCAGGTCCCAGCACTGGTCGAGCCGGGTCTCGAGCTCCTGGCGCCGCCGGCGGCGTTCCTCGGGGAGCTCGTCGTCGCCGGCGAGGGAGTGCTCCTCGTCCACGAGCGCGGCGATGCGGGCCAGGATGTCGTCGTCGTCCATCGCTCCATCATGCGCGCCACACCCGGCGGGCACCAGCGGCGGTGGGGGCGGGGAGGCGGGGACCAACGTCCCGCGACCGCCCGTCGTACGACCCTCCTGCCGACGCCCCCTCGCGGAGAGGCTGGAGCGTACCGAGGCTCCCGAGGAGGACGAGATGAGCCGGATGGAGCAGTACCTGACCAGCTTCTCGCACGGGCCAGGGTGGTGGACCGTGGCCATCGCGATCGCCGCGCTGGCGACCTTCGCGCTCATGGGGACCTTCCTGGTCGCCGCGAGCCGGGCCTACGACCGTGTCCCGCCGCTCGACCGTACGACGGACCTTCCGGCCGACCGTGCGCAGGACGAGTCCGCCGTCGCCGCGGCGGACCACCCCCACCTCCCCCACGCCGCAGCCTGAGCCGACGCTGCACCGGGCAGCTCGCCCCACCCCGGGCGGGGTGATGCGGCACCACCCGCGGCCTCCTGACCATGCGAGACGGGAGCGCACACCGCGGGAGGCACGCATGAGCGACCAGCAGCAGGACGTGGGCACGAGCTCCGAGCTGCCCTACGAGCACTCCAGGAAGGGCGCCTGGGCGGACTTCGCCGGAACCTTCGCCGGCGTGATGCTGATCATCACGTCCTGCTTCGGGATCCTCCAGGGCCTCGCCGCGGTCGGCAACGACAAGCTCTACCCCGAGGTGGCCGACTACCTCTACGAGTTCGACCTGAGCGCCTGGGGCTGGATCCACACCGTGCTCGGCCTCCTCGGGATCTTCGTCGGCGTGGGCATCCTGATGCGCCGCGGGTGGGGCCAGATCACCGGCGTGATGGTCGCGGGCCTCTCGATGGTCGCCAACTTCGCGTTCATCCCGTACTACCCGTTCTGGGCGATGACGATCATCGCGATCGACGCGCTCATCGTCTGGGCGCTGTGCACGCAGTACGCGAACAGGGCGTGACCGCGGGGCCCGGTCGGCAGCGACTTACCCCGTGCAGGGTGGTGCGGGCCTACCCGCGTGATCCCCACGATGGGGTCAGCCGCCCGAGCGGGCGGCCCGACGTCGGTGGCGCAGGCGCCCCGACCTGGCTGGGAGGTTCATCGTGATCACTGCGTGGGAGATCGACCTGAGCGGCACGTTCTTCAGCGTGCTCTGGTTCTTCCTGTTCTTCATCTGGATCTGGCTGCTCATCACCATCTTCGCGGACATCTTCCGCAGCGACGACCTGTCGGGATGGGGCAAGGCACTCTGGACGATCTTCGTGGTCTTCCTGCCCTACCTCGGTGTCTTCGTCTACCTGATCGCCCGCGGCAGCAAGATGGGCGAGCACGCCGTCCGGGACGCGCAGCGCCAGGAGGCACAGATGCGGAACTACGTGCAGAGCGTGGCCGGCTCGGGGACCAGCACCGCGGACGAGATCGCCCGGCTCGCGGACCTGCAGGCCCAGGGCCACATCACGCCCGAGGAGTTCCAGGCGGCCAAGGCGAAGCTGCTGTCCTGAGTCGACGCGAGCCTCGGACGAGGGGACCCCATGGAGCAGCAGCCCGACCTCGACCTCGTCGAGTACGTCGTCATCACGCTGCCCGACCTCTCCTCGACCGAGGCCGTCGCGCAGGCGCTGCGCGAGCTGGTCGAGTCCTCGCACATCCGGATCCTCGACCTGGTCGGCCTGGTGACCGGGGCGGACGGGCGCTACGAGACCGTCGAACCCGAGCAGCTGGCCGGGCTCGCGGCACTGCACGGCGTCGAGGGCGAGGTCGGCGGGCTGCTCAGCGACGACGACCTCGCCCTTGCCTGCCAGGCACTGCCACCGGAGACGTCGGCCCTGATCGTGGTCGCCGAGGACCGGTGGGCGCAGCTGCTCGCGGACGCCGCCCGGGCCGGCGGTGGCCGGATCGTCGGCGGCGAGCGGATCCCGCGGCACCGGCTGGAGCGGTCCCGACGGCCGCAGGAGGGCCCCTGACGGGAGGAGTGGACATGCATCGTGTCGCCTGGTCGCGCCGCGGCCATGTGGGCGTGCTGCGGAGGCGGCCGACCCTGGACACCACGGCCGACCCGTCGTCCACCGCGGCCGGCGTACGGCGCGTGGACCAGGTGCGTGCGCTGGTCGACCTCTACGACCGGGGACTGCTGTCCGAGGAGGAGCTCGAGCGGCAGCAGGCCCAGGTGTTCCGGGACCCGGGGGCCTGAGCGCCTACCCGCGACCCAGCAGCCGCAGCTGTCGCGCGGTCTCGACGGCCTCGGCCCGGCCGTTCACGCCGAGCTTGCGGTAGATCACGCGCAGGTGGAACTTCAGCGTGTTCTGCGAGACGAACAGCTCGGAGGCGATCTCGCGCAACGTCAGCCGGCTCGGCAGCAGGCGGAGCACGTCGCGCTCCCGGTCGGTGAGCGGCTCGACCAGCGCCACCGCGGGGGCGCCGCCGGCCGCTGCCGGCACCAGTGCCCGGCGTACCCGGTCCATCCAGGCGTGCGGTACCCGCCAGGCGGCGAGCTCCACGAGCTCCACGACCGCCCGTCCCTCCACCGCGACCGTCCGCAGCATGCCGTGCTCGGCGGCGAGCTCGACCGCCGACGAGACCGCCTTGAGCGCGGCGTCGTGGTCGTCGGCGGCGAGCGCCTGCGCCGTGAGCAGCCCGGCCACCACCCGCTGCCGTGGCGAGCGGGCCACCGCCGCGCCCAGCCGCTCGAGCGCCTCGGCGGACCGGCCGGACGCGAGGTCCACCCGGGCCGCGGAGCAGGGTCCCCAGAACGGGTCGTCGACCCGCTCTGCCCAGTGGCCGGCGGCGTCCGCGTCGTCCTGGGCCAGCGCCAGGCGCACGCCGGTCCGGGCCAGCCATCCAGCTCCCCCGGCCCCGTCCAGCTCGCGGCGGCAGAGCTCCTCGGCCGCCTCGAACGCCCCGACCGCCGCCAGCAGGTCCCCGGCGTCGAGGTGCATCCCGACCAGCTCGAGCCGGGCCAGGACCTGCACGTGGGACAGCGGGTACGACGGCACGGCTGCGAGCGCCTCGAGCCCCGCCCGCCCCCGTTCGTCGTCGCCGAGCTCCACCGACGAGAGGGCCTCGGCCAGGGCGACCTCGGTGCGCAGACCCGGTGTCTCGACCGCGTCGGCGGCCCGTCGAGCTCCGGCGGCCACCCGGAACGCCACGAGCGGCTCCCCGGCCAGGGCGAGGGCGACCGCCCGCGTCCCCTCGAAGGCCGTCCGGCGGGCGGTGTCGTGGGCCAGCCCGACCCGCGCCTCGGCGACCTCGCCGGACCGGTCGTCCCAGCGCTCGTCCAGCGCCAGCCCCTCGGCGACCACCGCCCACCCGAGGGACGTGAACGGGTCCCGAGCGGTGGTCTCGCCCAGCGTGGCCCGGGCCCGGCGCGCCGCCTGCGGCCAGTCGCCGCCGGACAGGTCCGCGACCGACTGCAGCAACGCCACCTGCGGGTCCCCGGGCCGGCAGGCGACCGCGGCGGCCGCGACGGCGTCGTCCAGGCTCGGCCGGTCCGTCAGCAGCTGGCACCAGGCGTACCGCACCTGCGCCTCCGGGTCGTCTCCCGCGACCCCGGCCGGGATGCGGTGCAACGCCCCGACCAGTCCGGGACCGCGCCGGCCGTCGGCCCGGACCGCGACCACGGCGAGCACGCGGAGCGCCTCGGCCGGACGTCCGGCCCGGAGCCAGTGCTCGATCGCGGCGCGCTCGTCGCCGACACCCTCGAACCACCGCGCGGCCCGGGCATGCTGCTCGAGGAGGTCCTGGGGGCGGCGGCGGGACAGCTCGGCCCGCAGCATCTCCCGCACCAGGGCGTGCACCTCGAACCAGCCGCCGGCATCCAGGCTGGTCACGAAGAGCCCGCGCGACTCCGCCTCGTCGAGCACGTCCCCGGCATCCGTCCGGCCCGACAGCGCCTCTGCCAGGCCGTAGCTCACCCGGTCGACCACCGACGTCGCGAGCAGCAGCTCGATCACCTCGGGGCTCTCGGCCTGGAGCACCTCGTGCCACACGTAGTCGTCCACCAGCCGCCGCGAGCCCGTCACGGCGCCGTCGGGACGGCTTCCGGTCAGCTCGCCCGTCCGCTGGGACCTGATCGCCAGCACGGCGAGCTGCAGCGCTGCCGCCCAGCCCTGCGTCCACGCGGCGATGGCGGCGAGGTCGATCTCTTCCGGGTCGGGGCAGACCCTGCTGAGCATCTCCACCGCCTCGTCGGGCGAGAACGTCAGGGCCTCGACGTGCAGGTCGGCCAGCGTCCCGCTCGCTCGCATCCGGAAGACCGGGAGGGGCGGGCGGCACCGGCTCAGCAGCAGCAGGTGCAGCCAGGCCGGCTGGTGGGCGACGAAGAACTCCAGGCCGGCGCGCACGCCGCCGTCGACATCGAGCCGGTGCAGGTCGTCGACGACGAGCACCGCCGGTGCCGCGTCCGCGGCATCCAGGTCGTCGACCAGCGCGCGCACGCCGTCCTCCCACCCCTGGGAGCGGCGGAGCAGGCCGAGTGCACGGTCGGGGACCCCCGGGGCGAGCTCGTCGAGCGCGGTCATCACGGCGGTCCAGAACCGGACCGGTTCGGAGTCGGACTCGTCGAGGGAGAGCCACGCACCCCGACGGCCGGTGTGCCGCACCCAGTCGGCGGCCAGCGCGGTCTTGCCGGCTCCGGCGAGCGCGACCACCGCGGTCACGGGGTACGCCGCGAGGTCGTCGAGGAGCCCGACGAGGCGGGGTCGCCGCACGAAGTGCTCGGGCGCCACCGGGACCCGGAACTTGGCGCGGAAGAAGGGGGTGTCGAGGCGCCCACGCTGGACCAGCGGTGGCGTGTCGGCGGTGCGTGTCATGTGACCTTCCAGCCATCGGCCCTCGACCGATGCGCGTGCCACACCGGCCGAGGCCGGCACCAACGGCCTCAGGGGTCACGGTAGCCGACCCGGGCGGCACCCGGGCAGGGTCCAACGGCACTAGTCCGAGGTCCGCTGCCCGGGCCACGGTCGACTGGTCACCCGGCGAGCAGCTTGGCCTTCTGTGCCTCGAACTCCGCGTCCGTGAGCACCCCGCTGTCGCGCAGCTGACCCAGCTTCTGGAGCTGCTCGATCATGTCATCGGTGCCGGAGTCGACCGGCGCCGCGGCGGGCGGGGGCGGCGGGGGCGGCTGCTGGTACTGCTGTTGCTGCTGTGCGTACTGCTGCTGCTGGTACTGCTCGTGCTCGTACTGCTGCTGGTCCTGGGCGGCCCACCGCCCGGCCTGCCTGCGCGACACGCGGTTCGACACCGCGGTCGCGGTCCCGGCGACCACTGCGGTCCTGGCCATGCCACCGATCAGTCCCATTGCTGTTCCCTTCCGTGCTGTCGGGTTCGTCCGGTCAGGCGTCCGCGCCGGACTCGAGCTGCTCGAGAAGCTCGATGACGTCGTTGGCGGGGATGCGGCCGCTGGACACGACCTCGGCCCCGGCCTTGCGCATGGCCGCCACGAACGGCCCGGCCCACGTGTTCTCGTAGAGGATCAGGGCCACTCCGTTCCCGGGCTCGATGAGCCCGGCGCTCTGGCTGAGGTCGTCGTCGTCCAGCAGCCCGGACTGCACCCCCTGGAAGACGGCCAGGTCCAGCGTCCCGTCCCCGTCGAAGTCAGCGATCTCCATCGCGGTCACGGTGCCGTCGGTGTCGACCTTGGCCGCGCGCAGGTCGAGCACGCGGATGATGCCGCGGTCGACGAGGTCGAGCAGCGCTGCCAGTCCCTCGCCGGTGAGCTTCGCACCCGGGAACTCGATCGCCAGGTAGTCGATCGGTCCCACAAGCAGCTCGGTCATGTGTGCCTCCCAGAGCCTCGTTTTCGTACGTCGACCTCGACCGTGGCACGGGGCCGGGTGGTTGGCATCCACCCCGGCACGGGTGGGCTTCCACCCGAAGCGGGTGAGGCGCGGCCACCCGTCCCGGTCGCACGATCCGAACTGATACGGACGAGACGGGAGACCGGACGATGGCGACCGACGACACCACGGCCACCGAAGCGCGGCCGGGCGGTTCCGCGGCGGGCCGACCCGCCGCCGAGGTCGCCCGCGACCTCGGAGTGGAGCCGGAGCAGGGACTGAGTGCGGACGAGGCGGCTCGCCGGCTGGCCGAGCACGGCCCGAACCAGCTGGCCGGGGGGAAGAAGGAGT
>NZ_SDKM01000028.1 GCF_004519545.1 Nocardioides guangzhouensis
TCGAGCCCCACACTCGTACGCTCGGTAAACACCGGGGCCTCCCAAGGACACATGTCGGATAGGCCAGGCAGGGAATCTGCTCGGCAACCCACGAATCTGTGTCAGCGAGGCCCCGGCCTGCAACCACTCGCAGCATCAAGCCCCGAGCGATCACTCCATACCGTCTAGGATGAGAGTGCGAGGCGCGACCGGCGTGACTCGATTGGACTACACACGGTTCACGGTGCCCAGGCAGTCCTGGGGGAACATCGAGACGTTCACGCAACAGACATCTCTTGTGGACTTCCTTGACGTCATGGATCTGGCCGACGGTGGCCATCTGGACGTCTTTATTCGCAAGCTGACAGCGGTGGCGGATCCGCAGCAGGCAATCCCCGTCTTCTTCAGTGGCGGGATACCCCATCGCGAGGGGACGGCCCCGCCGGACTTATCAAGTGATGCCCTGACGGCTGCGCGGGCCTGCCACTGGTAGCCCTCTCCGATCCGATCGTCAATGTCGACCCCTACGACCTCGCGGGGGTGGTACGCGGGCAACTCCACCAATCAGCTTCAGACAGTTGCGGGGCTTCTGGATTGGGTGGCGCATGCACCCGGGCGCGAGCTGTTGCTCACGGAGGTTCCGGTTGCGCCTTCGCTGCTCTCCTCATTTGTCCCTACTCGGCCCGAAAGCCCGTGCTTTCGCGTGGACGCCTAAGCCTGAATCCACCGCTCAGATGCCCCGGTAGCGGCGGGTCTTGAGCAAGAGGGTGCTCCTGACCTGCACGATCACGGTTATCACACACGAGATCAGGCAGAACTCGAGGAGCACCCTCTTGGTGACGAAGTGTTGCACGCTGGGCCGTTTCGATGTTCGTGCTGATGATGAGAACGGTGTGTCTGATGACGGGCTGCTGGTTGCGGCCGCGCTGGGGCAGCGGTTGGGCCTAGCTGAATTGCTTCGCGAGCGTCTCTCGGTGCCCGGGAGCGTGGGGGCGCATCCGGATGAGAAGTGCCTGACGGTGATCCACTCGATGCTGGCCGGTGGGGACCGCATAGACGATATCGACGCGTTGCGGGCGGGCTCGGCTCAGGGCGTGCTGGGGCACCGGGTCGCGGCGCCCTCGACGGTGGGGTCATTTCTGCGGGCCTTCAGGTTCGGCCACGCCCGCCAGCTCGACGCGGTGACCCGGGAGCTGCTCGCCCGTGCAGTCGCGGCCGGGGCACATCCGGGCTTCGCCGACTCGGTGACCATCGACATCGATTCCACGCTGTGTGAGACGTACGGGCGGGCAAGGACGGGGCGCGGGAGGTGATGCGTACCGGCCGGCGCGGCTACCACCCGCTGGTCGCGGTGATTGCCGGCACCGGCGACGTTGCGCACTCGCGGCTGCGGCGGGGCCGCTCGAACGACGCGACCGCGGCCGCCGATCGTCATCACCGAGACCATCAGCCGGCTCCGCGGCGCGGGTGCGGCCGGCCAGATCGTGCTGCGTGCCGACTCCGGGTTCTACCACCATGACGTCATCGCGACCTGCCGCGCCGCGGACGTCCGGTTCTCGGTCACCGCCCGGATGTTCGGGCGACTGCGGTCCGTGATCGAGGCGATCCCCGAACAGGACTGGCGGCCGATCGACTACTTCCTGCCCGGCGCCGGTGTCGCCGAGATCTCCCGGACACCGTTCACCCAGGACACCCGCGGTCACCATCGCACCGACGTGGTGCCAGTGCGACTGATCGTGCGACGCACGCCCCCGACCGAAGCCATGGCGCACAACCGTGGCCAAGATCCCTTGTTCCCGGTCTTCGACTACCACCCGTTGATCACCGACCGAACCGGGGACCTGGTCGGCCTGGAGGCCGACCACCGTCGTCACGCCGAGGTCGAGCTGACCATCCGCAACCTCAAGCACGACCTGGCCATGAGCCACTTCCCGACCAAGAGCTTCGGCGGGAACGCCGCCTGGCTGGTGCTGAACACCATCGCTCACAACCTCACCCGCTGGACCGCTCGACTCGGGCCTGGACTGGGACACGTGATGACCAAGAAGATCCGCCGCCGCGTCTACGCCGTCGCCGGCCGTCTGGTGCGCACCGGACGCCGCCTCGTGCTGCGGCTACCCCGGCGATGGCCCTGGGCCCGAGCAGTTCATCGCCGCGCTGCGACGACTACGCGCTACCCGACCCACCAACCTGAGGTCTTGCCCCGCCGCCTCCACGACCAATGACATCGGAGAAGCCGGACAGACCGGCCGACCCGTCGCGCACTCACCCGACACCAAGCGGCCACGACCACGATTCAGCACCCCGATGCCGAACACAGGACCCACATCGGTGGATTCAGGCTAAGACGAACATCGTCAAGCACGCTGTTCCTCACGTGCATGCGTCCCTCGACGCATCAGGACTTGGCGAGACGGACTTTGGCGGAACTCCCGAGGCCATCGCGAGGGCGGAGGAACGCCTGGCTCTTCCGGAATCGGCTTCATACTCGAGCCTCTCTCCCCGGCACGTCGATCGTTGACGTTCAGAACTCGACGGACTGGCACGTTCGGGTGCACCTGATGCCTTTAGGAGGCACGCGACTACGACCTTCGAGACAGCGCCCGTACATGAACCCAGACGGACACGTGGCACTCGTAGAGCAGTACGTGACGGGCCACGCGGTACCTCCCCGAGAGTGGACCGTCACACTGCTCACCAGCATGGCCGACGTCAGGCGCTCGTCGGTGGAGGCGTTCTCCTCTCTGCCGCGTGACGTGGACGTCGATCTCCAAGAGCCAGAGCCGCCTCGCTCAGTTCCTCGGATGAACCCGGCGCCCGTCCGGATCCACTGCCCACCGATCCTGAGTTTCTATGGCAACTGCGGTAGTCGGGACGTGTCTGCGCTCCCCGGGCGCCCGGGAGCGTGGACTAAGCGGCCCGCTCCTCTTTCACAAGCGGCCTTCAACGACGAGAAGGAGAGCCTGCTGGGGGTCGATTTCGCGGCAATCCCTTAGGTCTTCAGCGCGTATGCGGCGCAACCTCAGCGCGGCCATACTCCCGCGCATCGAGCCCTTGGGACACCAACACGGCATCGCGGCCCTTCGCCGCGGCGTCGCAGTGCTACTTGACGGGTTCTCAGCCTCATCAGCAGCCGATTCGTCATCGCGGTTCGCCAGGTCGCGTGGCTCTTCGCCGCCGATCCCGACCCGTTGGGGACCCACCCCATACCACGACGGGCAGGGTACCTACCGCGTGACCGTCGACTCGGTGGCCGCTTTGAACGAGGTGCGGTGACTGGTCCAGACTCCTGTGTCAACGTGAAAGATCTTTGACGATGCTTCGCAAGACACGCTTCGCCTCCTCACGGTTCCCCAGCTCAGACTGGTAGCGCGTAGCGATCGAACTGAGGACGCTTCCCGGCTCCACCACCGCCCAGATCGGCGTCCCGCTCCCCAGGTAGTCCGATATCTTAGACGGGAGGTATGGGTTGAGGGGATGCGTGGAGGCAGTCTGCGCGTCTTGCACGAACAGGACGTCAAGCCGCGTGGTCAGGTTGAGGAACTCGAAGTAGGGGATCATCGGATTCACGACCAGGGTGTCGGCCACGGCACGGCCGGCCACCTGCTGCCACAGTTCCCTCGGCCTATCGGTGAAGATGTGGATGCGAATCCGCGTACGCAGGTCGGGTCCGATCGCTTCGAGCGCGCCGAGGAGTTCCTCCGCACCGCGGTTGGCATAGAAGACGCCGAAGTATCCGATGTTCGCCACGTCGACGTCGAGCTCGTACGCGGTTCGGACCCGGTGGTAGTCCGCCGCCTCTGGCACGGGCTGGTGGTGCACGACCGACCGTTCGCGCGCCCGACGCGCAAGATCGCGCGAGGTGCAGTAATCCAGCATGTATGTCCGCTGGTTCTCGTTCGTGAAGACCACCTGGTCAGCGAGCGCGTAGGTCAGCCACTCGATCCACTCCCAGGCGTTCATAGAGGCAGGCTCGCCATACCCAGCATCCCGCAGGGCCGCGCTGAGCTCGTTCCAGGCTTTCCCGGGCCGGCACTGGTCAGGGCGCTGCTGTCCATGCACGTTCATGAGGAGTGGATCCGAGAGCTCGGCGATCCAGCGCAGCTCAGGGCGCCGCGCCTTCAACAGGGCGGCCGCCACGTGTGACGGAGCCCAAGCGGCCCGGCTGTAGACGGAGCGGTAACCGTGCGCCTTACGGTTCTCCAACGCCACGACGCGCTGTGCGGCAGCGGAGGCGAAGCGTTCCATGATGATCCAGTTCGAGAACGCTTGACCTACGTTGAGCTGGATGTGTTGGTCGACGAACTCCGCGCTCACGGCGAGCGACCGGGTGTCAAGTGGTCGGATCTTGTCGAGGTTGTTGCTCACGACGTCGACCACCTCGCCGCGCTCGCGGATCCGACGCGCGGCCACCATGGCGCTGGTGTCCTGAAAGGGCGGAAAGGCATAGAGAACGGCGAGGTCCTGCGCGTGGCCGTGATTCAGGATCGTGTAGGGAAAGGTCGGAATGTCCCGTTCTCTGATCTCACGCATCACCGCTGGGCGCTCGGACGGTCGCTCGTCGATGTACTTGCGGACGACGTGAGCCTGCATCCGGAGCTTCTGGCGCACGAACGCCCTGCCCACGTCAGCCGCTGGTCGAAGCTCGGAGAGCGCTTTGGCCGCGAACAGGCGTTCACGCACATCACGCTGGAACGGGTCACCTCCACGTGAGAGCCCGTCCGCGGTGAGTCCACGGAAGTATGTGCACCCCTCGTCAGCAGCCGGGACCGAGACATGGAACTCAGTCGCTGCGAAGATCCCCGCCCAGAAGACGACGTCCTCGGAGGACCTCAGGTCGTGCCGAAAGGGGAAGGTTGTCGCCAAGGTGCGGGGCACCAGCTTGCCGTGCGAGGCGCTCAACGCTTCGGGCAGCCGCTCGGCCGGGACTACCTGCCCTTCATGGGGCAGCATGGCTCGATTGATGTAGTTGTCCGTGATGTCGGTCGGTGACGGGTCGCCGTCACCGACGGCCACGTCGATGACGTAGCCCAAGGGAACGACGCCCTCCTCGACCCGGGCCAATAGACTCTCGAGGTAGTGGGGGGCGAGTCGATCATCGTCGTCCAGGAATGCGATGAAGTCACCTCGGGCCGCTGCCACACCCCAGTTCCTGGCGGCAGCCGCACCAGGTGCCAGCCTTCGAACCAGCCGAACGTGCAGGTGGGGATGAGCGTCCGCGAAACCCGCCACCAGCAGGTCGGCGCGGTCAGACGGCCCGTTAGCGGCGACGACAACTTCGAACTTCGCGTGATCGAGGGTCTGAGCCGTCAGCGATTCAAGGGCTGCGCGGAGCATCTCGCCCTCACGCCAGGTGGCGATGACGACTGATATCGCCGGCCAGGCACCGTCACTGGCCATGCAGGCACCGTTGGATAGTCTCCGAATGACTGAATCGCACGGACCCATCCTAGGAGCGACGCGTCTTGCACCACGAAGGGCCCCATGATCGCGCTGCCTCGATCGGACTGGTCGGCGTGGTCGACCCCATGCCACTGAACGGGCTGGTGGCCAGGTTCGAGCACGTCGAGGACCTGGACACGGCCTCCGCACTGTCTGCTGCGGGAAGGGTGGGCAGGCACCTCGGTGTCATCTATATCGCCGCAGGTGCAGACCCACGAGTCCGAGAGAGGCTGTCGGTCAGTCCTGCCGTGCTAATCGAGTTGACTGGGGTGGGCTACGCGAAGTCGCTGGAAGTCATGGACAACTGCCCGCCGACCCCAAGGCACCGCCTTCTCGGCCTGTGGGCTGCTGGCCCGGTCTGCGCGCTGGCCTTCACAACTGCTGCAGGGGATCCACACTGGTGGGTCGATGGCGAACACCCCAGGGTCGGTGCGTCCAGTTTCGACGCCTTTGTCGATGCCGCCCGAGATCGTCGCGCCAGCGAGAGGTGGGCCGAGAATTCCGAGGTACGGGCGGTGACTGGTGCATCTGTTGACCCGGACCGATTGCGGGTGCGCGTCCAGCGACTCACCCGACGGTTGGCTGCTGCCGAGGCGGAAGTCGCCCGGCTGCGCGGCGAACTCGAAAGGCAGACTTCACGAGATGCCCAAGGCGTCCGCCGCTTGGTCCGCGCGCTGTTCGCTCGTGGCGCTCCCTGAAGCCCGGTCTCACTACTCCCGGGAAATGCGGGCAATGAGAGCCGCGGCTCGGGCACCTGCCTGACCGTCCCACAGCGGCGGGATGGGCGAATCGCCAGTGCCCTCATGGGGCGCCAGCGCTTCACAGACATCGTCAGCCAGCCGCTCAGGGGTGGTCAGCACGTTCGTCCCATGGGTGATGGTGATCGGCCGTTCCGTGTTGGGTCGCAACGTCAGGCAGGGTACTCCGAGCACCGTGGTTTCTTCCTGAACGCCACCGGAGTCCGTCACTACACAAGCACTGGCGCGCATGAGGGAGACAAAGTCCAGGTAGGCGAGCGGATCGACAGGGTAGATCTCGGGGTGGTCGAAGAAGGCGTTCTCCTCCATCACAGCGCGGCCGCGAGGATGCACTGGGATCACCACTGGCGCAAGGTCGGCTGTGCGGTGCATCGCGTCACGCACGCGGAGCAACGATTCGAGGTTATCGACATTTCCGGGCCGGTGCAGGGTGGCGGCCACGAACAGGTCCGGCAGGTCAAACCCGACCGACGGACGGGTCGGTACGTCAGGGAGCAGGCGCAGCAACGTGTCGATCATCGGGTTTCCGACGAAGTGGATGCGATCGGCCGGGACACCCTCGTGGGCGAGGTGAGCGATCGCGTCGGGGCTGGTCACCAGCAGCAAGTCGCTTAGGCGGTCGGTGACGAGCCGGTTCACCTCCTCCGGCATCGACATATCGAAGGAGCGGAGACCCGCTTCCACGTGTACGAGTGGGATGTGCATCTTTGACGCGACCAGCGAAGCGGCCACGGTCGAGTTGACGTCGCCGTAGACGATGACGGCAGCCGGCTCGGTCTCGTTGAAGCAGTCCTCGAGCCCGGCCATGATCGCGCCAGTTTGGCGCGCATGGCTTCCCGACCCGACCCCGAGGTTGACGTCCGGGGCAGGGAGGCCCAGTTGACGGAAGAACACGTCCGACATGCGGTCGTCGTAGTGCTGCCCGGTGTGCACCAGCAACTGGTCGACGCCGAGGTCCTCGAGCCCCGCGATGATGGGAGCCGCCTTGGGGAAGTTCGGCCGTGCGCCCGTGACGTGGACAACCGGAGGGTTCATGAGCAGCCTTCTGGTAGGCGTGGATTGCTTGGATCTCGCGAGATTGTGGCAAACTCTGCCAGTCGCGGCGCAAGAGGGGCCCTCGGCTTCGCCAGCAACTCTGGAGGAACTCAATGCACGTGATCGTCGTCGGACTCGGGTACGTCGGTCTCCCGCTGGTCCATCGGGCCGCCGAAGTGGGAATCAAGGTCACAGGCCTCGACCTCGACGACATGGTGGTCGCCGAACTCAACGCCGGCCGCTCCCATGTCGACGACCTGTCGGACCAGGACGTCGAGGCCGCGCTGGGTCGAGGCTTCCGCGCGACCACGGACACCTCCGTCGTTGCCGAGGCGGACGTGGTCGTCATCTGCGTCCCCACGCCTCTGTCGCCGGACGGCGGACCCGATCTCGGCGCCGTGCTGGCCGCGTCGGCCTCGGTCGGACAGCACCTGAAGCCCGGCTGCCTAGTCGTGCTCGAGTCGACCACCTACCCGGGCACCACCGACGAGATGGTCCGCCCGATCCTCGAGCGCGAGTCCGGCCTCACTGCCGGCGTCGACTTCCAGCTCGGCTACTCCCCCGAGCGGATCGACCCGGGCAACGCGACCTACGGCTTGGTCAACACTCCCAAGATTGTCGGCGCCGACGACCCGGCCAGCCGGGAGCGCATCGCCGAGTTCTACGGCCTCGTCGTCGACAGCGTTGTCCACGCAAAGGGAACCAGGGAGGCAGAGGCGGCCAAGCTGCTCGAGAACACCTACCGCCACGTCAACATCGCGCTGATGAACGAGATGGCCCAGGCATTCCACGACCTCGACGTCGATCTCTGGGACGTCATCGACCTGGCTGCTACGAAGCCGTTCGGTTTCCAGGCGTTCTACCCCGGTCCAGGCGTCGGCGGCCACTGCATCCCGATCGACCCCAGCTACCTGAGCCACCGGGTCCGCACCCAGCTCGGACGCGGCTTCCGTATGATCGAGCTCGCGCAGGAGATCAATGAGCTCATGCCAACGTACGTCGCCCGACGCGTGCAGGATCAGCTCAACCGCGCGGGCAAGTCGACGTACGGCAGCAAGGTGCTGCTGCTCGGAGTCACGTACAAGGCTGACATCGCCGACGAGCGGGAGTCTCCCGCGCTGGACGTGGCCAAGAAGCTTCTCGCGCTCGGCGCTGTGCTGAGCTACCACGACCCGTACGTTTCCGACTGGTCGGTCAAGCAGGCTGCCCGCGTCGACGACGTGCTGACGGGTGCCGGCGAGGCCGACATCGTCGTGCTCCTGGTGAACCACCGAGAGTACGACACCTCGGCGATTGCCGCGGTCAGCCCGCTCATGCTCGACACGCGCGGCGTCGTGGGATCGTCCGACGTCGAGCGCCTGTAGTCCAGCGAGGTTTCGTTCATGCGTGTCACCGTCATCGGCTGCGGCTACCTCGGAACCACCCATGCTGCGTGTCTTGCTGAGATGGGTCACGAGGTGCTCGCGGTGGAGATCGATCCGCAGCGGCGGCACCGCCTCCAGGAGGGCCACCTGCCGTTCTACGAGCCCGGTCTCGAGCAACTGCTGAGCAAGCACACGGCGAACGGATCACTGCGCTTCACTGACTCGTACCAAGAGGCCGCTGAGTTCGCAGTCGTGCACTTCCTGTGCGTAGGCACCCCGCAGCAGGAGTCCGGGCTCGGTGCCGACCTGACCCAGATCGAGTCCGCGATCTCATCCCTGGCCCCGCGGCTGCGGCCGGGTGCGCTGATCGTGGGCAAGTGCACCGTCCCGGTGGGGACGGCCGAAGCGCTGGCCCAGCGGGTGCTGGATATGGCACCCGTGCCGAACGTTGCCCTCGCATGGAATCCCGAATTCCTCCGTGAGGGTCGGGCCGTGGATGACTCCCTCAGGCCGGACCGCTTGGTCTTCGGGGTCGCGTCACCCGCAGCGGAGGACCTGCTGCGACGGATCTATGCCGGTCCAATCGCTGACGGCTGCCCGGTCGTGGTGACGGACTTCCCCACCGCCGAGCTCGTCAAGGGGGCTGCGAACGCCTTCCTCGCCACGAAGATCTCGTTCATCAACGCCATTGCCGAGGTCTGCGAAGCCGCGGGCGCAGACGTGCGCGCACTGGCGGACGCCCTCGGCCACGACGAGCGGATCGGTCGATCGTTCCTCAACGCCGGCGTCGGTTTCGGAGGCGGATGCCTGCCCAAGGACATCCGCGCGTTCGTGCATCGGGCCGGTGAGCTCGGCGTCGAGGACGCGATGAGCTTCCTTCGTGAGGTGGACGCGATCAACCAGCGGCAGCGCCAGCGCGTGCTGGACATGGCAAAGTCGGCTCTCGCACAAGTCCACCAGCCGCGTGTCACCGTTCTTGGTGCCGCATTCAAGCCGCACAGCGACGACGTGCGAGACTCGCCGGCACTGTGGATCGCCGGTCAGCTCTACCTTGCTGGCGCTGAGGTGTGCGTTCACGATCCCGAAGCGATCGACACGGCTCGACGCCGGTTCCCCACTTTGAAATACGCCTCCGACCCGCTGGACGCGTGCCGCGATGCCGACCTGGTTCTCCACCTCACAGAATGGCCGGAGTATCGAGAGCTCGACCCCGACAAGGTCGGAGACGTGGTGGCCAGGCGGGTTGTCATCGATGGACGAAACAAACTGGACGACATTGCTTGGCGCGAGGCGGGCTGGGAGTTCCGGGGGATCGGGCGCTGACCCGAGTCACGCCTTTGTCCGCCAGGGCTTGAGACCCCTGACACGCTTGGGCTGCCGGGCCTCCGCTAGTGGCACGAACCCCGCCGTGGCGGCGTCGTAACTGCGGGTCGGGTAGACGGCCTCCAGGGCCGCCTCGAGGTCGGCTGGGTCGGGCTGCGCATCGACAAGGCGACGAGCGCGGGCGACGGCGCCGGTGCGCTCGAGGCGGGCCCGGCCTCCCTTGGAGAGATCCACCACGACGAGACCGAGGTGCTCGTCATCCATGGTGAACAGCAGAGTCTCGAGGGATCTGCCTGAAGGGACCTCGTCGAGCCCGGGAAGGGACAGCCGGAAGCTCGCTCGAGAGCGCTCGGAAGGGTTGTCCACCAACGCGACCCTCGAATCGCTCGTGTACGCCGCGCGGAGGAGGCGGAGGTCGAGGAGGGCCTCGTCGAGGACTGACCGACGCTCGTCAGAAAGCTCGTCCCAGGGTCCGACGAGGGCTACTACCAGGTCGGGGACGGTGGAGGCGAGGACGGCGTCGGCGGCGAGGCGGGCGGTCTCGTAGGCGACGTCGGTCACGTCGAGCACGACCTCGAGGTACGGCACGGCGTACGTCCGCGGAACGGCCGAACGGTAGCCGCGGAACTCGGGCACCAGGTCCGTGATGAACGGCTTGTTGTAGCGATTGACATCAGCCTCGACGCGCATCACGGCAGACGCACCGACGTGCACGCTTCGGGCCTCCGCGTCCGGGATGAAGACCCCACCCACTTCGCGCAGCCGGTAGCCGAGCACGATGTCCTCGCCGGTGATGAGATCCGTCGGGAAGCCACCGGACTCACGGAACAGGTCGCGACCCACCGACCCGCTCGCTCCGACATGCACGCGCATGGCACGCGGTCCCGCTGCGGCGAGGGAGTCGGTGGCCTCCATGATCGCCTCGATCCAGGTGTGCGGAAGAACGACACCGCCACGCGCGAGGTCCTCGGGCGCGGAGCCCGCCAGGACGGTGTCGCGCAGCACGACCGGTTCCACGCCCGAGAAGGCATCGCCATCGACGAAGACCTTGTGACCGAGGACGACCGCGTAGTCCACTGCATGGTGCCAGCGAAGCTGCGCCTCGACCTGGTGCCGATGCGGCACCATGTCCGCGTCCAGCCAGTGGAGAACCGCCCCGTCACTTGCCTCGGCACCGACCTGCCGCGCGACAGCCGGCCCCCACCCCTCGCGCGGGCGCACCACCCTGGTGCGCGCCGGGCGGATCTCCGGCAGCTCGATCGGTGGGACGGAGCCGTCGTCGACGACGACCACCTCGAGCAGCTCCGTCGGGTACGACTGGGCGGCAAGTCCGGCCAGGACCAGGGCCAGGTGCCGCGGCTGGTGGGCGGGGACGACGACCGAGACAGACAGGCTCGGCTCCCACCCCCCCAGCCGAGGCACGTCGAGCGTCGTCCAGTCGTTCGCGCGGATGGCGGGCTGGCGGAAGACGCATGGCTTCCGGGACTCGCGTCGCCATCGCATCAGCAGCCGTCCGGCGTCGTCTCGGTGGGTTCGTGCTCCATCAGCCGACTGGGGGTGAAGCCCTCCCAGGTCTCGCCCAATCGGTCAGCGTCCAGGAAATAGGCGTCTCCCGGGTCCCAGGTGTGTCCGCCCGGCGATCGGTGCAGCACGTAGCCCAGGCCCTGCGTTCGGTATACCTGGCTGCGCGCGGCCTGCAGTGCCGCCAACAGGTTGGCATCCACCGAACGCCGGACCTTCCGGAAGCCGCCGAGCTCCCTCAACAGGCCACGCGGCAGGAGCATGGTGCCACCAGCGATGAACTTGGCATGGCGCTCGGACTCGTCCGTCCGCCGGATTGTCCGGTCGGAACCCTCGAGGTACACGAACTCCGCTGGCATTCCCGTGACGTCCGCGCCTGAGTAGTGGCGTGCCCACAGCAGGTCGCTGAGGAAGTCGGGGCCGTACCAGTCGTCGTCGTCCATCTTCACGATGACGTCTCCAGCGGCTGCATCGACTCCAGCGTTGAGCACGTCGCCGAACATCGCCTCGCGAGGCTTGGGGACCAAGGTGGCCGGTCGGTCACCGATCACGTCGCGCACCCGGCTCTCATCGGCCGTGAAGCCGTGGGTCACCAGGACCAGCTCTGCGTCCACGCCTCGCTGCCGGCCGAACTGCCTGAGCGCGAAGGCAAGCTTGCCCGGCCGCATGGTCGCCAGCAAGACGGACGTCCGGGGCTGCGGCCGGAAGGGGACACCGGCGCGTGATGCCAGCCTGGTCCGCCACGCCAGCGTCGAGTGCTCGGCGAGGGCAGCTCGTCGCAACCGGATGCTGTGCTCTTCGCGACGCAGGTCCGTGGAGATGTCCACGGACTGTCCGAGCGCTGCCCGAAGCTGCGGTCCCAGGCTCCGTGGGCTCCTCTCGACCCTTCGATCGGCGACCAGAGGGATGCCGGCGCTGGCCAGCCCAGCCACGACACGGGCGAGTCCCTGGGACCCGGTGCGTGGCCAGCGGACGGTCACCGCCCGGACCGGGCGGAGCTGCGCGATCATGCGCGGCGTGGCGCCTCGTCGAACGTCGACCGCGAGGTCGAGGCCCGCCCCGCTGAGGCGGATCCGGCCGTCGAACCCGACCGTCAGGTCGACCTGGCCTTCGGTTCCGCGCTGGACGAATCCGGTCGGACAGAGCACCCGCTCGTCGATCGGACCGACGAGCTGGTCCAGGTCCGTGACGACCGTCGGCGCCCGAGCTATGACCTCGTGCTCCGCGAGCGTGACGGGACGGTCTGAGAGAACGACGTCCGGAGGCACCTGCAACTCCGGGTCGACCGCAGCCGTCGGCTCTGCGTAGTGGCCCAGGGAGGGGTCGGCCGGAATGGGGGCACCACACGTCGTGCCCACGAACAGGCCACCGTTGCCGCTGGACCTTCCCGGTACGGCGTCGTGGGCCACCTGGGCCAGCACTGCCGCGACGGGGGCGGCCTTGACGAAGCGCAGGACGGTCAGGGATCCCTCATCGATCCGCCGCGCCTGAACCGACGCCAGGGCGGGCCATTCAGGTCTGATCGTGGGAAGTACCGGAGCGGTCGCCTCGCGCAGGCGAAATGCGAAAGCTCGCGCCGGGCCGACGCGCGGCATCCCGGACAAGAGACGTCGCAGGGACGCCGTGTCGGCGACACACACGAGGACACCGCCCCACCGTGTCGCCTCGGTCGGTGGTGGCTCGCCCTCTCGCCAGCGGACGACGTCGTCAGCGAGTGATGGCACGGCGTCGGCAGACGCCAGGTCATGCACGACCATGACAGGTCCCGAAACATTGGCCAGGAACCGCTGCAGCGGGTCCGCCTCCTGTCGACTCATTCCCCACCTTCCCTGGCATCCGGCTCGCCAATCCCGTGTGACGGCCGTGCACCCATTGTCGCCTGTTCGGGCGGCACGACCGCAAGGAGGGCGACCGTCGGCGCGCTCAGCGCAGGACGCGGAGCGCGTGAGGGACGACGTGGGCCGTGAGCGGGGTGCCCGGGGCGAGCACGGTGAGGGGTTCGCCGTCGGCGCCGACGGGGACCTCGCCGGCGACCACCTCCATCCGGACCTCGCGGGCCCGGTGCACGGTGACCTCGGGCAGGGCGACGTGGGAGCCGTCGTACACCTTGGGCAGCGAGCGGATCAGGTCGAGCCGGCCGGCCGCGGCGATCACCACCACGTCGAGCAGCCCGTCGGTGACGGAGGCGTCCGGGGCGATGTGCATGCCGGAGCCGTAGTAGCCGGAGTTCGCGACGACCACGGTCGCGGCGCGCACCTCGTGCGCGACGCCGTCCAGGCTGAGCGCGTACGTCGCGGGGGTGAACGTGGCGAGCGCGCGGACCGCGGCGTAGGGGTACTGCAGGCGGCGCGGCAGCCGGTGCGCGCGGTCGACCAGGTCGGCGGCCCGCGCGTCCACGCCGGCGTACGCCGACCCGGCGACGACGCGCGTCGACCCGTCGGCCAGGTCCACCGCGAGCAGGTCGACCGGGCTGGGCGCGGCGGTCAGCAGCACCTCCGCGACGGCCGTCGGGTCGGTCGGCACGCCGAGCATCCGGGCGAAGTCGTTGCCCCGCCCGGCCGGGACCAGTCCGAGCGTGCCGCCCCGGGCGGCCACCTCACCGGCCACCGACGACAGCATCCCGTCGCCGCCGACGGAGACCACGACGTCGCCGCGCGCGACGGCGTCGCGGACCAGGTCGAGCGTGGCCAGCGGGCCGGGCGAGTAGGTCACCTCGACCGTCGCCCCCGCGTCGCGCAGCGCCCGCGCGACCGGGACCACGGTGCCCGGGGCGGCGCCGCCGCCGGACAGCGGGTTGACCAGGAACGAGTACGACCGCGTGGTCCTGGCCGGCGCCGGACGGTCGGGGACGTGGTCGGGCCTCACGGGACCAGCACCCCGGGATTGAGCACGCCGGTCGGGTCGAGCTCGGCCTTGACCGCGCGCAGGATGCCGACGCCGACCTCGCCGATCTCGCGGGAGAGCCACGGCCTGTGGTCGGTGCCGACGGCGTGGTGGTGGGTGATGGTGGCCCCGGCGCCGGTCATCGCGTCGCTGGCGGCGGCCTTGGCGGCCAGCCACTGGGCGAGCGGGTCGTCGGCCTCGGGGGCGGCGACGGTGAAGTAGAGCGAGCAGCCGGTCTCGTAGACGTGCGAGATGTGGCAGAGCACCAGCGCCTTCTCGCCGAGCGCGCCGGTCAGCGCGTCGCGGACCGCGGCGTACACCCGGTCGACGTTCGACCAGAACGTCGCGGTCTCGAGGGTCTCGACGAGGACGCCGACGTCGAGCATCGCGTCGCGGAGGTACGGCGCGTGGAAGCGGCCGGCGGCCCAGGCCCGGCCGCGCTCCTCCCCGAGGTCGGTGCCGCCCAGCTCGGTCAGCACCGCCGCGACCGCAGCCCGCTTCACGGCGACCGAGGCGCCCTCGTGGCCGACGATCATGGCGCAGCCGCCGGTGCTCTCGCCGCCGACGTCGGAGTGGCTGGCCAGGTTGAGCGCGGTCTCGGTCTCGTCGGAGAGCCGGAGCACGGTGGGCATCAGGCCGGACTGGGCGAGGGTGCGCATCGCGGTGGCGCCCTGGTCGAACGAGGCGAAGTGCCAGGCGTCGTACACCTTCTCGGCTGGCAGGGCGCGGACGCGAACCCGGACCGCGGTGATCACGCCGAAGGCGCCCTCGGAGCCGAGCAGCAGCTGGCGGAGGTCGGGGCCGGCGGCGGTGGCGGGGGCGGAGCCGAGCTCGAGGGTGCCGGCCGGGGTGGCCACCGTGAGGCCGACGACGAGGGAGTCGAAGCGGCCGTACCCGGCGCTGGACTGGCCGCTGGAGCGGGTGGCCGCGAAGCCGCCGATGCTGGCGTACTCGAACGACTGGGGGTAGTGGCCGAGCGTCATCCCGTGCCCGGCCAGCAGCGCCTCGGCCTCCGGCCCGCGCAGGCCGGGCTCGAGCACCGCGGTCATCGAGACCGGGTCGACGTCGCGGATGCCCTTCATCCGCACGAGGTCGAGGCTGAGCACCCCGGCGTACCCCTCGCGACGGGCGACCAGGCCGCCGGTGACCGAGGTGCCGCCGCCGAACGGGACCACGGCGACGTGGTGCCGGACCGCGACGTCGAGGACCGCCGCCACCTCGTCGTGGGTGGCCGGGCGGACCACCGCGTCGGGGGCGTCGGCCAGGTCGCCGGCCCGGGCGCGCAGCAGGTCGGGGGTGGACTTGCCGCGGGTGCGCAGGCGGCGGGTGGCGTCGTCGGTGTGCACGTGGTCGTCGCCGAGCAGCGACCGGAGCTCGTCGAGCACCGCGCCGGGGAGGCCGACCGGGGGCAGCGTGACCTCCTCGACGGCCGGCGACTCGTGGATGCCGAAGGCCAGCTCGACCAGGCCGCGGGTGGTCTCGGGCAGCGGCGCGACGGCGGCCGGGTCGCCCCAGCGGGTCGGGTGCATCTCGGTGCTCACGTGTTACAGTGTGACACATGACGTCAGATCGTCACAACGGTTACCTGGACGCCGCCCGCGACTGCATCCTGGACGTGGGCTGGAAGCGCACCACCCTCACCGACGTCGCGCGGCGGGCCGGCGTCTCCCGGATGACGATCTACCGCGCCTGGCCGGACATGCAGACGCTGCTCGCCGACCTGATGACCCGCGAGTGGGCGGGCGTCGCGACCGCGGTCCCGGAGGGCGAGGACGTCGACCCGGACCGGATCGCGACCGGCGTGGTCGCCGCGGTCCGCGCGCTGCGCGCGAACCCGCTGTTCCGGCGGATCCTCGACGTCGATCCCGAGCTGGTCGTTCCCTACCTCCTCGACCGCCGCGGCCGGAGCCAGGACCTGATCCTCGACGCCCTCGCCGCCCGGGTCACGGCCGGCCAGGACCAGGGTCGCCTCCGTGCCGGCGACCCGGTGCTGCTGGCCCGCACCGTCCTCCTCGCCGCCCACGGGTTCGCGCTGTCCGCCCACACCATGGCCGACGGCGGGCTCACCGAGGCCGAGCTCGACGACGAGCTCGGCCGGTTCCTCGCCCGAGGGCTCGCACCATGAGCCCGCCGGTCCCGGACGGAGCCGACGCCCGGGTCGGCAGCGGCCTGGCCGGTCTCCCCGAGCGCACCGACCTCCTCGTGGTCGGGCTCGGCGTCACCGGCGCGGGCGTCGCGCTGGACGGCGCCAGCCGCGGGCTCGACGTGGTCGCGGTCGACGCCCACGACCTCGCGTTCGGCACCTCCCGCTGGTCGTCCAAGCTCGTGCACGGCGGCCTGCGCTACCTCGCGAAGCTGCAGCTCGGCGTGGCCCACGAGAGCGCCGTCGAGCGGGGCATCCTGATGGACGTCACCGCCCCGCACCTCACCCACCCGCTGCCGATGCTGATCCCCCTGATGTCGACGGTGACCCGCGGCCAGGCCGCCATCGCGCGCTCCGGTCTGGTCGCCGGAGACCTGCTCCGTCGCTCCGCGGGCACCTCTCCCGGCACGCTCCCCCACCCCCGCCGGATCAGCCGCACCGAGGTGCTGGCGCTGGCCCCCGGCCTGCGCTCCGCCGGCCTCCGCGGCGGCCTGCTCTCGTGGGACGGACAGCTCGAGGACGACGCGCGACTGGTCACCTGCCTCGCTCGCACGGCGGTGGCGCACGGCGCCGACGTCCGCACCCGGGTGCGCGTGGTGGAGGCCACCGGGACCTCGGCGACGCTGCGCGACACCACCACCGGCGAGACCCGCACCATCGCCGCCCGCGCCGTGGTCAACGCGACCGGCGTCTGGGCGGGCGACCTCGTCGACGTCCCGCTCCGGCCCAGCCGCGGCACCCACCTCGTGCTGCGCGCGTCCACCCTGCCCGGGCTGACCACCGCGGTGATGGTGCCGGTGCCGGGCGCGGCCAACCGCTTCGTGTTCCTGCTCCCCCAGCCCGACGGCACCGTCTACGTGGGGCTCACCGACGAGCCGGTCGACGGGCCGGTGCCGGACGTGCCGCAGCCCACCGACAGCGAGATCGGCTTCCTGCTCGACGTGGTCGCCGCGGCGTTCGACCGGCCGCTGCGCCGCGCCGACGTGGTCGGGGCGTACGCCGGGCTCCGGCCGCTGCTCGACAGCGACGGCGCCACCGCCGACCTGTCCCGGCGTCACGCGGTGCTCACCTCCCCGACGGGGGTGGTGACGGTCGTCGGCGGCAAGCTCACGACGTACCGCCGGATGGCCGAGGACGCCGTCGACGCCACCGGCCTCGCCCCCGGCCGCTGCCGCACCCGCACCCTGCCGCTGCTGGGCGCCGCGTCACGCGCCCAGCTGGCCGCGGTCGAGGCGCCGGGCCGGCTGGTACGCCGCTACGGCACCGAGGCCGGGCTCGTGCTGGCCGACGCCCGGGCGGTCACCGGGCTCGACGACGCGGAGCTGCTGGCGCCGGTCGCGCCCGGGGTCCCCGTCACCCTCGCCGAGCTGGTGTTCGGGGTGACCCACGAGGGCGCGCTGGACGTCGCCGACCTGCTGGACCGGCGTACCCGCATCGGGCTGGTGCCCGCCGACCGGGCGCTGGCCGAGCCGGCCGCCGAGCGGGCGCTTCAGCTGGTCTCCATCCACAGGACCTCCCAGAGGTGACCGTCGGGGTCGCGGAACGACCCGCCGTACATCGGCCCCTCGTCCACGGTCCCGGCCGCCTCCGCCCCCGCGTCCCCGGCGCGGTCGCACAGCCGGTCGACGTCGTCGCGACTGGTCGCGGTGAGGCAGATCAGCGCCTCCGTCCCGGTGTGTCGCTGGGTCTGGTGGAAGCCGTGGAAGAAGTCCTCCTGGAGCAGCATCACGCTGGCCAGGTCGTTGATCACCAGGCACGCGGCCCGGTCGTTGCAGAACTCCTCGTTGAAGTCGAAGCCCAGGTGCGTCCAGAACGCCCGGGCGGCCGCCACGTCCTTGACCGGCAGGTTCGGGAAGATCATGCGGTGCACGGGCGGTCCTCTCGTCGCGGGCGGCTCACCGGATAGGACCGCTCGCCGCGGCACAACTCATCGGCCCGGCGACACGCCTGTCGGGACCACCGATGAGTTCCACCCTTCCCGCTGGTCCGCACCACAGGCAGACTGGCACCCAGGGAGGCAGACGTGACCACGACGGCGAACGAGCAGGTGACCGGCCCGGGCGGCACCCCGGAGGGCGAGGGCGACTTCCAGGAGCTCGCGAACACCTACCGGCGGGAGCTGCTCGCGCACTGCTACCGCATGACCGGGTCGGTCCACGAGGCCGAGGACCTGGTCCAGGAGACCTACCTGCGCGCGTGGCGCGCGTTCCACGGCTTCGAGGGCCGCTCGTCGGTGCGCACCTGGCTCTACCGCATCGCCACCAACGTGTGCCTGACCAACCTCGAGGGACGCAACCGCCGGCCGCTGCCGGCCGGGCTCGGCACCGCCGACTCCCTCGCCGGCGACGCCCTCGAGCAGGACACCGAGGTGCCGTGGCTCGAGCCGGTGCCCGACGCCGCGGTCGTGGTCGCCGAGCGTGACACGATCCGGCTCGCCTTCATCGCCGCGCTCCAGCACCTGCCGGCCCGGCAGCGCGCCGTGCTCATCCTCCGCGACGTGCTCCGCTGGTCGGCCAAGGAGGTCGCCGAGGCGCTCGAGACCACGCCCGCCGCGGTCAACTCCGCGCTGCAGCGCGCGCACGCCCAGATGGAGCAGGTGCACGCGACCGCCGAGACCGTCGAGGAGGACCTCGACGCCCACCAGAAGCAGCTGCTCGACGCGTACGTCGAGGCCTTCTGGCGCAAGGACATCGACGCCATCGTCGGGCTGCTGAAGACCGACGCCGTCTGGGAGATGCCGCCGTACCTCGGGTGGTACCGCGGGGCCGCCAACATCGGCCGCCTCATCGACACCCAGTGCCCCGGCGGTGCCCACGACATGCCGATGCTGGCCACCACCGCGAACGGCCAGCCGGCGTTCGGCCTCTACATGCACAACCCCGCCGGCGGCTACGACCCGTTCCACCTGCAGGTGCTCGACGTCGACGGCGACCGGGTCCGGCACGTGGTGGCGTTCTTCGGGCGCGAGGTGTTCGAGACCTTCGGGCTGCCCGCGCACCTCACCGACGACGACGTCGCGGCGCTGCGGCCATGACCGCCTCCACCGACCCGGTGGAGCTCCTCGAACGCGCGATCGGCTACACCCGCGGCACCCTCTCGGGCGTCCGCGACGAGCTCCTGACCCGGCCCACGCCGTGCTCGCAGTGGAGCCTGGCGGACCTGCTCGCCCACATGGCCGACTCGCTCGACGCACTCACCGAGGCCAGCCGCGGTGTGATCGCGATCGCGCCGGCCCCCGTCGTCTCAGCCGCCGGCGTGGGCGTGCTCCGCGACAAGGCCTGCCACCTGCTCGGCGCCTGGTCGAACCCGCACGCCACCGAGGCCCGGCTCGGACCGGCCCGCATCGAGAGCCGGGTCCTGCTGCACGCGGGCGCCCTCGAGATCGCCGTGCACGGCTGGGACGTGGGCCAGGCGACCGGCACCGGGGAGCCGATCCCGGAGGCGCTGGCGACCGCGCTGCTGTCCGCTGCGCCGCACCTCATCACCCGAGCCGACCGCCCCAGCCGGTTCGGTCCGCCGACGCCGACCACTGGGGGAGCCCCATCCTCCGCATTGCTGCTCTCCTTCACCGGACGTCACACGGGTTGTCCCGCGTCTCAGCCCGGGCTGGGGCCGTGATGGCCCGTCCGGGTCATGGCGGACTACCTCCAACAGGTTAATTCCGGACATTCGACTCGCCCGGGGCATAGCCCGGCTTAGCCTCTTTGACATGGTGGGGACTCCGATAGTTGAACGTGACACGGAGATCGCCACTCTCGGGAGGCTCATGACCCGCGCCAGTGGGGGACGGGGGGGTCTGTGCGCGATCGAAGGACCGGCAGGCATAGGCAAGACGAGGCTGCTAGGTCATGCCCGGCAACGGGCGGCCAGTTCCGGGTGGCGAGTGATCGACACCCGGTGTACACCCATGACTCCGAACATCGGCTACGCACTCCTGCGTGACTGGCTCAGCGTGATCGCGCACCGCGACGGTGCCGCTCCCCTGGACGGTCCCGGACACGTGCTGAGCGAGCTGTCGGACGATGTCCAGCGCGGGGTCGGCGACCTCGTGTACGGCGCCCGCTGGGTGCTCGAGGACCTCGCCCAGGAACAGCCGCTGCTGATCGTGGTGGACGACCTCCAGTGGGCCGACGTCGGCTCGCTCGAGGTGCTCGACCTGCTGATCAGCACCATCCAGCACCTGCCGTGCCTGCTGCTGTACGCCGTACGCACCGGTGAGCCGGTGACCTCGGCGGAGGCGCTGGCCCGGGTCCGGATGAGCGGCACGGTGCTGACACCGTCACCGCTCACCGAGGACGCCGTGCTGTCGCTGCTGCGGCAGGTGGACACGGACGCCTCGGTGGACGACGCGACGAGGGTGCACGGCATGTCGGGGGGCGTGCCGTTCTTCGTGCGGGAGCTGCTGGAGGACGCCGACACCGTGCCCGACCTGGTGGTCGGCTCGATCGCCGGCCGGCTCGCACGGCTCTCCGAGACCGCCACCGACACCGCCCGCGCCGTGTGCGTGCTGGACGGGGCGGCGGCGGTCGGGACGGTCGCGGAGCTCAGCCAGCAGAAGCTCGACGTCGTGGCCGGGGACATCTCGGCCCTGGTCGGTGCGCACCTGCTGAGCCTGGAGAACGGGAGACTCCAGGCTCAGCACCCGCTCATCGCCAGTGCCGTGCTCGAGCACATGACGCCGGCCGAGTCCGCCGAGCTGCACGGTCGCGCCGTACGCATCCTGATCCGGCGCGGTGCGCCGCGGGCCGTGGTCGCCGACCACCTGCTGCACACGCTGCCGGGTGCCGACGACGACCACCGCGAGCGGCTGGCCGAGGCGGGGAAGGCGGCACTCAAGGCAGGGCAGCACGACCTCGCGGTGCGCTACTTCAACCGCGCGATCGCGGAGGGACCGGTCGGGGAGGCGCAGATCCCGCTGTTCTCGGCGGCGGCCACCGCGCACGCCCGGGCCGGCGACATCGACACCGCCCTGGTGGTGTGGGGCATGGCCGCGGACCTGACCGGTGAGCCGAACGACCTGGCGATGCTCAAGGCCGAGGTCGGCGACGCGCTGGTCATGGCCGGTCGGCACCAGGAGGCGGCGGCGGCGTTCGCGTCGTTCCTCGACGCCGAGCAGGTCTCCTGCCCGGCCCGGCAGCGGCTCACCGCGCGCATGGTGCTCGCGGGGATGCTGGACGGTCCGCACGCGAGCGACCTGCGCGAGCAGGTCGACCGGATCCTGGAGCAGCCGGAGGCGGACGACACGTACGACGACCGGCTGGCGCTGGCGTCCGGGTCGGTTCTGCTCAGCTTCGCCGGGAAGGACGCCGACCGGGCCCGTGAGCTCGCCCGGCGGGCCGCGGCGGAGGGTCGGCTGCTCGACGACGAGAACCCGGAGGGCACCGGCCTCTACCTGGCGGCCGGGGCGCTCACCTGGACCTCGGCGTTCGACGAGAGCGAGCGGCTGCTGAGCCAGGCGATCGAGCGGGCGCAGGGTCGCGGTGCGACCTCGTCGTTCGCGAGCGCGTCGTCGCTGCGCGGCTTCTCGCGGGTCTACATGGGCATGGTGACCGAGGCGATCCAGGACTTCGAGGCGGCCCTCGGGCAGCGCTCGCAGGGCTGGAACGCCTACCTGCCCGGGGTGCTCGCAGGACTCGTCGAGTGCCGGATCGCGCGGGGTGAGCTCGACCTCGCCGCCGAGCACCGGACCGAGCTCGAGTCCGTGGCGCACAGTCCCGGCATGACCGGGGCGTACGCCGCGTGGGCGCTGGCCGACCTGGCCGAGGCCAACGGGGAGCACGACCAGGCGGCGACGCTGTACGCCGAGGTCGGGCACCTGGTCGCGGACCGGATGGACAACCCGGCGATCCTGCCGTGGCGGTCCGGGCAGGCGCTCGCGCTGATCCGGCTCGGGCGGGCCCACGAGGCGGTCGGGCTGGCCCGGGAGAACGCGCGGCTGGCGCGGCAGTTCGGGGCGCCGTACTCCGTCGCCCTGGCGTTGCGGACGCTGGCCGCGGTCGACCCGACCGGGGACCGGATGGGCATGCTGCGGGAGGCGCTCGACGTGCTCAAGGGCACCCGTGCGCTGCGGCTCGAGGCACAGATCGCGACCGACCTGGCCGGGATGATGGTGCTGATGACGCCCGGGCAGGGGTCCGACGAGGCGGTCCGGCTGCTGCGGCAGGCGGAGTCGCACGCGAACCACCAGGAGCTGCACCCCCTGGCGGATCGCGTGCACCGGCTGCTGAGCCGGCTCGGCCAGGACGTCCAGCCGGCACAGATGCCCGGGGTCAACAAGCTGACCGTCTCCGAGCGGCGGGTCGCCGACCTGGCCGCCTCGGGGCTGTCCAACCGGGAGATCGCGCAGCAGCTGTTCGTCACGGTGAAGGCCGTGGAGTGGCACCTGTCGAACGTCTACCGCAAGCTCGGGATCCGTTCGCGGACCCGGCTCGCGGAGACGCTCAACGCGCCGCTCAACGGTGGCCCGGCTGGGTCCCTGCTGATCCGCTGACCTGCTTCTATCGGACACCGCCGCTGTAACGCGGTGTTCAGGTCGCTTGGCACGTGTTCGAACGCGTGCTGAGTGACACGAACACCGCGTTACAGCTGGCGTGCGGGTCGGATCGGCAGTGGGCAACGGCCCGGGCGACGTGGGTCGAACGACCCTGTGCGCCGGGCATCGCGGGGACTGATCCTGCGAGTGAGCACGAGCGCGGGAGCATTGTCCATGAGCGAAGCGATGACCAGCCAGGAGCGGGCGGAGCACGTCGTCCGGCCCCCGCTGATCGAGCTCGCCGGCGTCGAGAAGAGCTACCGCACCGGGAAGCTGGAGTACCGCGCGCTCCGCGGCGTCGACCTGTCGATCACCCGCGGGGAGATGGTCGCCGTGGTCGGGCCGTCGGGCAGCGGCAAGTCGACGATCCTCAACATGATCACGGGCATCGACCGCCCCACCGCCGGCACGGTCACCTTCGACGGCACCCGCCTCGACCAGCTCAGCGAGGAGGAGCTGGCCGTGTGGCGCGGAGCGAACGTCGGGATCGTCTTCCAGTTCTTCCAGCTGCTCCCGACCCTGTCCGCGCTCGAGAACGCCGCCCTGCCCCTGGACTTCCTGCGCCGCGGCTCCAAGCACGAGCGCTTCGAGCGGGCACGGCACAACCTCGAGGTGGTCGGGCTCGCGGACAAGGTCGAGAACCTGCCCACCGAGCTCTCGGGCGGCGAGCAGCAACGGGTCGCGATCGCACGCTCGCTCGCGGCCGACCCCGGCCTGATCGTCGGGGACGAGCCCACCGGCAACCTCGACACCGTCACCGCGGCCGAGATGTTCCGGCTCCTCGAACGGCTGAACGACGAGGGCAAGACGATCCTCTTCGTGACCCACGACCGCGAGCTCGCGGCCCGTGCCCGCCGGGTGGTCGAGATCCGCGACGGCCGCGTCGTCGGTGACTGAGGAGTCGTCATGCTGTCGGCGGAGCTGCGCAAGTCCGTCACCGACCTGTCCCGCCGGCCGGCCCGAACCATCTTCACGGTGCTCACGCTCGCGATCGCGGTCGCGAGCATCTCCTTCTTCGCGGTCCCGACCCTGATCGACCGCACGATGCAGGACGAGGTCGCGGCCGGCCGGCTCGCCGACGTCACCGTGGCCATGCGGCCGGTCGAGCTCACCGACGACCAGCTCGCCGGGATCGCCGCGCTGCCGAACGTCGCCGCGGTCGAGGCCCGGTCCGGGGTCGACGCGCGCGTGCTGATCGGTGCGCGCCGCGCCCCCGCGCGCCTGGTCGGGGTGCGGGCCTTCGCCGACCAGGGCGTCGACGTGGTGCGCGTCGAGCAGGGATCCTTCCCCGGACCGGACGAGCTCCTGGCCGACGTGCAGGATGCCAACGTCGGCGTGTACGACGGGTCCACCGGCGACACCGTGACCCTGGTCGGCGCCGCCGGCGAGCGGGCCGACTTCACGCTCAGCGGCCGCGGGCGCACCCTGCCCGGCGGCGAGCAGGTGCAGGACGAGAACGTCGTGGTGCTCTACGCACCGGCGAGCACGGTGGCACGACTGAGCGGCGAGCCCGGGTACGGCGAGCTGGCACTGCGGCTCGACGACCCCAGCCCCCCGGCCGCCCGCCGTACCGTCGAGCAGGTGCGCCGCGAGCTGGCGACGGTGCCCGGGTTCGACGGGTTCACGAACCTGCCGAGCATCCGCGCCGCCGGCGACTGGCCGGGGAAGGCCGACACCGAGCAGTTCGCGAAGCTGCTGGGCGTGATCACGGTCCTGGCCCTGATCTCCGCAGCCGTCCTGATCTCGAACACCCTGAGCACGCTGGTGGCCGAGCAGACGCGAGAGATCGGGGTCATGCGCGCGGTCGGTGCCCGCCGCCGGCAGGTGGCGCTCGTGTACGCGCGGACCACGCTGCTGCTCGGCGCACTCGGCTCGCTGCTCGGAACCCTGCTCGGGATCGCGCTCTCGAGCCTGCTCGCGCGCTACTTCGGGTCGACGTACTGGGCGGTCGAGGTCGGGTTCGGCGTCGACCTCCGGGTGGTGCTGGCCAGCGTCCTGGTAGGGCTGGTGGCGCCGCCGCTCGCCGCGCTCCCCGCGATCCGCCGGGCGTTGCGGGTCGACCTCCGCGAGGCGCTCGAGGCGACCGGCTCGACGACCGGCGGGCAGGACGCCGTCGACCGGGCGCTGCGGCGAGCCGGCTTCCTGCCGCGCGTCATGCAGATCGGGCTGCGGAACGTCGGCCGGCGCAAGCGGCGGAGCCTGGCCACGGCCGCCATCGTCGCCCTCGCCGTCGGCAACCTGCTCGCGGTGCTGGCGCTGGCGCAGGCCGCGACCGACAGCACCAAGGCGTCGTGGGGCTCCCACCTCGAGGACGTGCAGATCTCCACGAGCGGGCGGGCGCCGTTCGACGAGCGCGCCCGCCGGACCATCGTCACGACGCCGGGCGTCGCCGAGGCCCAGCCGGTCCTGAAGAACACGGTGGAGCTGGCCGGCCGGGAGGCGTTCGTGTGGGGCGTCGAGCCCGACCCGCTGTTCCGGTACCGCCTCGCCGCCGGCCGGTGGTTCACCGCGGACGAGAACCGGGACGGCGAACCCGTTGCGGTGATCGAGCGCAACATCGCGCAGAACGCCGGCATCGACGTGGGCGACACGGTCACCCTCGCCACCACATCCGGCGGCGCCCGGTTCCGGATCGTCGGCATGGCCACCAACCAGCAGGAGGACGGCACCGCGCTGTACGTCCCGCTGCGCACCACGCGCGCGCTGCTCGACCGGCCCACCGGCGCCAGCGCCTACTGGGTCCGCACCGACTCGCAGGACCCGGCCGCCGTGGACCGGGCCACCTCGCTCCTCGAGGACCGCCTGGCCGCGGCCGGCTACGAGATCACCAGCGAGATCAGGTACGTCAGGGAGCGCGACGAGGTGGCGGCCAACAGCTCGCTGACCACGACCATCGCGGTGCTCGGCTTCCTGATCGTCGCGATGAGCATGGTCGGGCTCGCCAACGCGATCACCACGAACGTCCTCGAGCGGACCCGTGAGATCGGCATCCTGCGCAGCATCGGCGCCCGGGCCCGGGACATCCGCCGCATCTTCACCACGGAGGGCGTGACGCTCGCCGTGGTCGGCTGGCTGATCGGGATCCCGCTCGGCTACCTGCTCACGCGCCTGATCGTGCGGCTCGTGTGGGAGATCGTCGACGTACGCCTGCCCGTCGTCTTCCCTCCGGGCAACATCCTCGTCGCCCTGGTCGGGACCACGGTGCTCGCGCTGCTCGTCCTCTTCCTGCCGGTACGCCGGGCGGTCCGGTTCCGCCCCGGTGACGCGCTCCGCTACGCCTGACCCCCCGTTTCTTTCTATCGGACACCGCCGCTGTAACGCGGTGTTCATGTCGCTTGGCACGCGTTCGACCACGTGCTGAGTGACAAGAACACCGCGTTACAGCTCTGTTCGCGGTCCGAACGCCGGGTCAGAGCCAGCGCATGGCCCGGCCGTGCCCGTGGGCGTGCGCGACGGCGCGACCGTCGAGACCGAGCACGAACCACGGTCCGGGGTCGGTGGCCGGGCCGGTGGCGGCGACCTCGGGCAGCACCCGCGGGCCCTCGTTGCTGATCCAGTGGCACCGGCCGTCGGCGACCAGCCCCGTCATCAGGTCGTGGAAGCGGGCGCGGCCGGCCTGGTCGAGGTAGGCGATCACCGCGGAGTGGAAGACCACCGGCGTCAGCCCGTCGGGCACCTCGTCGAGCAGTCCCGGCAGGGCGTCGAGCAGGTCGCCGCGGACGAGGTACGGCGGCTCCGTCCGCGCCGCCTCGACGGCGGCACGCAGCCGGGCCCGCCGGTCGTCCTGCTCGGGCCAGACCAGGGTCTCCAGCCAGGCCATCGCGTCGGGGTCGGTGACGTCGAGCGGGTTCAGGTCGATGCCGCCGCGCCAGCCGACCTGGGGATGCCGGTCCGGCAGCGGGGCCGGGCCAGTCACGTCGCAGGCGAGCACCCGGTCGCCGTCCGGGGAGGCGAGCTTCGTGGTGGTCCCGTCCTCGTGGGTCCAGGCGTAGCCCCAACGGTCGGGGTAGAGGCACAGCCCCGCGGAGGCGCCGACCTCGATCAGCGCCAGCGGCTCCCGCAGCCCGGCGAGCACCGGCACCAGCGTGGCCAGCCGGCCGACCTCGTTGGTCTGGGTGGAGCGGGCCATGATCGTCGGGACGAGGGTGTCCCAGTCCTCGAGGACCGCGCGACGCAGTCCGGCGTACGGGCCCGGCGCCGGTACGCCGTGCCAGCGGGCGGCGGCGAAGACCAGGTTGGCCTGCTGCTTGAGGTCGGGGAGCTCCGCGATCCGGGCCTGCACCTCGGGGTCCGTGGCCACCGAGGCGGCCCAGCCCGCGAAGCACGGTGAGTCGGTCGCCTCCACGGCGAAGGCGGCGTACGAGTCCGCGACCGGCTGGAAGATCTCCACGGACGCCAGTATCCCGACCCTCCCGGTCAGGGGACGCAGTGGGTCAGTCGCGCCACTTGCGCTCGAACGGCAGCCGCCACGAGAACGGCGCGATGAGCTGGTGGATCTGGTTCGGCCCCCACGTGCCCGGGTCGTAGGCCCGGACCGGCGGCGGGTGGTCGAGCAGCGGCTGGGAGATCTCCCACAGGCGCTCGAGGCCCTCCGCGCTGTTGAACAGCGTGTGGTTGCCCTTGACCGCGTCGAGGATCAGCCGCTCGTAGGCCTCGAGCCCGGAGCCGGCCCAGTGCGTGTTGCCCATGTCGAACTGCATGGAGAGCTTGTTGAGGCGGAAGCCCGGGCCGGGCCGCTTGCCGTAGAACGACAGCGACATCCGCGACCGGTCCGCGAGGTCGAAGGTCAGGTGGTCGGGGCCGTGCTCGCCGACACCGGACTCCTCCGGGAACATCGACCGCGGCGGCTCCTTGAACGCGATCGAGATGATCCGCTGGCCCTCGGCCATGGCCTTGCCGTGGCGGAGGTAGAACGGCACGTCCGCCCAGCGCCAGTTGTCGATGTAGCACTTCAGCGCGATGAACGTCTCGGTCTCGGAGTCGGGGTCGACGCCGGGCTCGGAGGTGTAGCCGGTGTACTGACCGCGGACCACGTGGTGCGGGTCGATCGGCAGCATCGACCGGAAGACCTTGCGCTTCTCCTCGGTGATCGACTCCGGGTCGAGCGCGACGGGCGGCTCCATCGCCGTGAACGCCAGCACCTGGAAGAGGTGGGTGACGATCATGTCACGGTAGGCGCCGGTGTTCTCGTAGAACGCCGCCCGCCCCTCGAGCGAGAGCTTCTCGGGGATGTCGATCTGCACGTGGTCGATGAAGTTGCGGTGCCAGATCGGCTCGAACAGCCCGTTGGCGAACCGGAACGCGAGGATGTTGAGCGCCGCCTCCTTGCCGAGGAAGTGGTCGATCCGGAAGATCTGCCGCTCGTCGAAGACCTCGTGCAGGCTGGCGTTCAGCGCCTTCGCGGACTCGAGGTCGGTGCCGAACGGCTTCTCCATGATGATCCGGCTGTTCTCGACCAGGCCGGCGTCCTGGATGGTCTTGACGACCGCGAGCGCGGACTTCGGCGGCACCGAGAGGTAGTGCAGCCGGGTGTGCTGGTCGTCGCAGCCCGACTCCGCCTCCTCGATGGCCGCGCGGAGGTTGTCCGCCCCGTTCGGCGCCCAGAACAGGTGCTTGGCGAACTCCGGGAACTCCTCCTTGTCCTGGGCGTCCTCGCTGAACTCCGCGATGCCGGCGCGGGCGAGGTCGATGAAGGACTCACGGGTGTGGTCGTCCAGCGAGGTGCCGACGACCTGCACGTGCGGGAGCAGCCCGGAGCGCCACAGGTGCAGCAGCCCCGGGAGCAGCTTCCGCCGTGACAGGTCGCCGGTCGCGCCGAACAGGATGACCGTGGTCGGAGGACCGGGAGTGCCCTGGGCGGGTTCAGCCATGGGTCCAGACTGCCACGGACGTGTTTCGCGTGGGGAACGTCTTTCCGGCCGGGTCGCTCAGTCCGCGGCGAGCCCGACGTACACCGTGTCGAGGTACTCCTCGATGCCCTCGAAGCCGCCCTCGCGACCGAAGCCGCTGAACTTCACGCCGCCGAAGGGGGCCGCGGGGTTCGAGACCAGGCCGGTGTTGACGCCGACCATGCCGAACTCGAGGTGCTCGACGACCTTGAGGGTGCGGTCGAGCGACGCCGTGAAGACGTACGACGCGAGGCCGTACTCGGTGTCGTTGGCCATCGCGATCGCCTCGTCGTCGGTCTCGAACGTCGACACCGGTGCGACCGGCCCGAAGATCTCCTCGCGGGCGATCCGGGCGTCGGAGGGTACGTCGGCGAGCACCGTCGGCGCGTAGAAGTTGCCGTCGGGGTCGCCACCGCCGGTGACCACGCGGGCGCCCTTCTCGACCGCCTCGCGGACCAGCTCGGCCACGTCGTTCACGGCCTTCTCGTCGATCAGCGGCCCGACGTCGACGCCGTCGTCCTGGCCGCGGCCGACCCGCAACGCACCCATCCGCTCGCCGAGCCGGCGGGTGAACTCCTCGGCCACCGCGGTGTGCACGAGGAAACGGTTGGCCGAGGTGCAGGCCTCGCCCATGTTGCGCATCTTGGCGATCATCGCGCCGTCGACCGCCTTGTCGAGGTCGGCGTCCTCGAACACGATGAACGGCGCGTTGCCGCCGAGCTCCATCGAGACCCGCTGGAGGTTGTCGGCCGCCTGCGCGACCAGCACCTTGCCGACCGCGGTGGAGCCGGTGAAGGAGACCTTGCGCAGCCGGGCGTCGGCCATCAGCGCCTTGGAGACACCCCCGGAGTCGGAGGTCGTGACCAGCTGCAGCACGCCGTCGGGGAGCCCCGCCTCGGCGAACACCTCGAGCAGCTTGACCATCGTCAGCGGTGTGTTGGCAGCCGGCTTCACGATGGCCGTGCAGCCGGCGGCCAGTGCCGGCCCGATCTTGCGGGTGCCCATCGCCAGCGGGAAGTTCCACGGCGTGACGAACAGGCACGGCCCGACCGGCTTGCGGATGGTGAGCAGCCGGGAGCCGCCCGCGGGCGCCTTGAGCCAGCTGCCGTCGATGCGCACGGCCTCCTCGCTGAACCAGCGGAGGAACTCGGCGCCGTACACCACCTCCCCCGCGGCCTCGGCCAGCGGCTTGCCCATCTCCAGGCTGATCGTGCGCGCGAAGTCGTCCTTGCGCTCGATGATCAGCTCGAAGGCGCGGCGCAGGATCTCCCCGCGCTGCCGGGGTGGGGTGGCGGCCCAGTCCGCCTGCATCTTCACTGCCGTGTCGAGCGCGGCGAGGGCATCCTCGACCCCGAGGTCGGGCACCTGGTCGATCACCGTTCCGTCAACCGGGTCCAGCACGTCGATAGTCGTCATGCGGTCAGCCTAGGACCGCCCCGAAGCTCCCCACCACGGTGACCCGGCACATCTTGTGCCGGGTCACCGCCCCGAACCCCGGCCGAGCCGGCACATCCTGCGCCGGGTCACCGCCCCGAACCCCGGCCGAGCCGGCACATCCTGCGCCGGGTCGGCGTCCACATCGGACGGTGAGTCGGCCCATCTTGTGCCGGGTCGGCGTCAGGCGGCGCTGCGCTCGGCGGCCGGGTGCGGGCCCGGCTCTGGAGCCGGCACGAGGGGTACGGCGGCGTGGCGCCGGGCGGACGCGACCAGACCGGCCAGCGCCACCGCGAGTCCGAGCGCGGCGGTCACCAGGAAGCCGGCCTCCCAGCCGCCGCGGTCGATCGCGACCCCGGCGACCGGGGCGCCGAGGGCCGAGCCCATGGTCAGCGCCGAGCCGTGCCAGCCCATGACCTCGCCCCGGGCCCGCGCTGGGACCACTCGCGACAGGTGGTCGATGGTGGCGGTGATGGTCGGCGCGCAGAACAGGCCCGCGACGAACAGCAGGGCGGTCAGCCAGAACCGGTTGGGAGCCAGCGCGACCGGGAGCGTCGCCGCGGCCAGCAGCGCCAGCAACCAGAAGACGGGCACCGGCCGGTGCATCGCGCCGTACACCAGCGCGCCGACGGCGGACCCGAGCCCCCAGATCGCGAGCACCCAGCCGATCGACTCCGGATGCCCCATCGAGCGCAGGGCCGCGACGATGCCGAGGTCGGTGCCGGTGAGGACCACCGTGCTGGCCGCCGACGCGGCAAGCACGGCCACCACGAGCGGGCTGACCCAGCTGCGCCAACCGACGTGCTCGGTGGCCTGCTCGTCCTCGCGGATCAGCTGTGGGTTGAGCACCCAGACCAGCACGCCGCCCAGCACGGTCAGCATCTCGGCGCCGAACAGCGCCCACCGGGTGTCGAGGTACGTCGCGGCAAGGACGCCGACGACCGGTCCGACCATGAAGGTCAGCTCGGTGGCGAACGAGTCGAGCGACAGCGCCGCGGTCCGGTGCCGGTCCTCGACCGAGGAGATCAGCACCTGGCGGACGATCGAGAACGTCGGGACCACGAACAGGCCGCCGACGAACGCCAGCGGCAGCAGCAGCCAGTAGCCCACCCAGGGGGCGATGCTCCACACGACCGCCAGCACCACCAGCTGCGGCAGCACCGTCCGCCGAAGCCCGCGGACGTCGAGCAGCCGGCCGCGCCAGGGTGCGCTGACCGCGAGGGCGACGGTCGAGCAGGTGGTGAGCAGGCCGGCCGCGGAGTAGCTGTGGCCGAGCGTGGTCACGACGTGCAGGGTCAGGATGATGGCGCCGGCCCACATGGGCGTGCGGATCAGCAGCCCCAGGAGCAGCGCGTTGCGGGCGTCCCGGATGCCGAGGATCCGGCGATATACCGAGAAGCTCATGGTTGAATGGTTCCACCGGGAGCCCGCGCCGAGCCACGCAATTACGGCCGCCCGCGGGTGGGGCTCGTCACGCGCGGACGGGCCGGGTCAGGCTTCGTCCTTTGGCGACGTACGTCACGTCGCGGGTATCGTGCTCCGGTGCGCAAACCACCCGAGCTCGTCCTGATGCTCGCGCCTGCGCTGCTCGTGACGGCCGTGGTGGTGGCCTTCGGTTTCGTGGTCGCACCCTCGGACGACAGCGAGACCGCCGCCGGGAACCGCCGCCCGACGACCTCGGCGACGATCTCGACGCACGAACCCGAGCCCACCAGCGGGGCCGCCACGCCGCAGGCCGGCGCGCGCACCGGCAAGCTCACCGGCCCGCGGGTCACGCTCGAGCTCAAGCCGAAGCCGAAGTTCAAGGTCTACGACCCGTACTCCTTCACGATCGCCACCTTCAACGTGCTCGGCCACAGCCACACGAAGCCCGGCGGCAACCGGAAGGGCTACGCGTCGAGCGCCACGCGCATGGGTTGGGCGGTCGGCCTGATCAACGGCCAGAGCGCCGACATCGTCGGGCTCCAGGAGTTCCAGCAGCCGCAGTTCAACAACTTCGTGGGCCGTACCGGTGGCGCCTGGGGCGTGTGGCCGGGGATGGCGGTCGGCAACCTTGGTGTCGAGAACTCGATCGCCTGGCGCAAGGACGTGTTCACGGCGGTCCAGACCCAGACCGTGGGCATCCCGTACTTCGGCGGCCAGGAGCGGCGGATGCCGTACGTCCTGCTCCAGCACAACGCGACCGGGCAGCGCCTGTGGGTGGCCAACTTCCACAACCCGGCCGACACCGCCGACCACGGGCAGAACGGCGGGTCGCGGCGGGCCGCGACCGCCCGGGAGATCGCGCTGGCCAACGAGCTGTCGGCCTCCGGCTACCCGGTCTTCTTCACCGGCGACTTCAACGATCGCGCCGACTACTTCTGCCCGCTGACCGCCAACACCACGCTGAAGGCAGCGAACGGCGGCAGCACCGGCAGCGGCTGCGCCCCGCCGCCGCGCATGCAGGTCGACTGGATCTTCGGCTCCGACGCCGTGTCGTTCAGCGGCTACCGGGTCATCGACGGCGGGCTGGTCAACCGCACCAGCGACCACCCGCTGGTGGCGGCCGAGGTGGCGATCCCGGGCCGCAAGGTCCCGCTCGAGCGCGCCCGGGACTGACCGCCGAAACTCCCGTGACCGGCGCTCCCGGCGCTGTCAGGATCGACCCATGACCGTCTCCCTGCACAACATCACCGTCGACTGCGCGGACGCCCGCTCGCTCGCGTCGTTCTGGTCCGCGCTCACGGGCTGGAACCTCTACTACGACGACGATCCCGAGGTGCTGGTGGCGCCGACGTACCCGCCGCAGTCGTTCCCGACGATGCTGTTCATACCTGTGCCCGAGGGCAAGACCGCGAAGAACCGGATGCACCTCGACCTCCAGCCGACCGACTGCACCCGCGACGAGCAGGTGGAGCGGGCAGTCGCCCTGGGCGCCACCGTGACCGGCGACCACCGCAAGGAGGACGGCTCCGGGTGGGTGACGCTGACCGACCCGGAGGGCAACGAGTTCTGCATCGAGCGGTCCCCTGCCGAGCGCGACGGTGGCGGCGGTCCCCGGCAGATCCGGCTGACCCTCTGACCCCCTCCGTTCAGTTGCGCCTCCCTGTTCGTTGAGTTGCGCCCCGCTCAGCGTTGAGTCGCGCCCCGCTAAGGGTCGAGTCGCGCTTCAATCAGCGTTGAGTTGCGCCCCGCTCAGCGTTGAGTCGCGCATCCCTCAGCGTTGGGTCGCGCCACGCGCGCGCCGCCACTCAACGACCGGCCCGGCGCAACTCAACCACCAGGCGGGCGCAACTCAACGACCAGGCGGGCGCGACTCAACGAGGGGGTCAGAGGCCGAGCAGGCGCAGGCCGGCGGCGGTGCCGGCCGCGGCGACGACCACGACCACGAAGGGGGCACGACGCCAGGCGAGCACCGCACCGACGGCCACCCCGGCGGGACGCGCGGCGTCGGCCAGGTGGGTGCCGTCCATCAGGGCGCTGGTGACCCCGAGCGCGAAGAGCAGCACCGTGGCCGCGATCGTCATCAGCGCCTGCACGCGGAGGCTGGGCGTGAACCAGGTGTGCAGCAGCGGGCCGGCCACTCGGTAGGCGTAGGTGCCGGCACCCAGCACCGCGCCGGCCACGAGGATCTCGGTGGTGCCGATCATGCGTCGGGCTCCGGGCGATCGGGCTCCGGGCGGCCGGGCTCCGGGCGGTCGGGCTCCTTGTGCCCCGGGCGGGCGAGCACCAGGCCGCCGAGCGAGCACAGGACCGCCAGCCCGGCCGGGACGAACGGAGTCACCACCAGCGCGATCGCGGCACCGAGCAGCGCCGGCCGCCGGATGCCGCGGTCGCGGAGGGCGGGCAGCACCAGGGCCAGGAGTACGGCGGGGAGCGCGGCGTCGAGCCCGAACGCGTCGGTGTCCTCGATCGCCGTACCGGCCAGCGCCCCGACCAGCGCGCCGACGTTCCAGCAGACCACCAGCGAGGCACCGCAGGTGAAGAAGACCAGCCGGCGCCGCACCGGGTCGCGCTGCGCGAGCGCGAACGCCACGCACTCGTCGATCATCAGGTAGCTGCCGATCCAGCGGTGGTCCTTGACCGTGTCCGCAAGCGCGAACCCGAACGGCAGGTGCCGGGCGTTGACCAGCAGCCCGGCAAGCACGGCCGCGAACGGGCTGCCGCCGGCGGCGACGAGCGCGGTGAACAGGAACTGGCTAGCGCCGGCGAGCACGACGATCGAGAGGTACGTCGGGGTCCACACGGGCAGGCCCTCGGACGTCGTGATCGCGCCGTACGACACGCCCACGACGCCGACCGCCAGGCACACGAGCGTGATGTCCCGGATCAGCTCGGCGCCCAGGTCCTCGCGCAGCCGCCGCAGCCCGCTCCCCCTCATAGCCGCGATTCAAGCATCAGGCCGCTCCCGCAAGACCGGGCACCTCGACCAACAAGACCAGGCACCTCGGCGGACAACACCGGGCACCTCGGCGGACAAGACCGGGCACCTCGGCGGACAAGACCGGGCACCTCGGCGGACAAGACCGGGCACCTGGGCGGGAATGAGACCGGCCCCGGCAGGTGGTGAGGCCCGCCGGGGCCGGGTTCCGGGAGCGCGGTGCCCGAGCTGCACTCCCGGAGCCGGACGAGCGGAGTCGGCACGTCCGGGTCGGTGGGCCGCCGGCCGTCCCGCGGGGGACGGTCCCGGGGCGGTCCGGGGGCGGGGTGCCCCTGTTGGGGGGTGGGCACCCCGCCCGGTGGCGGCCGGCGCCCCTGGGTGGGCCGGCCGCCCGGAGGTACGACGTGCGGGTCAGGGCACGTCGTACTTGAGGGTGAAGCTGCCGGAACCGGAGTAGGCGTAGACGTCCCAGCGGTAGCTGCCGGCGGTCGCCGAGTAGGTGATGGTCTCGGTCGACGTGGTGCCCTCGCTGGCCGCGACGTCCACCCACGAGGCGCCGTTCCAGCGCTGCAGGTAGAGGTCGAGGTCGACGCCCGTCGGGCCGGAAAGGCAGCCCTTGATGGTGCCGGCCGCGGCCGAGAAGCCCGACGACGACGGCTTGTAGGTCGAGTAGCCGGACATCGCGGACCCGGTCGTGGTCACCTCGGTGCACGACGTACCGCCGCCACCGCCACAGGTCGCCTCACCGGACTGGGCGGGCACGGAGATCGCGTCCCAGGCCGCCTTGACGGTGTTGAACGTGGTGCAGCTCGAGGTGCCGTAGAGGTTGATCGTCGCCTGCAACGTCGCCTTGCGGGCCGCACCGTGCGTCCAGCTCGACGTCTTCAGCAGCATGCCGTTGTAGAAGATCCTGCCGGCGGTCTGGATGCCGAGGCCGGTCACCGTCGAGCCGTTGCAGGTCGGCGAGGCCGGCGAGGAGCTCGACCCCTTGGCCAGCAGGTAGAACCAGTGGTTCAGCGGGCCGGCGGCGGCGTGCACCTCGGTGTTCTTGATCGAGGTCGACCAGCAGTTGGGGTCGCCGAGGGCGCTCGGGTTGTACATGTTGCGGATCGGGCCGGACCCGGTGAGATTGGCCTCCTCGCCGACGAGGTAGTCGGCCGGGTCGTTCGGGTTCGCGGCGTACGCCTCGGTCAGCGCGCCGAAGATGTCGCCGGTCGCCTCGTTCATGCCGCCGGTCTCGTTGTCGCCCGAGGAGCCGCCGGGCGTGGTGTAGAAGATGCCGTGGCCGTTCTCGTGGGCGACGATGTCGATCGCGGTGAGCTGCCGCGCGTTGTCCGAGGAGTGGCCGAAGTTGGTGATCGAGCCGTCCCAGTAGGCGTTGACGTCGTTGAGTCCGACCCGCGCCGGGTAGCCGGTGCCGTTGCCCTTGATGCCGCTGCGTCCCAGCCAGGACGCGAGCATGTCCCACTCCTTGTTCATCGCGTACATCGCGTCGACGCAGCCGGTCTCCAGGCTGGTGCCGGTGCCGTTGCCCCAGACGTCGTCGGCGCCGGTGTACGCCGCGCCGTTCTGGCCGCCGCACTTCTGGCCCGAGCGTGAGGTGTCGGTCATCGACCACGATGTGCCGGAGCCGGAGGTGCCGAACGAGACCGAGCCGTTGTAGTAGCCGGAGCCGGTGCCGGCCACGACCTCGTCCCAGCTGCTCAGCGTCTCACCGGTCTTCGCGTCGGTGTAGACGTGCAGCTTCGACGGGATCCCGCTCTTCTCCCCCGTCACCACGGTCTCGTAGGCCAGCCGCGGGGTCCCCTCGGCGTACACCACGAGCTGCGGCGCGGTCGCGCCCTCGTCCTTCTTCAGCTCGGCACGGGCGTCGCTGCGGGCCGCGGACTTGCTCACCGTGGGCTGGACGGACGCGAGGTCGATGGTCTTCTCCTGCCCTGAGGTGCGGCCGGTGACCTTGCCGTCCTTGTTGACGGCCACCACGAAGTCGCCGCCGGCGACCGGGATGCCCTGGTAGGTGCGCTCGTAGGCGACGTACCAGGTGCCGGCGCTGCCCTGGTGCACACCGGTGCGGACGAACGTGTCGTCCTTGCTCTTCTTGAACATCGAGCCGTGCTCGGCGACGTACTCCTTCGCGGCGGACATCGCGTCCGAGCGGCCCTGCGCGTCCTTCGCCACGGCCGGCGGCGCGGTGCGCTCGGTGCCGGCCTGGGTGTACGACGGGGCCTGGGCGGCGAGAGCCAGGGCGCCGGCGACGGTGGTCGCCATGACGGCACCGATGACCCGGCTCCGTGTCGGTGAGGTGGGGGACTTCACGGTTGCTCCTTCCGGCGCCCGGGGGTTGGCGGGCGGCCGGATCGAGTCAACGGCGCGGGTACGTCGCGGCGTAACGGGGAAAACCCTCGACCTGCGCCACCGTGTGATTGAGGAGGCCGAGGGACGAGGCCGTCTCGAGACCACCGGCTGACTTCGAGACGCTCGCTGGCGCTCGCTCCTCAACCAGCGGTCGGCAGGGCCGTCAGCCGCGCGGCACCATCCGCCGGGCGAGCTGGGTCCGGGACCGCACCTCGAGCTTGCGGTAGATCCGCGTCAGCGTCGCCTCGACCGTCTTCACGGACAGGTAGAGCCGCTCGGCGATCTCCCGGTTGCTGGCGCCGTCGGCGACCTCGCGCGCGACCCGGGCCTCGGTGTCGGTGAGCAGCGCGGCCGGGTCGTCCCCGACAGCAGGCTCGGCGCGGGCCGGCTCGAGGGCGCGCTGGGCCTGGGCAGCCCACGGCTCGGCGTGGATCTCGCGGAACAGCGTGTACGCCGCGAGGTGGGCCTCGCGGGCGGCCGCGACCCGGCGCCGCCGCCGCTCGACGTACCCGCGCCCGAGCAGTGCCCGGCCGAGGTCGACCCGCATCCCGAGCCGCTCGAAGGTGGCCGCTGCCTCGTCGAGCAGCACGTCCGCACGGTCGAGGTCCCCGCGCGCCGTGTGCAGCCCGGCCTCGGCGCGCAGGAGCTGGGCCCGGGTGCCCTCGGCGCCCGGCCGGCCGTCGAGCCGCGCGTGGGCCTCGGCGGCGACGGCGGCGGCCTCGTCGAGGTCGCCGGTGGCGACGAGCGCGGTGACCAGCTCGGCCTGCCAGCGGTTGACGGTCGGGTCGCTGATGCCGTTCTCGCGCTCGATCGCGCGGACCCGCGTGAGCGCGGCCACCGCGTCTCCGGCGGCACCGAGCCGGAGCAGGACCTGGCCCTGCACCAGCAGGTGTCGCTGGAGGTACCGGATGTCGCCGCGCTCGTCGCACACCGCGACGCCCTGCGCGGCCAGGGTCCTGGCCCGCTCGAGGTCGCCGCCGGCCAGCTCGGCCACGGCGCTGATGAACCAGCTCGCCTGCGGGTCGAGGTCGAAGCGCTCGGCGACGCGCGCCGCGCGGGCGGCGTATTCCAGCGCCTCGCGGCAGCGCCCGAGCCGCACCCCGACCTCGACCAGGCAGCGCAGCACGTGCACCGTGTCCTGCCCGGCGCCGGACTCGACCTGGGCGAGCAGCGCGAGGAACCGGCTCCACGCCTCGTCGAGCCGGTCGTCGTACAACGCGAACCGCGCGGCCATGTAGCGCGGGGTCGTGTGCACGAGCCCGGGCGTCGGCGGCTGGGGCAGCGCGACCGCGCGGGCCAGCACCTCGTCGTGGTCGCCGGCGCCGGTCCAGCGCCGGGTCACGGCGAGGAGCGGCAGCGCCATCGCCTCTGCCTCCTCGTCACCGGTACGCCGGATGATCCGGACCGCCTCGACCACGTTGCGCTCGACCTCGAGCGGCCGGGACTCCATGAGGTGCAGCCGCGCCCGCTGGAGGAGCACGTTGGCCACCAGCAGCGGGTCGTCGCCGGCGTCGGCGAGCGCGGCGGTGAGCACCTCGTCGATCGCAGACCGGCCGGTGCCGGCGAGCTCGACCAGCGCGAGCCGGACCCGGACCCGCTGGCCGGGCTCGGCATCCGCGAAGTCGAAGTCGTCCATCGCGCGGTAGACGAGGTCGGCGTGGTTGCCGGGGGCGCCGGCCTCGATCGCGCAGGCCAGCCACTCGGTCCGCTCGGCGTGCAGCTCGGCCGGGCCGTGGTCGGCGGCCAGCAGGAACAGCTCGGCCGCGAGCTCGCGGGCACCGCGGCGCAGCGCGTCCCCGGCGCCGTCGGCCAGCCGCCCGGCGAGCTCGGCGTCGGGACCCGGCGCGGCCAGCGCCTCGTGTCGGAGCCGCTCGTTCGTGGACGGTGCGGCCACGGCCAGCCGCCGGTGCGTGGCCGCGCGCTCGGCCGCGGGCACTGCCTCGGCCGCGACCTGCGCCAGCGCCGCCGGCGTGAACCGCACCGCCTCGTCGTCGACCACCACCAGCCCGGCCCGGGTCGCCTGCCGCAGGTGCGCCTCGGCGTCGTCGAGACCGGCCCGCACGAGCAGCCGGGTGGTGGGCCGCAGCAGCAGGGCGGCGTGCAGCAGGGTCGTGCGTACGTCGTCCGGCTGGGTCGAGAGTCGCTCGCGCAGCATCCGCGCGATGCTCGGCGGCGTGGGACGCGGCCGGCCCTGGACGGACGGGTGCTCACCGAGGGCGCCGGCGAGGGCGAGGGCCAGCGACGGGACGCCGCCGGACTCCGCGGCCACCCGCTGGGCGACCGCGGGGGTGAGGCCGTGCGTGGTCAGCAGCGCCACCAGGTCGGTGGCCGCCAGGGGCCCGACCTCGATGGGGTCGACCCGCGCGAGGCCGGGCATCTCGGGCACCTCGTCGCCGACGGCGGCCACGAAGCCGACCCGGTCGACCAGCCGCCGACCGGCGTAGACCACGGCACGGACGGACGGCTCGTCGACCCAGTGGGCGTCGTCGATGAGCACCAGCACCGGCCCCGCGTCGGCCATCCCCTCGAGCAGGTGCAGCCAGGCGCGGCCGACCCGGTGCCCGGTCTCCTCGTCGGTCGGGGCACCCACCAGGCCCTCGCGCAGCGCGGCGTCCCCGGACGGCAGCGCGGCCACCAGCTCTGCCGGCGCCTGGTCCCAGAAGTCCTGCAGCGCGGCCCAGGCGAGGCCCTGCTCGCTGGCGGCACCGCCGACCCGCAGCACGGTGGTCCCCGCGGACGCGGCGGCGGTCTCGAGCTCGTCGAGGACCGCGCTCCGGCCGGCGCCGGGGGCGCCATGCAGCACAACGGCGCGTCCGGCCGCGAGCGATCGGCGTACGCCGTCGAGCAGCGTTCCGCGACCGACCAGGGACGACATCCCCGGAAGGCTAACGTCCGGGGCGGGCGACTGCCACGACAACCGGTGACGTTGCTCCCGACCCGGCAGACTGGACGCGTGCGAGGGAGCGTGGGCAGGACGGCACGGCGGGCCAGGCTGGGGCGCGGAGCGTCGGTGGTGCTGGCCGGGCTGGCGGTGCTCACGAGCGCGTGCAGCGGCGCGGACGGTGAGGGTGAGACCACCGGCGACGGCCCGACCGTTCGCCCGAGCGCGCCGACCAGCGCCCCCACGACCCCGCCGACGAGGACGTCGACCAGCACGGCTCTGCCCGACGGCGGGCCCCGCCTCGACCGGGCGCTGGTCGACGCGGCCTGGGCGAACGACGTACGACGGGCCCGGCGGCTGATCGACCGCGGCGCGGACGTCAACTGGCGCGACGCGTCGGTGCAGAATGCGTTCCTGATCGCCACCAGCGAAGGGCACCTCCGGCTGCTCGAGCTCACCCTCGACCGCGGCGCGAAGGTCCACCTGCACGACAGCTTCGACGGCACCGGCCTGATCCGGGCCGCCGAGCGCGGGCACTGGGAGGTGGTCGGCCGGCTGCTGCGCACCCCGTTGAGGAAGGACGTCGACCACGTGAACAACCTCGGCTGGACCGCCCTGCACGAGGCGATCGTGCTCGGCCAGGGCACCCCCGACGACGTCACGACGGTGCGGGTGCTCGTCGCCGGTGGGGCGGACCTCGACGTGCCGACGGGCACCGGCACCACCGCGCTGCAGGAGGCGACGGACCGCGGGCAGGACGTTGTGGTCCGGACGCTCCGCCGGGGGCTCGGCGCCGTACCCGACCGCCCGGACGCCGCCCTGCTCCGGGCCGCGGCCCACGGCGACGCCGACGGGGTGGCGGTCGCCCTGCGCGCCGGCGCCGACCTCGAGACGCGGGACGGGAACGGCCGGACGGCACTGCTGCTGGCCTCGGCGGCCGACCACCTCGCGGCCGCGCAGGTGCTGGTCGCGTTGGGCGCCTCGCCCGACGCCGTCGACGACCGCTCCGACACCCCGTGGCTGGTCACCGGCGTGACCGGCTCGGTGCCGATGGCCGAGCTGCTGCTGCGCCACGACCCCGACCTGACCCTGCGCAACCGGTACGGTGGGGTGTCGATCATCCCGGCCAGCGAGCGCGGCCACGTCGACTACGTGCGCCGGGTCTCCCGCACCGGCATCGACGTGAACCACATCAACGACCTCGGCTGGACCGCGCTGCTCGAGGCGGTGATCCTCGGCGACGGGTCCGCGCCGTACCAGCAGATCGTGCGGATCCTCCTGGACGCCGGCGCCGACCCGGGCATCGCCGACCAGGACGGCGTCACCGCCCTCGAGCACGCCCGATCGAAGGGTCAGGCCAGGGTCGCCGCCATCCTCGCCCGCGCCGACTGAGCCGCAGCCGCATCGGCCAGTAACGGTCGACGGCGCGGGCCGGACCGGGGTTGAGTGGGCGCATGAGCTACCCCGACCCGATCTACTTCGGCGAGAACGGCACCACCAGCGCGACCATCCGGCGGGGTGACAGCGCACCGGACCTGGAGTACCGCTCCGGCGGCAGCGTCGACTACCTCGCGACCGGCGCGTCCACTGGCGGCCAGTTCGGGCTCTACCGGTGGAACTTCGGCACCGCCGTCAGCGGCCCGGACCCGCACTTCCACCGCACGATCTCGGAGTCCTTCTTCATCCTCTCCGGCACGGTGCGGCTGCACGACGGCACCGGCTGGACCGACTGCACCGCCGGCGACTTCGCGCACGTGCCGGCCGGCGGCATCCACGGCTTCCGGAACGAGTCCGGCGAGCGCGCGTCGATGCTGCTGATGTTCTCGCCGGGCGCACCGCGCGAGGAGTACTTCGAGACCCTCAAGAAGCTCGGCGAGGGGCTGACGATGACCGACGAGGAGAAGGACGCGTTCTACCTCGCGCACGACAACTACTGGCTCTGAGCCACGTCTCGTTCGTCGTCCCAGGCCGCCGCGCTGATCCGCCATCCGGCGGAGGTCCGGACGAGCTGCAGGGACTTGGCCCCGCGGCCGGTGAACGGCTCCCCGTCCAGCACGCCCTGCTTGGCGTAGCTGCCGAACCAGTGGGCGACGTCGCCGAACAGGTCGATGCGGCCGCCCTCCTCCCACTCCCGGAAGTCGACCAGGGTGCCGCCGGACAGCAGCGCCTCGCGAGGGGCGATGAACTCCTCCACGCCGTACGCCGCGGGCTCCGGGCCACACGCGCTGGTGATCACCGCCCGGGGCAGGAACAGCGACCTGAGCGTGTCGAGCCGGGCGGAGCTGTCGGGTCCGGAGGTGAAGGCGGCGAAGAAGGCACGGACGACGCTCTCGACCGCTTCCCGGTCTGCGGCGGTGCCGCGGCTCGCGTGCACGTCGTCGACCACGGCCCCACCGTAGCTGCGTCGCCGGTCGACCGTCAGGCCCGGCGCCCCAGGTAGCCCAGCAGCCGGGTCAGGTCGTCGGCCCCGTCCGGCACCGGCACCACCGGTCCGAAGGCGGTGCCCCGCATCTCCTCGGTCCCGGGCTGGGAGAACGGTTCGGCGAACGCCAGGCAGGCGAGCAGGTCGGCGTCGTGCGCGTCGAAGTCCTGGCCGGTGGCGCGGGCCAGGTCCCAGCCGTGCACGACGACCTCGTTGAGCGCCACCTGCGCCATCACCGGCGCCGGCATGGTCACGCCGCCGGCCGTGGCCTCGCCGTCGTACGCCGCGGGGTCGGTCCAGGCGTCCGCCAGTGCGGCCAGGTCGCCGGTCACCCGGTCGCGCCAGCCGTCCTCGAGTCGGGAGGCATCCCCTGAGCCGCCGTTCTCGGAGCCGGGCAGCACCTGCTTGCGCGCCGCGGCGGTGAACGCCAGCGCGAGCCCGCCGATGTGGTCGGCGAGGTCGCCCACCGTGTAGTCCGGGCACGGGGTCGGGTCGGTCAGCTGGTCGTCCCGGACGCCGGCCACCAGCCGGGTCATCGTGCGGGTCGCGGGCCTGAAGTCATGGGCGGGGTCGTGGGCGGGGTCCTTGGTGTCCATGCGTGGTCCGACCCGCGTCGTCCACAGAACTCATCGCACCCCCACGCCGACCCGGCACATCTTGTGCCGACTCACCGGGCCAGACCGACGCCGACCCGGCACATCTTGTGCCGGGTCAGCGGTCAGACGGTCGGGGATCCGGTGGGGAACTGCTCGAGGTAGGCATCCACCCACCGCGGGCACAGCCACTTGATCGACTTGTCCGCGATGTACGTCATGTCGTGGGAGTACGTCGCGAGCTCGTCCGGGTCCGTCGGCCCGTGCGCCCCGATGTCGGCCGCGAGCGCCCGGACGTCACCGTCGGAGCGGTCGAGCTCGACGCACAGGGAGTTGCCGGTCGCCAGCAGCTGCTGGTCGCTCTGCGGCTGCTCCAGGTGCGGCCGGACCTGGCGCAGGTACTCCTCGGGGTCCGGCCGGAGCGCGGCCTGGAGCGCGGCCGTCGCCTCGCGGTAGTCCCGGGCCTGGTGCCAGGCGCCGAGCCCCACGGTGAGCCCGAGCACGACGAGGACGGCGCCCACCACCGCCCACAGGGTCCGCACCATGGTCGTCTCCTCCCCCGGACCTCGCAGCGTAGGTCGGGGGCACCGGCGTGGCGGAAGGGCAGGGGCCGGACTCTGGGGTGGTTGCTCGGGGCGGGACTGACCCGACGACACCCCGACGGGCCCCGGGGTCGGGGCGCGTCGGCCGCAGCCGGTCCGCTGGTTTCGAGACGGTCGCAGAGCGACCTCCTCAACCAGCGGGGGCAGGCGTCCTCAACCAGCGGGGCGGTAGGTCAGGGGCGCTTGTGGCGCGGCTTCTTGCGCGGCCGGTCGTCGTACCCGCGGTCGGTGCCGCGGTCATGGCGCGGGCGGTGCTCGGCCTCGGTCGCGGCGGCCGGCCGGAGCTCGATCAGCTTGCCGCTGATCCGGGTGCCCCGGAGCGCGTCCTCGGTGCCCGAGGGCAGCTCGCGCGGCAGCTCCACGATCGAGTGGTCGCCGCGGATGTCGATCCGGCCGAAGTCGGAGCGGCCGAGGCCACCCTCGTTGGCGAGCGCGCCGACGATCTGGCGCGGCTCCACCTTGTGCCGCTTGCCGACGGAGATCCGGTACGGCGCGAGCGGGCCGCCGCTGCCACCGCGCTGCGGACGGTCCCGGCGCGGACCCCGGTCGCCCCGCTCGCCACGCTCCGGGCGGTCGCCGCGGCGCTCGCGGGCCGGCGGCGCCGGCTCGTCCTCGAGCAGCAGCGGCTCGTCGCCCTGGAGGACGACGGCCAGCGCCGCGGCCACGTCCACCTCGGGCACGTTGTGCTCGCGGACGTAGTGGGAGACGACGTCGCGGAAGAACGAGACCCGCTCGGTGGCCAGCGCCTCGGTGATCGCGTCGTCGAAGCGGGCCAGCCGGGTGACGTTGATGTCCTCCACGGTGGGCAGCTGCATCGGGGTGAGCGGTTGCCGGGTGGCCTTCTCGATGGCCTTGAGCAGGTAGCGCTCGCGCGGGGTGACGAACGAGATCGCGTCGCCGCTGCGCCCGGCCCGACCGGTGCGGCCGATGCGGTGCACGTAGGACTCGGTGTCGGTGGGGATGTCGTAGTTGACGACGTGGCTGATCCGCTCCACGTCGAGGCCGCGGGCGGCGACGTCGGTGGCGACGAGGATGTCGAGCTTCGCGGCCTTGAGCTGGTTGACGGTCCGCTCGCGCTGGGCCTGGGCGACGTCGCCGTTGATCGCAGCGGCGGAGAACCCGCGGGCGCGGAGCTTCTCGGCGAGCGTCTCGGTCTCGTTCTTGGTGCGGACGAAGACGATCATCCCCTCGAAGTTCTCGACCTCGAGGATCCGGGTGAGCGCGTCGACCTTCTGGGGGTAGGACACCATCAGGTACCGCTGGGCGATGTTGGCCGCGGTCGTGGTCCGGTTCTTCACCGTGATCTCGACCGGGTCGGTCAGGTGCTTCTTCGAGATCCGCCGGATCTGCGCCGGCATGGTCGCGGAGAACAGCGCGACCTGCTTGTCGTCCGGGGTGTCGGCCAGGATCGTCTCGACGTCCTCGGCGAAGCCCATCTTGAGCATCTCGTCGGCCTCGTCGAGGACCAGGAACCGCAGCTCCGACAGGTCGAGGGTGCCCTTCTCCAGATGGTCCATGATCCGGCCCGGCGTGCCCACCACGATGTGCACGCCGCGGCGCAGCGCGCTGAGCTGCACGCCGTACCCCTGTCCGCCGTAGACGGGCAGCACGTGCACACCCCTGAGGCGCGCGGCGTACTTCTCGAACGCCTCGGAGACCTGGAGCGCGAGCTCGCGGGTCGGGGTGAGCACCAGGGCCTGCGGCGTGGCCTGCGCGAGGTCGAGCCGGGAGAGCAGCGGCAGAGCGAACGCCGCCGTCTTGCCGGTGCCGGTCTGCGCGAGTCCGACCACGTGCCGGCCGTCGAGCAGCGGTGGGATGGTCGCGGCCTGGATGGGGGACGGGGTCTCGTACCCGACGGCACGGAGCGCGTCGAGCACGCCCTGGTCGAGGCCGAGGTCGGCGAAGGTGGGGCCGGGATCGTCGTGCTGGTCGTCGTCGAGCCGGTCGGGGGAAGGGTCACTCACCGGTCAAGGGTAGGCCCGCAGAGCTGTCCCGCCCGAATCGTTCGCCGATGGCCGGACGGCTCAGGAGACCGCCCGGAGCCGGCGTACGCCGACGGTGCTGCCGACGAACGTGGCCACCTGGTCGAGCGCGGCCGCGCTCTCCGGCAGGAAGTTCCCGAGCACCGGGAACGCGTGCACCTGGCCCTGCCAGAGGTGCAGGGTCACCGCGACGCCGGCTGACAGCAGCCGCTCGGTCATGAGCTCGGCGTCGTGGCGCAGCACCTCGTCGTGGCCGCAGATCATCAGCACCGGCGGCAGCCCGGCAAGGTCGCGGTTGACCGGCGAGTGCTCCGGGTCCAGCACCGGCACGCCGGTGACCAGCCGGGCCACCCGGTCCAGGCGGAAGGTCGGGATGAAGTCGTCGCGCCACGCGTTGCGGTGCCGGCGGCGGGCGGCGTTGTCGAAGTCGAGCCAGGGCGAGAGCCCGACGATGCCGGCCAGGTCGACCCCCTGCGCGGTCGCCTCCAGGCCCACCGCGAAGGCCAGGTGGCCACCCGCGGAGTCACCGGCGAGCACGATGCCCGCGGGGTCGACGCCCTGCTCCAGCAGCCAGTTCAGGGCACCGACGCAGTCGGACACGCTGGTCTCGACGCGGTGCCCCGGCAGCTGGCGGTATGCCACCGACAGGACCGGCAGCCCGGTCCGCTCGGCCAGCCGCTCGACGATCCGGCGGTGGGTGGCCAGCCCGCAGAAGACGAACGCGCCCCCGTGGAAGTAGACGATCGCGCCCGGCGCGTCCACCAGCTCCTGGTCGGCGAGGTCGCGGCGAGTGACCAGCTCTGCGGTCCAGCCGTCGCCCTCGACGTGGTGGTACGTCGTGCTGGGCAGGCGGGGCAGCAGGCCGGCGGTGACATCGACCGCGGCCTTGAGCGGCGACATCGGCCCGCGCACCGGGAAGAACCCGAGAACCGGCCGGACGGTGGCCCGGCTCAGGCCACGGACGGCCACCGACCGACAGCTGCGGCGCGGGTGGATCTCGATCACGCGGTCCTCCTCGTGGCCGGCCCGGGCCCGGCGGCTCGGCCGGACACTAGCCCGGCATGTGGTCCAGGTCACGGACATCGGAACGGTTGCGCAGTGAAAGTTCCGCCGAGAATCTCCTGCCCTGCTTGGCGATCCTCCCGTGCCCGATCGCGGCTTGTGGCATGCATCACAGAAAGTTGCAGGTTGAAAGTGGGAATGAACCGACCTAGGATCATGGTTGAAAGTTCAACAAGGCAGCACCAAGACACCCAGGAAAGGCAGCTTTGATGAGCATCTTCACCCGCAACCGCCCCGCCACCGAGGACACCGTCTTCGACGCCGCCACCACCGCCGTCGACGACATCTCGGGTGACTACACCCTCGACACCAGCCACACCCGACTGGGCTTCTCGGCGCGGCACGCGATGGTGACCACCGTTCGCGGCTCGTTCCCCTCCTTCGAGGGCACCGCGAAGATCGACACCGCCAACCCGGCGGCGTCCTCCGTCTCCCTCGCGATCGACGTCGCCGGCATCGAGACCGGCAACGCGGACCGCGACGGCCACCTGCGCTCCGGCGACTTCTTCGACGCCGAGCAGTTCCCGACCATCACCTTCACCTCCACCGAGGTGGTCCGTGAGGACGAGAACACCTGGCAGATCACCGGCGACCTGACCATCAAGGGCGTCACCAAGCCGGTCACGATCGAGTTCGAGTCCACCGGCTCGGCCCGCGACCCGTTCGGCAACCTGCGCGTCGGCTTCGAGGGCGCGACCAGCATCAACCGCAAGGACTGGGGCCTGACCTGGAACGCCGCGCTCGAGACCGGCGGCGTGCTCGTCTCCGAGAAGATCAAGCTCGAGTTCGACGTCTCGGCGATCCAGAACGCCTGACCTCACCTCACGCACGGAGCCGCCCGGCTCCTGCCACTGCTACGACGCCCGCCGGGGATGCGCACCCCCGGCGGGCGTCGTCGTACGTCGGCGCAGAAAGGCGCCAGGGGAACCGGTCCGGACCAGCCGCGAACGGCGTACGGTGGCGACATGGCCATCCGTCTCGCCCTCGTCAACGACTACGAGGTGGTGGTGCGGGGGCTGGCCGACATGCTGCGCTCCTACACCGACGCCTTCGACGTCGTGGAGCTCGACGCCGCGCTCCCGGTGCAGCAACCGGTCGACATCGCGCTCTACGACACGTTCGCGCAGCCCCAGGGCGACGGAGACCGGGTCAAGGAGCTGCTCGCCAACCCGCGGGTCCGCCACCTGGTGGTGTACTCGTGGAACCTCCAGGAGCTGCTCACGACCGCGACGATGCAGCGCGGGGTGGCCGGCTACCTCTCCAAGTCGCTGACCGCGGCCGAGCTCACCTCGGCCCTCGAGGCGGTGGCGCGCGGGGAGACCGTGATCTCGCCCGATCCCGGCCGCAGCGCCGTGATCGGCGGCGACTGGCCGGGCCGCGAGGAGGGGCTCACGGCGCGCGAGGCGGAGGTGCTCGCGCTGATCACGCAGGGCATGAGCAACGCCGACATCGCGCTGCGGACGTCGCTCTCGATCAACTCGATCAAGTCCTACATCCGGTCCTGCTACCGCAAGATCGGCGCGGTCAGCAGGTCGCAGGCGGTGCTCTGGGGCGCCACGCACGGCTTCCTGCCGGACCGGGTGCGGGTCTCCGAGCCGGACATCTCGGGCAGCTGAGCTCGGCTCGCTGCGCGCACCCGGGCGAGGAGACCCGCACTCCCCCGAGCGGGGGCTGGGCGGCACCGAGCAGGCGGCGCCACCCAGCCCCGGACGAATCTAGGGGGCGCGGAGGGGGCGCGTAACACCCCTAGGGGTGAAGTTGCTCGCCCTCCACGATGAGCTGGGTCACATGGTGCTGGAGCAGGTCCGCCGGGACCAGCGGCGCCCAGCCCGGGAGCCAGGGCTCGACCTGGCTGAGGTACTCCCCCAGCGCTCGGCGCCACCGGGCCCCGGCCTCGGCGTCCGTGTCGACCGGCACCAGGGCCTGGCCAGTGGCGCCGACCTCGTGCGGAGTCCGGAGGTACGGCGCCCACACGGGATACTCGACCACGCGCACTCCGGCGACCGCCGCCGCCTCGACCGCGGCCGCGCCGAGCGCGCGGTGGTCGCGGTCCGGGTCGTGCCGCCACGGCACGAGGAGCACGTCGCCGGGCTGCGCGAGACGGACCAGCAGTCGCGCCACCTCGGCCTGGTGCCGGTCCAGCTGCCCGTCCGGCCAGCGCTGGGTCTCGAGGGCCTCGGCCCCCAGCGCGCTGACGGCGGAGCGCCACTCGGCCACCCGCCGTACGCCGATGTCGACGGCGTCGACGCCCTCCCCGGCCAGGCAGCGCTCGCCCGCCGTCATGGTCACCGCGACCGCCGGGCCGGGGAAGCCTGCCACCAGACGGCCGGCGCCGATCGTCTCGTCGTCGGGGTGCGCGGACACCACGAGCACCCGGTCGGCACCCGCGAGCGGGTCGGGTCGCGACTCCATGCGGGCCAGGCGGTCCTGCCAGGCGCGCAGCGGCACCGCGGTCGGGCGTGGGTCGAGGACCCGCGCATGGAGGCCCTCGGGCACGTGCTCCCGGGGGCCGGTGATCAGGTCGGTCATGCGTGCTCCCGTCGCATGGGTCGTCGTCACGACGGCGCCTGCTTCCACCGCTACCTCGGGACCCTAGTCGCGGCACATTGCCCCGCAAACCATCCCGAGGGGTGGGTTTACCGATGGCCCGTGTGGCCTACGGACAGGGCATGAGCAAGCACATCGCATTCCTGACCGCCACCGAGGGCATCGAGCGCGTGGAGCTCACCGAGCCGTGGGCGGCCGTCACCGACGCGGGCCACCGGGCCTCGCTGCTGTCGACCGAGTCCGGCGAGGTGCAGACCTTCGACCACCTCGACCGGGCCGAGACCCGGCCCGTCGACACCGAGGTCGGCAAGGCGTCCGTGGAGGACTACGACGCGCTGGTCCTGCCCGGCGGCGTCGCCAACCCCGACGCGCTCCGGCTGGACGAGGACGCGGTCGCCTTCGTCCGCGAGTTCGTCGCCTCCGGCAAGCCGGTCGCGGCGATCTGCCACGCGCCGTGGACGCTGGTCGAGGCCGACGTCCTGCGCGGCCGACGGCTCACCTCGTGGCCGAGCCTGCAGACCGACATCCGCAACGCGGGCGGCGAGTGGACCGACGAGACGGTGGTGGTCGACGGGAACCTCATCACCAGCCGCAACCCGGGAGACCTCCCGGCGTTCAACGGCACGCTGCTCGACGCGCTTTCCTGACGTCCGCGCGACGGGCAGGGGGCCGGGACCCGGAAACCGGCTGCGGTGAACCGGGGCAACCGGTTCAATGCGGACATGGTCCAGCACCCCGATCTCACCGACGGCCTGCCCGAGGGGCTCCTCGCCCGTCCGCTCACGCTCGACGACGCCCAGGCGGTGACCGACGTGATGGCCGCCGAGGAGATGGCGGTCCTCGGCGAGGTGGTCATCGAGTACGCCGACATCGTCGGCGACTGGCAACGACCCAGCTTCGACATCACGGCCTCCACGATCGGCGTCTTCGCCGGCGACGCCCTGGTCGGGTACGCCGAGCGGTCCGGGCACACCCGAGGCGACGCCGCGGTGCACCCGGACCACCAGGGCCGGGGCATCGGCACCTGGCTGGCCGGCTGGCTGCAGGAGACCGCGCGGGCCGCCGGTGACGACGTGATCGGGATGCCCAAGCCCGAGGGCTCCCCCGGCGACCGGCTCCTGGAGTCGCTCGGCTTCCGGGTGCGCTGGAACTCCTGGGTGCTGCAGCTGCCCGAGGGTGCGGCGATCCCGTCCCGGCCGCTGCCCCCGGGGTACGCCGTACGCACGGCCACCCCGGACGAGCACGAGGCGGTGTGGACCGTGGTCGAGGACGCCTTCCTCGAGTGGTCGGTCCGGCCGCGGCAGACCTTCGAGGACTTCGCGGCGAGCGTGTTCCGCCGGCCGGGGTTCGAGCCGTGGAACCTCCGCGTCGCCACCGACCCCGAGGGCGCGGTGGTCGGGGTGTCGATCGTGGTGCTGGCCTCGGGCTGCGCCTACGTCGACAAGCTCGCCGTACGCCGCGACCAGCGGAAGCAGGGCCTGGCCACCGCGCTGCTGGCCGACTCGTTCGCGATCTCCCGCGAGCACGGCGCCACGCGCTCGGAGCTGAGCACGGACTCGCGGACCGGGGCGCTGGGGCTCTACGCGGGGGTCGGCATGCAGGTGACGTCGAACTGGGTCAACCGCGCGATCGACGTCTGACGGCGGCGGTCGTGGTGACATCCTGTGTCCATGGCTGAACAGCCGCGGCAGGAGGGGGCCCTGCTCCGCTTCCAGGCCATGCCGTGGGTGGCTTCGGGGCGAGCGCTCCTCGCTTCCATGGTGGTGCTGCTGGTCTGCGACGTGATCGGCGGCTTCATCGGCGTCGCCACGGGGGCCGAGACGTGGGGCGGGGCGTGGGGCTTCGACACCGAGTCCACGGTGCCGCTGCCGGTCGGGGCAGTGCAGCTCGTCCTGGCCTGGCTGGCAGCACGCAACGTGCGACCTCCGGTCGGGCGGATCGCAGCCGTGGTCCTCAGCGCGTTCTGCCTGCTGAGCGTGCTGGCCGGCTTGTTCGACGGTGACCTCATCGGCACCGTCGCGTCGGACGGGTTCCTCTCGTGGCGAGTCCTCTGGGCAGTCGTCGTCCTGCTGCCGGTCACCGCCGCCGTCGGGCTGCTCGCCGCGACTCGGGCGCGGCAGCTGCGCCGGCGTCCCTGATGGCCCGGTGTCGTGGCTCCGGCTCAGTCGCCGAGGGCGGCGACCCGCGCAACCATCCGCTCGCGCGCCGCCCCGAAGGCAGCTGCCCAGTCCCCAGGCTTCCCACCGGCCAGGTGCGCGTGCAGGTGCCCGACGTGCGCCGTCCAGCCGGCGGCGTACCCGGCGGCCTTGTCGCGCGGGAGCAGCCGGTGGGTGAGGACCAGCGTGCTGCGGGCCGGACCGTCCGCGCGGACCTCGACGTCGACCTCGCTGCCGCCCTGCGCCATCGGCCAGGCCACCGTGAACGACCGGCCGGCGTCGCAGGCCAGCACCCGCAAGCCGGGCACGTCGCCGTCGTCGAAGTGGACGACGACCTCGCCACCCACCACCGGGTCGCCCTCGACCGGGGCGAACCAGCGGGCAAGTCGGCCGGGGTCGGTGACCGCCTCCCACAGGTCGGCGGCGTCGGTGTCCCAGGTCTGCTCGAACCGGACCACCGCCTGCCCGTCGACCAGCGCGAGGTCGGGCTCCAGGTCCTGCCGGAATGTGTTCATCGGGGCCTCTCCTCCGTCGTTCGTCGTGCCCGCCGTCCGCGGGCCAGCTCGGTGCCGAGCGCGTAAAGGCGTCCGCCCCAGAACGCGGTGACCTCGTCCAGCCAGGTGCGCACCTCGTCCAGCCCGTCCGGGGCCAGGGCGTAGACCCGTCGCTGCGCGTCAGCGCGCACGACGACCACGCCGGCCTCCCGCAGCACGCGGAGGTGCCGCGAGACGGCCGGGCGGCTGATCGCGAAGTCCGCCGCGACCTCACCGGCCGTGAGCTCCCCGGCCGCCAGGCGCCGCACGATCTGTCGGCGGACCGGGTCGGCGAGGCAGTCCCAGGTGCTGGTCACCCGGTGAATGTAACGGGCGACTTACGTAACTGTCTAGTTACGGACTGGCTGGCGCTGCGGATCTCGGCTCCGCGACTGTCATGGCGCTGCAATTGCAGCCGTACGACACCACGGGCGCCGCCCTGGGATGTCACAAGCCCGCATTTGCAGCCGCGTGACTGAATTCCGGGGCCAACCCCTGTCATGCGGCTGCAATTGCAGCCGTACGACGGATCGCCAGCCGTTCCCCATGTCATGCGGCCGCAATTGCGGCCGTACGACGGATCGCCGAGCGGCCTCCCCATGTCATGCGGCTGCGATTGCGGGGTTACGGCAGCACGAGCACGACAGCACCACGGGGCGCGACGGCGGTCACGCCACCAGCGCCGGGGCGTACGCCGCGCGCCAGGCGTCGTAGTCCCACGAGGCGAGGAAGTCGGTCGCCGCGTCGGCGCCGTTGTCGAACAGCCGTCGCTTGGTCTCGGGGTCCAGCCGGAAGTCGGTCGAGCGGACGCCGCTGGTCTCCACGAAGATCGTCCGCGAGGCGACCGACGGCTGGTCGACGTGGATCTGGTCGTGCGCGTTGGTCATCGTGGCGATCAGCGCGCGGGCCAGCGAGACCGGGTTGTCGGACTCCTGCCAGCGGGTCTCGGACAGCGCCATCCGCGCCGACAGCTTCACCCCGATCGTCGGATGGTCGGGCTCGTCGTCGAAGAGCGCGATCGGGTAGTTGGACAGCATCCCGCCGTCGGTGAGCACCAGCCGGCGCCGACCGCCGGTGAGCCGCGGGTCGACCGGCAGCCGCCACGGGCGGAAGAAGAACGGGATCGACGCCGAGGCCCGGATCGCGTCGGCGACCGGCATCCCGTCCGGGGCGACGCCGAGCAGCCGCTCGTAGTCCCAGGGCAGCCGCAGCATCCGCCCGCGGGAGACGTCGGAGACGATCACGACGAGGCGGTAGCGGTGCTCGATCGGCGTACGGCGGGTGGCGCCGGGCAGCCGCAGGTCGCCCCACGTGGTGATGCCGGCAGCGGCCAGGTTCTCGCGCAACCAGTGGTAGAGCACCCGCCCGCGGTACATCCCCTCGCGGAGCATCACGTCGAGCCCGTTGCCGATCGGCCCCAGGAACCGGCCGCCGACCCCCTCGTCGAGGAACTGCGCGAAGTCGGTGTCGATGGTCAGCCGCTCCAGGTCGTGGGTGCGACCCGCGGCGACGAACGCGGCGACGATGGCGCCGGCCGACGTACCCGCGACCCGGTGGAAGTCGTGGTCCCGGGCGAGCACGCCCACCGCGCCGGCCAGGCCGGCGCCCTTCACGCCCCCGCCCTCGAGCACCAGGTCGGCCGTCTCGCGCTCCGGCGATGCCTGCGCCTCGTCGACCATGGCTCCTCCCCCCATCGGTGCAGCCGCTCCCGGCACGGCCGCCATGGAATCGAGGAGCGCCGTACGCCGCTGCGTGATACCCGCGGCGAGGTCGCCACGCCTGGTCAGGCCGAGCGCATCTTCTCCAGGCGGGTGCGCAGCAGGTTCTCGCGGTGCTCGTTGCCGTGCAGGGCGAGGTACTTCTCGCCGAACACCGACAGCAGTGCGTCGTCGAGGCGGCGTACGGCGCTGGGTGGGTGCTTGTAGCCGAGCCGCTCGTTGATCGCCTCGCTGTCGACGGGCCGGAGCAGGTCGGTCAGCTCCGTGAGCGAGGTGACGCCGAGCTCCAGCAGGAGCCCGGAGATCCAGGCGTAGTGGTCGGTGCGCGACCAGCTCGCGTCGGCGTACTGCCCGGCCAGGAAGGCCGCCAGCTCCTGCGCACCGATGCGTGGGTCGGCCCGGTCCGCCTCGGGCCGCTGCCCGGACATCCCCGCCTGGAGGCGGTCGCGGATCTCGGAGAACTCGCGGTCGGCGAGCTCGAGCAGCCCGGCGGCCAGGGTGAACCGGCGGTCGAGGTCGGGCACGTGCTCCGCGGGGATCGTGCCCTTGTAGCGGATGTCGTGCTCGAACTCCGCCCACGCGTGCTGGAGGACGGTCCGGATCTGCACCTGGACCGGCAGGCGCACGGCTCGCGCCGCGTCCATCTCCAGCAGCAGGTGGCGGCTGGAGTAGCCGAACCGGCCCTCGCTCGCGGTCTCCCGGCCCATGTCGCGGTCGTCGAGGACGGTTGCCTGCTCGGCGAGCAGCCCGGCCACGGCGGTCACGTCGGGCTGCAGGTAGGTGATCACGCGGACCCCGATCTGGTCGGTGATCTCACGCAGCGGGTCGGTGAACACCGGGGTGCCATCGATCTGGCGGGCCGCCTTGGCCGCGAACGACGCGACGCTCTTGGCACGCCCGCTCACCGACAGGTAGTTGATGCCGGCCTCGTCCAGCGCCTCCGTCACCGCGGCCACGCACCGCTCGGTCACCTCGCGCAGTGACGGCTGCAGCCGGGCATAGGCCTGCACGGCGTCGGAGGCCCCCTCCTCGACCCGCTGCTGCTCGGCCCGGTCCTGCGCGGCCTCGGCCGCCGCCTGGCGCGGGGCGGGGCGATGACCCGGGGGCAGGGTGGGAGTGACGATGTAGCCGCGCTCGAGGTCGCCGTACGTCGTGGTCTGCTGCGGCTCGCGCTCGGCGAACAGCGCGACGTACGCACAGACGACCGCGTCGACCGGGTCCTCGCAGCGCCGCAGGTCGGCCTTGGTGCGCGCCTGCTCGATGCGCCCGACCAGCGCCGCCCAGTCCGGGTGGTCGAGCAGCAGCGGGGTCGCCGCGTCGGAGAGGCCCTCGAGGTGGTGCACCAGGGAGAGCAGCTCACCGCGGAGCTGGTCGAGCGAGCGGCCCGGTTTGTTCTTGTACTTCAGCGTGCGGCCCAGCCGGAACAACGCGACGGTCGCCGGGTGCGGGTAGACCTCGATCGCCCGCCGCTTCGCGGTCGAGGCGGGGTCGATGTCGAGCCCGAGGGCGCGGGCGAGCCGGGCGCCGCGCGGCTCGTCGCGGAACTCCGCCTTGCGGGTGTTGGACGGGTGGGCTCCCGCGTCGAACTTCGCGAAGTCGCGGTTGAGCGCAGCCTCGCATGGCCGGTTGCCGCTGGCGTTGGTGACCACGAGCGGCGCGTCGACGGCGACCAGGCAGGCGCCGTCGACGTACGGCGCGAGCTCGGCGCCGATCGCCTCGTCGGTGTCGGCGGCGGTCACCCGCAGCAGCCGTCCGCCGTCGTCGAGGACCGCGAGCCCGGTGGGCTTGCGGTCTCCCCAGGCCAGGTCCACGCCGACGAAGTGCACGGGGTCAGCATGCCGCACCGCCGACCCGGCACATCCTGTGCCGGGTCACCATGCCCTTCCGAGGGTGAGTCGGCACATCTTGTGCCGGGTCACCGTCGCCGGATCACGGTGAGTCGGCACATCTTGTGCCGGGTCAGCGGAGGCGAGCGACGGACGGGCGGGTGGCGAGGGTCAGGCACAGCACGAACATGCCGGCCCCGAACACGGCGGTCGCGGTGACCAGCGAGGCACCGGCCGCGAGCGCGCCGAACACCGGCAGGGCGAGCGGGACCAGGGTGCGGTCCCCGAGCAGCAGCACGGACGAGACCCGGCCGAGGTGGGTGCTGGCGACGGTCCGCTGGAAGGTCGCCGACAGCCACACCGAGGCCAGGCCGGAGGTCAGCCCGATGACGGCCATCGAGGTGACCAGCACCCCGCGGTCGCCGATCCCGATGCCCACGATCGCGACCGCCTGCACGAGGAGCACGCCGAACGAGCGCTGCGCTGGGCGCGGCGGTCGGTGCCGGATCGCGAGCAGGCTGCCGACGATGGCACCCGCGGCGAGCGCGCCCTCGGCGAGACCGAGCCAGGTCGAGCCCCAGCCGGACCGGCTCACGCCCAGGGCGACGCCGAGGGCGACCGCCGGGGTGACGAAGACGTTGAGGCCGGTCAGACCGATCACCAGGAGGCGGGCGGCCGGAGTGCTGCGCAGGTAGCCGAGCCCGTCGCTCAGGCTGGCCAGCACCGGGGCGGGCGTGCGCGGGATCCGGTAGCGCGGCCGGACGACCAGCGCCAGCGTGGCCGCGATGGTCAGGAACGTGACCGCGTTGAGCAGCATCGGCGCGGCCGGTCCGCGCCAGGCGACGAGCAGACCGCCGGCCGGGGCGCCGAGCAGGCGGGCCACCCGGACGGCGACGTTGTTCCAGCCGCTGACCGTGCCCAGGTCCTCCTCGCGCACCAGCTGGCGGACCAGGGTCATCCCGGCGGGCAGCGTCAGCCCGACCGAGACACCGAAGGACACGGCGAGCACGACCAGCGTGGTCGCGCCCTGGTACCCGGCGGTCCACGCGATCGCGCCGACCACCATCACCAGCGCCTGGGCGAGCTGGCCGAAGACCAGCACCCGGCGGGTGTCGAAACGGTCGGCGAGGACGCCGCCGACCAGGACCAGGGCGGCGGCCGGCAGCGTCTCGAGGCCGATCACCGCGCCGGCCATCGCCGGGGAGAGGGTGTGGGCCGCCGTCCACGCGAGTGCCACGGTCCACATCGCGTCGCCGAACCACGAGACCGTGACGGCGAGCACCCAGATGACGACCATCCGGTCGCGGCGGACCAGCGGCGGAGGCGGACCGAGCAGGACCGGGGCGCCGGTCACGGTCGGGCTCATCGGGTCCGCTCCGGAGCGACCGGGCCGCTGGGGAAGACCCGGGCATGCGCCCGCACCGGTCGGCGTACGGCGTCGGGCCGGGCCCGCTCGTCGGCCCGGCACTCCCGGGACCAGTCGACCAGCAGCTCGGTGACCCGACGGCTCAGCTCGGTGGTCTGCTCGACGGTGGCGCGGACGTAGGTGTCCGTGCTGACCGCGGCCCGGCGCCACTCGTCGGGCACCTCGTGCGCGACCGCCATCCACTGCCGGACCGCACGCACGTGGTGTCGGAAGTTCGCGACCTCGGCGTCCTCCGCGAGCCGGCGACCCATGGTGCCCTCGACGAAGTCGTCGGAGAGCCAGCTCAGGTCGCGGGCCACCAGTCGCCACCAGCTCTGCCGGGTGTCGCGGGCCAGCTCCGGCGCCGGCTCGACGAACCCGTGCCGGTGCAGCGCCTTGAGGTGGTGGCTGACCGATCCGACGGCGAGACCGGTGCGTTCGGCGAGCATCCCGACGTTGGCCGGGCCCTCGGCGGACAGCACCTCGCACAGCCAGCGTCGGGTCGGGTGGTGGAAGGCGATCAGGACGTCGAGCAGGTCGGCACCGGACTCGGCGCCGGGGGCGCGGTCGGGAGCGGAGTCGGAGTGCCGCTCGGCGGCGGTACGGCGGGTCATGGGCGTCAGCGTGACGGTCCCCGCCGACATGCACAAGTGCCCTTGTATGACTCGGTCAGGGGACGTCGACGGTCGTGACCACGTCGGTCAGCGACGGACGCCGCGGGGTCGAGGTGAAGCCGAACCGGCAGGGCGGGTCGACCTCCGCGAGAGACCCGAGGTCGGTGCCGTCGAAGCGCCCGGCCAGCGACGTCACCGCGCGCACCGACGTGGCGCCGTACCACTCGCGACGGCCGCCGCCCGCGCTCCCGCGGGTGCGCACCCCGTCGAGGACGACCCGCGCGACCGGGTCGGTCACCGCGCACCAGGCCGGGCTGGTCGCGAGGCGGCGCGGCACCAGGCGCAGCGCGCGGCCGAGCGGCGTACGGCCGCCGACGACGAACCGCAGGTCAAGCGACGGCGCCGTCACGTGCCAGGCGTCCGGGCCGGGCCGCACGGTGACCGGCTCGAGCCGCACCTCGTCGAAGGAGTACGTCGCCGCGACGTAGTCGCTGACCCGCTCGTCCGGCGCGAGCAGCACCCGGTGCCCGGCCGCGGTCTCGACCATCACGTCCGAGAACGGACCGAACGGCGTGCCCGGCCAGTGCCCCACCACGACTCGGGTCCCGCTGCTGCTGCCGAGCCCCGCGATGTGCCCGTGGAAGCGGGAGCGGGTGGCCGGCATGCCGTCATTCTCCTCACCGGCCGGTGGATCGGGGCCGGTCGGGTACACAGGGGACATGCGTCTGCCCGTCCCCGGACCCCGTCAGGTGGTGGACCAGGTCGAGGCGCTGCTCGGCGCGGTCCCCCGCGTGTTCGCCCTGCTCGAGCGCACCGAGGAGCTGGTCGCGAGGATCGACGGCGTCGCCACCGACGCCGGGGCGCTGGTCGGGAAGACCGGGCAGGTGGTGGACGGTGCCGCCGAGCACGTGACGCGACTGAGCCACCTGCTCGACGGCCTCGAGCCGTCGCTGACCCGGCTGCAGCCGACGCTCGACCGGCTCGCGGAGACCACCGACCCGCAGGAGGTCGAGGCCCTGGTGCGCCTGGTGAACCACCTGCCGCAGATCAGCGAGCAGGTGGAGCGCGACGTGCTCCCGGTGCTCGGGACCCTGGGATCCGTGGCGCCCGACCTGCACGACCTGCTCGAGGTCTCCCGGGAGCTCAACGACATGCTGGCCAAGGTCCCCGGCCTCGGTCGGATCAAGAAGCGGATCGACGAGCAGCAGGGCGAGGACGACACCGACGCGGCGGTGCGGGACTGACGAGCCCCGCGAACAGGAACGGAGCGGCCATGGCGACGTACGGCGTGAACCCGGCAGCCGTGCGGCGCGCCCGGGAGCTGGTCGACGCGAAGCAGTACGTCCTCGACTCGGACTGGGGCGCGGTGCAGCCGGACGCGGCCGCGCAGAACGCGTTCCTCGAGCGGCACTCGTGGGAGGAGTACGCCGCCGCCGGAGGTTTCGAGACGCTCGCTGGCGCTCGCTCCTCAACCACCGGGGAAGCGTTGCGGCCTGCGGCCGCTGGTTGACGAGAGCGAGGAACGAGCCCGTCCCGAAACCAAGGCGCCCTCGCCGCCGATGACTTCCGCCGCTCCCGCCGGTCGGAGCACCATGGGAACCCGACGGCGAGGAGCGGCGATGCGCGAGACGACGGCTTTGCGGGAGTTCACGGCCACGCTGGTGAAGAGCCCGAACCCGGGCGGGTGGACGTACGTCGTGATGGACGGGTCCGCGGAGTACTTCGGCACCCGCGGGCTGGTCAAGGTCCGGGGCACGGTGGACGGCGAGCCGTTCACCTCCTCGTTCATGGCGCTCGGCGACGGGACGCACAAGCTCCCGGTCAAGGCCGACCTGCGGCGCCGGATCGGCAAGCAGGCCGGCGACCGGGTGCGGGTCCGGATCGAGGAGCGGCTCTAGGTGGTTGGTGTCGGCGATCCGTGCAGTGATCATCCGGATCAGCCTGCGGAACCGCCCTTCGCACGGATCGCCGCCCCGCGACTGGCCGCTGGAGCTGCAGCACCTGGTCGCTCGAACACGTGTCCGGAGGTTTCGAGACGCTCTGCTGGCGCTCGCTCCTCAGCCACCTGTGCTCGGGCAGGGCGAGGCGCAGCCCGTCTCGAAACCACCGGTCGTGCGATCCGTTCGGCCGGGTGCGGCGTCGTACGGCCGCAATTGCAGCCGCGTTGCAGGTTCTCGTCGCCCGGCCTTGTCATACGGCTGCAATTGCAGGGTCGTGACAGGTCGGCCCCACCCGCGCTCTGTCACACGGCTGCAATTGCGGCCCCATGACAATCCCGGGAGCCTCCGCTCTGTCACACGGCTGCAATTGCGGCCCCATGACAATCCCGGGAGCCTCCGCCCTGTCATACGGCTGCAATTGCGGGGTTGCGGCCGATCGCGACGGTGGCGCCGTAGTCGTCGTCGCTGACGGTCCACGCGTCGAGCCCGGCGGCGCGGTACGCCGTGAGGGCGGCGTCGGCCTGCGAGGACGCGATCTCGATCAGCAGGTGCCCGCCGGGGGCCAGCCAGTCCGGGGCGGCAGCCGCGATCCGGCGCAACAGCGCGAGCCCGTCGGGGCCGCCGTCGAGCGCGGCCCGGGCCTCGTGGTCGCGGGCCTCCGGCGGCATCAGGGCGATCGCGTCGGTCGGGACGTACGGCGTGTTGGCGACCAGCAGCGTGACCCGCCCGCGCAGGGACACCGGCAACGGGTCGAACAGGTCGCCGACCACCACCTGCCCGTCGTACGGCGCGAGGTTGCGGCCGGCGACCGCGACCGCGGCCGGGTCCACGTCGGCGGCGTGCAGCTCGCACCCCGGCAGGGCGGCGGCGACCGCCGCCCCGACCGCCCCGCACCCGCAGCACAGGTCGAGCACCACCGGACCGGAGCCGGCCAGCGAGACCGCGGTGTCGACCAGGAAGCCGGTGCGCGTGCGCGGCACGAAGACACCCGGCGCCACCTCCAGCCGCAGCCCGTGGAAGTCGACGAACCCGAGCACGTGCTCGAGCGGCTCACCCGCGACCCGTCGCGCGACCATGGTCTCCAGCGACGCCGCGGAGTCGGCTGCCTCGACCAGCAACCGGGCCTCGTCCTCGGCGAACACGCACCCGGCCGCCCGCAGCCGGGCCACGAGGTCGCTCACCACGGGCCCTCCGCACGCAGGGCGTCGAACGCCTCTCCCGGACCGGCGGCGACCCGCGCCGCCACCAACGCCGCGCACTCCCCGACCCCCCGCCGAGCGGTGTCGACCTCGACGTCGTACCTCCGGTGCGCGTGCACGGCCCGCACCTGCGAGCGGGCCAGGCCGACCGGCCGGTCGCCCCGCTCCTCCTCGCGGCGGTCGAGCTCGTCGGGGTCGCAGTGGACGCCGACGAGCACCACGTCGAACGGGCGCCACACCTCGAGGCAGTCGGACAGGCGCCACGGCTCGCTGAGCACGTGGTCGGCGACCACGTCGTTCCCCGCGCGGGCCAGTCCGGCCACCGCCCGGTGGTAGCCCGCCCGGGTCCGGCGGAACACCTCGGCGAGCTCGTCGCCGTCGAGCTCGGCGGTCCGCTCCGGCGAGCGCAGCGCCCCGATCGTGTCCACGCCCAGGTGGAACCACGGCCCCGGCAGCACGCGCAGCAGCTCCCGCGCCAGGCTGGACTTGCCCGAGCTCGACGTCCCGTTCAGCAGCACGATCCGGCCGGGGACCACCGCCGTCACGCGAGCCGCCCCAGGCCGGCCCGCTTGAGGCAGAACCGGCGCAGCGGCTCGACGTCGAGGACCTCGGCCAGCGCGGCGTACCGCGCCGCCGCCTCCCCCTGCCGTCCGGTCCGCCACTCGAGGTCTGCCAGCGCGAGCTCGGCGTCCCGGCCGGCGTACGCCGGCGCCTCCTCGACCAGCTCGGCCAGTGCCTCCTCGACCGCGGGCAGGTCGTCGGCGGGTACGGCGTGCGCCTCGGCGACCAGCCGGGCCACCGTCACCGACGGCGCCGGCCACCGCTCCTCCAGCGCCCGGTAGACCGTCACCAGCCGCACCCAGTCGGGGCCGTCGACCGACGCCGCGTGCGAGTGCAGTCCGGAGATCGCCGCCTCCAGCGCGAACCGCCCGTCGCCGCTCATCGCGAACGTCGCGTCGTCGAGGCCGCCTCGCCACAGCTCCACGTCCCAGCGGCGGCGGTCCACCTCGTCCATCGGCAGCGCCACGCCCTCGGTGTCGAGACGGCCCGGCCGCCGGGCCAGGCCCAGCCGGATCACCGCGCGCAGGCCGCGGACCTCGGTGTCGTGGGGGTACGCCGCGACCAGGGCGTCGGCGATCGAGAGCGCCGCGCGCCCGGTGTCGGCGAGCGCGTCGACCGGGTCGAGGACGGTGCGGTGCGCGACCGTGAACATCCCGGCCACGCAGGCCAGCACCACCGGCAGCCGGGCGGCCCGCTCGGTCGCGTCCGGGGTGCGGAACTCCCCGCGCGCGGCGGCCAGCGCCGTCTTCGCCCGGGTCAGCCGGGCCGCGGCCGCGGACTCCTGGATGCCGAGGTGATGGGCGATCCGGGCGGTGGTCAGGCCGCAGACCACCCGCAGTGCGAGCACCATCTGCAGCGAGGGGCTGAGCTCCTCGTCGCAGGCGACGAACAGCAGCGCGAGCCGGTCGTCGAGGCCCTCGCGGGCGGGGTCGGTGGGGTCCACGGCGGTCTCCTGAACGTCCGGCGACGTCGCGAGCGTGACCAGCTCCGGGGCCAACCGGTCGTGTACAGCCCGGCGGCGCGCCTCGTCCAGCCAGGCGCGCTTGCCGACGGTGATGCACCAGGCGGCCAGCTCGTCGACCGGCCCGTCGTACGCCGCGGCGCGGGCGACCGCCTCGGCGGCGTACTCCTCGCCGTCGTCGAGGCTGCCGGTGAAGGACGCCAGCGCCCGGACGATCCGCGGCCACGCGTCCTGGAACTCGCTCGGGGTCGGCCGCATGCCCCCATTGTGGAGGCAGCGGCGTGGCGGCAGCGGCCGACCCGGCCCGTGCGTCGGGGGCGGGTCAGCTCCCGGTGGGGAAGACCTTGCGCCACTCGATCCGGTTGCCCGTCGGGACCATCGCAGCGACGGTGCGGGCCTGGTCCTCGTCCTCGACCTCCACCATGTAGAAGCCGGTGATGACCTCGCTCGTGTCGGCGTACGACGCGTCGGTGTAGACGGCGTCCTGCACCGCCCGGTCACCCTGCCCCGGCACCACGCTGCCGCCGTGCTTGTGGTTCTGCAGGGCATTGCCGCCGACGATCTTCGCGCCCAGCTTCTCGACGGCCACGGCGAACGCGGCGTGGGCGGGGAACATGCTCTCGGCGCTGTCAGCGTCGCTCGGCGGCATCCCGAGGTACTGGTCGGAGTCCCAGTCCTCCTCGCGGATGATGAAGACGTACGTGTCGGCCATGACCGGCCCCTTTCGTCGCTGCGTGACGACCCTCGCCACATCATCCTGACGAACTCGCGTCCGGGAAATCGACATCGCGGGCGAATCGATCGAGGCCCGGGATCCTTGCCCCCGACCCGGCCAGCGGGCACCGTGGCTCCATGAGCACGCACATCCCGCCGCACGGCGCCGACGACGTCGTCGTGCCGCCGAGTGCGGACCGCGACCCCGAGCACTACAACAGCCAGGGTCGGTTGCGCGAGAGCGTGTACGCCGCGGAGCTGGCCCGGCTGCAGGAGCAGCTCGTGCTGCTGCAGTACTGGATCCAGCGCCAGGGCCTGAAGGTGCTGGTGATCTTCGAGGGCCGCGGCTCGGCCGGCAAGGGCGGGGCGATCAAGCGGATCACCGAGCGCACCAGCCCGCGCGCCGTGCGCGTGGTGGCGCTGCCGCGGCCGTCGGACCGGCAGAGGTCGCAGTGGTACTTCCAGCGGTTCGTCGAGCACCTGCCGGCGGCCGGTGAGATGGTCCTGTTCGACCGCAGCTGGTACAACCGCTCGAACGTCGAGTGGGTGATGGGCTACTGCACCGAGGCCGAGCACGAGGAGTTCCTGCGCAGCTGCCCGGAGCTCGAGCGGATGCTGGTCCGCTCGGGAATGGTGGTGCTGAAGTACTGGTTCTCGGTCAGCTACGAGGAGCAGCGGCGCCGCTTCGAGGCCCGCAACTCCGAGCCGCTCAAGCGCTGGAAGCTGTCGGAGACCGACCTGCTGGAGCACGAGCTGTACGTGCGCTACTCGCGGGCGAAGGACATCACCTTCCAGTACACCGACATCAAGCAGGCGCCGTGGTACGTCGTGCCGTCCGACGACAAGAAGGCGGCCCGGCTGAACTGCATCAACCACCTGCTCGCCCAGTTCGACTACGAGGACGTGGCGCCCGAGCGCATCGAGCTGCCGAGCATGCGCGACGAGCCCTACGTCCGGCCGCCGCTGCACGAGCAGACCTTCGTGCCCCAGCGGTGGTGAGGCACGAAGGTCTGCAAGGTTCCCGTCAGTTGCCGTACAGGCGGGTACGCCGTACCTCCAGGTCGAAGGTGAAGGCCGGGTCGCACGTGACCGTGACAGGGGTGCCGTCGACGGTGACGACCAGGTCGGTGGCCAGCGGCCGGTTGGTGCCGCGGCTGACGACCTGCTCGCCGGCGTCCTGGACCGGCTCGGTGATCCGGGTCGGCTGGCCGGTGGGCGTCAGCGTGCCCGTGATCGTGGCGGTGCGGCCGCCGCGGACCGCGACGGTCTCGTCGAGGAGGCCGTCGACGACGAACGGGGTGTCCCGCTCGATGCTGCCGAACAGGTCGTCGCCGGGGTCGCCGACGATGACGACCAGGGAGCTGCCGTACCTCGAGTTCTCGTAGACGGTCGCCTGGACCCCCTCGCCGTGACACTCCAGCACGGTGCCGCGCTGGGTCTCGACGGTGGTCCGGGGGCCAGCGTGCTCGGCGGGCACGCTCGCGAAGGCGGCTCCCGCGACGCCGAGGCCGGCGGCTGCGAGACCCGCGGCCACGACGGCGGTGCGGAGTGCGGTGGTGCTCATGGGCGTGTCCTTCGGTGAGTGGTGGATCGAACACCCTCAGGACGCCGTCTCCCCCCACGGGGTTGCAGCGGCGGTGTCCCGTTCCTGTCCCGGGCTGGACCGGGACACCGGTGGGACGCGGCTGCCGGTGCGCTCACCGGCGCCTGCCTACGATGGCCCGATGCATCCCGGGCGGCCGTTCCGCCGGGTCGGGGAGTGGCGCGAGGACCACCTCGGCGACCGCGACCTGACCCGGTGGCCGAGCGCGGTCGGGGTCGCCCTGGTCCGGGTCACCGCGTGGCTGCTCGACCTGCTGGCCCGGCTGCTCCCGGACCGATTGCGGTCCCGGCTGTCCGACCGCGACCTGCCCTGGCTGGTGCTGGTGGTCACCGCGGTCGCCGGCGGCGCACTCGCGGTGCTCGCCACGGTCGCGAGCGCCGAGCTCTACGACGGGGTCGAGGAGCGGGAGGGGCTCTCGGTCCTCGACCGGCCGGTGGTGGAGTGGGTGGTGACCTGGCGTACGCCGGGGCTCGACGACGCGGTCACGGCGTACACCGACCTGGGGAGCACCCGGTTCATGGTGCCGCTGGTGCTGGTCGCCGCGGCACTGCTCTGGTGGTGGTGGCGGCGTCCGACGCCGGCGATCCTGATCGCGATCGCGGCGGCCGGGTCGCTGCTGATGACGGTGGTCGGCAAGCATCTCGTGGGGCGGGTGCGGCCGCCGCAGGACCTCGCGGTGCCGCCGTACGAGACGTCACCGTCGTTCCCCAGCGGGCACACGCTGAACTCCTGGGTGCTGTGGATCCTGATCGGCTACCTCGTCGCCGTACGCACGACCAGCCGGCGCCTCACCGTGCTGGCGCCGGCGCTCGCCTGCCTGCTCGCGCTGGCGATGGGACTGAGCCGGGTCTACCTCGGCCACCACTGGCTCACCGACGTCCTCGTCGGCTGGACCCTCGGCACCGCCTGGCTCGCGGTCCTCGTCACCGGCCACCGGCTCGCCCTCACCGTCCGCCGCTGGACCGGCGGCGGCCCCGACCAGGACGAGGTGGAGCAACCCGCCGCCTGAGCCGGCTCGGCCGCCGCTGGTTGAGGAGCGAGCGCCAGCGAGCGTCTCGAGACCAAGGCCCTCGACACCCGGCGGCTCGATGCTAGAGCGAAAGCTGCTCCCGCACCCAGGACCAGAGCCGGTCGCGCTCGGCGTCGCCGGTGCGTGTCCGGCGGAGCAGGTGGGTAGGGCGCGGGCGGCGGTCGTGCCACAGCACGCCGGACTCGGGGGCGGGCTCGGTCGCGGCCAGCCAGACCGTGGTGTCAGCGCCGCCGGCGGCATCACGCAGGAACGGGCCGGTGACCCGGTGGAACGTGGGCAGGGACTCCACCACACCCGGGGTGTCGGCCCAGCCCGGATGGGTGGCACCGACCACGATCCGGTCCGCTGCCCAGCGGCCGGCCAGCACCGGCAGCAGCTCGACCTGGGCACGCTTGCTCCCGGCGTACGCGGCGGTCGGGGAGTACCCGCCGCGGTGGAAGTCGGGGTCGTCGGAGCGGAGCCGCTGGCCGTACATCCCGCCGGAGGTGACCAGCAGCACCCGCCCGCCGTACGGCGCGAGCCGCGGCCGCAGCAGCTCGGTCATCAGCACCGGCCCGAGCACGTGCACCGCCATCGAGAGCTCGTGACCCTGCGGCGACTCGGTGCGCCGCGGCGGCATCACGCCGGCGTTGTGCACCAGCACGTCGAGACGGTCGGTCTCGACCTGGTCCGCGAACCGGCGTACGCCGTCGAGGTCGGCCAGGTCGCATCGGTCCACCGCCAGCCGGGCACCCGGGACGCGTGCGGCGATCCCATCGGCTACCCGCCGGCCCTTCTCCACGTCACGCACCACCAGGTGCACCTCGGCACCGAGCCGGGCCAGCCCCTCGGCGGTGGCGGCGCCCAGCCCGGAGCTGGCGCCCGTGACCGCGACGACCCGGGCGGCCAGGGCGTCCGGAGCGGGGTCCGCCGGCCAGGTCGGCAGGCGGCGGCGGATCGCCGGCCCCACCCGGGTGAACCCCGGTGCGACGGTGCGGTCGAGCGCGGTGTCGACGCCGCGGGCGAGGGCGAGACGCAGGTCGGTCACAGGGCGGCCAACGCCTCGCGCAAGCCCCGCTCGGCCTCGTTGCCGAGCTTCCGGAAGGCCGGCCCGAGCAGTGGTGCGACGTACTTCACCGCGCCCTTGAACGCGAAGTCCGCGGTGTAGGTCACCCGGGTCCCGGCCCCGCCCGGCTCGATCTCCATGGTGTCGTGCGCGACCACGGTCCGGTTCTCGCCGCGCAGCGCGAACAGCCGGTCCGGCTCGTGCTCGACGACCCGGTAGGTCAGCTCGGTCTCGCGGCCGGCGAAGCGGGAGACGTTGTGGTACTCGGTGCCCACGCCGCCGTCGCCGCTGACCCGGGTGGTCCGGACGCTGCCCGGGTCCCACTCGGTGGTGGAGGTGAAGTCACTGAGGTAGGCGAAGACGGCGGCGGGCGACGCGGTCGTCTCGACGGTGCGCTGGATCCTCACGGGTTCCCCCTCGGTCGGTTGCGGTCAATCTACGGAGCCGTGCCTGAGGCGAGCGTCGGCGCCGCACGGGACAGCGCCGACAGCACGTTGCGCAGCGCTACCACCATCCCGCCGTACTCCTGCCAGGCGGAGTGGGCGAGCGCGTCGTCCGAGAGGTCCCGGACCAGCTCACCGAGGTCGTCGCCGACCGCGTGCAGCCGGCTCACCTTCCCCGACTCGACGGCGTCGGCGGCCTCGACGACGAGCGCGGTCCACCGGCGGCGGAACGCGTCGTCCCACAGCGTCGCGTGACGGGCGCTCATCGCGAGCGTGCGGCCCATGCTCTGCACGTCGGCGACGGCCTGCTCCAGCCAGTGCAGGGTGCGCTGGAGCTCGTCGAGGTCGGTACGCCGGCGCCGGCGCGGGTTGAAGCGACCGCCCTCGTGCGCCTGCCGCCAGAACGCCCACGCCTCGTCGACGTGCTGGTCGACCAGGCCGGCGCGACGGATCCACTCCTCGACCTGGTCCTCCTCCAGCTCGGGACCGAGGTGGTCGGCCATCTCCCGGAGCACGGCGACCAGCTCCTCGGGGATGCCCCGGGCCCGGGCCCACGCCGCCCGGTGCCGCAGCGGCGGCCAGACGACGAGGTTGACCAGCAGCCCGACGACGATGCCGGTGGAGGTGTCGAGGAGCCGGCCCCAGAGGAGGTTGGACTGGTCGATCGCATTGGTGGCCAGCACCACGATCCCGGTGGTGGCGAGGGTGGTCGTCTCCTCCCGCAGCCACCGGCCCCGGCCGAGCAGGAACGCGATCGCCAGCATCACGCCCATCCCGGCGGCACCGAGCCCGAAGAGCTGCCCGCTCCCCCAGGCCAGCACCACCGCTAGCACCGTGGCCGCGACCTGCTGGGCGGCGCGCGAGAACGTGCGGTAGAGCGTCGCGTGCACCACGAGCACGGCCGCCCAGGGAGCGAGGAACGGCTGCCGGAGCGCCAGCACCTCGGTCGCGACCACCCACGCGAGCACTCCGGCCAGGGCGGTCTTCGCGCTCTGCAGCAGGTCCGTCAGCAGCACCGGGTCGCGCAGCCCGTCCCGCCAGCGCGCGGACAGCCGGCCGCCCAGCCCCTCCCTCATACGAGGGAGGTACCCGACGGCCAGCCGCCCGATGCCTCAGCGTGCGGGTCAGGCGGCAGCGGGCAGCGCAGGCTCGAGATCCGGCTCGGGGGCCTGCATCGGCTTCGGCCGGAGCAGCGTCCCGCCGACCACCGCGGCGGCCGCGGCCATCACCGCGCCGGTGGCGAAGGCCAGCTGGTAGCCGCCGTTGAGCGCCTCCAGCGGGGCGCTGCCGCCGGCGGCCAGGTCGCTCGTGCGCCACGAGGAGATGCTGACCAGCACGGCCAGACCGAGTGCGCCGCCCATCATGAACGAGGTGTTCACGACGCCGCTGGCCAGGCCGGCCTCGTGCGGCTCGACGTCGCCCATCGCGGCCAGCAGCACCGGGTTGAACGCGATGCCGGCGCCGAGGCCGAGCAGGACCATGCCGGGCAGCACGTGCAGGGCGTACCGGCCGTCGACCGGGACGCCGGCGAACAGGGCCAGGCTGGCCGCGACCAGCGCGAGGCCGACGGTCAGCGGCGGGCGGATGCCGAACCGCATCACGAGGCGGTCGCTGACGCTGACCGACATCACGGCCATCACCAGGCAGGACGGGAGGTAGGCGAGGCCGACCTCGAGCGCGTCGTACCCGAGGACGCCCTGCATGTAGAGCGCGGTCAGGAAGAAGCAGGCGAACATCGCGCCGGCCCACAGCACGCCGACGACCTGGGAGACCGCGACGTTGCGGAGCGTGAACAGCCGGAGCGGGACCAGCGGGTGCTCGACCCGGGCCTCGCGGACCACGAACGCGACCAGCAGCGCGACCGCGCCGGCGAGGATGCCGAGGGTGCGGGTCGAGGTCCAGCCGGCCTCGTTGCCGCCGACCACGCCGTACACCGCGAGCATCAGGGCGACGGTGACCAGCGCGGCGCCGGTGACGTCGAGGCGGCTGCCGTCGGCCTGGCCGGCGTCGGCCGGGATCAGCCGGGTCACCAGCAGCCACACGGCGAAGCCGATCGGGACGTTGACCAGGAAGATCCAGTGCCAGGTGAGCAGCCCGGTGAGCACGCCGCCGAGCAGCACGCCGACCGCGCCGCCGCCGCTCATCACGAAGCCGAAGACGCCCATCGCCTTGGCCCGCTCGCCGGGGTCGGTGAACAGGCCCATGATCAGGGCCAGCGCGACCGCCGAGACCGCGGCGCCGCCGAGGCCCTGGACGGCCCGGCCCACGACCAGGAACGTCGCGCTCGGGGCGAACGCGCAGGCCACCGAGGCGGCCGTGAAGGACGCGACGCCACCGAGCAGCACCCGGCGGTTGCCGTAGAGGTCGCCGAGCCGGCCGGAGAGCAGCAGGAAGCCGCCGAAGGTCAGCATGTAGGCGTTGACCACCCAGGCCAGCGCCTCCGGCGAGAACCCGAGGTCGGTCTGGATGGAGGGCAGGGCGACGTTCACGATGTTCGTGTCGAGCACGATCATGAGGTCGCCGAGACAGAGCGCGTAGAGCGCCAGCCAGCGGGTGCGGCGGTCGTTCATCGGGGTGCTCCTTCGGGTGGTGGTCCGTGTGGGTCCGTCATGCAGACCACGAACGGGATCGCCCGGACACGACAGTCGCGATCAGAAAACTTCCGGACGTGCACTCCGACCTGGGAGCACCCCGGGATTCATCGGTCGGCGGGTGCCGTCGGTCAGGCCTGGCTGGCGGCGATGTTGACCATCCAGCCGATGCCGAACCGGTCGACGAGCATCCCGAACTCGTCGCCCCACATCTGCTTCTCCAGCGGCACGGTCACCGTGGCCCCGTCGGAGAGCTTCTCCCAGTAGCCGCGCAGCTCGGCCGCGTCGTCGCCGCTGAGGCTGACCGCCATGTTGGTGCCGGGGTTGTGCTGCATGCCGGGCGGGGTGTCGGCGGCCATCAGCGTGAAGCCACCGGGCGTCTCGAGCATCGCGTGCATGACCAGGCTCGCTTCGGGGGCACTGGGGTCGCCGTACTCGCCGAAGGTGCTGATCGCCAGGTCACCGCCGAGCGCAGTGCGGTAGAACTCCATCGCCTCGCGGGCGTTGTCCTGGAAGCTGATGTAGGGGTTGAGGCGCACGGCCATGGTGGGCTCCTCGGGGTCGTCGGGGTGGGACGTGTCCCGACGTTAGTCCGCCGGACCGACGGCCACGAGACCGACGGGTGACGGTTGTCGGAACGAGTCGCGCTACGCCGGGTCGGCGGTGGCGACCCGCACCGCGACGGCCGCCACGTCGTCGTCACGTGACGGGTCGCGGAGCGCGACCACCAGTGACTGGAGGCGTCCGGCGAGGTCGTCGCCGGCGAGCGTCGGCAGCAGGTCGAGCACCCGGGCCTGGCCGATGTCCAGGTCCTCGCCACGGCGCTCGATGAGACCGTCGGTGAACAGCAGCACCACGTCGCCGGCCCGCACCCGGATCCGCTGCTCACGGCGGTCCTGGACGAGCACCGCGAGTGGACTGCCGTCGGCGTCGGGCAACTGCTCGGTGCTGCCGTCGCCGCGGAGCAGGACCGGGGCGGGGTGGCCTGCGTTGGCCACCACCAGCTCGCCCCGGGACGGGTCGACCACCAGGTAGGCGAGCGTCACCAGCTGCTCGCTGGGGAACTGCGCGAACATCCGGTCCAGCTTGCCGAGCACCGCCGCCGGGCTCGGGTCCACCGCGCAGTAGGCCCGCACCGCGGCCCGCATCTGCGCCATCGCCGCGGCCGCCTCGACGCCGCGGCCCATGACGTCGCCGACGAACAGCACCATCCGACCGTCGAGCAGTGGCACCGCGTCGTAGAAGTCGCCGCCCACGTCGGTGCGACCGGACGGGTCGTAGTAGCTCGCGACCTCCCACCCGGGCACCTCCGGCATCCGGTCGGGGAGCACCGCCTCCTGCAGCCGTACGGCGGCCGCGAGGGTGTGGCTGTGCAGCTCCGCGTTGTCGATGGCGACCGCGGCCCGGCGGGCGAGGTCCTCCGCGAAGGCCAGGTCGTCCTCGGTGTAGCGGCGGTCCGACTCCGCGGCCACCCACGTGATCACGCCGCGCACCTTGCCGCGCGCGGTCAGCGGCACGACCAGGGCGCTGCGGAGCTGGAGGTCGCGGGCGATGCGGAGGTGCTCACCGTCGGTGGCCCCGGCGACCAGCATCTCGTCGGTGATCTCGGGGATCAGGTCGCTGCGGCCGGTGCGCAGCACGTGCCAGGTGCCGCGCGGGGCGTCGGGGTTGCTCGGGTAGCGCTCCTCGAGCTCCCGGGCGAGCTGCACCTTCGCCGGGTCGACGTGGGCGACGGCGAGCCGGTGCAGGCGTCCGTCCTCGACCACGTCGATCGCGCACCAGTCGGCGAACGTCGGCACCACCAGCTGCGCCACCTTCGCCAACGTCACCTCGTAGTCGAGGCTCCGGGCCAGCTCCACGGACGCGTCGGCCAGGAAGGCAAGGCGCTCGGCGGCGATCGTGGCCGAGGACTGCGCCTCGATCCGCTGCAGGGCCTGGGCGCAGTTGTCGGCGAGGATCTCGAGGAACTCCATCTCGGCGGCGTCGACGACGCGGACGCCGGGGAAGGACAGGGAGATCACGCCGATGGTGCGCCCGGCCACGTTCAGCGGCAGCGCCAGCACCGACCGGTGCCCGCGGTCGAGCATGTCCGGGTAGCGCTCGTGCAGCTCCGGGGTGCTGACCTGCACCCGCCGGCCGGTGCGGGCGACGTCCCGGATGACGGTGCGGTCCTCGACGGACACGTGCGCCCAGTGCTCCCGGTCGCCGGTGCGACCCCCGCGCAGGCCGATCAGCCGGAACGACGACTCGCTCTCCCGGACCAGCAGTCCGGCGATCGAGGCGCCGACCGCGTCGGCGAAGTGCGTGGTCACGATCTGGGTGACGTCCTCGACGGTCTCCGCCCGGCCCAGCTCGCCCGTGACCCGCGCGATCCGGGTCAGTCGCTCCTCGAGCAGCCGCGCGTCGCGCAGCCGGCGCCCCTCCGCGGACGAGTCGACAATCAGGCAGAGCAGCCCGCGCACCCGGTCGCCCTCGTGCAGCGGGGTGCAGGACACCCCGGCGTCGTGGGTGCTGCCGTCGGCACGCAACAGCTCGACCCTGCCCTGCCAGGGGTCGCCGTCCAGGACCTGGCGGACCACGGCGGCGAGGGCCGTGCGGTCGCCCTCCCCGAAGATCGAGGCGAGCCGACGGCCGGACATCACGCCGTCCGGGCCGGCGTAGGTGCGGTCCGCGGCGGAGTTCGAGCGGCGTACCTCGCCGGTGGCGTCGACCGCGAGGGCAGCGGCGTCCAGCTCCTCGAGCAGGGCATGCCCGGGGAGCCAGTGGGCGGGTACGCCGACCGTCACCGCCTCATGGTCGCAAGGAACCCTCGGGCCGGATCGGAAAACGGACAAGTCCGTCCGGGTGGGTGCCGACTCTGGGGTCAGGTGACCGCTCCGGGAGCCCGATCTACCCCGCGTCCTCCCCCTGTCCGAGTCCCTGCCGGGGCTACGCCCGCCGCATCGCCACGTCCCGAGCGGCCTGACGCACGGCCGGGGTGCAAGACTCGGTGCATGCCTCGCGCCTACTGGATCAACACGTTCCGCTCGGTCTCCGACTCCGACAAGCTCCGTGCGTACGTCGAGCTCGCCGGACCCGCGATGAAGGAGTCGGGTGGCCGGTTCCTGTCCCGCGGGAAGGCGGTGGCAGCGTTCGAGGAGGGCACCCCGGAGCGCACCACGCTGATCGAGTTCTCCAGCGTCGAGGCTGCGGTGGCGGCGTACCACAGCGACGCCTACCAGGCCGCGCTCGCCGCCCTCGGCGACGGCGCGGTCCGCGACATCCGGATCGTCGAGGCGCTGGACTAGCCCGGGGCGAGACGGACGCCCTCGGGCCGGGCCAGCTGGCGGAGGGTCCTCGCCAGCCACCCGGCGTACCCCTTGTCGCCGACGACATGCCGGCGCAGCAGGGCGGTCTCGGCCGCAGCGACGATCGTCGTGGTCTCGGCCAGCCATGCCAGGTCGACACCGTCATCCAGCAGCCCGTCGCGCTCGGCGCCCTCCCAGAAGCGCGTCATCGAGTTCCGGGTGCCGGTGCGGCCGCCGCGCGCGGACTCGGCGATCACCGGCTCCGACACGACCTCCAGCGCGACCCCGACCAGCGGGACCAGCCGGGCATGCATCTCGGCGATGCCGGCCGAGAGCAGGTCGATCCGGTCGTCCAGCGTCGGCGCCGACAGCGACTCGGTCATCCAGGCGCGCGCGGAGACCGGGACCCCCTGCGTGTCACCGGCCGCAGCCACGTCGATGGCGCGCTTGAGCAGCTCCGCCTTGCCGGCGAAGCGCACGTAGACGGTCCGCTCGCTCACCCCCGCGGCCTCGGCCACGTCGGCGATGCTGGTGCGCGCGTAGCCCCGTTCCACGAAGAGCCGGGTCGCCGCGGCGACCACCACCTCCTCGGTGTGCGCGCTGCGGGCGCGACGGCGGTCCGTCATGGGGTTGACCTCCGATGTCCATTTCATGCAATATGACTGCAATATTGCAGTTCGACTGCAATGACACGCCGACGGTACCCGCGATCCCGCCCGACCGTCACCACCACGACCCACCCGGGCCCACGCATCGCAACGCCATCCACACCGGAGGTGTCCCGTGAACACCACTGCCCCGACCCCGACCGACCGGATCCTCGCCGGTTCGCTCGTCCTCGCCCCTCTCACGTACCTGCTCGCCGACTCCCTGTACGCAGCCCGCGGCTGGGACGACCCGACCGCGGCCGTCCTCCACGTCCTCGGCGCCATCGGGTACACGTTCGTCTTCCTCTACGTCGTCGCGCTGCTGCGCGACCACCCGAACTGGTCGGCCGCGGTCCTGGTGACCGGCATGGTCGGCGTCGCCGGCAACGTCGCCTACGGCTTCAACACCATCCACGTCTCGCTCGGCGGGGTCGACCTGGTGGACGCCGACGGAGCCGCGACCCTGGTCAAGCCGCTCGGGCTGGTGTTCGTGCTGGCGCTGCTCCTGACCGCGATCGGCCTGGCCGTGACCGGGACGGCGCCGCGCTGGGCGGCGCTGCTGATCGGCATCGCGTCCGTGACCTGGCCGGCGTCGCACATCCCGAACATCGCCTGGCTGGCCGTGCTCACCCAGGTGCTGCTCCTGGTCGCGTTCGGCGGGCTGTACGTCACGTGCCGGGCTCGGGTCGAGCCCCGCGTGGCAACGGCGGGGCTCGCGGGCTGAACCGGTCAGCCCCCGGCCCGGGGTGACGGCACGTCGAGGTCGCCCTTGCGGAGCCGGAACACCTGCAGCCGCAGGTCGTAGTACTTGTCGGTCTCGCCGACCCACTCCATGCCGACCCGGCGGGCGGTGGCCACACCGCGGGCGTTGCGCGGGCGGACCACCGCGAACAGCTCCTCCTCGCCGTGGTCGAAGGCGTAGTGGGCCAGCGCGTGGCCGGCCTCGGCGGCGTACCCCTGGCCCCAGGCGTCAGGGGCGAGCTGCCAGCCGATCTCGAGGTCCTCGCCCTCCGGTGGCAGCGGCAGCACCGCCCCGGCGCCGATCACGCGACCCGTGGCGCGGTCCTCGACCGCCCACCGGCCCGTGGGCCGGCCGGTGTCGCGGTGCTGGTCGGTCCACCCCCGGAGCACCGCGCGCATCGCCTCGGTGTCGGGCACCGCGGTCATCGCGGGCGCCAGCCAGCGGGCGACCGCGTCGCTGCCGAAGATCCCGCGAGCGGCTTCTGCGTCGGACTCCTGCCAGGGCCGCAGCAGCAGCCGCTGGGTGGTGATGGTCGGTCCCGTGGTGTCGAGGGCGTACGTCGTGGGGTGGTGCTGGGGCATGTCGCCTCCCGGGTGTGGTCCCGCCGTCGCGGCTCCTGTCCTGTATCAGTGCCGCGACGGCGGGATTTGTTCCGGGGTGCCTCCGACGGCGTCACCGGGCGACGTCGTACACCGCCATCTGGATCCCGTTCGCGTACGACGCGTGCTCGACCAGGGCCAGCTTCGTCTTGTCGGCGTCGTCGGCCCAGAGCCGCTTGCCGCTGCCGAGCGTCACTGGGAAGACCAGCAGGTGGTAGCGGTCGACCAGCCCGGCCTTGGCGAGGCCCTGCGCCAGGGTGGCACTGCCGTGGACGATGATCGGGCCGCCGTCACCCTGCTTGAGCGCGGCGACGTCGTCGAGGGAGCGGAGCACGTGGCAGTGCTGCCACGGGCCGTTCGCGACCGCGTCCTCGTCGAGGGTGGTCGAGACGACGTACTTCGGCATCTCGTTGTACTCTTTGAACTCCTCCATCGTCGGCCAGACCGGCGCGAACTCGTCGTAGCTGACCCGGCCGAGCAGCATCGCCGCGGCCTCGAGCTGCTCCCGTCCCTTCAGCTCGTACGCCGCCTCGTCGAACGCGACGTCCTTGAACGTCCAGCCGGCGTGCGGGTGGTCGCCGCCGCCGGGCGAGTCGACGACGCCGTCGAGGGACACGAACTCGGTGACGATCAGGGTGCGCATGGCGATCTCCTCAGCTGATGGGGTCGTTGTCACCCTCTCCACGAACGGGACCGGCCCGCCACGACACCGGCTCCCGGGATTTCTCCGAGGAACCGTCGCGCCGGCCGGCTCCCCGCCCCGGACTAGGCTGCCTTGATGATCTCGGACACGCTCCCTCCCTTCCACCTGGCCGTCCCCGTCGACGACATCGACGCCGCCCGCCGCTTCTACGGCGAGGTGCTCGGCTTCGACCGCGGTCGCTCCGACGAGCGCTGGACCGACTGGAACGTCTCAGGCCACCAGGTGGTCACCCACCAGGTCGACGGGTACGCCGGCGCTGCCGCCGGCACCAACCCCGTGGACGGGCACGAGGTGCCGGTCCCGCACTTCGGCCTGGTGCTGTCCGTCGACCGGTTCCAGGAGCTGGCCGGCCGGCTCACCGCTGCCGGCACCGACTTCGTGATCGAGCCGTACGTGCGGTTCGAGGGCGAGCCCGGCGAGCAGTGGACGATGTTCTTCCTCGACCCGGCCGGCAACGCCCTGGAGTTCAAGGCGTTCCGCGACCTCGGCCAGCTGTTCGCGGTCTGAGGGGTCGGTCCCTTCTTGACGAGCGAGCGGCGTCCGCGACGAGGCATCATGGCGGGCATGTCCTTGTCGGCACCTGCCGTGATCACCGCTCGCCTGCGACTGCGTCCCTTCGACGACTCGGACGCGACCGCTCTCCATGCGCTGCACAGCAACGCCCACGTGCTGCGCTACTGGGACGCGCCGCCCTGGCGCGACCGGGCGCGCGCCGAGCGGTTCATCGCGGCGTGCCGGGAGATGGCCGAGGCAGGAACCGGGACGCGGCTGGCCGTGGACCGTTCCTCCGACGGGGCTTTCCTCGGCTGGTGCAGCCTGACCCGGTGGAACCCCGACTACCGCAGCGCCGCGCTGGGCTACTGCTTCGACGACGGGGGATGGGGCCACGGCTACGCGACCGAGGCGGCGCGCGCCCTGCTTCAGTGGGCGTTCGACACGCTGGACCTGAACCGGGTCCAGGCCGAGACCGACACGCGCAACGCGGCATCCGCCCGTGTGCTGGAGAAGCTGGGCTTCGTCCGCGAAGGGACGTTGCGGGAGGACTGCGTGGTGAACGGCGAGGTCTCGGACTCCTGGGTGTACGGGCTCATCCGGCGCGAGTGGCAGTGACGTCCGGGTGCCGCTGGGCGTAGCGGTGCAGCTCGCCCAGCAGTCGCCGGGTGTCCCGCCCGGCGGGGGTCAGGCGGTAGCGCACCCGCACCGGCGGGCCCGGTTCGACGAGGCGTTCGACCAGCCCGCGCTCGCAGAGCTCCTTGAGCCGGGCGGCGAGGACGGCATCGCTGACACCGGGCACCGCCTCCCTGATCGCGGCGTACCGCTCGGCGCCGCCGTGCATCGCCCACAGCACGGCGCCGGCCCAGGCTCGCCCGAGCAGACCCATCACCCGCGCGATGCCGGTGCAGTCGCCGTCCGGCATCAGGCCACCGCGCCCAGCGCGTCGGCCAGGCGCCGCGCGGAGGCGGCCTCCTCGTGCCGGGACAGCCGCTCGAGCGAGCGGGCGAGCAGGAGCGCGGCGTACGCGTGGTCCGGCCGCGCGGCCAGCAGCTCGCGGGCGGTCGTGACGGCCGGCTCGAGCTGGGCGGAGTGGTAGTAGGCGCGCGCGAGCAGCTCGCGGGCGTCGCCGAGCTCGTGCTCGTGCGGGTGCTCGTCGACCAGCCGGCGCAGCACCTTCGCGGCGGCGTAGTAGTCCCGGTGGTCGAAGCGGTCCTGCGCCCAGCGGTAGGCGTCGTACGCGTCGAGGGACGGCAGCATCGGGTTGAACACGGTTCCTCCTTCACTCTGAGAGTCATAGTGACTAACAACTCCAGAGCGAATTCGTTCCCGTTGAGTTGCGCCGCGCTCCCCCTTGAGTTGCGCCTCGATGCGAGCAACCCGGGAGAGCCGCTTCTCAACTCCCAGGGAGGCGCAACTCAACGCCGAGGGAGGCG
>NZ_SDKM01000029.1 GCF_004519545.1 Nocardioides guangzhouensis
GCTTCCGCGGCATCTCAGGCGCGCCCGCTCACATGCCGCGTTGCGGCTCGGTGCGGGTGGCATGAGCGCGCGTTCCTAGTTGCTTCTGCGCTGGCTCCAGTCGGGGTCCCTGATCGTCTGAGTTGCCGTGGTTGTCCACAGATTGGTGCCGATTCGCCGTTGTCTCCGGGATGTTGTCGGTGGGGTGTGTCATGGTCTTGGTAGCGGGCAACGTCACACACAAAGACTGATGGGATGTCTCCCTGGGGGTCGGCTCCCCACCTTGGCCAGTGGCCGTACACACCAGATGCCGCGACAACGACCTTGATGTAGCACCGTCCGCGTAGACCTTGGTTGGTCGTGTCTCGGCGCTCCGGCGGTCCCCTCGTCGAGATCTTGTTCTCCGAGCTGGACCGCGGACCTCCCGAACCGGGTGTGCCGCGCGGCAGGGACCGCACTGGCCGCGTGGCACACTCTCCTCGGGGTGGTGAGGATCGGTGTCCGACCAGAGCCGGGCGGCCGTGACCACCACCCTGCCCGCCCTGGTCCCCGAGGTGTTCCCCGAGGAGTCCTCCGGCGCGTTCCCGGGGCACGGAGACCAGGCCCGCTGGACCTGCCGCCGCTGACGGCGAAGCTGGAGGGACAGTTGCGGGACCTGCTGGTCTCTCGTGACTTCGACGCCTGGTCCGAGGCCCTGGCCCGGGTCGGGAACTGCGCACACCCGATCCGGCTGCGCGGCCGCTCCCACCACCGGCGAGATCCTCTCCGACTAGTCCAGCACCTGCGAGCCGCTCGGGGTCACCCACGTGCGATGCGGGAACCGGCGGGCCTCGATGTGCCCGTCCTGCTCGGAGACCTCAAGTCGCTGAAGGACGGTCGCTCTCGACGTGTGCTGCCGCGGTGGGTGGATGAGTACGTGGCCATGCGTGCGGAGCAGGCAGAGCGGGGTGTGGCGTGAGCCGCTCCCGGCACAACGGCGAGGGGTCGATCTACCCCTACCGCAACGGGTATGCGGCGTACGTCTGGATCACCACCCGGCCGGCCGTCGCCAGCGGAAGTACGTCTACGGCAAGACGCGCGAGCAGGTCCACGCCAAGTGGGTCGATCTCACGCGGGCGGCGAGACGGGGCGCGGTGGTGCCGACGGTGCCGTCGGTCGCGGCGTACCTCGATCGGTGGCTGGCCGAGGTGGTTGCCCCCAACCTTGCACCGCAGACCGTGGCCAACTACGGGATGTTCGTCCGGCTGTACATCGTCCCGGACCTGGGGGACGGGCGCCTCGACAAGCTCAGCGTCCGCGACGTGCAGCGCCGGATGAACGAGCTGCGGACCCGGTGCCACTGCTGTGCGGAGGGCAAGGATGGGTCTCGGCCGGTGCCCCGATGTTGCGCGACGGGCGAGCGCTGCCGGCAGGTCGCCTCGGAGTGGACCCGGCACCAGGCCTGGACGGTGCTCCAGAGTGCCCTCAGCTCGGCCGTCCGCGACGAGGTCGTGCCACGCAACGTCGCCGCCCTGGTACGCGTACCGGTGCCTCGCCCCAGCCGAGCGGTGGTGTGGAGCGTCGAGGAGGCGCGTCGACTCCTCGTCAGCGCGAAGGAGGGCGGTGATCCGTACTACGCGGCGTACGTCCTGCTGCTCGTGCTCGGACTGCGTCGGGGCGAGCTGCTCGGCTTGGCGTGGGAGGACGTCGACCTCGCTCGATCGGAGGCGCGGATCGAGTGGCAGCTGCAGCGGGTCAATGGATCACTGGTCCGACGCGAGGTGAAGACGACCGCGTCCACGGCAACCTTGCCGTTGCCGGCCATCTGCGCCCGTGCGCTCGAGGGACAGCTGGCGGCCCAGGACGCGTTGGCGCGAGACGCGGGCGAGGGCTGGCACCCCTCGGGTCTGGTGGTGACGACCCGGCTGGGCTCGCCCGTGGACCCGAGGAACTTCCACCGAGCCTTCAAGGCGCGGGCGAAGGAGGCGAGGGTGCGCGAGACGACCGTCCACGCCACCCGCAAGGCCTGTGCCTCGCTGCTGGTGGCCATGGACGTGCACCCCCGGGTGGCGATGCAGATCCTGCGCCACAGCCAGATCGCGGTGACCATGGACATCTACAGCCAGGTCACCCCGGCGGCAACGGTCGAGGCGCTCAAGCGAGGGCCTCTGACCTGCGTGGAGCCTAGGGGACTCGAACCCCTAACCCCCTGCTTGCAAAGCAGGTGCGCTACCAATTGCGCCAAGGCCCCCGAACGACGGGTGAGGACACACGACGGGCGGCTCGCGGCCGCCCGACGGTGTCAGGAAGACTTCGAGACGTCGTCCGTGGCAGCGGCCCAGAGCGCCTGCTCCTTGCGGGACTCCGCCATCTTCTTGTTGGCGAACACGGCGGCCGCGGCGGCCAGCGCGATGAGCAGCAGCTTCTTCATTGGGTCGACCCCTTCGGTGCGTCGGGATGGATCGGTGGGCCTAACAGGACTTGAACCTGTGACCTCTTCCTTATCAGGGAAGCGCTCTAACCGTCTGAGCTATAGGCCCGGGAGGATGACCGGACGGGGTCAACCGACAGGGGAGATTACCCCACCCGCGAGTGCCGCGACAAAACGGGGCGGCCCGCGGTCGGCGACCCGGCCGGACCCGTCAGTGCTGGTCCTCGGCCAGGGTGACCTCGATGCCGCCGAGCAGCGCCGCCGCCATGTTGTAGAGGAACGCGCCGAGGGTGGCCATCGCGGTCAGGAGCACGACGTCGATCACCGCCACCAGCATGGTGAAGCCGAGCACCCGGGTGGTGCCGAGGTAGTTCTCGACGTCGAAGTTCGTGGTGTCCTCGCCGCCGATGACGTCGTGCACCATCTGGTTGACCGAGTCCCAGACGCCGGCCGCACCGAGGACGGTCCAGACGATCGTCACCGCGACCACCGTGACGATGCCGAAGGCCACCGAGAGCAGGAACGCCGTCTTCATCACCGACCAGGGGTCGATGCGGGTCAGGCGCAGGCGGGCACGGCGGGGACGGCGTCCCCCCGAGCTCTTCGCGGCCGCGGCGGCCGCCTTCTTGGACTCGGGGTTGGCGCTCGCCCGCAGCTCGTCAGTCGCCGTGGCGAGGGCGCCGCTGATGCGCTCGCCGATGGTGGCCGGCTTGGAACTGTCGGACATCAAGCGTCACCTTCCGGGGTCGGGTCGGCTTCGATTGTTGCATCCTCGCCCGATTCGTCCGATTCGGCGACGTCGGCCCCACCCGCGTCCGCCGCCGTCCTACCGGTCGCCGCGGCCACCGCCGACGAGTCGCCGGCGACGACGTCCTCACCGACCATGCCCTCCACGACCGCCTCGGCGACCGGCTCCTCGTCGGTCTCCCTGGCCTCGACGGAACGCGCCACGACCGCGACCGCGTCGCCGTTCTTGGGGGTCACGAACTTCACGCCCATGGTGGAGCGGCCGGTGGGCCGGAAGTCCTCGTTGATCGGGCTGCGCACGACCTGGCCGCCGTTGGTGATCGAGAGGATCTCGTCGCCGTCCTCGACGATGAACCCGCCGACCAGGCCACCCCGCTCCTCGTTGGTCAGGCCCATGGCCTTGATGCCGAGGCCGCCGCGGTTGGTGACGCGGTACTCGTGGATCGGGGTGCGCTTGGCGAAGCCACCGTCGGTGATCGTGAAGACGTACTGGACCTTCTGGCCTGCCGCATCGGGGTCCTCCTCGACCGCGATCTGCTCGGCCCGGATCACCGACATCGACAGCACCTTGTCGGCCTCCGAGCGGAACTTCATGCCGGTGACACCGGAGGTGGCGCGCCCCATCGGTCGCAGCTGGGCGTCGTCGGCCTTGAACCGGATCGCCGAGCCCTTGCGCGAGACGAGCAGGATGTCGTCGCCCGGGCCGACCAGCTCGGCGCCGATCAGCTCGTCGTCGTCCTCGCGGAAGTTGATCGCGATGACGCCGGCCTGCCGGGGCGAGTTGTAGTCGCCGAGACGGGTCTTCTTGACCAGGCCGTTGCGCGTGGCCAGCACGAGGTACGGCGCCTGGTCGTAGTCGCGGATCGCCAGCACCTGCGCGATCGACTCGTCGGGCTGGAACGACAGCAGCCCGGCCACGTGGCCGCCCTTCGCGTCACGCGACGCCTCGGGCAGGTTGTAGGCCTTGGTCCGGTAGACCCGGCCGGCCGTGGTGAAGAACAGCAACCAGTGGTGGTTGGACGTCGCGATGAAGTGCTCCACCACGTCGTCGCCGCGCAGGGTCGCGCCGCGCACGCCCTTGCCGCCCCGCTTCTGGGTGCGGTACTGGTCGGCGCGGGTCCGCTTGGCGTAGCCGCCGCGGGTGATGGAGACCACCAGGTCCTCGTCCGGGATCAGGTCCTCCATCGAGAGGTCGCCGTCGGCCGCGATGATCTGGGTACGGCGGTCGTCGCCGAACTTGTCCACGATCTCGGTGAGCTCGTCGGAGACGATCTGCCGCTGCCGGGTCGGGTTGGCCAGGATGTCCTGGTAGTCGGCGATCTCCGCCTCGATCTCGGCCAGCCGGTCGATGATCTTCTGGCGCTCGAGGGCCGCGAGCCGGCGCAGCTGCATGTCGAGGATCGCGTTGGCCTGGATCTCGTCGATCTCCAGCAGCGCGATCAGGCCCTGGCGGGCGTCGTCCACCTCGGGGGAGCGGCGGATCAGCGCGATGACCTCGTCGAGCATGTCGAGCGCCTTGACCAGACCACGGAAGATGTGGGCCTGGCGCTCGGCCTCGTTGAGGAGGTAGCGGGTGCGCCGCTGGATGACGTCGATCTGGTGCTCGACCCAGTTGCTGATGAACTGGTCGATGGTGAGCGTCCGCGGGACGCCGTCGACCAGGGCCAGCATGTTGGCGCTGAAGTTGGTCTGCAGCTCGGTGTGCTTGAGCAGGTTGTTGAGGACCACCCGGGCCACCGCGTCCCGGCGCAGCACCACGACCAGCCGCTGGCCGGTGCGCGACGAGGTGTCGTCGCGCACGTCGCTGATGCCCTGGACCTTGCCGGAGTCGGCGAGCTCGGCGATCTTCAGCGCCAGGTTGTCGGGGTTGACCATGTAGGGCAGCTCGGTGATCACCAGGCAGGTGCGGCCCTTGGCGTCCTCGTCGATCTCGATGACCGCACGCTGGGTGATCGAGCCGCGGCCGGTGCGGTAGGCCTGCTCGATGCCCTGCCGGCCGACGATCAGCGCGGCGTTGGGGAAGTCGGGGCCCTTGATCCGCTCCATGAGGGCCTCCTGGAGCTCCTCCCGGCTCGCGTCCGGGTGCTCGAGCGCCCACTTCGCACCCTCGGCGACCTCGCGGAGGTTGTGCGGCGGGATGTTGGTGGCCATGCCGACCGCGATGCCGGCCGAGCCGTTGACCAGCAGGTTGGGGAACCGCGACGGCAGGATCAGCGGCTCCTGGCTGCGGCCGTCGTAGTTGGGACCGAAGTCGACGGTCTCCTTCTCGATGTCGCGGACCATCTCCAGCGCCAGCGGCGCCATCCGGCACTCGGTGTAGCGCATCGCGGCGGCGGGGTCGTTGCCCGGCGAGCCGAAGTTGCCCTGGCCGTGGATCAGCGGCCCCCGCATCACCCACGGCTGCGCGAGGCGGACCAGGGTGTCGTAGATCGCGGAGTCGCCGTGCGGGTGGTACTGGCCCATGACGTCGCCGACCACGCGCGAGCACTTGCTGAAACCGCGGTCTGGCCGGTAGCCCCCGTCGAACATCGCGTAGAGCACGCGGCGGTGCACCGGCTTGAGCCCGTCGCGTACGTCGGGCAGGGCACGGCCGACGATCACCGCCATCGCGTAGTCGATGTAGGAGCGCTGCATGGAGGTCTGCAGCTCGATCGGCTCGATCCGGCCGCCGCTGGTGGGAGTCTCGGTCACGATTCGTCTTTCTCGAGAGGTCTATCGATATCTAGGTTTGGAGATAGAGACCTAGATATCGAGGAAGCGGACGTCCTTGGCGTTGCGCTGGATGAACGAGCGGCGCTGCTCCACGTCCTCGCCCATGAGGATCGAGAAGATCTCGTCCGCGTGCGCCGCGTCGTCCAGGGTCACCTGGAGCATCAGCCGCTGGTCCGGGTCCATCGTGGTCTCCCACAGCTCGTCGGCGTTCATCTCGCCGAGACCCTTGTAGCGCTGGACCGGGTTCTCCTTCGGCAGCTTCTTGCCGTCCTCGATGCCAGCCCGCATGAGCGCGTCCCGCTCGGCGTCGGAGTAGACGAACTCGTGCTCCGCCGGCTTGTTCCAGCGCAACCGGTAGAGCGGCGGCTGGGCCATGTAGACGAAGCCGTGCTCGATGAGCGGCTTCATGAACCGGAACAGCAGGGTGAGCAGCAGGGTGTTGATGTGGTGGCCGTCGACGTCGGCGTCCGCCATCAGCACCACCTTGTGGTAGCGCAGCTTGTCGAGGTCGAACTCCTCGTGGATGCCGGTGCCGAGCGCCGAGATGATCGCCTGGACCTCGGTGTTGGCGAGCACCTTGTCGATGCGGGCCTTCTCGACGTTCAGGATCTTGCCGCGGATCGGGAGGATCGCCTGCACGCGCGGGTCGCGGCCGGACTTGGCCGAGCCGCCGGCGGAGTCACCCTCGACGATGAACACCTCGCACTCGGCGGGGTTCGTGGACTGGCAGTCGGCGAGCTTGCCGGGCAGGCCACCCCCGCCGAGCAGTCCCTTGCGGGAGCGGGCCAGGTCGCGCGCCTTGCGGGCGGCGATCCGTGCCGAGGCGGCGGCCTGGGCCTTGCGGACGATGTCCCGGCCCTCGGCGGGGTTCTGCTCCAGCCACGCACCCAGCTGGTCGTTGACCACCCGCTGGGTGAAGCCCTTGGCCTCGGTGTTGCCGAGCTTGGTCTTGGTCTGGCCCTCGAACTGCGGCTCGCCGAGCTTGATCGAGATGATCGCGGTGAGGCCCTCACGGATGTCGTCGCCCGAGACCCGGTCCTCGCGCTTCTTGATCAGGCCCCACTCCTCGCCCCAGTTGTTGACCAGGGAGGTCAGCGCCGCACGGAAGCCCTCCTCGTGGGTGCCGCCCTCGTGGGTGTTGATGGTGTTCGCGAAGGTGTGCACCGACTCGGTGAACGAGGTGTTCCACTGCATCGCGACCTCGAGCGACATGTGGTTCTCGACCTCGTCCGGCGTCTCCGCCTCGAACGAGATGACGGTCGGGTTCGCCTTGTCCTTGCGACGGTTGAGGTGCTCGACGTAGTCGACCAGGCCCCGCTCGTACATGAAGGTGCGCTCGATTCCGCCGCCCTCGCCGCGCCGGATCGCGTCCGAGGCAGCCTGGTCGACGTCGCTGCCCGCGGTGTCGTCCTCGACGGCGTCGGCGACGTCGTCCGCGGAGGGTCGCTCGTCGCGGACCACGATCTCGAGGCCCTTGTTGAGGAAGGCCATCTCCCGGATCCGGGTGGTGATGGTCTCGAGGGAGTACGTCGTGGTCTCGAAGATGTCGGGGCTGGCCCAGTAGGTGACCGTGGTACCGGTCCGCTCGCCCGGCTCCATCGGCCGCACCTGCTCCAGCGGGCCGTCGGGATCGCCGAGCTGGAAGCTCTGCCGCCAGAGGTGGCCGCGGTTCTTGACCTCGACCACGAGGTGGCTGGACAGCGCGTTGACGACCGAGACGCCGACGCCGTGCAGGCCGCCGGAGACCTTGTAGCCGCCACCGCCGAACTTGCCGCCCGCGTGCAGCAGGGTCAGCGCCATCGTCACCGCCGGCAGCTCCTGGCCGGGGGCGGTGTCGGTGGGGATGCCGCGGCCGTTGTCCTCGACCCGGACCCCGCCGTCGGCCTGCAGGCACAGGACGATCCGGTCGCAGTGGCCGGCCAGCGCCTCGTCCACCGCGTTGTCGACGATCTCCCAGATGAGGTGGTGCAGGCCGCGCTCGCCGGTGGACCCGATGTACATGCCGGGGCGCTTGCGGACCGCCTCGAGGCCCTCGAGGACCTGGATCGCGGAGGCGTCGTACGCCGCATCCGTGGCGGTGCGGGACCCGTTGCCCGAGCCGTTGCCGGCCGTGGTTGCGGGGGGAGGGGACATCTCTGCGGGGGACTGCTCGAGCGGCTCGTTCTCCGGCACGCGGACCTCTTCTGTTCGGCTGGGGCATGCAGAGGGTCGCGGCTTCTGTGAGCGTGCGACCCAATTGCCCATATTACCCGTCGGAAGCCCGGAAACCACGGTGCGACCCCGCGAGATCGGGTGGATCGGGGGAGAAATGGGTCGATTCTGGCCGCTCTGGGGGGCATAGGGCTGCCGTGCAGGGGGGTCGCTGGGTCCCCATACGTCCGGGCGGCCCGCAGATCGGCTGTCCGGCGCGCACGGGGACGGGTCCGGTTAGCCGTAGGTGTCGCGCGGACCGCGGCCGTCCCGGGTGCCGAACCGGCCCTTCTTCCAGGTCGGGAGATTCGGTCCTTCGACCTCGATCACGGTCACAGATCCGTGCCCGAGCTCCTCGTTGAGCCGGCGTACGACGGTCGGGGCGAGCAGCCGCAGCTGGGTCGCCCACGCGGTCGAGTCGGTGCGGACCACCAGCTTGCCGTCGGAGTACGACGTGGGGGAGCAGTGCTGCGCGACCTCCTCGCCAACGATCGACGGCCAGCGGCCGAAGACGCCGTGCACCCTGAGGTCCATCGCCCAGCCCTGGTCGGAGACCAGCCGGCCGAGCGTCGTGTCGAGGAGCTGCGGGTCGCGGTCGTCGGGGTGCGCGCCGGAGCCGCGCCCCTTTCTCCGCGGTCCGTCGGCGCGGGGACGCCGCTTGCGCGGCTTGGCGCGGGGTGCGTTCTGCGCGGCCGCACCCATGGACTTCGCGAGCGAGCGGGCCAGGTCGAGCCCGGTGTCGTCATGGCCGGGGTCGCTCCAGAAGGCGCGCCCCTCGGCGCCGGTGCCGTCGGCGCCGGACTCGGCGTCCTCCACCCCGGGCTCGGGGGTCGGCTCGTCCGTCCGTTCCGGGTCACCCGTCACGGCGCACCTCGCCGTCGGCGACGACGTACCGCGTGCCGGCCAGCGACTCGGGCACGTCGGCCGCGACCGCCGCGGTGACCAGCACCTGCTCGGCACCGGCGACCAGGTCGGCGAGCTGGCGCCGGCGCTCGCCGTCGAGCTCGGCGAACACGTCGTCCAGGATCAGGATCGGGTCGTCGCCGTCGCTGCGGAGCAGGTCGTACGACGCGAGCTTGAGCGCCAGCGCGAACGACCAGGACTCGCCGTGCGAGGCGTATCCCTTCACCGGGAGGCGGGCGTCGGCGGTGCCGAGCGTGAGCAGGAGGTCGTCACGGTGCGGCCCGACCAGCGAGATTCCGCGGTCGAGCTCGTCGTTGCGGCGGCGCTCGAGCTCGGCGAGCAGCAGGCCCTCGAGCGCGGCCCGGTCCGCCGGGACGGCCTCGCCCTCGACGGCCAGGGCGAGCGACGGCCGGTAGGCGATGTCCGCGTCGTCGCGCGAAGCGCCGCGGGCCACGGTCTCGTACGCCTTCCCGACGTACGGCCGCAGGGCGTCGACCAGCCGGAGCCGCTCGGACAGCAGCTCGCCGCCGACCCGGGCGAGGTGCTCGTCCCACACCGCGAGGGTGGACAGGGCCCCGTCCTGGGACGACGACCCCCGGCGCGCGGCGCCGGCGGTCTTGAGCAGGGAGTTGCGCTGCCGGAGGACCCGGTCGTAGTCCGACCGCACACCGGCCAGGCGCGGCGCCCGCAGCACCAGCAGGTCATCGAGGAAGCGGCGACGGTCGGACGGATCGCCCTTGACCAGCGCCAGGTCCTCGGGGCTGAAGATCACGGTGCGGACCAGGCCGAGCAGCTCGCGGGCCCGGGGGAGCGGCGAGCGGTTGATGCGAGCCCGGTTGGACCTCCCCGGGTTGAGCTCCACCTCGAGCACCGCGGTACGGCCGTCGCGCACCACGGCGGCACGGACCAGCGCCTGGTCGGCCCCGGCCCGCACCAGCGGGGCCTCGCCCGCCACCCGGTGCGAGGCCAGGCGCGCGAGGTAGTCGATCGCCTCGACCAGGTTCGTCTTGCCCTGGCCATTGCGGCCGATGAACGCGCTGACGCCGGGACCCAGGGGGACGTCGAGGTCGACGTACGACCGGAAGTCGTGCAGGGTGAGGTGAGCGACGTGCACCGGAGTCCTACGCGCTGGGCGCGTCCCCGCCGGGCGGGGCGCTGGTGTGCACGGCGTGGCCGCCGAACTGGTTGCGCATCGCGGCGATCGCCTTCATGGCGGGGGAATCGTCCTGCCGCGAGACGAACCGCGCGTACAGCGCGGCGGTGATCGCCGGCGTGGGTACGGCGTGCTCGATGCCGGCCTCGACGGTCCAGCGACCCTCGCCCGAGTCGTCGGCGTACCCGCGGATCGCGGACAGGCCGGGGTCCTCGTCGAGCGCAGCCACCAGCAGGTCGAGCAGCCACGACCGGATGACCGTGCCCTCGCGCCAGGAACGGAAGACCTCGGTGACGTTCTCGACGAGGTCGGCCTTCTCGAGCAGCTCCCAGCCCTCGGCGTAGGCCTGCATGATGGCGTACTCGATGCCGTTGTGGACCATCTTCGAGAAGTGCCCGGAGCCCACGGCTCCGGCGTGCACGGCCCCGAACTCGCCCTCCGGCTTGAGGGCGTCGAAGGCCGGTTGAACCTTCGCCACGTCGTCCGCGTCGCCGCCGTACATCAGGGCGTAGCCGTTCTCCAGACCCCACACGCCGCCGGAGACACCGCAGTCGACGAAGCCGACGCTCTTCTCCTTCAGCATCCCGGCGTGGCGCTGGTCGTCGGTCCACCGCGAGTTGCCGCCGTCGACGACCACGTCACCCTCGCCGAGCAGGTCGCCCAGCGCCGACACCGTCTGCCGGGTCGGGTCGCCGGCAGGCACCATGACCCAGACCACCTTCGGGCTCGGCAGCTTCTCGACCAGCTCCTCGAGCGAGGCGACGTCGCTGACGTCGGGGTTGCGGTCGAAGCCGACGACGGTGTGGCCGGCGCGGCGCAAGCGCTCGCGCATGTTGCCGCCCATCTTGCCGAGGCCGATGAGTCCGATGTCCATGCTGCCCCTCCTGGTCGCTCGAGGATGGCGAGGTCGATGGCCGGTCCGGTGGCCGCGTGGATCGCCGCGCCTGTCGGGATCCACTCAACCACTGAGCGGCACGGTCACGACACCCGCGGTCAGGAGAGCAGCCGGCGCGGCATCAGCAGGTAGCGGAACCCGCTGGCGTCGCCGGCGACCCCGTCCCCGCTGGTGCCACTGATCACCACGGGTTTGGAGGCCTGGGTGAACGCGAGCTCGACCACCGGTTCCTCGATGGCGGTGAGCCCGTCGAGGAGGAACTGCGGGTTGAAGCCGGTGGTGATGTCCTCGCCCTCGATGGTCGCCTCGATGGACTCGCTGGCCTGTGCCTCGTCACCGGAGCCGGCGTCGAGGGTGAGCACGCCGTCACTGAACGCCAGCTGGACCGCGGTGTTGCGCTCGGCGACCAGCGCCACCCGCTTCACGGACTCGATCAGCGCCGCCCTGTCGACGGTGGCGGTGGTCTGGTGCTCGTTGGGGAACAGGCTGCGGACCTTGGGGAACTCGCCGTCGAGGAGGCGGGTGGTGGTGCGGCGTACGCCGCCCGGGGCGGCACCCTCGAAGCCGATGATCCCGTCGCCCGTGCCTCCGGTGGCCAGTGCGATGGTCACCTCGCTGCCCGAGGTGAGCGACTTGGCGGTGTCGGCCAGGACCTTGGCCGGGACCAGGGCGGCGACGGTCTCGTCGGGGGTGCGCGGGTCCCAGCCGAGCTCGCGGTGGGAGAGCCGGAACCGGTCGGTGGCCAGCAGCGAGATGGTCGATCCGTCGATCTCGATCCGGACGCCGGTCAGGACCGGGAGCATGTCGTCGCGGCCGGCCGCGGTGACCGCCTGGGCGACCGCGTGTGAGAACACGTCGCTCCGGACGGTGCCCGTGGCGGTGGGCATGTCAGGCAGCGTCGGGTAGTCCTCGACCGGCATGGTCTGCAGGCTGAAGCGGGCGGAGCCGCAGGTCAGTGAGACCCGGGCGCCGTCGATCACCATCTCGACCGGCTTGTTGGGCAGGCTGCGGCAGATGTCCGCGAGCAGGCGGCCGCTGACCAGGGCCTTGCCCTCGTCGGCCACCTCGGCGGTGAGCGTCGCCCGCGCGGAGGTCTCGTAGTCGAAGGTGGACAGCACGAGGCCCTCGTGGCCGGCCTCGATCAGCAGGCCGGCGAGCACCGGCACGCTCGGGCGAACCGGCAGGCTGCGAGCGGCCCAGGCGACGGCATCGGCGAGCGCATCGCGCTCGACGCGGAACTTCACGGTGTCATCCTCCGGGGGGCGAAGAACAGGCTGAGGGGAGACCGCAGGGCGGCGAACCACAACTCTGGGACTTTCCTTGGACTGAGCATCCTGCCACGTGCTCCTGACACGTGGGCACGTCCTCGGACATTTGTGATTCGTGGGGGCCGCGGTCCGGGGTCGGTGGGTGCCCGTTGTCCCCAGCCGGGCCGCTCGCAGCAGTTTCACGGGCATCGGGGAGTTCGTAGGTCTCATCGTTGTCATAGGTTCCGTGGAAACTGTGGAGAACTCGCGTCGGGGCTGGTCATCGGCGATTTCGGTGTGCACAACGGATGTGGACGAACGGCGGGCTGCCCCACGACCGGGTGTGTACAAGCACGCGCCGATCGAATGACAAGAGCTGTCGTCCACAGGTCATCCCGAGCCGATCCCGAGGCTCGGGCCGGCTCGTCCACAACGGAATTCGTGTCGTTCGAGGTCGCGGAGAACACGTCCGGTCCGGACCGGACGTGTTCTCCGCGGCACGGAAATGCACGCCGGGAGCGCCCTGAGGACGCTCCCGGTGCCGGTCACGGGGGTGGATCAGCCCTGGCGGGCCTGCATCTTGATCCGGTTGGTGAGCTCCGAGACCTGGTTGAACACCGAGCGGCGCTCGGCGAGCAGCTGGTTGATCTTGCGGTCGGCGTACATCACGGTCGTGTGGTCGCGGTTGCCGAACTGGGCGCCGATCTTGGGCAGCGACAGGTCCGTGAGCTCGCGGCAGAGGTACATGGCGATCTGCCGGCCCTGGACGAGGTGCCGGCCACGGCTCGGTCCGGTGAGGTCCTCGATGGAGACCCCGAAGTACGCCGCGGTCTGGGCGATGATCGCCGCGGCGGTGATCTCGGGCTCGCCGCCCTCGGGGATCAGGTCCTTGAGCACGATCTCGGCCAGGGTCAGGTCGACCTCCTGGCGGTTGAGGCTCGCGAAGGCGGTGACCCGGATCAGGGCGCCCTCGAGCTCGCGGATGTTGGTCTGGATCTTGCTGGCGATGAACTCCAGCACCTCCGGCGGCGCGGTCATCCGCTCGATCGCGGCCTTCTTGCGGAGGATCGCGATGCGGGTCTCCAGGTCCGGTGGCTGGACGTCGGTGATCAGACCCCACTCGAACCGGCTGCGGAGGCGGTCCTCGAGCTGGTCGAGCCGCTTGGGCGCGCGGTCGGAGGTCAGCACGATCTGCTTGTTCGCGTTGTGCAGCGCGTTGAAGGTGTGGAAGAACTCCTCCTGCGTCTGCGTCTTGCCCTCGAGGAACTGGATGTCGTCGATGAGGAGGACGTCGACCTCGCGGTAGCGGCGCTGGAAGGTCTCGGGCCGCTTGTCCTTGATCGCGTTGATGAACTCGTTGGTGAACTCCTCGGAGGAGACGTACCTCACCTTGGCGCCACGGTAGAGCGAGCGGACGTAGTGTCCGATCGCGTGCAGCAGGTGGGTCTTGCCGAGCCCGGAGTCGCCGTAGACCAGAAGTGGGTTGTAGGCCTTGCCCGGTGCCTCGGCGACTGCGACGGCGGCGGCATGGGGGAACCGGTTGGAGGAGCCGATCACGAAGCTCTCGAAGATGTACTTCGGGTTGAGCCGGGTCTCGAGGGCGCTGGGCGGCTCGACGGTGGTGACCGGCGGCATCTGTGTCGACATGTCGACAAGGTGACTTGTCGTTCCGGAGGGCATCCCGTCGCGGCGGGCCAGGGCGTCGCTGTCGATGTCACGGTCCAGCCGGCTGTCGAGCTCCCGCTCGAGGCCGTGGTCCCCACGCTCTCGGTCGAGGCCGCGGGCGCGCTCCCGGTCGAGGTCTGGCTCGTCGTGACCGAGCGAGTCGTCGAGCTGTGGGTTGACCGTGACCGCGATCCGGATCTGCTGGCCGAACGCGTGGGTGAGGGAGTCCTCGAGACGGGTGCGCAGCCGGCCCTCGAGCTGCTGCCGGGTGAACTCGTTGGGCACCGCGATGATCGCCGTGTGCTCGTGCAGGGTGACCGGCTGGCTGGTGCGGAGCCAGGCCCGGTGGTTGGGCTGCAGGTCCTCGACCAGGGTGTGCCACACCTCGTTCAGGTCGGCGCCGGGGCTCGTGGTCGGTCCCTGGGCTCCGTCGGTGCTGTCCACGCAGGCTCTCCCGCTCCATTGCTCGTTCGGCGACGGCCGGTGCTGCCGCCCGCCTTGTGGTCCACAACTTTGTCCACAGGTTGTGAACGCGGGTCCTCCTTGTGGAGAACCCTCCCCCGAGAGGACCACCGGGACCGGATTCTGTAGCGTTCCTGCTGCTCAGAGGCCCTTTTCGAGCCGATGTGACCGGGGTCACACTGAGCGGAGGAAGCGCTGGTCCCGGGGGTGCTGGGGAACCTCGGAACAGCGAAGGTAACCCGCGCCGCGGCCGCGGATCAACCCGTCATCCACAGGTTGAGGGTCGGTCGGTTTGACCCTCTCTGAACCCAACGCGTACCGTTACTTGGTCGCACCCGGTGTCGACCGGTGCCGCATGTCCACGAACACCCCTGCAGGGGCGTGCGTGGGTGGGCGGTGCCAGCCGAACGCGCTGCCCCTCTCACCTCGGGCACCGGGCGTGGGCATCCCTGAAAATGACGATCTGATCCCGCATCGGAGAACCGCCGTGAGCAAGCGTACGTACCAGCCGAACAACCGCCGCCGTCACAAGGTGCACGGTTTCCGCCTGCGCATGCGCACCCGCGCCGGCCGCGCCATCCTGTCCTCGCGCCGCCGCAAGGGCCGCAGCAAGCTCGCCGTCTGATCGACCGCGACTCCGCGCGGCCTTGCTGCCCCGGGCGCACCGGCTCACCGCGGGCGGTGACTTTCGCCGGGCCACCCGCGAGGGGCGCCGCGCCGGCTGCACCACCCTGGTGGTGCACCTGCTGGTGACGCCGGGCACCGACCCCGCTCGGGTGGGGTTCGTGGTGAGCAAGGCCGTGGGGAACGCCGTCACCCGCAACCGCGTGCAACGCCGACTCCGCCACCTGGCCCGGGAGCACCTCGCGTCGCTCCCGGGCTCTGCTGTGCTCGTGGTGCGGGCGCTGCCACCGGCCGCCGTTGCGTCGTACGCGGAACTCGGCGCCGACCTGGACCGTTGTCTGGGGCGGGTGAGCGCGTGAAGTACCCCCTGATCTGGTTCCTCAAGGCCTACCGGCTGTTCATCAGCCCGCTCTACGGGCAGGTCTGTCGCTACCACCCGAGCTGCTCCGCCTACGCCCTCGAGGCGGTGACCGTGCACGGCAGCATCCGCGGCAGCTGGCTCGCCGTACGTCGACTGGCGCGGTGCCACCCGTGGGCCGCCGGCGGCTACGACCCCGTTCCCACCCGCACGACCCCCACAAGAGGAGTCTGAGTGTCCTTCTTCGGCGCCATCGGCAGCTTCATCATGCAGCCGCTGTACTACATCATCTCGGTGATCCTGGTCGGCTGGCACAACTTGTGGAGCCTGATCCTCGACCCGGCCTCCGGTGCCGCGTGGGCGCTCTCGATCGTGGGCCTGACGCTGGTCATCCGGGCCGCGCTCATCCCGCTGTTCGTCAAGCAGATCAAGTCGTCGCGGAACATGCAGCTGCTGCAGCCCAAGGTGAAGGAGCTGCAGAAGAAGTACGGCCACGACCGTGAGCGCCTCGCTCAGGAGACCATGGCGCTGTACAAGGAGGCCGGCACCAACCCGTTCGCCTCCTGCCTGCCGATCCTGCTGCAGATGCCGATCTTCTTCGCGCTGTTCCGGCTGCTCGACCAGGCCGCGAAGTTCGGCAAGGCACACGGGGTGCTGGACGCCGAGCAGGCCCAGCAGTTCGCGGAGGCGAAGCTCTTCGGGAAGGTGCCGCTGTCCGCGACCTTCCTCACCGCCGACGGGGACCGCGCGGTCCAGGTCATGGCGCTGGTGCTGGTCGCGGCCATGCTGGTGACCACCTTCCTCACGCAGCGTCAGCTGATGACGAAGAACATGCCGGAGTCCGCCCTGACCGGCCCGTACGCGCAGCAGCAGAAGATGCTGCTGTACGTGCTCCCCGTGGTGTTCGCGGTGGGCGGTGTCGCGTTCCCGATCGGTGTCCTCATCTACTGGACCGTGTCGAACCTCTGGACCATGGGTCAGCAGTTCTACGTCATCCGCCGCAACCCGGCTCCGGGCACGCCGGCAGCCAAGGCGAAGGCCGAGCGCGACGCGCACCGGGCGGCGCGCAAGGGCATCACGCTCGAGACGCACACCGCCACGGAGACCGTCGAGGAGACGGAGCAGGAGCAGCGCCCGGCACAGCGGCAGCAGCCGAAGAAGCAGTCGCGTAGCCAGCGGTCGAAGAAGCAGCCGCCGAAGAAGAGTCCCTGACCCGGACCAGTCCCCGAACCGAGTATTCCGAACCACCGCACCAAGGAGAAGAAGTGAGCGAGGAAGAGAACCCCGCCACCGAGCGTCCCAGCCGGATCCAGCGCCTCGAGCAGGAGGGCGACATCGCGGCTGACTACCTCGAGGAGCTCCTCGACATCGCCGACGTGGATGGCGACCTGGACATGGACGTGGAGGGCGACCGGGCCGCGGTCGCGATCCTGGGCAGCGACCTGGACCAGCTGATCGGCCCGAAGGGCGAAGTGCTGGAGGCGCTGCAGGAGCTGACCCGCCTGGCCGTCTACCGGGAGACCGGTGAGCGCTCCCGGTTGATGCTGGACATCGGTGGGCACCGCGCCGCGCAGCGTGAGGCGCTGGTGAAGCTGGCCGAGGAGACCGTGGCCGCGGTCAAGGACTCCGGCGAGCCGGTGTCCCTGGACCCGATGTCCCCGTTCGAGCGCAAGGTCGTCCACGACGCCGTTGCCGCCGCTGGCTGCACCTCGGAGTCGGAGGGCGTCGAGCCACGGCGGTACGTCGTGGTGCTACCGGGCTGAGCCTGAATGGGGTCCGACGTTTCACGTGAAACACCCTCCTCTCCCCCCGGTACTCCGGAGGTGGCGGGGAGGGTGTTCTCGTCTGCCCGCCGATCGCTGGCGGAGGCGTACGTCGCCTCCCTCGCCGACGCCGGGGTGGTCCGCGGACTGATCGGTCCGCGGGAGGTGCCCCGGCTGTGGGAGCGCCATGTCCTGAACTGCGCCGTGCTCGGGGAGGCGATCCCGGAGGACAGCGCGGTCTGCGACATCGGCAGCGGAGCCGGCCTGCCTGGCCTGGTGCTGGCGATCGCGCGCCCGGATCTGCGGGTCACGCTGGTGGAACCGCTGCTGCGCCGGACGACGTACCTGTCGGAGGTCGTGGCTGACCTCGGTCTCGACCAGGTCGAGGTGGTGCGCGGGCGTGCGGAGGCCCTGCACGGCGAGCGCACCTTCGACGTGGTGACCTCCCGCGCGGTCGCGCCGCTGGGCCGGCTGCTGGACTGGTCGATGCCCCTGGTGGCACCCACCGGCGCGCTGGTGGCGATGAAGGGGTCGTCGGTGAGTGACGAGATCGAGGCTGCGGAGCCGGAGCTGACCCGGTGGGGCTGCGCCGTTCCGGAGGTGGTCGAGCTCGGCGCAGACGTGGTTTCTCCACCGACCCGGGTCCTTCGGGTGGCTTGGGCGGACCCCGGGAAGGTACGTTATGGCGGCGCGCGGGGGCAGTCCCGACCCCGTCGTTCGACGAAGTCTCGCGGGCGAAAGGCATGACGTGACGGATCCCTTCGACCCTTCCGGTCCCCGGCCCGATCAGGACTTTTCCACCGGTCCAGAACCCACCCCTGAGCGTGGTTTTCCACAGGGCGGGCCAGTTCATCCACAGGAGCCGGCTCACGTGGTTTCACGTGAAACATCGGTTTCGAGCCCCACGTTCGTGGTTCGCACGGCCGCCGATGTCGCCGCCGCGGCCGGCGGCTACGGCGACGAGACGACGCCGTTGGCGCGTGCCGCCGAGCACTCGGTGCTGGCCCGGCAGCCCTTCGGTGATCGCCCCAGGCTGCGCCGTCCGGACGGAACTCGGGTCATGGTGGTGGCCAACCAGAAGGGTGGCGTCGGCAAGACCACGACGACTGTCAACCTGGCGGCCGCCCTCACCCAGCTCGGCCAGAGCGTCCTGGTGGTCGACCTCGACCCGCAGGGCAACGCCTCGACCGCCCTGTCGGTCGACCACCACCGGGGCACGCCGTCGACGTACGACCTGCTCGTCAACGGGGCCACCCTCGAGGAGGTCGTCACCGACAGCCCCGAGGTCGAGGGCCTGGCCGTCGTGCCCGCCACGATCGACCTGGCCGGGGCCGAGATCGAGCTGGTCTCGGTGGTCGCGCGGGAGAGTCGCCTCCAGAAGGCACTCGCGGCGCACCCCCGGGTCGGTAGCGCGGAGGAGGCTGGCGAGGACCGGTTCGACTACGTCCTCATCGACTGCCCGCCCTCGCTCGGCCTGCTCACCCTCAACGCCCTCGTCGCGGGCGTCGAGATGCTGATCCCGATCCAGGCGGAGTACTACGCCCTCGAGGGCCTCGGCCAGCTCCTCGAGACCGTCGAGATGGTGCGCAAGCACCTCAACCAGCGGCTCGAGGTCTCGACCATCCTGATCACCATGTACGACGCCCGCACCCGACTCGCGGCCGGAGTCGCCCAAGAGGTCCGCGACCACTTCGGGGACACGGTGCTGCGGACGGCGATCCCCCGTTCCGTGCGGGTCTCGGAGGCGCCCTCGTACGGCCAGACCGTGATGACCTACGATCCGGGCTCGTCAGGAGCGCTCAGCTACCTGGAGGCGGCACGCGAGATGGCAGGCAAGGGAGTGGGCGCATGAACGAGAAGCGACGCGGACTGGGCCGGGGGCTCGGGGCGTTGATCCCCACCGCCCCAGTCGAGGGGGAGCAGGCCGGCGCGGCCACTCCGGTGACCTTCTCGACGACGCTGACCGCCCCGCGTGACGGTTCCCTCGGTGGTGGCACGGACGGAGCCGGGTACGGCGCCGCGGCCCAGCCCGCGCCCCAGGCCGTTGCCGGGGCCTACTTCCAGGAGGTCCCGCTCGCCTCGATCACCCCGAACCCTCGCCAGCCGCGCCAGGTGTTCGAGGAGGAGGCCATGGAGGAGCTGGTCTTCTCCATCAAGGAGGTCGGCCTCCTCCAGCCCGTGGTGGTCCGTCGGCTGGACGGGGACTCCTTCGAGCTGATCATGGGCGAGCGCCGCTGGCGTGCCTCCCAGCAGGCGGGGCTGGACACCATCCCCGCGATCGTGCGCCAGACCGACGACAACGACATGCTGCGGGACGCGCTGCTGGAGAACCTCCACCGTTCCCAGCTGAACCCGCTGGAGGAGGCGGCGGCCTACCAGCAGATGCTGGAGGACTTCGGCTGCACGCACGAGGAGCTGGCCGGCCGGATCGGCCGCTCGCGGCCGCAGATCAGCAACACGCTGCGGCTGCTCAAGCTCTCCCCGGCCGTGCAGCGCCGGGTCGCCGCCGGCGTGCTCTCCGCCGGCCACGCCCGGTCGCTGCTGGCGATCGAGAACCCCGACGTCCAGGACCGGCTCGCCCAGCGCGTGGTCGCCGAGGGGATCAGCGTCCGCGGCCTCGAGGAGATCGTCGCGGTCGGGGACCATGGCTCCGACCAGCCCCGCCCGGCGCGCCGCAACAAGCCCACCGCCCCCGGCCTGGTCGACCTCGCGGAGCGCCTGTCCGACCGCCTGGAGACCCGGGTCAAGGTCGACCTCGGCCGCGCCAAGGGCAAGATCACGGTCGAGTTCGCCTCGCTCGAGGACCTGCAGCGGATCGTCGACATCATGGACCCGCGCAACCGGCGCGACCGCCCGATCTGAGCCGAGACACCGGGCCCGGCCGGGACGGCTGACCGATCACTCCGCCCGACCGGTCCGGATGACGGTTCCGGCCCCCGGTGCAGATCCGAGGGCGAAGGTCCGGCCCGACGCGGATCCGGCCCGCGGGCCCTCGGGGCCCGACGCGCTGACTGTCGGCCTGGGCCCACGGCCGCCACACGACCCCACGATGGCTCCATGTCGACAAAGCGACAAGGCCTCGTATCCATAGCCAGTGGCGAACGGTCACGTAGAACTGGCGCTTCCTGCACGGAACGTCGAGTGAACAGCGCTGGGCTCACGAGGTGACGAGTGGAGCCGGCGTCCCGTCAGCCCTTGGCGGCGCGGCGCTGGGCCCGCCGGGCGGCTCGCTCCCGCTTCTCGGCGGCGTCGAGGGCGGCCGCCTCCTCGAGCGTCGGCGCGGACCCACCGTACGACGCGGGGAGCCACCAGGAGCCCGGTGGCTGCTCGTCGGCGGGGTAGTCCCGGATCACCTGGTCGAGCAGCGCCTCCAGGGCGGCCTTCAGCTCGGCAGTCTCGGCGACCGGATCCTCCCCGGTCGGGCGGAGAGGCTCACCGACCGCGATCGCGATCGTCTTGCCCCGGGAAAAGTCCTTGGGATGGTCCTTGGTGATCATGCGATGCGTTCCCCACATGACCACCGGCAGCAGGGGTACCTGCGCCTCGGCGGCGATCCGGACCGCGCCGGTCTTGATCTCCTTGACCACGAACGCGCGGGAGATGGTGGCCTCCGGGAAGATCCCGACCGCCTCGCCCTCACGGAGGTAGCGCACCGCCTCGTGGTACGACGCGATGCCCTCGCCACGGTCGACCTCGATGTGGTGCAGCGACCGCATCAGCGGACCCGCCACCGGGTGGTCGAAGATCTCCTTCTTCGCCATGAACCGGACCAGCCGGCGCGACGGACGCGCCGCGAGCCCGCCGAAGACGAAGTCGGCGTACCCGATGTGGTTGCAGGCGAGCAGCACACCGCCCTCGCGCGGCACGTGCTCGGTGCCGGAGAGCCGGAACTTGATGCCGAGCGCCCGGAAGGAGGCCAGCGCGGTGAGGATGATCGGCGGGTAGGTCAGGTCACGCACGCGGGGGCTCCTGGGGGAAGGTTTCCGGAAACGCTAGCGGGTGGTGGCGGCGTGGACGAGCCCGGCAATGACCTTGCCGAGGTCCAGACCCGCGGCCTGGACCGCGAGCGGGACGGTCGAGGTCTCGGTGAAGCCGGGGGCGACGTTGACCTCGAGGAACCAGACCGTCCCGTCGGGGTCGACGATGAGGTCGGAGCGGGAGAGGTCGCGCAGCCCGAACGCCTCGTGCACGGCGAGCGCCACCCGCTCGCACTCGGCGGTCGCTTCGTCGTCGAGCCGGGCGGGCACCACGAACTGCGTGCTGCCCGCGGTGTAACGCGCCGTGTAGTCGTAGACCCCGCCGTCGGGCTCGATGCCCACCAGCGGCAGCGCGCGCGGTCCCTCGCCGTCGTCCACGACGGTGACGGCGACCTCCGCGCCCACGACGAACTGCTCCAGCAGCGCCACCGGGCCGTAGGCGAAGGCGTTGACCATGGCCGAGGGCAGGTCCGCCCGATCCCGCACCACCGTGCAGCCCAGAGCGGACCCGCTCCGGGCCGGCTTGACCATGAGGGGAAGGCCCAGGGTGGCGACCAGGGACTCCATCACCGCCGCGGCGCCCAGCTCACGGAAGGTCTCGTGCGGCAGGCAGAACGACGCAGGCGTGCGTACGCCGGCGCGCGCGGCGACGGTCTTGGCCACCGGCTTGTCGAAGGCGATCCGGCAGGCCTCGGGGGTGGCGCCGACGTAGGGGAGCCCGAGCAGCTCGAGGACCTCCCGGATGGCCCCGTCCTCGCCTGTCTCGCCGTGCAGCATCGGCACCACGCAGGCGGGCGGGTCGGCCGCGAGCGAGGGCAGCAGGGCGGCGTCGACGTCGCGCTCCTCGACCTCCTGGCCGGTGCCGCGCAGCGCCTCGGCCACCCGCCGTCCCGAGCGCAGCGACACGTCGCGCTCGTGGGACAGGCCGCCGGCCAGCACCACCACCCGGCCGCCGTGGGCGCCCGGGGTCGCCTCGGTCGGGGACATCGGCTCCTCCTCAGCTCAGGTCGCTGCTCGGGGCGTCGTACCCGCTCCGCGGCAGCTCGTGGGACGGGCCGGTGGCCCCGAACGTCTGGCGCAGCTCCGTCTCCTGCTCCAGCACGCCAGCCAGCCGGCGCACGCCCTCCCGGATCCGCTCCGGCGTGGGGTAGCAGAACGACAGCCGCATGTACGACGAGCCGTACCCGTCGGCGAAGAAGGCGGTGCCCGGCACGTAGGCCACCCGGGCGGTGACCGCGCGCGGCAGCATCGCCTTGGCGTCGATCCCGGGCGGCAGGCCGACCCAGACGAAGAACCCGCCGTGCGGGTTGTTCCACGTGCAGGCGGCCGGCATGAAGTCGTCGAGCGCCTCGATCATGGCGTCGCGCCGCTCGCGGTACATCTCCCGCATCTGCTTGATCTGGCCCTGCCAGTCGTGCGTGGTGAGGTACGCCGAGACCGCCATCTGGCTGAACGCGGGCGGGCACAGCGTGGCCGACTCCTGGGCCAGCACCAGCTTCTCGCGGACCGCGTGCGGGGCCAGTGCCCAGCCGACCCGCATGCCGGGGGAGAAGGTCTTGGAGAACGACCCGAGGTAGATCACGCCCTCGGCCTCGTCCGCGCGCAGCGCGCGCATCGGCTCCGCGTCGAAGCCGAGCAGGCCGTAGGGGTTGTCCTCGAGCACCAGGATGTCGTGCTCGCGGCAGATCGCGAGCACCTCCTGACGCCGAGCCGGTGTCAGGGTCACGCCGGCGGGGTTGTGGAAGTTGGGGATGGTGTAGAGGAACTTGATGGTCTTGCCGGCCGCGCGGGTGGCCACGATCGCCTGGCGCAGCGCGTCCGGCACCAGCCCCTCGGCGTCCATCTCGGCGTGCACCACCTCGCACTGGAAGGCCTTGAACACGCCCAGCGCCCCGACGTACGACGGCGCCTCGCAGATCACCACGTCGCCGGGGTCGCAGAAGATCCGGGTGACCAGGTCGACCGCCTGCTGGGAGCCGACGGTCACCACGACGTCGTCGGGGTGCCCCTCGATGCCCTCGAGCCGCATCACGTCGGTGATCTGCTCGCGCAGGGTCGGGTCGCCCTGGCCGGAGCCGTACTGCAGCGCCACCGGGCCGTTGGCCGCGATCAGGTCGCCGACCGCGCTGCCGACCACGTCGAGCGGGAGGCCGCTGATGTTGGGCATGCCGCCGGCCAGCGAGACCACTTCTGGCCGGCTGGCGACCGCGAACAGGGCCCGGATCTCGGAGGCGGTCATCCCCTGGGTGCGCGCGGCGTACCGGTCGACGTACCCGTCGAGGCGCGTGCTGCTGCGGGAGATCTCGCTCATGACAGCACTAGCATGGACGATGGCCGGTCGCCGCGGGGCACCGGCACACCCCTTGGACGCGACCGGCGCCGCGAGGACCGCCGACGGGGAGGCTGATGGCGCGGAGGACGGTCCGGCTCACGCTCGACAACCTCGCCACGTTGCCGGGCCCTTGCCGCACGTGCCTGTTCTGGGAGCTCGACCCGGTGCGGCGGGCACGGGTCTGCGCGGAGGACGCGTACGGCGAGAAGGAGGCGTGGGTCTCCGAGGTGCTGCGCGAGTGGGGCTCGTGCGGCCAGATCGCGGTCGTCGACGACGAGACCGTGGGATACGTGATCTACGCACCGACGGCGTTCGTGCCCGGGTCCTCCTCGCTGCCGACCGCGCCGATCTCGCCCGACGCGCTCCAGATGACCGCGCTGTACGTCGACCCGGCCGCGATCGGCGGCGGGATCGGCCGGCTGCTCATCCAGGGCATGGCCCGGGACCTGATCAAGCGTGGCGGCATCAAGGCCGTCGAGGCGTTCGGCGAGACCCGGGGTGGACGGTCGGGTCGGTGCGTGGTGCCGGCGGACTTCCTGTCCAGCGTGGGCTTCAAGACCCAGCGTGCGCACCCGGTCCACCCCCGGATGCGCATGGAGCTGAAGTCGACGGTGACCTGGAAGGACGAGGTGGAGCAGGCGCTGGAGAAGCTCCTCGGTGCCGTCCGTCCGCGACCGCACGCCCGGCCGGCACCGAAGCCGCCTGCCCGCTGGCACGCCTCGCGGGACCGCGACCGTTGACTGACTCGGCCCCGACGTGCAGCACCCCCCGACGGCGGACCGTCAGGGGGTGCGTGCGCAGCGGCCGGGCTCAGGCGATGAACTCGGACAGCTCGTTGAGCAGCGCGGCCTTCGGCTTGGCGCCGACGATGGACCGCACGACCTCGCCGCCCTGGTAGACGTTGATGGTCGGGATGCCGGTGACGCGGTAGCTGGCCGGGGTGACCGGGTTCTCGTCGACGTTCATCTTGAGGAACGTGATCTTGTCGCCGTGCTGGCTGTTGATCTCGTCGAGGATCGGGGAGACCTGGCGGCACGGGCCGCACCACTCGGCCCAGAAGTCGACCAGCACAGGCTTGTCGGACTTGAGGACCTCGGTCTCGAAGTCGGCGTCGGTGACGGCTGCGATGTTGCCCACGTGGTGTCCTTTCGGATCGGTTGGTGCCCCGGTGGCGGTTGGTGACTAGTGAACACGAGGGCACCGACGGTTGTTCCCGGCGCGCGGCCGGTGTCGGTGACGGGTCCGGGAGGCTCAGGCGCCGGCGGTCTGGACGGCCTCGGTGACCGCCTCGGCCTCGACGGCCTCGTCGGCGGTGGCGTCCGCCGGGCCGGCGGTGGAGGCGGCGTGGTCGAGCGCCGCGATGTAGCGCTCCGCGTCCAGCGCCGCCGCGCAACCGGTGCCGGCAGCGGTGACTGCCTGGCGGTAGTGGTGGTCGACCAGGTCGCCGGCGGCGAAGACGCCGGGGATGTTGGTGCGGGTCGAGGGGTGGTCGACGAGGACGTAGCCGTCGTCGTCGAGGTCGACCTGCCCGGCCAGGAGCTCCGAGCGCGGGTCGTGGCCGATCGCGATGAACAGGCCGGTGATGTCCAGCTGCCGCTCCTCGCCGGTGACGGTGTCGCGCAGGGTGACCGACTCGAGCTGGTCCTGGCCGTTGATCGAGGCGACCTCGGAGTTCCAGGCGAACTCGAGCTTGGGGTCGGCGAACGCCCGCTCCTGCATGATCTTGGAGGCCCGCAGCTCGTCGCGGCGGTGGATCAGCGTGACCTTGGAGCCGAACCGGGTCAGGAACGTGGCCTCCTCGATCGCGGAGTCCCCACCGCCGACCACGGCGATGTGCTGCTCGCGGAAGAAGAAGCCGTCGCAGGTGGCGCACCAGGAGACGCCGCGGCCGGAGAGGGTGTCCTCGTTGGGGAGACCGAGCTTGCGGTAGCCCGAGCCCATGGCGAGGATCACCGACCGGGCCCGGAACTCGCCGTCGGCGGTCTTCACGACTTTCGGGTTCGAGACCAGGTCGACCTCGACCACGTCGTCGGCGACCAGCTCGGCGCCGAACCGCTCGGCCTGGGCGCGCATCTCGTCCATCAGCGCGGGGCCCATGATGCCGTCGCGGAAGCCGGGGAAGTTCTCCACCTCGGTGGTGTTCATCAGGGCGCCGCCGGCGGTCACCGAGCCCTCGAAGACGAGGGGCTGCAGGCTCGCCCGGGCGGCGTACACCGCGGCGGTGTAGCCGGACGGACCGGAGCCGATGACGATGACGTTGCGGACTTCACTCATGAGGGGCTGGCCTCCCTGGCCGGACAGAACGGGGTGCGTCGGAACACGTGGGTGGAACCGATCCTAGACGCGCCACATTCCCCTCAGCGGAGGACCGCCGAGGCACCGCCGAGGTCGTGACTCATGGGGTCAGAGTGACCGTCCGGAACACCTTCCGGGGGTGTGCGGTGTCACAGAGGTAGAGCTCGACCGTCTGCCGGCCGTTCCGCACCGGGTGGTAGACCACCAGCGCCGGCCGGCCGTCGTACGCCGCGCCGACGTAGCGGGCGCCGGGCACCGGGTCGGCGGGGCCGCAGCGGACCATGTCGGTGCCGCGGTTGCCGGCGAACTGCTCGGACCGGGCTGACTCCCGACGCAGCATGGCCAGGTCGCGGTCCAGGGCGCCCGGGTCGATCGGGCGGAGCCCGGCGATGCCGAGGTCGGTGACCGGTGTGGGCGTCTCCGCCCGCGCACCCGCGTCGCCGCCGGCCACCTCGGGGGCCTGGGGGGTCTCGGCGCTGTCCGCGGTGGAGGCGCTCCCGCTGTCGCCGCTGCCCGACTGGGTCACGTTCGGGAGCACCTGGGTGGCGCCGTACCCGATCGCGAGCACGGCGGCGGCGGCGAGCAGCACCCGGGAGAACCGGCGGTGCAGGCGCCGCTCCTCGGAGTCCTGCTCGCGGGGCCGGAGCGGCACCACGGCCGGTTCCCCGGTCGCCTCGTCGCTGGTGGCCGGGGCCTCGGCAGCCACGCCGGAACCGAGCTCGGCGAGCACGGCGTCGAGGCGGGCGACCACCTCCGGCGGCACCGGCTGGTCGTGCCGGGCCTCGGCGAGCATGCGGCGGACCGCCTCGCTCTGCGCGGGCGTGAGGTCCTGCTCGTCGATGGCGGTTCACCTCCTCGGTGACGGTCGGGGATCGGGACGGACGTGGTGCGCGGGCGGCTACTCGGGCGGGCCGCGCGCAGGGTCCGTGGATGGGACGGCTGCCGGGCCGGCAGGGTTCCCGGGAGCCGGCGGCTCGTCGTCGCCGGCATTGCGGAGGACGCCGAGGAGCGGGGCGAGCCGGGCCCGGCCGCGCGCGCAGCGCGACTTCACGGTTCCGACCGCGCAGTCGAGGATCTCGGCTGCCTCCGCGACGCCGTAGCCCTCCATGTCCACCAGCACCAGGGCAGCCCGTTGCTCGGCGGGCAGGGCGGCCAGCGCGTCGAGGACCAGGCGCCTGCGCTCGGCGGCCAGGGCCGTGTCGTCGGGGCCGGGATCGGGCGCGGCGGTGCCGAGGGTGCCCCGGCCGGTGTACGCGTCGAGGTCGTCGGGCAGGGCGTCGGCGGCGCGCACCCGGGCGGCCCGGATCCGGTCCAGGCAGGCGTTGACCACGACCCGGTGCAGCCAGGTCGTGACGGCGGCGTCGCCGCGGAAGCTCGCCGCCCGGCGGAACGCCGCGATCATCCCGTCCTGCAGGCCGTCAGCGGCGTCCTCGGGGTTGCCCATCGTGCGCAGCGCCACTGCCCACAGGCGGTCCCGATGCCGGGTGAACAGCTCGCCGAAGGCGTCGTGGTCGCCGGCGACGTGTGCGGCCAGCAGGTCGCGGTCGGTCCGTGGTCCGACCGGGACGTCGTGGCCGTCCGGGCCGGGTTCGCGAGGCCCGCCGGTGCTCACCGGGGGGTCCTCACGGGTTGACCGCGATCTCCGCCACGGCGCCGCGGAAGCCACCGCCGACGTCCGGGGCGCGGGTCAGCCAGACGACCAGCCAGCGGGCGGAGGTCGGCTTCTCGGGCTCGAGGGTGACCTCGGTGCCGGTGGCCTCGCCGCTGGCCAGCTCGTCGAGGCCGTCGATCCCGGTGGGTGCCGCCTCGTCGGTGGTGCCGAGCAGCTCGACGGTGGTCGGCGACCCCTGGAGCGTGACGTCGACGCTGCCCACGTCGCGGGCCTGGCCGAGGTCGACCAGGAGGCCGACGCCCGGCTTGAGCCCGCCAGGCCCGAACTGCTGGTCGTAGCGGTTGCTGACCCAGGCGGTGTCTGCCTTGCCGTCGATGGCCAGTGGCGCGAGCTCGGGGTTCTCCTCCGGGGGGTCGCCGTACGGGTCGAAGTCCTGCACGCCGGCGATCCGGAACGGCTGCTCCGAAGGCGCGGAGGTGGTCGGCGTACGGGTCGGCTGCTGCGGGCTCGCGTCGTCGGAGCCGCTGTCACGTCCGCGGTTGAAGGCGTAGACCATCGCCAGCAGCACCACCGCGGCGAGCGCGATCAGGGCGGCGATCCGCAGCGAGCTGCGGCCCGGCACCCGGCCGTCGGCCTCGTCGTCCTCCTCCGGCGGGGCGGGCGGAAGCGTGCCGGAGTCGTTGCCCCACGGCCAGTAGCCGGCGCCGGTGCCCCCGTGGGTGTCCGGGGCGGGGGAGCGGGGGACCCGGGCCGCGCGGCCCTCGGGCGGGTCGGGGGCGAACAGCGGACGCTCCGGGGCCTCGTCGAACGGCGGCGGGGGCGGTGCCGGGTCGGAACGGGCGGTCATCCAGGCGCCCGAGGACCACTCGGCGTCGTCCCCGTCGTCGAACACCGGTGCCTCGGCCTGGGTCTGGTCGCCGGGGCCGTCCGGGGTGTGGGCGGGAACCTCCTCGGCCGGGGCCGTCGCGGCCTCCGGCGAGCTGGCCGGGGCCTGGTCCGGCGGGCCTTCCGGCTCGGTCGCGACCGGTGCGGCCGGACCGCTGTCGGAGCCCTCGAGGTCGGTGGCGTCCTGCGGGGCAGCGCCCCGCTCGTCGACGTCCGGCGCCAGGGCCGACATCGCGACCGTGCCGTCCCCCGGCAGGTCCGGGGCGTCGTCGGGTGCGGGCGGTGTACCCGGGGCGACCGGGCCCGCCGGGCCGACGGGTGGGGTGTCGGTCGGCAGCTCCGCCGGGGCGTCGCCGGCGCCGTTCGTGGTGACAGCGGCAGCCCCGGTGCCGGTGTCCGTGGCCGGGCCGGTCCCGGCGGCAGCGGCGGCAGCGGCGGCCGCCGAGATCTCGGGTGCCAGGGCGAGCGGGGCGTCGATGCGGGGGATCCGCGGGCTGGTGTTGCCGCGGTGGCTGCGGGCCTCGGCCTCGGCGACGGCGGCCAGGTCGCCGACGTACTCCTCGAGGGCCGCGACGATCGCGCCGGCCGAGTCGAAGCCGTGATCGGCGCCGGTGAGGTAGGGGCTGAGCACCTCGTCGCAGAGGGCGTCCAGGGTGCGGGGCACGCCGGCCCGGACCTGGCGCGGGCGCAGCGGGCGGCCGTGCTCCTGCGGAGCGGCGGGTACGGCGGAGCGCGAGATGCCGGGCCACTTGCCGGTCAGTGCGGCGTAGAGCACCGCGGCCAGGTCGACCACGTCGGTGGAGATCCGTCCCTCGACGATGCCGTTGAGCGCGGCGTCGCACGCGAAGCCGATCACCTTCACGGCACCGGTCTCGTCGATGAGCACGTTCTCCGGGACCAGCCGGCCGTGGGCGATGCCCTGCTCGTGAGCGGTGACCAGCATCGAGCCCACCTCCGCGGTGAGCCAGGCGGCGCGGCGCGGCGACAGCGGCTGGTCGGCGAGCAGGTGGTCGAGCGACTCGCCCTCGCCCCACTCGTTGACCACGAACACCATGCCGTCGGCGTGGTCCGCGTCGAGCACCCGGAGCAGGTGGGGGTCGAAGAGCGTCGCGGAGCGCCGGGCCGCCTCCATCAGGGCCTCGGCACGCTCGTCGCCCTCCGGGATGAGGTGCACGGCGACGTGCCGGGAGAGCACGGTGTCCCACGCCCGCCAGAAACGGCCACCGCGGGCCTCGCTGAGCAGGTCGACGAGGCGGTAGCGACCGGTCAGGAGGTCGCCGGCGCGGGTCGAACCGGGCACAACCTGCTCCTCTCCTCGCTCGCTCCTGGGCGCCGCCTGCTCGGTCTGGCCAGGGCCTCGGCGGCCCACCCTCATCGTAGGGGGAAGGTCAGCCACGACCGGGCAGCCGCCGCGTGACCGTGTCCACCACCTCGGTCACCTCGGTCAGCCGGAAGGCCCGGGAGAGCGCCAGGAACACGACCACGTCCACCAGTGCGACCACCCCCAGGAACAACAGCGAGCCGAGCTTGGAGTCCAGCGAGGTGCCCAGCGACTCGTGCAGCGCCCACGCCGCGGCCCACGCGACGAGGGTGGCCGGGACCGCGGCCAGCAGCAGCCGCACCAGGAACCGCAGCAGCTGCGGGGTACGGAGGCCGCCGAGCAGGTGCCGGAGCAGGGAGTACGACGACACCGCACCCACGGCGTACGCCCCGCCGTAGGCGAGCACCAGGGCGGGGGAGGTGAACGCCGCGTCCGTGCGGTCCACCAGCACCACGGCCAGCAGGATGTTCACGGCCGCGATCAGGCACTGCACCCAGAAGACGGTGCGGGTGAGCTCGAGGGCGTAGAAGCCCCGCAGCATCAGGTAGTGGACGGTGAAGAACACGACGCCGGGGGCGAACAGCGCGAGCGACGGCGCATAGTTGTCGGAGGTGGCCTCCGCGGCGCCGTACCCCCAGATCACGTCGGAGAGCTCGCGCGCGATCACCGGGACCAGCAGCGCGAACGGGATGATCAGCGCCAGCGTGGTGCGGACTGTCGCGGCCAGTGAGCCGGCCAGGTCGGAGAGCCGGCCGTCGGCGGCGCTCGCCGAGAGTCGGGGCAGCACCGCGGTGGCCAGGGACACGGTGATCACCGCGTGCGGGGCCATCACCAGCAGGAAGGTGCTGGAGTAGATCGTGTAGCCGGTCGCGTCGGGCGCGCCGTCCGAGCCCGCCGTACCGCTGGAGGCCAGCCGGACCACGACCGTGTAGGCGACCTGGTTGACGATCACGAACAGCACGGTCCAGATGGCCAGCCGCAGGGTGTGGCCGAGGCCTGCGTTGCGGAAGTCGAACCGGGCGGCGTACCGGTAGCCGGAGGCGGTCAGGAACGGCAGCAGGATGAGGAACTGCAGCGCGATGCCCGCGGTCGAGCCGAGGCCGAGCAGGAGCTCCTCGCCGGTGCTGTAGCCGCCGGTGGCGTCGGTCCCGAAGACGACGATGTAGACGACCAGGACCGCCATCGACAGCAGGTTGTTCGCGATGGGCGCCCACATCATGGGGCCGAACTTCCCGCGGGCGTTCAGGATCTGCCCGACCAGCACGAACATCCCGTAGAAGAAGACCTGCGGCAGGCACAACCGCGCGAAGTCGATCACCGACTCCTTCTCGGCGGCCAGCTCCGGGTTGTTCCAGTGGCCGTCGAGGTAGAGCGACATCACCTGGGGGGTGAACGCCACCAGCAGGATGGTGACGCCGCCGAGGAACAGGGCGGCCAGCGTGACCACCCGGTGGGTGTAGGCGTCGCCGGCGTCGTCGTCGTTCTTCATCGCCCGCACCAGCTGGGGGACCAGCACCGCGTTGAAGATGCCGCCCGCGAGCAGGATGTACAGCATGTTCGGGATCGTGTTCGCGATGGTGAACACGTCCGCGTGCAGCGCGTTGCCGAGCGCCGCCGCCAGCAGGATCGACCGGATGTAGCCGCTGAAGCGGGAGACCACGGTGCCCGCGGCCATCACGGCGCTGTTGGACAGGACCGAGCGTTCGCTCATGCGGGGTCCCTGCGGCGAGCGGGACGCAGTGAACATCGTCGTGGGGTGGTCATGCAGTCGTGCTTCCTCGTCGACGGCGTCGGGCCCACCGCACCGGGATCGAGATCGCGAGGATGCCGACCCCGACGCCCATGATCACCCAGATCACCACGCCCACCGTGTTGGAGCGGATGTCGAGCTCGTCGAAGGCCCCGATCGGCTGGCCGTCGACGTTGGTGGCGACCAGCCGGACCGGGTGGACGCCGAGCGAGGCGGCCTCGGCGCTGAGCTGGACGGTCTGACGGGTCTCGGCCTCGAGCGTGATCTCCTCGGGCGCCTTGATCACGACGTCGTCGCTGGTCTGCGCCTCGATCCGCACGCGCACCGGCTGGTCGAGGTCGTTGGTGACGGTGACGGCGAACGGGCCGCTGTCCGAGGACAGGATCACGAACGACGGTGCCTCGATGCGGATCCGCTCGAGCTGGTTGCGCAGCAGGGTGGACGCGTCGTCGGCGGCCACCTGCGCGGAGACCGGGTCGTCGCGGACCATGTACGACGACGTGCACAGTGCCTCGCGCAGGACCTGGTCACCGACCGTGTCGTTGCGGACCAGGATGCTGTCGAGCCGCTCGCCGGTGTCGATGAACCGGTCGGTGGAGGCGAGGTTGGCCTCGTTCAGCTCGCGGACCACCTGGCGGGTCGGGTAGGCCACCCGGGAGACCTCGGGGGCCGGCCCGGTCCGGTCCACCGAGGCCGGCACCATCTGCAGGAACGGCTGCTCGAGGCCGCGGAAGAACTGCTGGCCGCGGGAGCCGGGGTCGAAGTCGAACGGCAGGTCGACGGTGAGGGCGCTGGTGTCGCCGGCCAGCGACCGGACCGCCGCCTCGGCGAGCACGCGCTGCCGCAGCGCCACGCCGCTCAGCCGCTCGTCCGGCCCGGGGCCGCCGACCCCGACGGTGTGGTCGGTGATCGCGATCCGCCGGCCGGCGGACTCGATGGTCGAGGGGACGTCGGCCGGGTCGTCGTACTCCTCGCCGATGGCCTCCTCGGACAGGAAGATCTGTGTGTCCTGGGGCGCCAGCTCCAGGGCCCCGGGGTTCAGCAACCCGCTCGGGGGCGCCATGGCCGGGTTGCTCTCGATGTCGAGCGCGCCGAGCACCTCCGAGGAGAGCGCGCGGGCCCGGTCGTAGAGCACCGGGCTGTAGCGGGAGGCGGCGGCGACGTCGAGGTCGCCGTACGGCAGGGCGAGCACGGGGTTGCGCGAGGTGAGCGACCGGACGTCGGAGAGCCACTGCTGGGCCTCGGGCAGGCCGTTGCGGCGCTGCTCCTCCTCGGCCGCGGCCTGCTCCTCGTCCTGCTGGTCGGTGTTCTCCTCGCCCGGAGCCGGCTCGGTGGGCTCGAGGTTGCGGCGCGGGTTGCCCCGGGCCAGCTGGTCGACGGCGTCGACGACCGCGGGGTCGATCAGCCAGGTGACCGGCGCCGTCCCCGAGGAGCGGACGAACGACGTGAGGTTGGCCAGGCGGCCCCCGGGGCTGAGCTCGTTGGCCCACTCGTCGGCACGCCTGACCCGTCCGTCGGCGGCCCGCTCGATCGCCCGGCGTACCGGGAGGATCAGGGAGGTCGGCACCTGCTCCTGCTTGCCGCGCATCAGCGGGATGAACGACCGGGCCCGGCCGTGGATCGAGCGGAACCCGTCGGTGTCGGCGGCCAGCACCTGGACACCGATCCAGTAGACGCCCTCCTCGCCGCTGATCAGGAGCTCGTCGGCCGGCACCCGGACGCTCCAGCTGACGGACTGGCCGGGTGCCAGGTCCTCGACGTTGTCGAAGCGCCCGATGTCGGTGATCCGCTGGCCGATGTAGATCTCGGGGTCGGACTCGACGGAGACCTCGATCTCGCGTGCCGTGGTCATCGGCGAGTACGACGTCAGGGGATGCACGTTGATGCTGGTCAACGTCTCCTCCGTCGTGTTCGTGATCGTGCCGCGCATCGTGATCGCCCCGCGCTGCGGGATCACGGAGGGGTTGAGCCCGTCGAGGGTGACGTCGAGGTCCTGGCTGGCGGCACGCCGCTGGGCGTTGCGGGACACGGGCACGGAGCGGCGCGCGGTCAGGTCGTCGCCGGACGGGGCGGCCGACACCACGGCGGGCGTGTCCGCGCCCGCCGTCGACGGGTCGAGCACCCCGTCGCCGGTGCCCGGACCCGGCCCGAGCGTGACGGCGGCGACCGCGGCGACCAGGGGTGCGCACAGGGCAGCCACCGGTCGGATCACGGCGTCGACTCTAGGGCACGACCCCCAAGACAGAAGCGTCCCCGGGGACGTGCCGACACGGGACACGAACCCCGGCCGCCCGGCGGGTGTCCTGCACCCTCCGACTACCCTTGTCTCCCGTGTCCGACCCCGCCCTGCCGCCCCTCCAGATCGCGGACGTGCAGCGCACCGTGGCCGGGGAGCTCGAGCGCATCGGCCCGGTGATCGACGAGCTCGGAGCCCGGTTCGCCGACGCCGGCCACGAGCTCGCCCTGGTCGGGGGACCGGTCCGGGACGCCATGCTCGGCCGGCTGCAGAACGACCTCGACTTCACCACCTCCGCCCGTCCGGAGGTCACCGAGAAGCTCGTGCGCGGCTGGGCCGACGCGATCTGGGACCTCGGCAGGGCCTTCGGCACGATCGGCTGCCGCAAGGGTCCCTGGCAGGTCGAGATCACGACGTACCGCTCGGAGACCTACGACCCGTCGTCGCGCAAGCCCGATGTCGACTACGGCGACAACCTGGCCGGAGACCTCGGTCGCCGTGACTTCACCGTCAACGCGATGGCGATGAGCCTCCCCGGCCGGACCTTCGAGGACCCGTTCGGTGGCGTCGTCGACCTCGCGGCGCGGGTGCTGCGGACGCCCGGCACTCCGGAGTCGTCGTTCTCCGACGACCCGCTGCGGATGATGCGGGCCGCCCGCTTCGCCGCCCAGCTCGGGTTCACCGTCGCGCCCGAGGTGGTCGCCGCGATGACCGACATGGCCGAGCGGATCACGATCGTCTCAGCGGAGCGGGTGCGCGACGAGCTGGTGAAGCTGGTCGAGGCACCGTGGCCGCGGCGCGGGCTGACCCTGCTGGTCGAGACCGGCCTCGCGGCGTACGTCCTGCCTGAGCTGCCGGCGCTGGCCCTCGAGCGCGACGAGCACCACCGGCACAAGGACGTCTACCAGCACACGCTGACCGTGCTGGAGCAGTCGATCGAGCTCGAGGACCGGCTCGACGGCGGTGGGCCGGACTTCGTGTCGCGGTTCGCGGCACTGATGCACGACGTCGGGAAGCCGAAGACCCGCCGGTTCGTCGACGACGGGACGGTCACCTTCCACCACCACGACGTGGTCGGTGCCAAGCTGACCCGCAAGCGCATGCAGGCCCTGCGGTTCTCCAACGACACCATCGACGCGGTGGCGAAGCTGGTCGAGCTGCACCTGCGCTTCCACGGCTACGGCACCGGCGAGTGGACCGACTCCGCCGTACGCCGCTACGTCCGCGACGCCGGTGACCAGCTGACCCGGCTGCACGTGCTCACCCGGGCGGACTGCACCACCCGCAACAAGCGCAAGGCCGAGCGGCTGCGTCGGACCTACGACGACCTGGAGGCCCGGATCGCCCGGCTGTCGGAGCAGGAGGAGCTGGCCTCGATCCGGCCGGACCTCGACGGCACCCAGATCATGGAGATCCTCGACCTCCCCCCGGGCCCGGTGGTGGGCGAGGCCTACCGCTTCCTGCTCGAGCTGCGGATGGAGGAGGGCCCGCAGCCGTACGACGCGGCGCGCGACGCCCTGCTCACCTGGTGGGCGGCACGCTCCGCGGAGTGACTCCTCTCACAGGGCGTTCCGGCGAGGTATTACCCACCGGTAGCCTCCGCCCCATGTCCCAGGTCGAAGCGCTGATCGAGGAGTCCATCGACGTCGACGCCACCCCGGAGCGGGTCTGGTCCCTGGTGACCGACCTGCCGCGGATGGCCCGCTGGAGCCCGCAGGTCGTGCGCACCGTCGTACGCGGCGGAGGTCCGGTGCAGCTCGGCACCCGCGCGGTCAACGTGAACCGCAAGGGCCTGCTGGTGTGGCCGACCCGGTCGAAGGTGGTGCGCTTCGAGCCGCACCGCGACTTCGCTTTCCGGATCAAGGACAACTTCACGATCTGGTCGTTCACGCTGGAGGCGACCGGGGCCGGGACCCGGGTCGTGCAGAGGCGCGAGGCCCCGGACGGCACCTCGCCCATCTCGGACACGCTGGTCCGGCGGGTGCTCGGCGGCCAGGAGGGCTTCCAGGCCGAGCTCCGCGCGGGCATGCAACGTACCCTCCGCGGCATCAAGGCCGACGCCGAGGCCTGACCCCGAGCGTCAGCGCACGACCTTGATGTTGAAGTGCGGGGTGCCGAGAGCGCCCATCAGGCGGAGCCACAGCGGGAGCAGCATCTCGGTGCCCCGGGCGGTCTCGATGCCGCCGAGGTCGATCACGTCGTCGTGCCCGAAGCTCTCGAGCAGGGCGACCACCTCGGCCTTCGCGCTCGGGTCCTCACCCGAGACGAAGACCGTGCTGCTCGCGCCGAGCGACTTCGGCTCGACCATGAGGTCCGCGTTGAGCGTGTTCAAGGCCTTGACCACCCGGACCTCGGGGTAGGCCCGCTGCACCTGCTCAGCCAGGGAGTCGGTGTCCTTGACCGAGAGGGTGGGCGGGAACCCGGCCGAGAAGTCGAGGGGGTTCGCGATGTCGAGCAGGACCTTGCCGGCGAGGTTCTCGGCTCCGGCGGCGCGGAGCACGTCGAAGGTCACCGAGCCGGACGAGGCGTTGACGACGAGGTCGGCGACCTCCGCCGCCCCGGCGAACGTCGCCAGGTCGATGCCCCGGTGGGCCTCCTGCCACACCGCGTACGGCGGGTTGCCCATCTGGTCGGGCTCGGTGCGGGCCAGCGTGGCCCCCGGGTCGCGGGTGCCGACCACCACGGTGTGGCCGAGCTCGTGGAGGCGGGCGGCGACGGCGCGTCCGACCATGCCGGTGCCGAGGACTGCGATGTTCATGACGATCCTTCGTGAGTAGGTAGACAGACCTGTCTGTTCGTTCGAATGGACGTTAGCAGACAGACTTGTCTACCATCAATCCCGTGGCCCCACCGTCGGCGCGTCAGCGCATCCTCGACACCGCGTTCCGCCTGTTCTACGCGCGCGGTCTCCGAGCCGTCGGCGTGGACACGATCATCGCCGAGTCAGGTGTGGCCAAGGCGACGTTCTACAAGCACTTCCCGGCCAAGGACGACCTCGTGCTCGCCTACCTCGCGCGGGTGGACGGGATCTGGAGCGGCCAGCTCCACGACGCCGCGACCGCAGCCGGCCCCGAGCCGCGCGCGCAGCTGGTCGGCCTCTTCGACGCCCTCGGTACGGCCTGCCGGCGGGACGGCTACCGCGGCTGCGCGTTCATCAACGCGGCCGCCGAGGCCGTGCCCGGCACCCCGGTGCACGAGGCGACCGTGGCGCACAAGCACGCGGTCCTGCAGTGGGTGCGCGACCTGGCCGCCGAGGCCGGGTCCGGGGACCCGGACGGCCTGGCCCGCTCGCTGACCCTGCTTCTGGACGGTGGCCTGGCCGCCGGTGCCCTCGATGCGGACCCCGCTGCCGCGACCCGGGCACGGGAGGCGGCCGAGGTGGTCGTGGCGGCAGCCCTCAACTGACTGACAAAGTTTGAAATCTGTCAGTCCACGGTTCATGCTGGTGGCATGACCACGCAGATGACTGACCTGACCACGCGCCGTCTCGGCGCCACCGGCCCCTCCGTCTCCGGGATCGGCCTGGGCCTCATGGGGATGTCCGACCTCTACGGCCCGGCCGACGAGGCCGAGAGCCTGGCGACCATCCGGGCGGCGCTGGACGCCGGCGTCACGCTCCTGGACACCGGCGACTTCTACGGGATGGGCCACAACGAGATGCTCCTGCGGGATGCCCTGCTCGGGCGCCGGCGCGAGGACGCCGTGATCAGCGTCAAGTTCGGCGCCCTCCGGGGGCCCGACAACGCCTGGGGTGGCCTGGACACCCGACCGGCAGCGATCAAGAACTTCGTCAGCTACTCCCTCCGGCGTCTGGGGACCGACCACATCGACATCTACCGACCGGCGCGGCTGGACCCGACCGTCCCCGTCGAGGAGACGGTGGGAGCGATCGCCGAGCTGATCGAGGCCGGCTGGGTGCGGCACCTTGGACTGTCGGAGGTGGGTGCGGACACGCTGCGGCGGGCGCACGCCGTGCATCCGGTGGCCGACCTGCAGATCGAGTACTCCCTGATCTCCCGGGGGATCGAGGCGGAGATCCTGCCGGCCGCGCGGGAGCTCGGGGTCGGCATCACGGCGTACGGCGTCCTGTCGCGGGGCCTGCTCTCGGGCCACTGGACGGCCGACCGTGACGTGCAGGACTTCCGGGCCCACCTGCCCCGCTTCCGTGGCGATAACCTCGACGCGAACCTCCGGCTCGTCGAGGCCCTCCGCGAGGTCGCCGACTCCCGGGGCGCCACCGTCGCCCAGGTCGCCGTCGCGTGGGTGGGCTCGCGGGGCGAGGACGTCGTACCGCTGGTCGGCGCCCGCACGCGCACCCGGCTCGACGAGTCCCTCGGTGCCCTCGGGCTGGAGCTGACCCGGGACGACCTGGCCGCGATCGAGGCCGCGGTGCCGGCCGGCTCCGTCGCCGGGACCCGCTACGACGCGGCGCAGATGTCGATGCTCGACAGCGAGAAGTAGGTTGCGGACATGCCCGAGCCGCTGACCGCCGACAGCATCCTCGACACCGCCGAGGAGGTGCTGCGCCGCTACGGCCCCGCCAAGACGACGGTGGTCGACGTGGCCCGCGCCCTCGCGGTCAGCCACGGGTCGGTGTACCGACACTTCCCGAGCAAGGCCGCCCTCCGGGACGCGGTGACGCAGCGCTGGCTGGACCGGGTGTCCGCGCCCCTGGCGGACGTGGTCGCCGGGGACGGTCCGGCCGCGGAGCGACTCCGTTCCTGGGTAGGCCTGCTCGCGGCCACCAAGCAGGGGATCGCCCGGGAGGACCCCGAGCTGTTCGCGACGTTCCGGCAGGTCACCAGCGAGGCCGGGGAGGTGGTGGACGCGCACGTCGCCCACCTCGCTGCGCAGCTGGCCCGGATCGTCGAGGCCGGCCGGGACGACGGGGAGTTCGCGGTCGCCGACCCGGCGGTCGCCGGGCTGGCGGTGCTGCAGGCCACTGCGCTCTTCCACCATCCCGCCCACGCCGACGAGTGGGGTTCCGCCGGGCTGGGCGACCAGCTCGACGCCGTGCTCGACCTGGTCCTGGACGGCCTCCGCGTCCGCTGACGCTGCGAGCGGGCAGGGAAAACTGCCCACCGAACGACGAACCGCCGGCCCCTGAGGGGACCGGCGGTTCGCGGGTTCGGTCACGGCACGGGTGCCGCGGCGGGGGTCACTCCCCGGCGATGAACTTCTCGAGCTCGGCGCGACCGATGTCGTCCGGGCGCTGCACCGGCGGGGACTTCATCAGGTAGGTCGAGGCCGGGTTGACCGGGCCACCGAGGCCCCGGTCGAGGGCGATCTTCGCGGCGCGGACGGCGTCGATGATGATGCCGGCGCTGTTCGGGGAGTCCCACACCTCGAGCTTGTACTCGAGGTTCAGCGGGACGTCGCCGAAGGCACGACCCTCGAGGCGGACGTAGGCCCACTTGCGGTCGTCGAGCCACTGGACGTAGTCGGACGGGCCGATGTGCACGTTCTTGTCCTCGACCTTGCCGGCCAGCGGGCCCTCGAGGTTGGAGGTGACGGCCTGGGTCTTGGAGACCTTCTTGGACTCCAGGCGCTCGCGCTCGAGCATGTTCTTGAAGTCCATGTTGCCGCCGACGTTGAGCTGGTAGGTGCGGTCGAGCACCACGCCACGGTCCTCGAACAGCTTGGCCATCACGCGGTGCGTGATGGTCGCGCCGACCTGGGACTTGATGTCGTCGCCGACGATCGGGACACCGGCGTCCTCGAACTTCTTCGCCCACTCCGGGTCGGAGGCGATGAAGACGGGGAGCGCGTTGACGAAGCCGACGCCCGCGTCGATGGCGCACTGGGCGTAGAACTTGTCGGCCTCCTCGGAGCCCACCGGGAGGTAGGACACGAGGACGTCGGCCTCCGCGTCCTTGAGCGCCTGGACCACGTCGACCGGCTCGGCGGCGGACTCCTCGATGGTCATCCGGTAGTACTTGCCGAGTCCGTCCAGCGTCGGACCGCGCTGCACCTCCACGCCGAGCGTAGGGACGTCGCAGATCTTGATGGTGTTGTTCTCGGAGGCGTTGATCGCCTCGGAGAGGTCCTTGCCGACCTTCTTGTCGTCGACGTCGAACGCGGCGACGAACGTGACGTCGGAGACGTGGTACTCGCCGAAGGTGACGTGCATGAGACCGGGGACGGAGCCCGACGGGTCAGCGTCCTTGTAGTACTCCACGCCCTGGATCAGGGAGGTGGCGCAGTTGCCGACTCCCACGATTGCTACGCGTACCGAACCCATTCGGATTTCCTTCTTCCCTACTCGACTGGTCTTCGAGGTCTGTTGGTTGTGGTCAGGTGACCGGTTGGTCAGGCTGGCCGGATGGTGAGGTGGACTGCGGGGCGGCCGGCGCCGTTGCCTCCTGCGCCGGTGCCTCGACGGGCTGCTGCTGCCGCTCGGCGTTGATGAGGTCGGAGAGCCACCGCACCTCACGCTCCACCGACTCGACGCCGTGGCGCTGGAGCTCCGAGGCGTACCGATCCATCTCCTTCTGGGTGAGCGAGAGCTGGGACTGGACCCGCTCGAGACGCTCCTGCAGGCGGGAGCGCCGTCCCTCCAGCACCCGGAGCCGGATCTCCATGTCCGTGCGCCCGAAGAACGCGAACCGGATGTCGAAGTTGTCGTCCTCCCAGGCGGTGGGCCCGACCTCCGACATGAGGCGGACGAACTCGTCCTGGCCGGTCTCGGTGAGCTGGTAGACGATGCGCGGGCGCCGCGTGCTGGCAGCGCCGGGGACCGTCCGCTCCTCGATCCAGCTGGCGCGGAGCATCTTCTTCAGCGCGGGGTAGAGGGACCCGTAGGAGAGCACCCGACCCCAGCCCAGCATCAGGTTGAGCCGCTTGCGCAGCTCATACCCGTGCATGGGTGACTCGTGCAGCAGCCCCAGGACCGCCAGCTCGATCGTCTCTCCGCGCCTCGCCACCAATACATCGTACCGATACATCGCAGCCGAAGAGAAACGGTATTGCCGCGCGTGTTCGCGACCGTGTGTCATCGGTCTCACTCCGGACCGCCGATCGGGCGGTGTTCACGCGTGGGAGCGGGTGGGTACGGCGCAGGTACGGCGCGGCGTCCCGCTCGGGGATGCCCGGGTTCTCGGGGCTCCCCCGTACTCTGCTAGACGCACATCCCGACCCCAACCGTGTCCCGAGCACGGCCGCAGACCCCCCGGAGACGACCCACGTGACTGGAAAGCGCAAGGCCAACGGCGCGCGCAGCTCCGCCACGAACGGCGGAACCAAGGCCGGACAGCCGAACGCCAGCAAGGCCGGCCGCACTCCCGCCGGCAGCGCCGGGAAGGCACCGAAGGGCAAGCACCCACGGCTCCGGAAGACCGCCAAGTGGCTCGGGATCACTGGCCTCGTGATGGCGCTGCTCGCGGTGGCCGGGTTCACCGTGCTCTACCAGGCGATCGACGTACCCAACCCGAACGAGGACTTCGAGACCCAGACCTCGTTCGTGTACTACGCCGACGGCAAGACCCAGCTCGGCCGGTACGCCACCCAGAACCGCGACTCGATCAGCTACGACGAGATGCCGCAGTCCGTGAAGGACGCGGTGGTCGCGGCCGAGAACCGCTCGTTCTGGACCGACCGGGGCCTCGACCCCAAGGGCATCGTCCGCGCGGCGTTCAGCAACGCAAAGGGCAACGCGCAGCAGGGTGCGTCCACGATCACCCAGCAGTACGTCAAGATCCTCTACCTGACCCAGGAGCGCTCCTACAAGCGCAAGATGAAGGAAGCCGTCGTCTCGCTGAAGCTGCAGCGCCAGCAGTCCAAGCAGCAGATTCTCGAGGGCTACCTCAACACCATTTACTTCGGCCGCGGGGCCTACGGGATCGAGGCGGCCGCCCACGCCTACTTCGACAAGCCGGCCAAGGACCTCACCCTGCGCGAGTCGGCGGTCCTGGCCTCGGTCATCAACAACCCGACCCGGTTCGACCCGGCCAACGGCAAGGAGAACAAGGAGGCGCTCCTCGAGCGCTACCAGTACGTCCTGTCCGGCATGGCGTCCATGGGCACCGCCGACGCGGCCAAGGTCGACAAGGCCAGGGAGAAGCTTCCGAAGTTCCCGAAGGTGAAGGCCGAGTCGGCGTACGCCGGCCAGAAGGGTTTCATGCTGGAGATGATCAAGCGCGAGCTGCTGCGCCTGAACTTCACCGAGCAGGAGATCAACGGCGGCGGCCTCCGCGTCTACACCACCTTCAGCCGCAAGGCCATGGACGCCGCGAAGCAGGGCGTCGAGGAGGCCCGGCCGAAGGGCAAGAAGGACCTGCACGTCGCGGTCGCCAGCGTCCAGCCGGGCACCGGGGCGCTGCGCGGGTTCTACGCCGGCCAGGACTACCTCGACTCCCAGCTCAACTGGGCGACCGCGGGTGGCTCGCCGGGCTCGTCGTTCAAGCCGTTCGCCCTCGCGGCCGGCATCGACGCCGGGTACTCCCTCAAGGACACCTTCGAGGGCAACTCGCCGTACGAGTACCCGAACGGCGACCGGGTCCGCAACGAGGGCTCCGGCCCGGACGGCCTCGGCAACGACTACGGCGACAAGATCAACATGATCAAGGCCACCGAGGAGTCGGTGAACACGGCGTTCGCCGACCTGACCGAGTCCATCCCGGACGGCCCGGACAAGATCCTCGACATGGCCAACAAGCTCGGCATCCCGCGCTGGGACAAGAGCAGGACCGGCATGGACCACCTGCGCACCTCGCCCGGCCTGCAGCCGATCTCCGGCATCGCACTCGGATCGGCGACCGTGAGCCCGGTCAACATGGCCAACGCCTACGCCACCATCGCGAACGGCGGGAAGTCCGCGCCGGTCTTCATGATCGAGAAGGTCGTCGACGAGAGCGGCGAGACCCGCTACCGCCACAAGGTCAGCAACGACCGGGCCCTCGACGAGGACAAGGCCGCCGACGTTTCCTACGCCATGCAGCAGGTGGTGCAGAACGGCACCGGCGCCAACGCCCAGGCGCTCGGCCGACCGGCCGCCGGCAAGACCGGCACCGCCACCAACGCCGACGACCACGTGTCCTCGTCCTGGTTCGTGGGCTACACCCCGCAGATGTCGACCGCGGTGATGTACGTCAAGGGCAGCGGCAACGAGAGCCTCGAGGGCTACCTCGAGCCGTTCTACGGCGCCACCTACCCGACCATGACGTGGACCGCGGTGATGAAGCGGCTGATGGACGGCCTGCCGGTGGAGGAGTTCCCGCCGCCGGCGTACGTCGACGGGGACGCGCCCGAGGAGGGCCACCTGCCGTACACTCCGCCGCCGAAGCCGACCAAGAAGCCGAAGCCGACCAAGACGACCGAGACGCCGTCCGAGTCGCCGACGAAGACGCCCGGTCCGCCGACCGACAAGCCGAGCAACACGCCCGGCCCGCCGACGTCGACCTGTGGTGTCCTCGACCCGAACTGCGACAGCCAGAACCCGTCGCCGACCGACAGCCCGACCAACGGCAACGGCAACGGCGGCGGTGGCGGCGGTGGCGGAGCAGCCGCCTCCCGCGAGCAGTACGCCTATCGTGAGTGAGCCCGGCGGGTACGCCGCCCGGGCCCACCCCACCCTCGAGGACCCGGTCGCGGCCGCGCTCAGCGAAGCGGTCGGCGGCCCTCTCGGGGAGCGATCCGCACCCCACCGCTGGTGGACCCCGGTGCGGGTGGTGCTCGCCCTCACCGCCGTCTGCTTCGCGCTCGGCCTGCTCCAGAAGGCGCCCTGCTACCAGGACACCTGGCTCGACGGGGACGCCCGCTACACGCAGATGTGCTACTCCGACCTGCCCTACCTCTACGTCGGGCGGGGTTTCGCCGAGCTGAGCTGGCCGTACGACGACGACCCCGAGACCCGCGCCCGGTACGACGTCATGGAGTACCCGGTCGGGATCTCGTACTTCGCCTGGGGGGCCGCCTGGCTGACCCACTGGGTCACCGGCTCACCCGACGTCGACCCGCGTGCCTCCGTGCCGGTCGGCGACCTCTACTCCGACCAGCAGGTCCTGCGTGAGGTGCGCACGTACGTCGCGGTGAGCGCGGTGCTGCTCGGAGCGGCCGCGATCGCGACGGCGTGGTTCCTGGCGCGTACCCACCGCAACCGTCCGTGGGACGCCGCCCTGTTCGCGCTCTCACCCGCGCTCCTGCTCACCGGGATCGTGAACTGGGACCTGCTCGCGGTGGTCCTGGTCGCCGCCGCGCTCTGGGCATGGTCCCGCGACCGGCCGGTGCTCACCGGTGTGCTCATCGGGCTGGGCACCGCGACCAAGCTCTATCCCCTGTTCCTCCTCGGCGGGGTGCTGGTGATCTGCCTGCGCCGCCGCGACCTGCTCTCGCTGCTGAAGGTGAGCGTCTCGGCCCTCGGTGCCTGGGTCGTGGCCAACGCGCCGGCGTACCTCTCGGGCCGCGACGAGTGGAGGGTCTTCTGGTCCTTCAACTCCGACCGCGGCGCGGACCTCGGCAGCGTGTGGCTGGTCGCGCAGCAGGCCGGCCACACGATCTCCCACGAGACCATCAACACCACCTCCTGGCTCTTCTTCGGCGTCTGGTGCGTCGCGGTGTTCGTGATCGGGATGATGGCCCCCGACCCGCCGCGGCTGGCCCAGCTCGGCTTCCTCGTCGTCGCCGGCTTCCTGCTGGTGAACAAGGTCTACTCGCCGCAGTACGTCCTCTGGCTGCTGCCGCTGGCGGTGCTGGCCCGGCCGCGCTGGCGCGACCTGCTGATCTGGCAGGCCGGCGAGGTGCTCTACTTCGCGATGGTCTGGTGGTACCTCGGCGGCCACCTCCAGCCGGGTGCCGGCGACCGACCCGGCTTCTACTGGCTCGCGATCATCGTCCGGGTCGCCTGCGAGCTCTGGCTGGTCGCGGTGGTGACCCGCGACGTGCTGCGCCCGCTGCACGACCCGGTCGACCGGGATCCAGACGTCGACCCGGCACATCTTGTGCCGGCTCGGCGGGTCTGATCGGGGGTGACCCGGCACATCTTGTGCCGGGTCACCGTTCTCAGCTGATGTCGATGCGGTCGAACGCGGTGGCGGTGTAGCGCACCCGCACGTCGACCTCGTCGCCGACCTCCGGGACCGGCGCCCCGTGCGGGAGGAACAGCATGCTGGCCTGCATGTGCGGTGGCTCTGCGAACAGGCGCTGCTTGCCGCCGATGCTGTACGGCGAGCGCACGAAGCCGGCGGCGTCGAGACCGCCGCGGGCGACCGTCGCCGCCCGCTCCTTGAGGCTGCTGCCGCCCGTCGGCGACTCGAGGCCGATGCCGTGGGCGGTGCCGCCGCTCACGACGAGGATGGTGCCCGGCCGCGGCGCGTGCCGGCCGCGGTAGCCGAACACGTCGCCGCGCTCGACCGGGTGCACGTCGAGGACCGTCGCCCGGACCTTCAGGGCGCCGCGGTCGCCGAGCCACAGGCCGGTGCCCACCCGGGGCCGGATCGTGTAGTCCGGCCAGCTTCCCGCCAGCGTCGCCAGCTCGGTGTCGGTGAGGTGGCTGACCCAGACCGTGTGCGTGTCCAGGCCCGAGGCGACGACGTCGTTCATGAGCCGGGTGACCTCGGTGAGGTGCGAGCTGCCGGCCATCGGCAGGTGCAGGGCGACGCCCTCGAGGCGTACGTCGCCGTGCCCGGCGATGATCTCGGCCGCCTCGCGCAGACCGGCGGCGGACAGGCCGTGGCGCAGCATCGAGGTCTCCCGCTCGAGCACGATCCGGGCGTCCGGCTCCCACGCGAGCAGGGCGGTCAGGTCCTCGATCCGGCCGACCGTGTGCACCACCCGCGGGGCGATCCCGCCGGGCACCTCGTTGTCGAAGGGGCGCCAGGGCGTCAGCACGAGCATCGAGCCGGGGAAGTGGTCGGCGACCTGGGCCAGCTCGGCGTACGTGCCGACGGCGAGGGTGTCGACCCCGAGCCAGGCCGCGATCTGGGCCAGGCGCGAGTTGCCGAGGCCGTAGCCGTTGCCCTTGGCCACCGGGACCAGGTCGGGGTGGCGGGCCAGGGTCGTGCGCAGGTGCGTCCGGAAGCGGTCGCCGTCGACGTACAGGGTGAGGCTCATCGGCGGCTCATGTAGAGGTCGAACGCGGTGTAGATCGCGCGGTTGATCGGGAGGTCCCACTCGCCGGCGTACTCGACGGCCTCGCCGCCAGTGCCGACCTTGAACTGGATCAGCCCGACGTGACTGTCGTCGGCGTCCAGGGTGTCGGTGATGCCGCGCAGGTCGTAGACGTCGGCACCGGCCGCGAGCGCGTCGCGGACCATCGCCCACTGGACTGCGTTGGAGCCGCGGACCTCCCGCTTGTCCGTGGATGACGCGCCGTAGGAGTACCACGCGTGGCCGCCGACGCGGATCGCGATCGTGGACGCCACCAGGTCACCCTCGTGCCGGGCCAGCCAGAGCGTGATCCGGTCCGGCTCCTCCGCGGACAGCGCCTCGACCATGGTGCGGAAGTAGCCCAGCGGCCGTGGCGTGAAGCCGTCCCGCTCGGCGGTGTGGACGTAGAGGTCGTGGAAGAGCTTGAGGTCGTCGGCCGAGCCCTTGGTGACCTCGACACCGGCCTTGTCGGCCTTCTTGATGTTGCGCCGCCACAGCTGGTTCATCCCCTTGAGCACCTCGTCCTCGGTGCGGGCGCTGCCGTCGTCGTGGCGGAGCGGGATCACGAAGTTGTACTGCGGCTGGCCGGCCGCGAAGCCGCCCTCGACCGCCTGCGGCTTCCAGCCCAGCTCGTGCAGCGTGGAGACCACGCGGGCACCGGCGACGCTGCGCTCCTCCGGGGCCACCTGCCCGAGCCGCTGCACCTCGTCGCTCGCGATGCCCTCCTTCACCTGGGCCGCGGTCCACCGCCGGGTGACCACCGGCGGTCCCATGCGGACGCCGAAGGCGCCCTTGCCCTTGAGGTGCGCGACCATCGGCCGCAGCCAGGCGGCGAGGTCGGCGTCGTCCCAGTCGATGACCGGGCCCTCGGGCAGGTAGGCGAGGTAGCGGCGCACCTTCGGCAGCTGGCGGTAGAGCACCAGTCCCACGCCGACCAGGTCACCGGCGCCGTCGTGCCAGCCGATCGACTCGCTGCGCCACTCCGACTTCACCCGTCCCCAGGCCGGGGTCTGCAGGAAGCTCGCCGACCGCCGGGTGCGCACGAACTCCAGGTGCTGCTCGGGCGTGATCGTGCGGACGGTGAGGGAGGAAGGGGACACGCGACGAGGCTACCGAAGGGCCGACGTATCAGCCGCAGGGTGGGCGCGCTCCTCGTGGGTGGACGGGTTCCACGTCGCCAGCGACGTCCCCGCCCACCGTCGAGAGGATCGTCATGCACCACACCGTCAGCCACCCCCGCACGGGCAGCCTGGTCCGGGTCGAACGGGGAGACACCTTCGAGGTCCTGCTGCGCCAGCGCTCCGAGCGCCACGGCTGGCGGGTCGCCATGGCGCCGTACGGCACCGACCTTCTGACGGACCAGCCCCGGGCCGGTACCTCGGGGGTGGACGCCACCCGGCGCCTGATGTTCCGCGCGATGCGCGGTGGCGGGGGCATCCTCCGACTCGAGCGCACGCTCCCGTCGGCGGACGACGAGGGCGCGGAGTACGTCGACCTCGTGGTGGCGATCGGTCGCTAGACCCGCTCGCGCAGCCAGGCGAAGTCGGCGGTGTGCTCCTCGGCGCCGCCCGGCGTCTCGCAGACGACCGGCGCGCCTGCGTCACGGACCACGGCCGCGAGCAGGTCGGGGTCGATCCGGCCGGCCCCGAAGTTCGCGTGCCGGTCGGCACCGGAGTCGAAGTCGTCACGGCTGTCGTTGGCGTGCACCAGGTCGATCCGGCCGGTGATCTTGCGGACGTCCTCGACGATCGTCTCCAGCGGGTTGCCGCCGGCGTGCGCGTGGCAGGTGTCGAGGCAGAGGCCGACCAGGTCTGCCTGCTCGCACCCGGAGATCGCGTCCCACACCCCGGCGATCCGGTCGAGGTAGCGGGTCATCGCGTTGGTGCCGCCGGCGGTGTTCTCGATCAGCAGCGGGATCTTGAGGTCGGTCGCCTCGATCGCCTTGCGCCAGTTGTCGAAGCCCTTGGCCGGGTCGTCCTCGTCCGTCACGTGCCCGCCGTGCACGATCAGCCCTTGCGCGCCGATCGACGCGGCCGCGTCCATGTGCTGCTGGAGCAGCTTGCGGCTCGGAATCCGCTGGCGGTTGTTCGTGGTCGCCACGTTGATGAGGTACGGCGCGTGGACGTAGAGCGTCACCCCGGCCGCCTCCGCGTCCTCCCGGAGCTTCTCCGGGCCGCCCTCGTAGGAGAAGACCGGCCCCTTGTAGCTCTGGGGGTTGCCCAGGAAGAACTGCACCAGGTCCGTCCCGCGGGCGCGGGCCTCGGCGATCGGGTCGGTCTGGTCGACGTGCGCGCCGATGCGGATGCTCATGCTCCTCATCCTAGGAGCGCCCGCCGACACCGCGGACAGGCCACGTCCTTGGCGCCGGACCGCCTGGTCTTGTGGGTCGAGCAGCCAGGTCTTGCGCCGGGGCCGCGCTCCGCGCGACCGGTCAGGCAGCCTCCGCGCCGCCTCCGGAGGCCCGCTCGTCGCACCCACCCGTTCGCTCGTTCCTCGCTCACGGAGGCCAGACCCATCCATGCTCCTCACGGGCCTCCTCCGGCGTCGCTCCGGCCGGGAGGACCGCTCGCGCTCCGCGCGGTCACGCGCAAGACCTGGCCGGTGGGGGCGCCGTTCGCGGCAGCTCGGCCGCGCGTGGCCTGCCGGCGGGGCCGGGGGCGCTTCGGCTCAGATGTCGTGGAGGGCTTGCCGGAGGAGGGGGAAGTCGCAGTTGCCGCCGGTCATCACGACGGCGACCTTCGTGCCGGCGACCCGGTCGCGGTCGGCGAGGAGCCCGGCGAGCGCGATGGCGCCGGCGGGCTCGGGGAGGTTGTGGGTGGTGCGGTAGAGCAGGGCGAGGGCCTCGAGGGACTGCTCGTCGGAGACCTCGACGATGCGGGAGGCGCCGCGGCGGATCATCGCGACCGCGAGCGGGTCGGGGGTCCGGGTGGCGACGCCGTCGACGAGGGTGTCGACGGACTCGGTGGTGACCACCTCGCCGCGCTCGAACGACCGCGCGTACGCCGGGGCCCCGACCGCGGTCACGCCCACCACCTCGGTGCGCAGCCCGAGGAAGTCGCGCACGACGATGTTGGCGCAGATGCCCGACCCCATGCCGACCGGCACGTAGACCACGTCGAGGTCGCGGACGCGGTCGTGCAGCTCCATGGCGTACGTCGCGACCCCCTCCACCAGCCACGGATGGAACGACGGCACCTGCAGCAGACCGCGCTCGGCCGCGAGGTCCGCGGCGTGCTCGGTCGCCGCCTGGAAGTCGCTCCCGTGCACGACGAGCTCGGCGCCGAAGCCCTCCATCGCCGCGTTCTTGTCGGGGCTGTTGCCCTCGGGGACCACGATCGTGACCGGCAGCCCGCCGCGCGCCCCGGCGTACGCGATGCTCTGGCCGTGGTTGCCGCGGGTCGCGGACACCAGCCCGGCAGGGCTGACGCCGCTGACCCGCAGCCGCTCGACGAAGTTCAGCCCACCGCGCACCTTGAAGGCGCCGGTCGGGGTGTGGTTCTCGTGCTTGACCCAGGTCTCGGTGCCGGTGGCGCGCTCCAGCAGCGGCCAGCGGTACGCCGGCGTGGGCGGCACGTGCCGCGCCACGACGCTGCGGGCGTACCCCACCGAGGACGTCGTGACGGTGTCCTCCCCGGCCTCGGGCAGCACCGGTACCCGCCGGGTGACCGGGGGAGCCGCGGCGACCGCGTGGGCGACCGCGGTGTCGCTGCTCGGACGCGCCGGTGTCGCCGAGGCCCGGATCTGGGCGACCGCGAGGGGGATGTCGTCGCGGCTCGCCTCGCCGCTGAGCAGCTGGTCGGTGAGCTCCCGCAACAGGCCGAGCCGGGCGATCGCGATCGGGTTGCCGATCCGCACCCGCTCCCCGGTGACCAGCTGCCGGAGCATCGGCACCGACAGCCCGGTGACGTCGGCGAGCTGGGTCGGCCCGAGGCCGAGCAGCCCCTCGCAGCGGCGGGCGAGCGCGTCGACGGACTCGCCGTACAGCTCGACCTGCTGGCGACGCCGTTCGGCCAGGGCGGGGTCGCCACCGTCGGTCCGGCCGTCCATCGCATCCCCCTGCCGCAGGTCGTCACCCGTCGCGCGCCAGCGTAGCGACCGGGCGGCGTCCCGGGGTTTCGGTCGGCGCGCGCGGGAAAGGGTGACGCCATGACCAGCCACCGCCGGGCGGCGCTGCCTGCCGCCGCGACCCTGGCCACCGCCTGCCTGCTGACCCCGCTGATGACGCCCGCCCTGGCCGTCCAGGCCGCGGCCGACGAGGAGGTCACGTTCGGCACGTCCGAGGAGGCCGCCCCGACCGTCGGCCCCGGCCGCTACACCTTCCCGATGCCGGGCGCCGGCACCGACTTCTACCTCACCGTCGAGCGCACCGTCCCCCGCTCCACGCTTTGGGTCGCCGAGACCCTGGTCAGCAGCACGAACCACAACGGCTACGGCTACTTCGACCCGAGCGGGGCGGATTCGAAGAACCGCTGCGGCGAGGAGTCCGACACGTTCGAGGGCGACGACTACGTGGGTCACCGGTTCATGACCGGCATCACCGGGATCGGCCGCGGCCCGTGCCTGAAGGAGGACGCGGTCACCTTCGAGTACCGCGCCTACGAGAGCAGCGACGGCTCCTACCCCGCGGGCGAGAAGGCGCAGCTCGCGGTGTGGGAGGAGCCGCCGGTCGAGGACGCCAGCCTGCTGCCGCCGCCGAGCACCACCACCACGTGGGACGGCGCGGTCCAGCCAGCCAAGGGCGACGCCGAGCTCGGCACGTCGTACGCCGACGCGCCGGAGCTCACCCAGGGCCGCTGGAGCGTCCACGTCGACCCGGGTGTGCCCGCCCTGTTCGCGGTCCCGCTGGACTGGGGCCAGCACCTGGAGCTGCAGCTGAAGTACACCGGCGCGGAGTGGAAGGAGTACGTCCCGGTCGAGCCGGTCCTGCTCACCCCGCTCGGCGGCGAGGCCGACTGGGCCAGGACCGAGGGGGACGGCCCGACCTTCCCCGACGCGAACCTGAAGTACCCCTCGATGGACGGCGGCGTGGTCTCGCCGACCATCACCTGGCGCAACCGCGAGAAGCCGACGGCGAACCCTGCGGCCTTCGCCGGCACCTACTACGTCCTGCTCCGCATGGGCACCAAGGACGCTCCCGCCAAGGGCGCCGACGTGACCGTCGGCGTCAACGTGGTGACCGACAGGGCCGCCGACGCGCCGTACGCCGAGGACGCCCCGGCGCTGCCGGACATCAGCGGCAAGACCTCGGCCGGCGAGGGGAAGGAGTACTCGGGGGACGGGGGCGGTGGCACCGAGGAGGCGTCGGGCCCGGAGTCGGAGCCGACCCCGTGGGGCGCGGTGACCGCCCTGTTCGGCGGCTCGGCCGTGATGGCCGCGGCGGGTGCCTTCTCGCTGGGGCGCTACCGCAGGGGCCTGTGAGGCCGCGAGTCCCGCGGGTCAGCCGAGGATCAGCCAGAGCGCGGCGCCGGCGAGGCCGACCGCGACCGCGAAGCACAGGATCGCCACCCACAGCATGCCCTTCGCGGGTGCCGTCGACTGGCCCTGGTGGGCGCCGGGGCTGAGGAACGCGGTTGCGGCAGCCCCCGACGCCCCGGACTGCGGGTGCGACGGGGGAGGCGACGCCGGCCCCGACGGCGTACCGGACGGCCCGGGGCCCGAGGGCGGCCCGGAGTGCGGGTACGACGGAGGGCCGGAGTGCGGGTACGACGGGGGGCCGGACTGCGGTGCGTGCCGGGCCGGCGCCCCCCACGGCGACAGGTGCACCGGCGGCGGACCGCCGGACGGACCCGATCCCCCGGACGGCTGGCTGCCGGGCGGGTTGCTGCCGGGAGGGGCCGTCGGGCCCGACCCCGTCCCCGGACCCAGGGCCGGGGCCATCGGCTGGCCGGGGACGGACGGGTAGCTGCCCGGACCGGGGTACGGCGCGTGCGAGCCGGGCGGGAACGTCAGCGGCGGCACGTCGGTGAGCTGGTCGAACACCTCGGGCGGCTCGGGGTCCTGCTGCCAGGGCGCGCCCGCCGGGACGCCGATGCCACGCAGCACCTGGAGCGCGGCCGACGCCGACGCGGGGCGCTTCTCGGAGTCGGCCTGGGTGAGCGCCTCGAGCAGGGGCCTCAGCCGCCCCTCGGGGACGCCGTCCTGGCGGCGCGGGCCGAGCCCGGTGAGCATCTGCACGCCGACCACGCCGAGCGCGTAGAGGTCCTGGCGCGGCTCGGGTGCGGCACCGTGCGCCTGCTCCGGGGCCATGTAGCCGTCGGTGCCGATCGCTCCCGGGAACCGGGTGAGCCGGACCTCGTCGATCAGGGCGGCGACCCCGAAGTCGCCGAGCCGGACGTGCGGGCGGCGGGTGCCGGTCGGCTCGAGGAGCAGGTTGGCGGGCTTGACGTCACGGTGGACGACGCCGGCGTCGTGCACGGCCTCGAGCGCCTGGAGGGTCTGGTCGAGCACCACGGCGACGTAGCTCTCGGGGAGCGCTCCGTGGTCGCCGAGCAGGGTCTGGACGGAACCACCCCGGACCAGGTCCATCGTGAAGACCACGAGGTCGTCCTCGGCCGCCCAGCCGCTGGGGGCCACGACGTGCGGGTGCTGGATGCGGACCGACTGCTCGCGGACGAAGCGCAGCAGCATGCCGGAGTCGTGCTGGCCGAGCACCTTGGTGGCGACGAAGGTCTGCGTGCGGAGGTCCCAGGCGCGCCACACCGACCCCATGCCTCCGGAGCCGATCTGGTCGATCAGCACGTAGCGTCCGGCGAGCGGCGGGTTCCCCGTTCCAGTCATGACGGCAGGCACCCTACCCACTGCGAACCCGCTCAACCCCGGCGATTTCCTGGGGTCCCCGACGCGCTGATAGCCTGCACTGTCTCGTTCGCGCCCGCGTCCCCGACGGACGTCCCGGCCGGCGAGCACGACGCACAGCCCTCCTGCCACGGAGAGACCGTGGCCGCCGAGTCCAGAGGAGGTGGAGACCGCTATGCGTGCCTATGAAGTGATGGTCATCCTCGACCCCAACCTCGAAGAGCGCACGATCGAGCCCTCGCTCGACAAGTACCTCAACGTCATCCGCAAGGATGGTGGCTCCGTCGAGAACGTCGACGTCTGGGGACGTCGCCGCCTCGCCTACGAGGTCAAGAAGAACGCCGAAGGCATCTACGCCGTCATCTCGCTGAACGCCGAGCCGGACACGGTCAAGGAGTTCGACCGCCAGCTCACGCTCAACGAGTCCGTCCTTCGCACGAAGGTCCTGCGCGCCCAGGCGTGACCGACGCCGTACGCCGGCACCCGGTGGACGCGCCTGTGAGCGGGTCCTTCCGAATGTCGGTGGCGCCGGACACCATGTGTCGCACCACAACAACGTCCATCCAGGGAGACCCTTATGGCAGGCGAGACCGTCATCACGGTGGTCGGCAACCTCGTCGACGACCCGGAGCTGCGCTTCACCCCGTCGGGTGCGGCCGTGGCCAACTTCCGGCTCGCGTCGACGCCGCGGACCTTCGACCGGCAGACCAACGAGTGGAAGGACGGCGACGCGCTGTTCCTCACCTGCTCGGTCTGGCGCCAGGCCGCGGAGAACGTCGCCGAGTCCCTCCAGCGCGGCATGCGTGTCGTGGTGCAGGGCCGTCTGAAGTCCCGCCAGTACGAAACCCGTGAGGGCGAGAAGCGCACGGTCTTCGAGATCGACGTCGACGAGGTCGGCCCCTCCCTGAAGTACGCCACCGCCAAGGTCACCCGCACCACCCGCTCCGGCGGGGGCGGCGGGTTCTCCGGCGGCGGCCAGGGCGGCGGCGACAACGACCCGTGGGCGACCCCGGCGCAGCAGGGTGGCCAGCAGTCCGGCGGCTACTCCGGTGGCCAGCAGGGCGGCGGCCAGTCCGCTCCGGCGAACGACCCGTGGGGCGCTCCGGGCGTCAGCTCCGAAGAGCCCCCGTTCTGAGAAACACCCGTCCGAAACCAGCCCACCATTCCGGCGTACGCCGGGCTTCACGAAAGGAAGCACCACAATGGCCAAGGCAGTGATTCGCAAGCCGAAGAAGAAGGTTTGCCAGTTCTGCAAGGAGAAGGCGACCGGCGTCGACTACAAGGACGCCACCCTGCTCCGCAAGTTCATCTCGGACCGCGGCAAGATCCGCGCCCGTCGGGTGACCGGCAACTGCGTCCAGCACCAGCGTGACGTCGCCATCGCGGTCAAGAACGCCCGCGAGGTCGCCCTGCTGCCCTACACGTCCACCGGTCGCTGAGAGGAGTCGGGAACCATGAAGCTCATCCTGACCCAGGAGGTCACCGGTCTCGGTGCTGCCGGCGACGTGGTCGAGGTCAAGGACGGCTACGGCCGCAACTACCTCGTCCCGCGTGGCCTCGGCATCCGCTGGACCCGCGGTGGCGAGAAGACCATCGAGTCGATCAAGGCCGCCCGCGCCTCGCGCGCGGTGCGCGACCACGACCAGGCCGCCGACCTGAAGGCGAAGCTCGAGGGCGCGCCGGTCAACGTCTCGGTCCGTGCCGGTGAGGGCGGTCGCCTGTTCGGCGCCGTCACCGTGTCCGAGATCGCCGGCGCCATCGCCGCGACCTCGGGTGCGCAGGTCGACAAGCGCACGATCGTGGTCGACCACCCGATCAAGTCGCTCGGCGCCCACGAGGTGTCGGTCAAGCTGCACGACGACGTCTCGGCCACCGTGGCCCTCAACGTCGTGGCCGGCTGACCCAGCCTCCACGTCCCACGCGCGGAAGTCCCGCCGGTTTCGAGCCGGCGGGATTTCCGTGCAACCAAAGTGGTCAGTGTTGCGTCTTTGGAAGCAGCGCGACTTACCATGTCGGGAATCCACAGTCCTTTTCGGGGGTTGACTCTCATGTTCCGCAAGGCCGTGGCTGTTGCCACATTCTCCCTCCTCGTGCCGGTCATGGCGGCGGTCGCCGCCCCGACCGTCGCGTCCGTGGCCGCGCCCCGCACGTCCTCCGGCGTCGCACCGCTGTCAGCTCCCGCCCGGACGGCGGACCTGGTGCCGACCGCCGAGTGGCGGAACCATCCGCGCACCTCGCCGGCCAACACCACGCCGGCCTGGGGCCCGTCGTTCAACAACCCGGCCCGTGGGGGCTCGACGGCCGCGCGCCGCAACATCGAGCGCATCTACCGGATGATCCAGTCCACCAAGGGCTACCGCGTGGCTCGGCCGAGCCGGTGCCCCGGGCACGAGCGCAACTGGCCGAACCGGATCCGGATCGCGCTTTACTCCTTCAGCGACAACCGCGTCGCCGACGCCCTGATCCGGGCCCACCGGCGCTGCGTCAGCGTCCAGGTGCTCATGAACGACCACCTGTCCAACCGGGACGTCCCCGCCTTCGGCCGGCTGCAGAACGCGCTCGGCCACGACCGCACCAGGCGGTCGTGGGCGCGTCGCTGCCAGCGGGGCTGCCGCGGCAGCGTCGGTCCGCTGCACACGAAGATGTACCTCTTCAGCAGGACCGGCAAGGCGAACAAGGTCGTCGTCTTCGGCAGCTCGAACATGACCGGCAAGGCGGCCAACGTCCAGTGGAACGACCTGTTCGTCTGGAAGGGCCGGGTCGGTCTCTACGACCAGTTCACGACCATCTTCAAGGAGTCGGCGCGCGACCGCCGGGCGCCGGCGCCGATCGAGCGCAACTACCGCAACGGCGTGCTGAAGACGATGTTCTGGCCCCAGCCGGGCCACACCAAGGCCACCGACCGGGTGCTCAAGGCGCTCCAGGAGGTCCGGTGCGGCATGAGGCCGACCGGGGGCACCGGATACGCCGGCCACACGGCGGTCGCCATCAACATCCACGCGATGGAGGGGGACCGTGGCCTCTACATCGCCCAGTACATCGTGAAGATGAAGAAGGCCGGCTGCCGGGTGCGGGTGCTCTACGGCCTGATCGCCCCGCGCATCCACAGGACCTTCAAGAACGGCGGGGTCCCCACCCGGCGCACGATCTTCGACCGTGACGACAACGGCCTCACCGACATGTACACCCACATGAAGTACGTCGGGATCAACGGCGTCGTCGGCGGCGACCGCAGCGCCCGCGTGATGTACACCGGCTCGGAGAACTTCTCCCAGAAGACGATCGGCGGGGACGAGGTCTGGCAGCGGATCCCGATGACCAAGGCCTGGCGGCCCTACCAGAATCTGTTCGACATGATCTGGAACAGCAACTTCTACTCCAACCCGAAGTACGCCTTCTACCAGCAGAGCAGCACCCCGATCCACGCGCGGATGCAGCAGTACAACCCGGACGCGCTGCTGATCACCGGCGAGGACCTCGAGGAGTGACCCTCTGACGCGTCACGAGCCCCCGGCCGCCGCCCGGCGCCGGGGGCTCAGCGCGTCTCTGGGCCGCTCCCGGGCCGGACGGAGGGGTCGGCGCCGGGGCTGACCCAGTTCTGGGCGTGGGCCGCGAAGAGGTTCCAGACCAGCCAGAGCCACAGGAGCTGGACGGCGAGGGTCGCCCAGGGCAGGAGCTCGTCGGCCCCGCCGGCGAACAGGAGCACCGGGGCGACGGCGAGCGCCGCGCTCGCGGTCGCGATGCCCCGCATCCGGCCGGCGGTGCGCGGGTCCGTGGGGCGGGCCAGACGATGCAGCCCCCGGGCCAGTACGAGGACGAACACCAGGTCGGGCAGGTCGAGCGCCCAGCGCAGCGCCGGCTCGGCGTCTGCCACCCGGTCGTGCACCGCCGGCGGGTAGCCCGCGACCGACACCAGGCCGGCGACCACGGCGGCCGCGCGGGGTGCGCCACGCTCGGTGCCGGGCAGCGCGGCCACGCCCCAGAGCACCAGCAGCCAGCCGAGGGGGTCGGGCAGCAGGTCGTAGCCGCCGACGGTGTCCAGGACGACGACCACGAGTCCCATCGCGATGCGCTGCAGCGGGGTCATGGCTCCTCCTCCCGTTCCCGGCCCGGTCAATGCGCAGTCGCGGCCCAGTGTCCCGGCCCAGTCTTGGCTCAGTGTCGCGGCAGGCGGGTGCCGGTCACCAGCCACGCGTCGCCGTGCGCGCGGTGCAGGAGGAACGCCGCCCGGGCGGACATGAAGCCGAACGAGAAGGCCACCCACAGCCAGGTGAGCGTGGGCGCGGCGAGCGCCATCGGGGTGTAGACGACGAGCACGGTCAGCCCCGCCCAGGCCAGGTACGTCCCGTCGCCGGCTCCGATCAGGACGCCGTCGAGGACGAAGACCACGCCGGCGATCGGCTGGCCGAGGGCCGCGACCAGCAGCACCGGCGCGAGCAGCTGCTGGACCGCGTGGTCGGAGGTGAATAGGCGGCCCAGCACGGGGCTGAGCGCCGCGAGGGCGAGTCCGGTGACCACTCCGCTGGCCAGGCCCCACTGGATCATCCGTCGGGTGGTCCGGCGGGTGCCGGTGACGTCGCCGGCGCCGAGGAACCGGCCGGTGATCGCCTGGGCGGCGATCGCGATCGCGTCGAGGGCGAACGCCAGGAAGGTCCACAGGGTCATCGCGAGCTGGTGGGTGGCCAGGTCGGCGTCGCCGCCCGTGTGGGTCGCGGCGTACGTCGACACCAGCAGGGCTGCGCGCAGCGTGAGCGTGCGGACCACCAGCGCGACGGCAGCGTGGGCCGCGGCGGCGATGCCCGGCAGGTCGGGCCGCAGGGGGGCACCGTGTGCGCGGGCGCCGCGGGTCACGACCACGACGAGGAAGGCCGCGGCGAGGGTCTGGGCGAGCACCGAGCCGGTCGCCGAGCCACGCAGGCCGAGCGCCGGCAGCGGCCCGACGCCGTACACGAGCATGCCGTTGAGCGCGATGTTGAGCAGGTTGCCGACGACTGCCGCGACCAGCGGCGTCCGGGTGTCCTGGAGGCCGCGGAGGACCCCGGTCGTGGCCAGCATGACCAGGAGCGGCGTGGTGCCGAGGAACGCGATCCGCAGGTACGTCGTGGCGTGGTCGGCCACCTCGCCGGAGGCGCCGAACGCGGCGACCAGCCAGGGAGTGGCGGCGATCCCGGCGACGGTGGTGACCGCCCCGATCACAACCCCCAGCCACACTCCGTCGATGCCCTGGACGAGCGCGCCGCGCAGGTCGCCGGCACCGACATGGCGGGCCACCGACGCGGTGGTGCCGTACGCGAGGAACACGCAGAGTCCGACGGCGGTCTGGAGCACCGCCCCGGCGATGCCCAGGCCGGCCAGCTGCGGCGTCCCGAGGTGGCCGACGAAGGCGGCGTCGGCGAGCAGGAAGAGCGGCTCGGCCACCAGGGCGAGGAACGCCGGGACGGCGAGGCGGAGGATCTCACGGTCCGTCGTGCGGCGGGCCGCTGTCGCGTCTCGCCGGGACGAATGGGACAGATGTTCCTCGTCCCGTCCAGACCTCACGCGCCGCAGCCTACGTCGCCCGTAGGGGTGGACCAGGAGGGACTAGTGATTGTGGACTATTGACCCGTGTCCGACCGTCCCGGTACTGGGGAAAACCTGTGGGGAACTGGGGAGCCCGGCACGGGTGTCGACATATCCGTACGACGACCGGGACGCGTCGTCCCGGTGAACGAGAAAGTCCTCCAGAAATTTCACTCCACACCTCGGGGACACTGTTTCCGCAGGTCAGACCGGGTATCGACGGTCATGGTCAGGCGGCTTCCACAGCGGTTTCCCCATCCTGTGCACAGGAACGCGCCGACTCATCCACGTCTCCACCGAGTTATCCACACCCCCCTGTGGACAGGGTGCTGGCCCGGGGCCGCCGGCACGACGTACGGTCACTCGTCCGCCCCCTGCGGGGCCGACTGTCGGTACCGCCGCCTAGGGTCCCGGCATCCGATCCCGACCGCGAGGGGGCCGTCAGGTGAGCGTCACGGACTATCCCGACACCCCCCTTCCGCCGGAGCCGGACTGGGGCGACGGGCCCGCTCCCTACGAGCCCGGCGAGGCGCCGCGCACGCCCGGTGACCGCACCCCGCCGCAGGACAACGCCGCCGAGCAGAGCGTCCTGGGCTCGATGCTGCTCAGCAAGGACGCGATCGCCGACGTCAGCGAGGTGCTGCGCGGGACCGACTTCTACCGCCCGGCGCACGAGATCATCCACGACTCGATCCTCGACCTCTACAGCCGCGGGGAGCCGGCCGACCCGGTCACGGTCGCGGCCGAGCTGCAGCGCCGGGGCGAGCTCCAGCGCATCGGCGGCGCGCCGTACCTCCACACCCTCTCCGCCAACGTGCCGATCGCCGCGAACGCCGGCTACTACGCCGAGATCGTCCACGAGAAGGCGATCCTGCGGCGCCTGGTCACCGCCGGCACCCGGATCGTCCAGCTGGGGTACGCCGGCGAGGGCCAGATCGACTCGGTGGTCGACGAGGCGCAGGCCGAGGTCTACAAGATCACCGACAAGCGCGCGCAGGAGGACTACGCGCCGCTGGCGGACATCATGGAGGGCGTCCTCGACGAGATCGAGGCGATCGGCAACCGCGACGGCGGGATGTACGGCGTGCCCACCGGGTTCGCCGACCTCGACGAGCTCACCAACGGCCTGCACTCCGGCCAGATGATCATCGTCGCCGCGCGTCCCGCGATGGGGAAGTCGACCCTGGCGCTGGACTTCTGCCGGGCGGCCTCGATCCACAACCAGATGACCAGCTGCTTCTTCTCCCTCGAGATGAACCGCTCAGAGATCACCATGCGCCTGCTGTCGGCCGAGGCGAAGGTGCCGCTCAACCACATCCGCAACGGCAACATGACCGACGACGACTGGGCGAAGCTGGCCCGCAAGATGGGCGAGGTGTCGTCGGCCCCGATGTTCATCGACGACAGCCCCAACATGACGATGATGGAGATCCGCTCGAAGGCCCGGCGGCTCAAGCAGAACCACGACCTGCGCCTGATCGTGATCGACTACATGCAGCTGATGACCTCCGGCAAGAAGGTCGAGTCCCGCCAGCTCGAGGTCTCGGAGTTCTCCCGCCAGATCAAGTTGCTCGCCAAGGAGCTCGAGGTCCCGATCATCGCGCTCTCCCAGCTCAACCGTGGCCCCGAGCAGCGCGCCGACAAGCGCCCCATGGCCAGCGACCTGCGTGAGTCCGGCTCCCTGGAGCAGGACGCCGACATGGTCATCCTGCTCCACCGCGACGACGTCTACGAGCGCGAGTCGACCCGTCCCGGCGAGGCCGACCTGATCGTCGCGAAGCACCGCAACGGCCCCACCCGCGACATCACCGTCGCCTTCCAGGGCCACTACAGCCGGTTCGTCGACATGGCGCACTGAGGCCCCGCACGCCACCAGGGTCACGCGCCACTAGGGTGTGGACCCGTGCCATCCGTGAAGCAGGTCCAGGTCACGTTCGACTGCGCCGAGCCGGAGCGCGTCGCCCGGTTCTGGTGCGAGGTGCTGGGGTACGTCGTCCCGCCGCCCCCGGAGGAGTTCGCCACGTGGGACGACTTCTGGCGCTCGTCGCCGCCCGAGGAGCAGGGTTCGTGGTTCGCCTGCGTCGACCCCTCGGGCGCGGGTCCGCGGCTGTTCTTCCAGCGCGTCCCCGAGGGCAAGGTGGCCAAGAACCGGGTGCACCTCGACGTCCGGGTCGGCACCGGGCTCGAGGGCGAGGAGCGGCTGGCCGCACTCGAGGCCGAGTGCGCGCGGCTGGTCCCGCTCGGCGCGACCCGCGTACGGCTGCTGTACGACGGCACCGACTCGTGCATCGTGATGCAGGACATCGAGGGCAACGAGTTCTGTCTCGACTGAGACTCCGCCGGCCGCTCAGGGGCGGTCGGGCGCCGGTGGTCTGCGCTGCCGGGCCGTGGCCCGGGTCCGGGCCTCGCCCACTCCCGGTCGGGTCGACGCGTGATGTCGACGAAGGCCCAGACGACCGAGACGACCGAGGTGATCGCCAGCCCGAACCCGGCCAGGATCGCGAGCGCCCCGAGAGCTTCCATCCGCCCCCCTACGTCGTTGCCTGCGGCACACCGTGATGGTGGGCCGATCCTGCCAGCGCCAGGACGCGACCGCCGGAGAAATGCTCAGGGCGAGGTCGCCGGTTCGGCGTCGGGCGGCATGGTCTACCGTCGCATGACGTGAGTGCGCAGGCCCCGTCCGCGGTCATCTTGATCCGCGCCGAGAAGTTCAAGCCCAACCCGGCCACGGCCGCCGACAACGCGTTCCAGGGGGACGCGCCGGCCGGCCAGTCCGACGACGAGACGGCCGGGAAGGCCCTGGCCGAGATGGATGCGGTGGCCGACGCCCTGCGGGCCGCAGGCGTGCGGGTGCACGTGTTCTCGGACGAGGACCACACGCGGCCCGACAGCGTGTTCCCCAACAACTGGCTGTCCACCCACGCCGGCGGGAACGTCGCGGTCTACCCGATGTACGCCTCCAACCGCCGTCACGAGCGGCGCGCGGACGTGCTGGAGCTGCTCAAGTCGCAGTACCGGGTCCAGACCATCGTGGACTACTCCGGCCTCGAGCCCGACGGCATCTTCCTCGAGGGCACCGGCGCGATGGTCCTCGACCACGTGTCGCGGGTCGCGTACGCCGCGCGCAGCCACCGCGCCGACACCCACGTGCTCGAGCGGTTCTGCACCGACTTCGGCTACGAGCCGATGGCCTTCGACGCCGTCGACGAGGAGGGCGTGCCCGTCTACCACACCAACGTCATGGGGTGCGTGGGCACGGACGTCGCGCTGTTCGCGCTCGAGCTGATCGGCGACGAGCACCGCCGTGAGCAGGTCCGCGAGCGCCTCACCGTCAATGGCCGGAAGGTCGTCGAGATCACCGAGGAGCAGGTCCGGCAGTTCGCCGGGAACGCCGTCGAGCTCTGCGGCCGTACGCCGGACGGCAAGCGGCACTACATCATGGCGATGTCCGCAAGCGCCCGCCGCAGCCTCCGCCCCGACCAGGTCGCGGCGATCGAGGAGTCCTGCACGATCGTCGACATCGACATCCCCACGATCGAGCTGGCCGGCGGGTCCGTGCGCTGCATGATCGCCGGCGTGCACCTCGACCGTCGCCCCGCCGCCGAGCCCGAGCTCACCGAGGCCGTCGAGGCGATCGACGAGAACCCGCACACGGCGGACGGTCGCGACGTGGCCGACGAGGCCTGACGCCCTCCTGACCGACCCCCTCCGGCGGAGGTCCGCGACTTTGTCGCGGTTCCGACGCAACCCCCGGCGTACTTCCGGAGTCAGTTGGGCAGAAGGGGGTGGTGTTCGGAATGTTCACCGTCACGAGCGCGCAAGCGCCCACGTTCGAGGAGTACGCCGAGGTCTCCTGGCCGTCGCTCTACCGGTACGCCTACCTGCTGACCGGGAACCACGCGGACGCCGAGGACCTGGCGCAGCAGACGCTGCTCAAGGCCTACCGCTCGTGGTCGCGGGTCAGCCGGTCGGACTCGCCGACGGCGTACCTGCGGCGGATGCTCACCAACACCTACCTCTCCGGGCGGCGCCCGATGGCGCGACGGCTGGAGCTGTTGACCGACAGGCCTCCGGAGCAGGGGCAGGTCGCGGGGAGCGGGCCGGAGGAGCGGATGGTGCTCTGGCCGCACGTGACCTCGCTGCCACCGCGGCAGCGCGCCGTGATCGTGCTCCGCTACTACGAGGGCCTGGACGAACGCGAGATCGCCGAGGCGCTCGACTGCTCGACCGGGACCGTCAAGTCCACCGCGCACCGCGCCCTCAAGGCGCTCCGGGCCGCGCTCGGCCAGGACGAGGAACCCACCACCACCCCGGGCTCGGACGACACCGACGGGAGGGAGGACTGACATGTACGTCGACATCGAAGAGTCCTTGGGCCGCGAGCTGCGCGAGGTGGCCGACGGCCTGCAGGTCCCGCCCCGGCCCCGGCTGCCGCGGGAGACGGTCCGCCCGACCCGCACCTGGCAGCCGCTGCTGGTCGCGGCCGCGGTGGTGCTGCTGGTCGCCGGCACCGTCGCGGTGCTGGTGACCTCCCGCGACGGTGGCGAGCCGGAGCCGGCCCCGTCACCCACCCCCACGCGCATCGACGGGTCCGTCACCATCCCGACCACGGCCCCGACGGTCACCTACGTCCTCGACAGTGGCCTGTACGTCGGGGGCGAGCGGGTGCCGGGCGACTGGTCGCAGGCCTGGGCCGGGCCGAAGGGATGGGTCGCGATCCGCACCGACGGCTCCTGGTGGTGGGGCTGGGGCACCGACCCGCAGGAGCTCGATCTGCCCGAGGACGCGTTCCCGGTGCTCTCGCCCCGCGGGACGGTGATCGCGGAGACCCTCACCGACAACCAGCAGACCCAGCTGACCGGCTTCGAGACCCGGGTCGGGGGCGAGGGCCTCGGCGGTGTCCCGATCGAACCGGGCAGCGCGGGCGACGGCAGCCAGGTCCGGGTCCGCGCCGTCACCGACGACGGCCTGGTCATCGCCCAGGGCACGGACACCGCGGTCCTCTGGCGGCCGCTGGTCGACAACCGGACCGTGGACCTCACCCAGACCGCGCCGGACGTGCAGGTGCTGGGCAACACGCCCGCCGGGCTGCTGATCACCGACGGCTCCGACGGGGCGGTCGACGGCACCACGGGGGCGCCGTACCTCGCCGAGGTCGCCGAGGACGGCACGCTCGTCCGGGTCGCGTCGGTGCCCACCCACGACGACCTGCTGGTCAGCACCGGGGGCACCTGGCTCGCGTACACCCCGCCGGGCACCACCGGCGGCGAGGTCACCTCGATCGGCTCGTTCGAGGTCCAGCCGGTCGGCGGCTCCGACAGCATGACCCTGACCGCGCCCGACGGGTGGGGGTTCACGGTCCGGGCCTGGGCCTGGGAGGACGACGACCGGCTGGTCTCGCCGGTGGTCCGGGACGGCGGCGGCGCCGAGCGGATGGCCCGGTGCAGCGTGCGGGCCGGGCGGTGCGTGCTGGTCGAGGCTCCCTGAGCAACGGGCTCCAGGGTCCAGGGCCTTGGTTTCGAGACGCTCGCTGGCGCT
>NZ_SDKM01000003.1 GCF_004519545.1 Nocardioides guangzhouensis
TGCCCGGTCTTGTCGGTCGAGGTGCCCGGTCGTGCGGTGCGGTGGCGTCGATGCGGCAGTGGTCAGGGATATCAGTGGGTTGTCAGGCGTCGAAACACCTGACCACCCACTGATTCACCGGTCGACCGGTGAATCGTGAGGGTCCCGGCCGCAGTTCGGGGCACCTCGAAGCGCAAGAAAGGGCACTTCGGCGCGGGTCAGGTGGGGGAGACGTACACCCAGCGGCCGGCGCGGCGGGCGAAGGTGCTGCGCTCGTGGAGGACACCGCTGTGGTCGGGGCCGGCGGACGGCACACCCGGCTCCGTGCGGTACGACGCGCGGAACTCCACGACGCCGGTGTCGTCGTCCGGGCCGCCGGCGACCGTGTCGAGGATCTCCAGCCCGGTCCAGGTGAGGCCCGGGGGCGGGACGAGGTCGTCGGGCCGGGTGCGTGGGTGCCAGGTGCGGAAGACGTGGTCGAGGTCACCGACGGCGTACGCCGCGTAGCGCGAGCGCATCAGCTCCTCCGCGGTGACCGCCTGGGCCGATCCGCGGTGCAGCCGCCCGCAGCACGCGTCGTACGGCGTGCCCGAGCCGCACGGGCAGGGTCGCTGGAGGCTCACGCGGACACGCTAGTGGCCCGCCTAGGCTGGCCGGGTGATCGAACCGTTCTGGGTCTCCGCCTTCCTCGACCTCCCGGCCGCCACCTTCGACCGGGCCACGACGTTCTGGGCGGCGGTCACCGGCTCCCGGCTCTCGGAGCCGCGCGGGGAGCGCCGCGAGTTCGCGACCCTGGTGCCGCCCGACGGCGACGACTACCTGCGGGTCCAGCGGGTGCAGGACGGACCCGGCGGGATCCACCTCGACCTGCACGTGCCCGAACCGCGAGCGGCCGCGGACGTGGCGGCCACTCTCGGCGCCGAGGAGGTCGCCGACCGGGGGTACGTCGTGATGCGCTCGCCCGGCGGGTTCACGTTCTGCCTGGTCACCCACCCCGCCTCGACCCGCCCGAAGCCGGTCGAGCACGACGACGGCACCACCAGCCTCGTCGACCAGGTCTGCCTCGACATCCCGTCCGGCTGGTACGACGAGGAGTGCGCGTTCTGGGCGGCGCTGACCGGATGGGAGCACCACGACGTGCCGGGCCCGGAGTTCACCCGGCTCCGGGTGCCCGCCGAGCAGCCGCTCCGCTTCCTGCTGCAGCGGCTCCGCGAGACCTCCGGGCGGGTCCGCGCCCACCTGGACCTCGCCGCCGACGACCGGGCCGGGGAGGTACGCCGGCACGTCGGGCTCGGCGCCGCGCTCGACGCCGAGGGGCGCGGCTGGACGGTGCTCCGCGACCCCGCCGGCGCGCCGTACTGCGTGACCGACCGGGACCCCGCCACTGGCGGCCGGTGAGGGATCAGCGCTCGAGGTCGGGGTGGATCATCCACACGTTCGGCTCCCAGTACGACGCGAGGTCGCGGCCGCGGTCGACGTGCAGCGGCGCCAGCCCCTCGGGGAACACGTAGTCGCCGTCCTCCGGGAGGGCGAGGCCGGTCCACGACTCCCACTCCGCGACGGTCCCGGTGATCCGCAGCGAGGTGGGCAGCGGCGTCGAGACCCGCGCGCCGAGCCGCTCGTGCACCCGCATCCACGGGTCGAGCAGCTGGCCGTCGTCGCGCCGCCACGCGACGTACCGCTCGATCGGGGTCAGCGGGTAGTGCTCCTTGAGCGAGGGCCGCACCGGCGCCACCAGGTGGGTCAGCCCGTGCCGCTCGGCGAGCGTGCGCATGCCGCCGAGCAGCTGCACCGCCAGGCCGCGGCGGCGCCCGCCACGGGGACTCTCGGCGGCCAGCGCGCACAGGGTGTTGACGGTCCGGCCGGCGCGGGCGTCGGCGAAGACCTGCTCGATCGCCGGGTCGATCCCGGCGGGGAGGGTGGCGTCGTCGCCGTCCCACCACAGCGGCCCGGTGTGACCCTCGGCGACCACCTCGTCCGTCTCGTCGTCGTGGAGCACGAACTGGAAGTCGGGGAGCTCCTCGTCGAGATGGCCCCACCACTGGTTCAGGACGTCGCCGTGCAGGTTGTACTCCGGCCACACCGTCGCGGAGTCGAGCCCGCGCTCCCACAGGTCGGGGCGCTCGGCGGCGGTGTGCAGGGTCAGGGCCACGACCCCATCATGGCGGTTGGGCGCCCGGCCGGTGGGAAACCCCGGTGACGTCGTACGCCGGACCTCACTAGGTTGGCGGCCATGACGATCGACCGTGTCGACCCGCCCACCACCTCCGACGAGCAGACCAGCCTGGTCGCCTGGCTGGACTTCCACCGCGACACCCTGCTGCTGAAGGCCGACGGCCTCGACCAGCAGCAGCTCGCCCAGCGGCTGGAGCCGTCCGCGCTCACCCTCGGGGGCCTGCTCAAGCACATGGCGCTGGTGGAGTCGAGCTGGCTGTCCCGACGGCTGCTGGGGCGGCCGATGATCGAGCCGTTCGAGTCCTTCGACTGGAGCACCGACCGCGACTGGGAGTTCCACAGCGCTGCCGACGACACCCCGGAGGAGCTGAAGGCCCTGTTCGCGGCGTCCCGGGCGGCGTCGGACGAGATCATCCGCGCGGCCCTCGCCGACGGTGGCCTCGACACCCGCTCCGCGCTGCCCAGCCGGGACGGCGGGCACTTCGACCTGCGCTGGATCCTGACCCACCTGGTCGAGGAGTATGCCCGCCACAACGGCCACGCCGACCTGATCCGCGAGTCGATCGACGGGGCGACCGGCGAGTGACCGATCCCGCCATCCGTCCCGCGACCGATGCCGACTGGCCGGCGATCTGGCCGTTCTTCCGGGCCACCGTCGAGGCCGGCGAGACCTACGCCTACCCCGCCGAGCTGGCCGCCGAGCAGGGCCGCGACCTCTGGATGACCGACGCCCACGTCGTGGTCCTCGAGGAGGACGGCCGGGTGCTCGGCACCGCGCGGATGGGCCCGAACCGGCCCGGCAACGGCGCCCACGTCGGCACCGCCAGCTTCATGGTCGACCCGGAGTCCCGGGGACGCGGCGTCGGCCGCCGGCTGGGGGAGTACTGCGTCGCCTGGCACCGCGAGCAGGGCTTCCGCGGCATCCAGTTCAACGCGGTCGTGGAGACCAACACCGCGGCGGTCGCGCTGTGGCAGTCGCTCGGGTTCGGGATCGTCGGCACCGTCCCCGGCGCGTTCCACTCGCCCACCCACGGGTACGTCGGGCTGCACGTCATGCACCTCCCGCTAGTTTGAGCGCGTGCCGTTCGGACGTCCCAGCCTCCGTCACGCCGTCGCCGCCGCCGTCGTGCACCGCACCCGCCGGGTGCCGCCGGTCACCGACGCGGCCGGCAAGCGCGCCGAGCTGGTCGCGCTCAACCGGGCCCGGCAGACGCACCCGCCCCGGTGGGTGCACCGGCACTGGGAGGTGGAGACCCGCGACATCGGGTTCCCGGCGTACGTCCTGACCCCGCGGTCCGGCGCCCGGAACCGCACCCTGGTCCACCTGCACGGCGGCTCGTTCACCGCGGTCGCGCACCCCGCCCAGTGGCTGTTCGCCACCAGGGTCGCGGCGGCGACCGGCGCGCGGCTGGTCTTCCCCGCGTACCCGCTTGCCCCCGAGCACACCTGGCGCGACTCGCACGACGCCCTGGTCGGCCTGGTCGCCAAGCTGGCCGCCGAGGGCCCGGTCGCGCTGTCCGGCGACTCCGCCGGCGGTGGACTGGCCCTGGCCGTGGCCCAGGGGGTCCGCGACCGTGGCGGCCCGCAGCCGACCCACCTGGTGATGGTCTCGCCGTGGGTCGACCTGACCACCTCGGCGCCCGGCACCGAGGCGGCAGGGCGGCGGGACCCGTGGCTGGCCCACGAGAACCTCCCGGTGTACGCCGGGTTCTGGGCAGGGTCCGACGACCCGGCCGAGCTGGCCCGACCGGAGGTGTCCCCGGCGCTCGGCGACCTCACCGGCCTGCCGCCGGCGCTGGTGCTGTGCGGCACCCGCGACGTGCTGCACCCGGCCTGCGTCGAGCTCACCCGCCGGGCGCACCAGACCGGCTGGGGGCTGGACTTCGTCAGTGCGCTGGGGATGATCCACGTCTACGCGCTGCTGCCGGTGCCCGAGGCCAAGACCGCGCTGCGGAGGATCGTTGCCTTCCTGGCCTGACCGCCTGCCCCGGCGCGCTACTCCTGACGCAGGTCGGCGGCCTCGAGCAGCAGCTCCTCCACCGCCACCGTCGCCGAGAGCGCGTCGAGAGCCGGGCCCGTCCAGCGGACCGGCCGGGCCTCGTCCAGCACGTAGCGGCAGGCCGGCTCGTGGCGTGCGTCGAGCACCGTCACCACCACCCGGCGCGGCTCGGGACGGCGGGCCCACGCCACGAGCGCGTCGTCGACCCCGGCGGCCCGGCGCAGGGTCACGGTCGCGGCCGGCTCCGCCCCCGGCTCCAACGCCAGGCCGAGCACCTCGCTGCAGCCGATCCGGTCCTCACCGGCCTCGACCTCGAAGCTGCTCGCTGCCAGCGGCTCGCGCTCCATGGCCGGAGACTATCGGCGCCCGGCCGCACGGCGTACCTTCATGGGGCATGGCGACCCGCAACGATCCCTACGGCCGGTTCAACTTCCTGGTCGACCTCGGGCCGGGCGACGCGGACACCGTCGGCGGGGGCTTCTCCGAGGTGTCGGGGCTCGAGACCGAGGTGGTGTACGCCGAGTACCGCAACGGCAACGACCGCGAGAGCCACGTCCGCAAGATCCCGACGCTGCACAAGACCGGTGACGTGACCCTCAAGCGCGGCCTGATCGGCGACACCCGGCTCTTTGCCTGGCTCGACGCGACGCGGCAGGGCGCCTTCGACCGCCGTACGGTCACGATCACGCTGCTCGACGAGGCCCGCAACGTCGTCTGCCGCTGGGTGCTGCTGGGCGCCCAGCCGCGGAAGTGGTCCGGCCCGGCACTGTCCGCGAAGGGCAAGGACGTCGCGATCGAGGAGCTGGTGCTGGTCGCCGAGCAGATCGATTTCGAGTCGTCCTGAGCGGCGCCGGACCACGCCGGGAGGGCTACCGTCGAAGGATGGCGACGATGGTGGAGCGCCTCCGCGACGTGACGAACGCGCACGACGCCGTGGGGATGGCGGCCCTGTTCGCGGACGACTACCGCAGCAGCCAGCCGGCGCACCCGGGCCGGGCCTTCACGGGCAACGGGCAGGTGCAGGAGAACTGGACCTCGGTCTTCGCCGGGATCCCTGACTTCGCCTCGGTGCTGGTGGCGTCGAGCATCGACGGCGACACCGAGTGGGGCGAGTGGGAGTGGCACGGCACCCACCTCGACGGGTCCCGGTTCGCGATGTGCGGCGTCATGGTGCTGAGGGTCCGGGACGACCGGGTCGCGGAGGCGCGGCTCTACATGGAGCAGGTCGAGGCGACCGAGCAGGACATCCGGGCGGCGGTGCAGGAGCTGTACCACCCGCCGGAGGACTGAGGCCGGACCGCCGGAGGACGGGCCGCTCAGTGGCGCCGGGCGACGAACACCAGCTCGCGGCCCGGCCGGTCCGGCGCGTCGCGTACGTCGGTCACGGCGAGGCGGGCGACGTCCAGCGAGGAGCCGGCCGGGTCGACGCCGGTGACCTCGAGGCCGCGGTCGGCGAGCAGCAGCGCGAAGGTGCCGGTCCCGCAGCCCAGGTCGAGCACGCTGGCGGCGCCCAGCTCGCCGGCGATCGCGGCGTACACGTCGAGGTCGCTGCGGTCCCGGTCCAGCGCGTCGTACACCTGGGCCAGGCGGGGGTGCTCGAAGAGGTCGTCGGCCACGGCGCCACGTTAGGCCACGTCCGCGACCGGACTAGTCCTGCCTGTGCGCGGGCGTCGAGAGCGTGACAATTGCAGGTAACCCACTGTCGAGATCGAGGGGGACCCCATGGCACCCGACGACGAGACCGGGACGGGACCGGAGAAGGCCGCCGAGACGCCGCCCCAGCCGCTGCACGAGCACCACCACCCCAGCGAGGTCGCGCCCCTCGACCCGCTCCCCGAGGAAGAGGAAGCGGAGTACACCGACGACGGCCCGGAGTTCGAGCCCGGTCCGAGCTTCGGCGCGGGGATGTAGCGCGCCGGACCGTCAACCGCCGAAGGCCGCCCTGATGTGCTCGGCGACGCCCTCGGGGTCGTCCTCGTGGATGTCGTGGCTGCCCTCCATGAGGACCTGCTCGGAGTGGTCGGAGAGGTCGAGCCAGTAGGACTGGTCCTGCTCGTCCGACTGCCCGTCGGTCGCGGTGACCACCAGCACCGGGAAGTCTCCGACCGGCATGCGGATGCGCGCCTGCCGCGACTCCGCGTCGACCCAGTCGATGTGCTCGGGGTTGCGCCACGCCTTCGCCCCGGGGAACTCCTTGCCCAGGTCGTCGGCCGGGGCGGGGACGTCGAGCAGGACCAGGCCGGCGACGCCCTCCCCGAACCGGGCGGCGTACTGCACGGCCAGGTTGCCGCCTCCGGACTGCCCGACCAGCACCACCGGCTGCTCCACGCCCGCCTTGCCGAGCAGGCGGTGCAGGCGCCCGACCACCTCGTCGATGGTCCGGCGCGGCGTGACCGGCTGGGAGCTGGAGCCGGTGCCGACCCGGTCGTAGAGGCAGGCCTGGTGGTCCTCCGCGAGGGGACGCACGAGGGCGGTCGGGAAGGCCAGCAGCCCGGAGCCGTCCGTGCCGGCCTCGAAGAGAAACGCCGGCGCCCCGGTGCCCCAACACCGCATCACGAGCTGGTCACCGCCGACGGGAAAGGTGCCCGACACGGTGGGCTCGGCCATCACGTCCCGGGTGGGGGAGCCGGTCGGGGCGGAGGCGGCCGGGGTTTCGCCGCCGTCGTCGGACCCGCACGCCACGGCCAGGGCCAGCAGGGCCGCGACGATCGAGGAGCGCACCGCGTGCATCCCCCAGCGTAGGACCGGGCGAGCCGCCGGGACTGCGCCGGTCCAGTCGTCGCCCCGGCCCGGGAGTACGGTGACGGGAACCGGCACAAGGGGGCGCCATGAGCATCGCCGACGTCGGTCCGGAGCCGAACGCGTTCGACCTCGAGACCGCCACCACCGAGAACCCGCACTACCGCGCGGTCGCCTGGAGCGGCAGGTACCTCCAGGTCACGCTGATGTCGATCCCGGTCGGCGAGTCGATCGGGCTCGAGTCACACCCGGACACCGACCAGTTCCTGCGCCTCGACGCGGGCCGCGGGCAGGTCCGGATGGGGCCAGCCCGCGACCGGTTGACCTTCGAGCAGGACGTCGAGGACGGCTGGTGCGTCGTGGTGCCGGCCGGCACCTGGCACGACGTCGTCAACACCGGTGACGAGGACATGCGCCTGTACGCCGTCTACGCGCCCGTCCACCACGCGCCCGGGATCGTCCAGCCCACTGCTGCCGCCGCCGGGGCCGACGAGGAGGCCGGGCGCGACGAGCCGCCGGCGTGGTCGGTCCAGCCGCCCTCGACCACGCCCGACCGGCACGCCGACTGACGGGAGGGTACGGCGGCCCGGTGCCCTAACCGATGAGCGGGAGTCGTGGGTCGGAGTGCGGCGCCCGGCCCGAGGCCGCCCGCACCCAGGCCAGGTCGTCGGCCAGGTCGTCCGGCCGGCCGGCCACGGTACGGCGGGCCAGGAGCTCGTCCAGGATGCCGGCCGTCGTCGCCACGCCGGCGGTGGTCGCCACGGGCTCACGGTCCAGCGCATCGGTCAGGTCCAGGCCGTGGACCACCGCCTCGACCACGCGACTGGGTACGAACTCGTCGAGGCGCATCAGTGCGTAGTACCCCGACCCGACCGTGTCCCCCGGGGTGGCCCGAGACTCCTCCACGGTCTTCCCGAACGTCTCGGCGAGCACCCCGGGCATGTCGCCGGGCCGCTTGCCCTCGACCATCGTGTACGCGTAGTCGTAGACCGCCGGAGCCACCTCCGACCGCGGGAAGATGAAGAAGCTGGTCCGGTCGCGACCCGGCTGCCCCTCCTGCGCGCTGTCGATGAGCATCCGGGTCAGCCCGATCGAGATGTCGAAGTGGCCGGCCAGCTCGAACACCGTCCAGTGCGGCAGGTCAGGGTCGAGCGGCACGAGATGGGTCGGGCGGGCCCAGTCGTCGTCGGCCAGCCCCGTGAAGGTGTCCAGCACCACCGAGAGCTCCGCGTCCAGCAGGGCGATGTCGTCGTCGAAATGTCCCATCGGAACCCCTCCCCAACCGAGGAGCCTACGCCGCGCGGGCATGCTCCGCGAGCGCGTCCATGCGTCAGGTCAACGACCCCGACCCGACGCGGGAGCACGCCCCAGCAGGCGCAGCGCCTGCCGGTCGTCTCCCGTGTCGACCTCGACGAAGACCTGGACGGTGCGCCCCGCAGCCCTGGCCTCTGCCCACGCCATCACCTCGTGCACCGAGAGCGTGCCCGTCAGCCGGAACCCCTCGGCATCGCTCCCACGGTGCAGGACCACCACGTACGCCGGCTCGTCGGTGATCTGCCCGATGGCCCGCGGATCGGTCGGTGTCACCTTCATGGGTCCATGCTGCCACCGCGGGCCGCGGGTCAGGCGGTCTCGGGGAACGGCACGCCCGTGGCCGCGTGGCAGCGGTAGCCGTTCGGCACCTTGTACAGGTACTGCTGGTGCACGTCCTCGGCATAGTAGTACGTCGGGGCCGGCGCCACCTCGGTGGTGATATCGCCGTAGCCGGCCGCGGTCAGCGCCGGCTGGTAGGCCTCGATCAGCTTGCGGGCGACGGCCTCCTGCTCGGGGGTCGTCCAGTAGACCGCCGAGCGGTACTGCGTGCCGACGTCGTTGCCCTGGCGCATGCCCTGGGTGGGGTCGTGCACCTCGAAGAACACCTTGACCAGGTCGGCGTACGACACCTGCTCGGGGTCGTAGACCACCCGGACCGCCTCGGTGTGGCCGGTGCGACCGGTGCACACCTCCTCGTACGTCGGGTGCGGCGTGATCCCGCCGGCGTACCCGACCGACGTGCTGTAGACACCCGGGACCTTCCAGAACACCTCCTCGGCGCCCCAGAAGCAGCCCAGGCCGAAGATCGCCTCCTGGTAGCCCTCAGGCACCGCGGCCTCGAGCGGGGCGTCGAGCACCAGGTGCCGCTCGGCGAGCGGGAACGGGCGGGTCTCGCGGCCGGGCAGCGCCTCGGCGGCGGTGGGCAGGGCGGACGGCTTGCGGTTGAACACGGTCCCTCCTTCACGGGGGAAGACTCATCGGATCATCCCAACAACGTGGTGCCCCGATCCGTTCCCGCCCGGGCGCCGGGACGGGAGCGCCCGGGTCTAGGCTCGCCACGTGACCCAGGAGCACCAGAACAAGTCCGGATTCGAGACGCGTGCGATCCACGCGGGCTACGAGCCCGACGTGATGACCGGCGCTGTCATCCCGCCCATCTACGCGACCAGCACCTACAAGCAGGACGGTGTCGGCGGGATGCGCGGCGGCTACGAGTACAGCCGCTCCGCGAACCCGACCCGCACCGCGCTGGAGGGCGTGATCGCGGCCCTGGAGGGTGGCGAGCGCGGCTTCGCCTTCGCCTCCGGCCTGGCCGCCGAGGACACCCTGGTCCGCGCACTGTGCCGGCCCGGCGACCACGTGGTCATCCCCGACGACGCGTACGGCGGCACCTTCCGCCTGTTCGACAAGGTCGAGCAGGTCTGGGGCCTGGCGCACAGCCCGGCCCCGGTCTCGGACGTCGCGGCCGTGACCGCCGCGATCCGTCCCGGCGAGACGAGGATCGTGTGGGTCGAGACGCCCACCAACCCGCTGCTCAACATCGGCGACATCGAGGCGCTGGCGAACGTCGCGCACGACGCCGGCGCGCTGCTCGTGGTCGACAACACCTTCGCGTCGCCGTACCTCCAGCAGCCGCTGGGCCTCGGCGCCGACATCGTCGTGCACTCCACCACGAAGTACTGCGGCGGCCACTCCGACGTGGTCGGCGGGGCGCTCGTGGTCAGCGACCTCGACATGGCCGAGAAGGTCGCCTTCCACCAGAACTCCATGGGCGCCGTCGCGGGCCCGTTCGACGCGTTCCTCACGCACCGCGGCCTGAAGACGCTCGGCGTCCGGATGGACCGGCACTGCGACAACGCCGAGAAGGTGGTCGCGTTCCTGGAGGACCACCCGAAGGTCGCGGACGTGATCTACCCCGGCCTCGCCGCGCATCCCGGCCACGACGTCGCGAAGCGCCAGATGAAGCGCTTCGGCGGCATCGTGTCGTTCCGGGTGACCGGCGGCGAGCAGCACGCGCTCGACGTGTGCGCGAAGGCGGAGGTGTTCACGCTGGGAGAGTCGCTCGGCGGCGTCGAGTCGCTGATCGAGCACCCCGGCCGGATGACCCACGCCTCGGTGGCCGGCACCGACCTCGAGGTGCCCGCGGACCTGATCCGGCTCAGCGTCGGCATCGAGACCGCCGACGACCTGCTCGCCGACCTCGACCGCGCGCTGGCCTGACCGGACCAGCCGTGCAGCCCGACTACCGGTTCACGCTCGCCAACGAGCGCACCCTGCTGGCCTACGAGCGCACCGCGATCGGGCTGGTCGCGGCGGGGATCGCGGTGCTGCACCTGTTCGAGGGCTGGGGCCAGACCTCGTTCGGCCTGCTGCTGCTCGTGGCCGGCGGGATCGCCGCCATCGGTGGGTACCTGCGCTTCCGCCGTGTCGAGGCCGCGATCAACGCCGGCGAGCCGCTGCCCGCCAACCCCGCCGTGCACCTGCTGGCCGCCGCCGTGATCCTGTGCCTGGTCGCGGCGGCGATCTCGGTGCTGCTGTGAGCCGCCGCCGATGAGCGCCGTCATCTGCGTCGACTTCGGGTCGACGTTCACCAAGGCCGCCCTGGTCGACCTGGCCGCGGGGCGGATCGTTGCGGCCGCCTCGCACCGGACCACCATCGACACCGACGTGCTCGACGGGTACGACGCGTGCCGGGCCGCCCTGGTCGCCGCGGACGCGCGCGCCGCGGACGCGGCGGTGCTGGCCTGCTCCAGCGCCGGCGGCGGGCTGCGGATCGCCGTGGTCGGCAACGAGGATCTGGTGACCGCCGAGGCCGGCCGCCGGGTGGCGCTGAGCAGCGGCGGCAAGGTGGTCGGCGTGGTCGGCGTCGCGAGTCGTCCGCCGGAGGAGGGGCCCTGGCTCCCCGTGGTGCGGACGACCGAGCCGGACGTGGTGCTGCTGACCGGCGGCACGGACGGCGGGAACGCCGAGGTGCTGCTCGGCGCGGCCCGCGAGCTCGCGGACGCCGGCTGGTCCGGCCCGGTCGTGGTCGCCGGCAACGTCGACGTCCGGGACCAGGTCGCGGAGATCCTCGGCGGGGCCGGGGTGCCGCACGTCCTCGCCGACAACGTGGTGCCGAAGATCGGGATCCTGGCACCGGACTCGGCCCGTGCGGCGATCCGGGAGATGTTCCTGGCCCACGTGATCGGCGGAAAGCACCTCTCGTCGCGGGCCGACTTCACCGCGATGGTCCGCGGGGCCACCCCCGACCTGGTGCTCACCGGGGTCGAGCTGCTGGCCCGCGGCATCGACGGCCGCGAGGGCGCCGGCGACGTGGTCGTGGTCGACGTCGGCGGGGCGACCACCGACGTCCACTCCGTGGTCGAGCCCGACCCGGACACCGCGCTCACCGAGGACGGGCTGGCCCGCGAGGTGGTCGCGACCACCGCGGTGACCCGCACCGTCGAGGGCGACCTCGGCCTGCGCTGGTCGGCCGCGCACACGGTCGAGGCGGCCACCGCGGCCGGGCTCGACGTGCCCGGGCGGCTGGCCGCGGCGGCAGCGGCGCGCACCGCCGACCCCGACCTGCTGCCCGGCGACGACGCCGGGGCGGACGACGACGAGGCGATCGCCGCGCTGGCCGCCGGGCTCGCGCTGCGCCGGCACGCCGGCCGGGCCCGGGTGGTGCTCTCGACCGCCGACGACACCGGCCCCGCCGGCCGGGTGGTCGAGCGCAGCGGCAAGGACCTGCGCGAGGTCGACCTGCTGGTCGCCTCCGGCGGCGTGTTCCGCAACGGGCGCGACGGCGTCGAGCACCGGGTGCTGGACGGCCTCGTCGGCGAGGTCCCCGGCGGCTGGCAGCTGCCCCGGGACGCCCGCGTGGTCGTGGACCGGGACTACGTCCTGGCCGCGGCCGGGCTGCTGGCCGCGGACCACCCGGAGTCGGCGTACCTCCTGACCCGCGCCCTCGCGAGCGCACCCGTCGCCGGTGGGTAGCCTGTCGCCGTGAGCAACGAGGCTGACGGCACCGGGGGAGAGAAGACCCCCGGCACGGGTGCGGGCAGCCGCGCCAGCGAGACCGCGGAGGAGCTCGACCGGAGCCAGCGGGAACGCGCCGAGACCGAGCACGCCGAGACCATCGGCGAACGCTTCTCGCACCAGCTGGCCCAGCAGTGGGCCGCCATCCGCGCCCAGCGCAACGAACCGGTCTCGATCGCCACCGGTCCCTCGAACTTCACCCGCGCCCAGGTGCCCTGGGGGCTCGACCTGGCGGCGGCCTGGTCGTGGCGGCTGCTGGTCATCGGTGTCGGCACGTACGTCGTGCTGCGGCTCCTGACGTTCTTCGCCGTGGTCACCTTGCCGCTGGTCGTCGCGCTGCTCATCGCCGCCCTGGCGAACCCGGTGGTGCACGGCCTGCGCCGGATCGGCCTGCCCAGCGGGCTCGCCGCGGGGCTGGTCGTCCTGGCCGGCCTGCTGGCGGTCGCCGCTCTCCTGACGTTCGTCGGACGCGAGATCGCCGCGGGCGCGCAGGACCTCTCCGACCAGGTGGTCAAGGGCCTCGACGACATCCGCGAGTGGCTGCGGGACGGACCGCTGCACGCCAGCGACTCCCAGATCGACGGCTGGATCAAGGAGGTCCAGCGGTCCATCACCGAGCGCAGCAAGGACGCCGAGGTGGTCGGGCAGGTCACCGAGGTGGGCACGGCGGTCGGGCACGTGGTGGCCGGCTTCTTCATCGTGCTGTTCTCGACCTACTTCTTCCTCGCCGACGGCGAGCGGATCTGGGCCTGGCTGGTGCGCGTCTTCCCGCGCGCCGCGCGCCGTCGGGTCGACTCCTCCGGCCGGATCGCCTGGGTGTCGCTGACCCAGTTCGTGCGGGCCACCGTCCTGGTGGCACTGACCGACGCGGTCGGGATCATGATCGTGGCCGCGATCCTGAAGGTGCCCTTCGTGCTGCCGATCGGCGTGCTGGTCTTCCTCGGCGCGTTCGTGCCGATGGTCGGCGCGACCGTCGCCGGCACCGTGGCGGTGCTGGTCGCGTTGGTCGCGCAGGGCCCGCTGACCGCGCTGCTGATGCTCGGCGGCGTGATCCTGGTGCAGCAGATCGAGGGCCACATCCTCCAGCCGTTCCTGATGGGACGGTTCGTCTCGCTGCACCCGCTGGGCGTGATCGTGGCGATCGCGTGCGGCGTGCTGGTGGCCGGCATCGCGGGCGCGCTGGTCGCCGTACCCCTGGCAGCGGTGGGCAACGCCGTGGTCCAGCACCTCGCCGGCTACACCCTGGTCGGTGACGACGAGCCCGAGGAGAGACTCGAGGAGGACCGCGTCCGGCAGGGGGAGCCACCGCGTCCCGAGGACCACGACGACACAGCAGACGAGGACGACCGTGCCTGACACCCCCATCCCCACCGTCACCCTGGCCGACATCGAGACCGCCCGCACCGCGCTCGACGGGGTCTCGATCTACACCCCGATGGAGGAGTCCCGGTGGCTGACCGGGCTGGCCGGCGGGCCGGTCTTCCTCAAGTGCGAGAACCTCCAGCGCACCGGCTCGTTCAAGATCCGCGGCGCCTTCCTGCGGATGTCACGTCTCTCGCCGGAGGAGCGGGCGGCCGGCGTCGTCGCGGCCTCCGCGGGCAACCACGCGCAAGGGGTGGCGCTGGCCGCGCAGATGCTCGGGATCACCGCGACGGTCTTCATGCCCGAGGGGGCGCCGATCCCCAAGGAGAAGGCGACCCGGGGGTACGGCGCGCACGTGGTGTTCGAGGGCCGCTACATCGACCAGGCGCTGCAGGCCGCACGACGCTTCGCCGACGAGACCGGGGCGGTGCTGATCCACCCCTTCGACCACGAGGACATCGTGGCCGGCCAGGGCACGTGCGGGCTGGAGGTGCTCGAACAGGTGCCCGACGTGCGCACGGTGCTGGTGCCGACCGGCGGCGGCGGGCTGGTGGCGGGGATGGCCACGGCCATCAAGGCCCTGCGACCCGACGTACGCGTGGTCGCGGTGCAGGCGGCCGGGGCGGCGGCCCTGCCCGCGTCACTGGCCGAGGGCCACCCGGTGCCGCTGGAGCACATGACCACGATGGCCGACGGCATCGCGGTCGGCTGCCCCGGCGAGGTGCCGTTCCGGGCGGTGCAGGCCTACGTCGACACCTGCGTGACGGTCTCCGAGGAGTCGCTGGCGCGGGCCGTGCTGGCGCTGGTCGAGCGCGCCAAGATGGTCGTGGAGCCGGCCGGCGCCGCCGCGGTCGCCGCGCTGCTGGACGACGCCACTGCCTTCGAGACGCCCGCGGTGGCGGTGCTCTCGGGCGGCAACATCGACCCGCTGCTGCTGGGAAAGGTGATCCGGCACGGCATGGCCGCGGCCGGCCGCTACCTGCACCTCCGCGTGTGCATCCCCGACCTGCCCGGTGGCCTGGCCCGGCTGCTCACGGAGCTCGCCGAGGCCCAGGCCAACGTGCTCGAGGTCGCGCACGAGCGCATCTCCCCGACCCTGAACATGGACGAGGTGGAGGTGCAGGTGCAGCTGGAGACCCGCGGCGAGCAGCACGCCGAGCTGGTGCTCAGCCGGCTGCGCGAGCGGGGCTACAAGGTCTTCGAGTGAGTCAGCTGGTGTAGGGGACCGCGTCGAGGATGACGACCTGCTGGACGCCGTTGGGCGCCTCGTAGCTGACGGTCTCACCCTTCTTGTGGCCGTTGATCGCGGTGCCCAGCGGGGACTGCGGGGAGTAGACGGTCAGGCCCTCGGGCTCGATCTCGCGAGCGCCGAGCAGGAACTTCTCGGCCTCGTCGTCGTCATCGCCGACGAACTTGTAGGTCACGACCATGCCCGGCTCGACGACCCCGTCGTTCGCCGGGGTCTCCCCGACCTCGGCCCGGCGCAGCATGTCCTCGAGCTGGCGGATCCGCCCCTCGACCTTGCCCTGCTCCTCGCGGGCGGCGTGGTAGCCGCCGTTCTCCTTGAGGTCGCCCTCGTCGCGCGCGTTGGAGATGCGGTCGATGACCTCCTGGCGAACGGGGCCCTTGAGGTTCTCGAGCTCGGCCTGGAGCTTGTCGAAAGCGTCCTGGGTCAGCCAGATCGTTTCCTGCTGCTCGGTCATGCGAGTCACTCCTGTACTTCCATGCGGATGCGGCGCAGCGCCGCAACGTCGTGGTCCACCTCGTCCTGCCCAGGATCGTGACTGTCACCGGGGGAGGGCGTCGGCCCGCTCCGTCGGCGGCACCGCGGCCCTGCTCGAGGTTGGCGAAAGAACGAGTCTAGCAACGGGCGCCACCGGGGGGCGACTCCCGGCGCGGGCCCTGTCGGCCGAGGGGGCCTACTGCGGGCGGGGCTGGCCGTCGGCGGTGCAGCCGAGCAGCTCCACCGAGTTCGCGACCCGCTCGGTGCGCACGCTGACGGTGTTGCGGCCGTCGGTCGGCGCGAACGCCAGCTCGCCGACCACGCTGTGGTCCTCCGCGAGCGCCCGCAGCCGGCAGCTCGGGTCCTGCGCCTCGTCGCCGAGCACCACGTCCACGACCGCGGAGGCCTCGTGCTGGCCGACGATCTTGTACGTCGCGAGGTCGGACTCCACGGCCGGGTTGCTGTGGAACCAGGTCGCCCAGGCGAGCCACGAGAGGAACGCCACCGCGACGACCACGGAGACCGCCACGAGCGCCGTACGGCGGCCGCGGCGGTGGGTGCCGTAGCGCTCGGCGAGGTCGGAGGTCACCCCCGAATCGTCCCACCTAGACTCCTCGCATGCAGAACCAGCCCCGGACCGGCCTCCGGCTCATGCACGTGCACGCCCACCCCGACGACGAGTCGAGCAAGGGGGCGGCCACCACCGCGAAGTACGTCCACGAGGGCGTCGACGTGCACGTGGTGACCTGCACCGGCGGTGAGCGCGGCTCCGTGCTGAACCCGAAGATGGACCGGCCCGACGTCCGCGCGAACATCACCGAGATCCGGCGCCGCGAGATGGAGGAGGCCCGCGACATCCTCGGCGTCACCCAGGACTGGCTCGGGTTCGTCGACTCCGGGTGGCCCGAGGGCGACCCGAAGCCGCCACTGCCGGAGGGCTGCTTCGCCGTGGTGCCGCTGGAGGAGGCGGCCGCGCCGCTGGTGAGGCTGATCCGGTCCTTCCGGCCGCACGTGATCACGACGTACGACGAGCGCGGGGGCTACCCGCACCCCGACCACATCATGTGCCACCAGGTGACGATGGCGGCCTGGGAGGCGGCGGCCGACCCCGACCGCTACCCCGAGGCGGGAGAGCCGTGGCAGCCGCTGAAGCTCTACTACCACCACTCCTTCAACCGGCCCCGGATGCAGGCGCTGCACGACGCGATGCTTGCGCACGGCCTGGAGTCGCCGTGGGCGGAGCGGCTGGAGGAGTGGAAGCCGGACCCGGAGTGGGACGCCCGGATCACCACCAGGGTGCCCTGCGCCGAGTGGTTCGGCACCCGCGACCAGGCGCTGCTCGCGCACGCCACCCAGATCGACCCGGACGGCTTCTGGTTCGCAGTCCCGCGGGAGCTGCAGGAGAAGATCTGGCCGACCGAGGACTACGAGCTCGTGCACAGCCACGTCGACTCCGCGAACCCCGAGGACGACCTGTTCGCCGGGATCACCCCCGAGTGACCGGTCCGTCCCGCGCGGGTGGGAGACTGGACGCATGAACACCGTGGTCGCGACCTTCCTGCTGGTGCTCGCCGACGGCACCCCCGAGGCCAAGGACGTGAAGGCGGGCTGGCTGGCCTTCTGGATCTTCATGGGTCTCGTCGCCGCCACCGCGCTCCTGTGCTGGAGCTTCGTCCGCCAGCTGCGCAAGGCCCAGGCGGCCAAGGACGCCGGCGTCTACGGCGACACCGTCGCCGACCCCGACTCCGAGCCCCGCAAGCCCCAGCCCCACTGACCCTCTTGCCGGGATCGTCCCCAACGTTCGAGGGGGATCCGGGCCGGTCCGACCCCTCGAACGTTGGGGAGCATCCAGCCCCGCGACGGGATGGTCCGCGACCTTCTGGCTCGTCCGGCTCCCGATTTCGCACCAGGATTTCGCACCAGGACGTCGCGGACCACCGACTCGATCGCCCGGTAGTCCCCAACGAAATGGTCGTCATCGGGCCGGATCGGCAGCCGTTTCGTTTGGGACTATCCGTCCGGGGCTGGGCTGACGGGTCCGGGAGTGGGTTAAGGGAAGACTGAGGAGGGCGTTGACCGGTACGCCGGGAGGCGCGGATGCTCGGCGGGTGGCGGCAGTGCTGGGTGTCCTGGGTGTCGGGCTGGGTGTCGGGCTGGACGTCGGGCTGGGCGTCGTGATGGTCGGGGTCGCCGGGTGGTGCCTGGCCCGGTCGCTGACCCGCGGACCGGGGCCCGACGGACACCGGCGCGACCTCGACGCGTGGCACGCCGTGATGGGCGCCGGGATGGCCGTCATGCTGCTGGCGCCGCTCGGCCGACCGCTCGCGACCGCCGGTCTGGTGCTGTTCGGTGCCGGCCTGGCCTGGTCGCTGGTCCGGGCGCTGCGGTCGACGGGCCGGTGGCCCTCGGTCGCTCTGGGGGTCGGCTGCGCGGCGATGGCGGCGATGCTGGTCCCGGTGGCGACCGCGCCGGCGGCGTCAGCGGCGAGCGGCACCGAGGGCACGGCGGGCAGGCACCACATGGCCGGGATGGAGGGCATGCACCACGCGGCGCCCACCGGGGCGAGCGGGGGAGCCGCGGTCGACGTCCCCACGGCCCTGCTGCTGGTCCTGGTGGTGCTCCTGGCGGCCGTGGTCGCGCTCCGCCTCACCGCCGTCGTACGGCGCGGGGAGCCGGCCCGCACCCGTCTCGACGCCGCCTGCGAAGTGCTCATGGGCGCGACCATGGCCGCGATGCTGGTGCCGCTGGTCTGACCCTTGCCGGGATAGTCCCAAACAATTGAGGGTGATCCGGGCCGGTCCGTGCCCTCGAACGTTTGGGAGTATCGAGCGATGGGCGGGTTAAGGGAAGGCTGAGGTCGCCGTTGACGGGACCCGGGAGCCGGGCGACAGTCGTGTGACACGGCTCACACGGAGGCTCCCATGCAGGTACCTGCACCGTTCGACTACGAACGCGCGTCCACGGTCGAGGAGGCCATCGGGCTCCTCGAGCGGCTGGGCAGCGAGGCACGGCTGGTCGCGGGCGGCCACAGCCTGATCCCGATGATGAAGCTCCGGCTGGTCAACCTCGAGTACGTCATCGACATCAACGACCTGCACGACGAGCTCGGGTACGTCCGGGTCGGCACCGACGAGGTCCGGATCGGGGCGATGACCCGGCACCGCGAGCTCCTGGAGTCACCGGAGCTCGGGGCGCTGTTCCCGATCTTCGCCGACGCCGAGAAGGTCATCGCGGACCCGGTGGTCCGCAACCGCGGCACCATCGGCGGCTCGCTGTGCCAGGCGGACCCGTCGGAGGACCTGACCGCGGTGTGCACCACGCTCGACGCGAGCTGCGTGATCCGCGGCAGCGGCGGCGAACGGGTGGTGTCGATGGCCGACTTCCACCGGGGGCCGTACGAGACCGCGGTCGAGCACGGCGAGATCCTCACCGAGATCCGGATCCCGGTCCGGCCGAACGGGTCCAGCGCCTACGCCAAGGTCGAGCGGCGGGCAGGTGACTGGGCGGTGACCTCGGCCGGAGCCGCGGTGTGGATGGACGGCGGCGCCATCACCGACGCCCGGGTCGGGCTGGCCGCGGTCGGGCCGAACACCACCGGCATCCCGACGATCTCCGAGGCGCTGCGCGGGCAGGCGCCCTCCGACGAGCTCTTCGCGCGGGCCGGGGCGCTGGCCGCGGAGAGCTGCTCCCCGGTGACCGACAACCGTGGGACCGCCGACTACAAGCGACACCTCGCCGACGAGCTGACCCGGCGCACGCTCCGGCTGGCCGTGGAGAGGATCGAGGCAGGGATCGCAGGCGACCAGCGAGGAGGCAGCTGACATGCAGGTGACGATGACCGTCAACGGCGAGACGGTGACCAGGGAGATCGAGGGCCGGATGCTGCTGGTCCACTTCCTGCGCGACGAGCTCGGGCTGACCGGCACCCACTGGGGTTGCGACACGAGCAACTGCGGCACCTGCGTGACCTGGCTGGACGGCGAGCCGGTGAAGAGCTGCACGGTGCTGGCGGCGATGGCCGGCGGCCGCGAGGTCCGCACCGTCGAGGGGCTGGAGCAGGACGGCGTGCTCGACCCGGTGCAGGAGGGCTTCATGCGCTGCCACGGGCTGCAGTGCGGCTTCTGCACCCCGGGCATGCTGATGACCGCCCGCGCGCTGCTCGACCGGGACGACGACCCGGACGAGGACACCATCCGCGAGGCGATCTCCGGGCAGATCTGCCGGTGCACCGGCTACACGACGATCGTCCGGTCGGTGCAGTGGGCGGCGAAGGCGCAACGCGACGCGGCGAGTGCCGACGCCGAGCCGGTGGGGAGCGAGTCATGACCGCCACCGACCGGCCCCCGGTGCCCGAGGACCTCGAGCACGTCGACAACGACCAGCACCCGGTCGGCCACGGGCGGATGCTGCGCAAGGAGGACCCGCGCTTCATCCGCGGCATGGGCCACTACGTCGACGACATCCAGCTGCCCGGCATGCTGCACCTCGCGATCCTGCGGTCGCCGGTCGCGCACGCCCGGATCGTCTCGGTCGACACCACCGCCGCGCAGGCGCACCCCAAGGTCAAGGCGGTGATCACCGGCGCCGACCTCGCGGAGAAGGGGCTGGCGTGGATGCCCACGCTGAGCAACGACGTCCAGGCGGTGCTGGCCACCGACAAGGTCCGGTTCCAGGGCCAGGAGGTCGCGTTCGTCGTCGCCGAGGACCGGTACGCCGCCCGCGACGCGCTCGAGCTCATCGACGTCGACTACGACATCCTGCCGCCCGTCGTCGACGTACGACGCGCGCTGGCGCCGGACGCCCCGGTGATCCGGGACGACCTCGAGGGCAAGGCCGACAACCACTGCTTCGACTGGGAGACCGGCGACAGGGCGGCCACCGACGCGGTGTTCGAGAAGGCCGACGTCGTGGTCACCGAGGACATCGTCTACCCGCGGGTGCACCCGGCCCCGATGGAGACCTGCGGCTGCGTCGCGGACTACGAGCGGGTCAGCGGCAAGCTCACGCTCTGGACGACCAGCCAGGCACCGCACGCGCACCGCACCGTCTACGCCCTGGTGTCCGGGCTGCCCGAGCACAAGATCCGGGTGATCTCGCCCGACATCGGCGGCGGCTTCGGCAACAAGGTGCCGATCTACCCCGGCTACGTCTGCGCGATCGTCGCCTCGCTGGTGATCGGCAAGCCGGTCAAGTGGATGGAGGACCGCACCGAGAACCTCGTCTCCACCGGCTTCGCCCGCGACTACGTCATGCGCGGCGAGATCGCGGCGACGAGGGACGGGAAGATCCTCGCCGTCCGCACCCACGTGCTCGCCGACCACGGCGCGTTCAACGGCACCGCGGCCCCGATCAAGTACCCCGCCGGGTTCTTCGGCGTCTTCACCGGCAGCTACGACCTCGAGGCGGCGTACTGCTCGATGACCGCGGTCTACACGAACAAGGCCCCCGGCGGCGTGGCCTATGCCTGCTCGTTCCGGATCACCGAGGCGGTCTATCTCATCGAGCGCCTGGTCGACTGCCTGGCCTACGACCTCCAGGTGGACCCGGTCGACCTGCGGCGGCGCAACCTCATCCGCCCCGAGCAGTTCCCGTACACGACCCGCACCGGCTGGGTCTACGACTCCGGGGAGTACGAACGGGCGCTCGACCTCGCCCTCGACCTGGCCGGGTACGACGACCTGCGCCGCGAGCAGGAGGAGAAGCGGGCCCGTGGCGAGCTGATGGGGATCGGGGTCGCGTTCTTCACCGAGGCGGTGGGCGCCGGCCCGCGCAAGGACATGGACATCCTCGGCCTCGGCATGAACGACGGCAGCGAGCTGCGGATCCACCCGACCGGCAAGGCGGTGCTCCGGGTCTCCTGCATGAGCCAGGGCCAGGGCCACGAGACGACGTTCGCCCAGATCGTCGCCGAGGAGCTCGGGATCCCGCCGGCCGACATCGAGGTGGTCAACGGCGACACCGACCAGACGCCGTTCGGGCTCGGTACCTACGGCAGCCGGTCGACCCCGGTCTCGGGGGCGGCCGCGGCCCTGGTGTCGCGGAAGGTCCGCGACAAGGCGCAGATCATCGCCTCCGGGATGCTCGAGGTCTCGGTCGCCGACCTGGAGTGGACCAAGGGCGCGTTCGCCGTGAAGGGTGACCCGACCCGCTCGGTCACCATCCAGGACATCGCGATGCGGGCGCACGGCGCGGGCGACCTGCCCGACGGGCTCGAGGGAGCGCTGGAGGCGCAGATCTGCTACAACCCGTCGAACCTCACCTACCCGTTCGGCGCGTACGTGTGCGTGGTCGACGTCGACCCCGGCACCGCCGAGGTGAAGGTCCGCCGGTTCGTCGCGGTCGACGACTGCGGCACCCGGATCAACCCGATGATCATCGAGGGCCAGGTGCACGGCGGCCTCGCCGACGGGGTCGGCATGGCGCTGATGGAGATGATCTCGTTCGACGAGGACGGCAACTGCATCGCCGGGTCGCTGATGGACTACCTCATCCCGACCGCCCTCGAGGTGCCGCACTGGGAGACCGGGCACACGGTCACCCCGTCGCCGCACCACCCGATCGGGGCCAAGGGGATCGGCGAGTCCGCGACGGTCGGGTCGCCGCCGGCAGTGGTCAACGCGGTCGTGGACGCGCTGAAGCCGTTCGGGATCCGGCACGCCGACATGCCGCTCACCCCCTCGCGGGTGTGGGACGCGATGCAGGGCCGGCCCACCCCGCCGATCTGATCCGGCCCCGGGACGGACGGGAGCGAGCAACACTGGAGAGCAGGAACGACCCGAGGAGGCGCCCGGCGTGACCAGCACCCTGACCGCGCGGGCCGACGCCCTGCGCTCCTCGGGCGTGCCGTTCGTCCAGGCGACGGTGGTCCGGGCCCAGGAGCCGAGCTCGGCCCGACCCGGGGACCGGGCGATCATCCTGGCCGACGGCTCGATGGAGGGTTTCGTCGGCGGGCACTGCGCCGCCGGATCGGTGCGTACGGCGGCCCTCGACGTCCTCGGCACCGGCGAGAGCATGCTGCTGCGGGTGCTCCCCGACGGCCAGGCCGCGTTCCCGGAGTCACCGGGGGCCACCGTGGTGGTCAACCCGTGCCTGTCCGGCGGCGCCCTGGAGATCTACCTCGAGCCGCTGCTGCCGGCCCCGGTGGTCGCGGTGGTCGGAGACTCGCCCACCGCCGAGGCGGTGGCCACGCTCGGTGCCGCCCTCGGCTTCGTGGTCCGCGGCAGCGACGAGGAGCAGGCGGGCGCCACCGCGGTCGTGGTCGCCACCCACGGCGACGAGCTGGGTCCGGTGCGGGCCGCCCTCGACGCCGGCGTCGACTTCGTCGGCGTGGTCTGCAGCCGCACCCGGGGAGCGGCCCTGATGGCCGAGCTGGCCCTGCCGGCGGAGGAGGCGGCCCGGGTGCACCCGCACGTCGGCCTCGACATCGGCGCCCGAACGCCGGCCGAGGTGGCACTGTCGATCCTCGGCGAGGTGGTCCGGGCGCTGCGGCTCGAGGGGCTGGCCACCGGCGTCCCCCAGGCGCCCCGACCGACCCGGGCCGTCGACCCGGTCTGCGGCATGACGGTGACCATCGGCCCGGACACCCCGCATGCCCGGGTCGACGGCATCGACCACTGGTTCTGCAACCCCGGCTGCCGGACCCGCTTCCTGGAGCAGCACGCGTGAGGGCATCGCGGCCCGCCCCGGTGGCGGTCGTGGTGCTGGCCGCGGGCGGGTCCCGCCGGCTCGGCCGGCCCAAGCAGCTGCTCGACTACCGGGGGGCCACCCTGCTCGACGCCACCCTGGCCACGGCCAGGGCAGCCGCGCCCGCTCAGGTGGTGGTGGCGCTCGGCGGCTCCGCGGACGACGTGGTCGCGCGGGTCGACCTCGCCGGCGCCGACGTGGTCCGCAACCCCGACTTCGGCGACGGCTGCGCCACCTCGATCCGCTCGGCGCTGACCCACGTGCGCGACGACGCAGCGGGGATCGTGCTGCTGCTCGGTGACCAGCCAGGCGTCACCCCCGAGGCGGTGCACGCACTGCTGGCCGGGGTGGCGGGGCACGCCGTCGGCGTCTGCGCGTACGACGACGGGCCCGGCCACCCGCTGTGGTTCGATCGGACCATGTTCGCGACCCTGACCGGGCTGCACGGCGACAAGGCCGTGTGGAAGCTGGTCGAGCACGCCGACGACGTGGCCCGGGTGCCGGTGCCCGGCACGGTGCCCCCGGACGTCGACACCTGGGACGACTACGAGGCGCTGCTCGAGGCGGACCGGTGAGCACCCCGACGGCGATGCCGGCGTCCGCCGAGGAGCTGCGGCGACGCTTCGACGAGCACGGGTACCTCGCCGACGACGGCATGGCCACCGCGGTCTTCCTGACCTTGCGGCTCGGCCTGCCGCTGCTGCTCGAGGGCGAGCCGGGGGTCGGCAAGACCGCCGCCGCCCGGGTGCTGGCCGAGGTGCTGGACGCCCCGCTGGTGCGGCTGCAGTGCTACGAGGGACTGACCGCGAACGAGGCCCTCTACGACTGGAACCACCAGCGCCAGCTGCTCGCGATCCGGGTCGCCGAGGCCCGGCACCAGCCGCTCGCGGAGGCGGACCTGTTCAGCGAGGAGTTCCTGGTCGAGCGCCCGATCCTGCGCTGCATCCGGTACGACGGCCCGCGGCCGCCGGTGCTCCTCATCGACGAGGTCGACCGGGCCGACGACGAGTTCGAGGCGCTGCTCCTCGAGGCGCTCGGGGAGGGCTCGGTGACGGTGCCGGAGCTGGGCACCTTCACCGCCCGGCAGCCGCCGATCGTGGTGCTCACCTCCAACCGCAGCCGCGAGCTGCACGACGCGCTGCGCCGGCGCTGCCTCTACCACTGGCTGGACTACCCGGAGGCGACCCGCGTGGTGGCGATCCTGCGGCGCACGACGCCGGCCGCCGGAGAGCCGCTGCTGGAGTCCGCGGCGCAGTTCGTGGGCCGGGTCCGGGCCCTCGACCTGGACAAGCCGCCGGGCGTCGCGGAGGCGATCAACTGGGTCGCGGCCCTGGCCGAGCTCGGGGCCACCGAGCTCACCCGCGAGGGGGTGGTGGCCACCCTCGGCGCCCTCGCCAAGACCCCCGACGACCGGGACCACGTGCTCGCGCAGCTCGACGCCCGGGCGCTGGGCTGAGCCACGATGACCACGCCCTCGCTGCTGGCCGGGGTGGACCGGGCGGCGTTCGCGAGCGCCTTCGGCAGCAGGCTGCGCAGCGACGGCGTACCGGTCGGGGTGACCGGGCTCGCGGCGTTCGTCGATGCACTGGCCGCGGCCCCGCCGGACCGGGTGCCGGCGCTCTACTGGCTGGCCCGGGTCACCCTGGTCAGCCGGCACGACGACCTGCCGGCGTTCGACCGGGTCTTCGACGCGGCGTTCCGCGACTCGGTGCTCGCGGTCGACCCGCAGGCCCGGCGCCAGGAGCTCCCGGCGTCCACCCCGCGGGACGCGGAGGTCGAGGGCCGCGGCGCGGCCGAGGGCTGTGCCGGCGACCTGCCCTGGCACACGCGCGCCAGCCTGGTCGCGTCCGAGCCCACCCCGGAGGAGGAGGCCGGCCGGGTGCTGCCGGAGCTGCTGCCCAGCGCCGTGGCCCGGATCGCGGACACCCCGATGGAAGAGCTCGACCCGGCGGAGCTGGCCCTGCTCGGGCGTTGGCTGGAGGAGTCCGCACACCGGTGGCCGACCCGCCGCAGCCGCCGGGTCCGGGTCCGGCCCAACGGCCGGCGGGTGGCGCTGCGGGCCACGATCGCGGCGTCCCGGCGCACCGGGTGGGAGCCGATGCGGCTCCAGCACTACCAGCCCGTACGCCGCCCGCTCACCGTCACGCTGGTCTGCGACGTCAGCCAGTCGATGCAGAGCTACGCCTCGGCCTACCTCCACCTGATGCGGGTCTTCGCCCGCACCGGCCGGGCCGAGACGTTCGCGTTCTCCACGTCGCTGAGCCGGCTGACCCCGGCGCTGGCGCACAGGTCGGTCGAGGTCGCGATCGCGCAGGCGGAGCAACGGGTGGTGGACCGGTACGGCGGCACCCACCTCGCCTCCTGCCTGCGGGAGCTGCTCACCTCGCGGCACGGGCAGGCCCTCCGCGGCGGAGTGCTGGTGGTCGCCTCGGACGGCTGGGACAGCGACCCGCCGGAGCTGCTGGCCGCCACCATGGCCCGGCTGCGCCGCCGCTCCCGCCGGGTGGTCTGGCTGAACCCGCGCGCCGCGGCGCCCGGCTTCGAGCCGCGGGTGGGCTCGATGTCGGCCGCACTGCCGTACTGCGACGCGTTCCTCCCGGCCCACACGCTGCGCGCTCTGCCGGAGGTCTTCGACGCGATCGCCGGGGTCAGCTCCAGAGCGTGACGTGCACGGCCGGCTTGAACCGGCCCAGGTGCACCCCGGCACCCCGGACCATCGCCTGGACCGCGCGGGGGGTGGAGATGAACCGCAGCAGCTCCGCGGCGGCCGGGGTCTGCCCGGGCTTCTGCAGCGCCGTGGCCGCCCAGGTCCCGCGGGCGCGCAGGTGTGGCCCGTCCAGGGTGACCAGCCGGCCCGCGGCGAGGTCGCCGGTGACCGCGAACCTCAGTGCCAGCGCGACCCCGTCCCGGCGCTTGGTCTCCTCCAGCGCCGCGGCCTCGCTCTGGAAGATCCGCTGGTTGGCCTCCGGGACGGCCAGGTCACGGAGCAGGCCGCGGACCACGCCGCCCTCGACCACGGCCGCGGGACCGAGGTGCCAGATCTGGCTGCGGACCTGGTCGGGCCGCACCGGTCGACCGGCCAGCGGGTGCGAGGGCCGGACCACGGCCAGCACCTCGTAGTTGAGGAACGGGTGCTGCACGAGGCCGTCCGGCGTCGGGTCGCTCGCCGGGCCCACCGCCACGTCCACACCGCGGGCGGCGAGCAATGCCGGGAGCTGGTCGGCCGGGTGCACGCTGAGCTCCACCTCGAGGTCGTCGGCGCGGCTCGCGAACAGCTCGATCAGCCCGGGGGCGGCGTGCTCGGCGAACAGGTCGGCGGCGGCCACCCGCAGCACCCGCCGGCCGTGCCCGGCCTGGCTGACCTCCTCCACGGTCCGGTCCTGGAGGCCGAGGATCTCCACCGCCCGGCTGGCCAGGCGCAGCCCGCCGGGGGTGAACGCGATCCCGGAGCCGGTGCGCGTGAACAGGGGGTCGTCCAGCTCCTTGCGGAGCTGGGCCACGTGCATGGACACGGCGGCCTCGCTGACCTGGAGCTCGCCCGCGGCCGCCTTCACCGAGCCGAGTCGGACCACGCAGGCGAATGCCCTCAGCTGCGTGGGAGTCACGAGGGGATCGTAGCGCCGGGGCGGGCGCCCGACCCGGGGTTCGCTCAGCCTCGGCGGACCGCCCGCACCACCGCGTCCCAAGCGGTCAGCGTCTCGCCCGCGCCGGCGACCGCGCGCCCGAACCGGCCCGCGGTGACCACCTCGACGTCGTGGTCGGCAAGGTCGCCGAGCACGTCCTCGGCGGTCATCAGCACCGAGGCGTCCTGCGGTCCGCCGGTGCCCTCGGTGAGGTTGGAGGTGTCGTGGGCGACCAGGAAGAACGTGCCGCCCCGGCGCAGCGCCCCCACCGCCCGGCGTACGGCGGTCCTGCGCTCGTCGGCGGGGAGCTGGAGGTAGGCGAGCACGACCAGGTCGTAGGGGCCGTCCGGCTCCCAGGTGAGCACGTCGGCGCACACCCAGGTGACCCGGTGGTCGCTGGCCAGCGAGCTCTCGACGGCCCGCCCCTTGTCCAGCCCGGCCTGGGCGAAGTCGACCGCCGTGACGTCCCAGCCGAGCGAGGCCAGCCAGAGCGCGTTGCGACCCTCACCGGCGGCCAGGTCGAGCGCCCGACCCGGCGCCAGGTCGGCGAGCTCGGCGGCGACGAACTGGTTGGGCGTCGCCGACCAGACGAGCTCCTTGTCGGCGTACCGCTGGTTCCAGGCCGTGGCGTCCATGCCGCCCAACCTATCCAGCGGCAGGAGCGGCCACCGCGACCCGGTGCGCGCCGGCATAGACGTTCATCCCGCCGTCGCGGACGAACCCGGCGAGCGTCATGCCCGCCTCCTCGGCCAGGTCCACGGCCAGCGTCGAGGGGGCGGAGACCGCGGAGAGCACCGGCACCCCGGCCATCCAGGCCTTCTGCACCAGCTCGAACGACGTGCGCCCACTGACCTGCAGCAGCGTCCCGGCCAGCGGCAGCCGGCCCTCCGCCAGCGCCCAGCCGACCACCTTGTCGACGGCGTTGTGCCGGCCCACGTCCTCGCGGACGCACAGCACCTCGCCGGCCGCGGTGAACAGCCCGGCCGCGTGCAGGCCGCCGGTGCGCTCGAACACCGCCTGGGCGTCACGGAGCCGGTCGGGGAGCGCGGCCAGCAGCGTCGCCGGCACCCGCACGGCGTCGTCGGCGACCGACCAGCGAGCCGTCGTGCGGACGGCGTCGAGGCTGTCCTTGCCGCACACCCCGCACGAGCTCGAGGTGTAGAAGCTGCGTGCGAAGTCGGGGACCGCGACATGTGGTGCCAGGGTCACGTCGAGGACGTTGTGCGTCGGGTCCGGCCGGCCGTCGTCGCAGAAGCGGATCGCGACGACGTCGTCGGCGGCGCCGACCACGCCCTCGGAGACCAGGAACCCGGCGGCCAGCTCGACGTCGTCGCCGGGGGTGCGCATGGTCACCGCGACCGCGGTGCCGTCGACCCGGATCTCCAGCGGCTCCTCGACGGCCAGCGTGTCGGGTCGCGCGGTCGCCGCGTCACCGCGCAGCCGCAGCACCTTGCGCCGGTCGGACCTCCTGCCCATGTGCCGATCCAAGCACGGTTCCGGTCGTCGTGGGTCAGCCGGACACCACCCGGCCGTGCGGACGCCCGGGGTCGGCGTACACCGGGTCGCCCTCGCCGGCCCGCAGCGCCTCGAGCTGCGCGCAGACCGCGACGCCGTAGAAGAACGAGATCGCCGACAGCAGCGACCACAGCAGCAGCGCGAACACCCCGGCCAGCGGGCCGTAGACGTCGCCGAACGACCCGCTCAGCTTCACGTACGCCGCGAGCCCGGCGGTGGCGAGCATGCTCGCGGTCACCGCGATGCCGGACCCCAGTGCGAGCCAGGACAGGGCCGGCTGGGTGCGCCGCGGGGCGTGGTCGAGCAGCACTGCGATCGCGAACACCAGCAGCGCCAGCCCGATCGGCCAGCGCACGACGTCCCAGGCGTCGACCATCCCCTCGGACCAGCCGTAGTAGCGCGCCATCGCGTCCCCGAACGCGCCGCCGGCGACCACCACCAGGAACCCGATGCCGACCGGGGCGGCGAGCACCGCGGTCAGCACGGCGGCGCGGCCGTACTTCGCGACCGCCCTCCGGTCCCGCCGGATGCCGTAGATCCGGTTGCTGCCGCGCTCGACCTGCGCCATCGCCGTGGTCATCGACAGCAGGGCAAAGCCGAGGCCGAGCGCCAGCGCCAGCTCGCCGGCCTCCTCGCTGGTGTCCTCACCGGTGACGGCACCGGCCAGCGCGTCCTGCCCGCTGCTGCCGGGGGAGACCGCCTCGATGGTCTGCGCCACCACCCGGGACGGCCGCTCCTGGTCGAGGTCGGCGGCCAGGCCGGTCAGCGCGAGCAGGAACGGCACCACCGCCAGGCAGGCCTGGAGAGCCAGGGCGCGGCTGTTGGTGAACCCGTCGCCGTACCGGAAGCGCACGAACGAGTCGACCGCGATCCGGCGCACGCCGTGCCGGCGCACCATCCGCCAGGCGTCCTCGGCGTCGAGCTCGTCGCCGTCCATCTCCGTGGTGACCGGGACCGTGCGTGCCGTCGTCACAGGGCGGCCACGACCTCGGCGTTGTGGCGGTGCCCGACCAGCTCGTAGCCGGCCACGGTCACCCACGGGACGAGCGAGAGCACGACCAGGCTGACCGCGAGCGACGCGCCGGCGGAGGCGAGCAGGACGGCCGCCGCAAGCAGCACCCCCGAACCGGCGAGCAGCACCCAGTGGAACGGGTCGTAGCTGTGCGAGAGGTGGGCGTAGAGCAGGTAGAGCAGGGCCACGTAGATCCCCACCGGGATCGTCACGCTCATCGTCGTGCCGAAGGTGCCGAGCTCGGAGTGGTGCTCGAGGTAGTACGCCGCGACGTGCAGCCCGGCGCCCACCGCGACCACCGCCCCGAACAGCGGGATGTGGCCGTAGCCCCAGCCGAAGCCGCGCTCGCGGCGTCGGCTCAGGATCGTCCCGTGCGGGATCACGAAGTAGGTCCACCAGAGCCCGAAGACCAGGACCACTCCGGCCAGGCCGACCAGCACGAAGTCGACCGACCAGCCCTCGCCGTGCGGTCCGACGATCGCGCTCATCGAGGCCATCGTGCCGATCATCCCCTCGCCGAGCGCGATGATGACCACAGGCCGTAGCGCTCGGCGATGTGGTGCGCGTGCCACGGCGTCCCGGTGCCCCGGTGCTCGGCGACGAACGGCCCGGCCATCTCCACCAGGATCAGCAGACCGGCCCACAGGAACATGGTGAGCACGCCGGTCTTCGCGACCAGCAGCGCGATCCAGCCGACCTGCGCGACCAGCACGTAGCCGACGTACGTCAGGCAGACGGTCCGGCGGTCGGGGTCCTGGCGCGCCGCCCGGAGCCACTGGAAGGTCATCGCCACGCGCATCACGACGTAGCCCAGGACCATCACCCCGTTGTCAACGTGGGCGGCACCGTCGAGCGAGGCGAACATGTCGGAGAGCCCGAGCGCGAACACGAGGACGCCGAGCATCTGCACCATCGTGCTGAGCCGGTGCGCCCAGTCGTCGGTGTCGTAGGCGGAGGAGTACCAGGAGAAGTTGATCCAGGCCCAGGTGATGCCGAAGGTGGCGAAGCAGAAGCCGACCACCCCGACCCGGACCTGGTCCTCGGCGAGGTAGTGGGCGAGCTCGTCGGCGGCGATCCCGAACGCGACCACGAAGGTCAGGTCGAACATCAGCTCCAGCGGCGTGGCCGCCCGGTGGTGCTCGTCGGGGTCGCGGCCGGACATCGGGATGATCCCGTGGCGCAGGTCGCTCACTGGGGTGTTCATGGCCCGGAGTCTAGGGAGCGGGGACCGGGTCCCCCCAGACCCGGAGCCGGGCCATCCCGCCGTCGGGGTAGACGTCGACCCGGACGTGGGTGACGGTCCGGTGCTCCGCGACCAGGAACCGGTGCCGGGTGTCCGGCCGCGCCGGCCGGCGGGGGACCAGGTCGAACCACGCCACCTCGTCGAACGCCTCGGCCGGGTCGTCGAGGTCCGCTCCCGCGGCCGAGCAGCCGGACAGCCGGAACTCGCCGGGCGCGTTGCCCAGGAAGTACGACGTGTCGAGCTCGACGTGGCGCACCAGGCCGGGCAGCCCGAGCCGGAACAGCGCCCAGTCGTTGCCGCCGTCGCGGCGCCGGGCGTTCTCCCAGCCCTCGCCCATGTGCCGCGCCCGGCCCGGTTCGATGAGCCGGGCCGCCGAGCCGTAGAAGGCGTCGGAGCACGCCACCAGGCTGCCGCCGTTCTCGCGTGCGGCGAGGTCCGTGCCGCCGGCGAACCGCGGGTCCGGGCGTGCCTCGCCGTGCACCCGGAACCGGGCCACGCCGCCGTCGGGGTGGATGGTCAGCCGGACGTGGGTCCAGACCCGGTCGTCGGCCACCGGATAGGCGTTCGCGGTGTCGCCGAGGGCGGCGGACCGCTCGACCAGCGTCGTCCAGGTGAGGGCCGGCAGCTCGTCGGCGGCGGGGTAGCCGTCCACGACCGCGGCCTCGACGGACACCTCGGGCGGGTAGTTGCCGGTGAAGAACGCGGTGTCCACCACCACCCCGCGGACCACGCCGGGCTCGCCGAGCCGGACCACCGCCCAGTCCGAGCCTGGCTCCCGACGGCGCCGGGTCTCCCAGCCGTCGTACTCCTTGCCCTTGTGGCCGAACGTGTGCACCGCCTGCGGCGGCTCCGGCCGGACGAGGTTCTCGCGCGGCGCGAAGAACTCGTCGTTCGCGGCCACCACGCTGCCACCGAACGCGCGCGAGGCCAGGTCGGTGAGGCCCCGGAAGTCGGTCATGGCTGCCTCCTCAGCAGTCGCCCGGTCGGAGGCCCGACCGGCTCGCCGCCCGCCACCACGGTCTGCCCGCCGAGCCAGACCCGGCGCACGGCGCCGGTCAGCTCCTGCCCGGCGTACGGCGTGAGCGGGTGCCGGTGCTGCAGCCGGGCCGGGTCGACGACGAACGCCTCGTCGCGGGCGAACACCACCAGGTCGGCGTCGTTGCCCGGCGCGATCGCCCCCTTCTGCGGCAACCCGGCGACGGCGGCCGGTGCCTCGGACATCCACCGGACCACGTCGGTGAGCGGCACGCCCCGGGCGCGGGCCGCGGTCCACATCGCCGGCAGCCCGAGCTGGACCGACGCGATCCCGCCCCACGCGGCGTCGAAGTCACCGGTGTCGAGGCGCTTGAGGTCGGGCGTCGACGGCGAGTGGTCGGAGACCACGCAGTCGATGACGCCCTCGGCCAGGGCGTCCCACAGCCGGTCCTGGTTGGCGGTGTCGCGGATCGGTGGGCAGCACTTGAACTCGGTGCGGCCGTCGGCGATCCGGTCGGCGCTCAGGGTGAGGTAGTGCGGGCAGGTCTCGACGCTCACCCGGATCCCGGCCCGCCGGGCGCGGCGCAGCCGCGGCACCGCGGCCGCGCTCGAGAGGTGGAGCACGTGCACCCGGGTGTCGTGCCGGCCTGCCGCCAGCAGGAGCCCGGTGACCGCGGCCTGCTCGGCCTCGGCCGGGCGGGAGGCGACGAACGAGGCGTACGACGGGCCGGCGCACCCGGGTGCCTCGGCCAGCACCTCGGCGTCCTCCGCGTGCACGACCATCAGTCCGTCGAACGCGGCCACCTCGGCCAGCGCCGCGTCGAGCTGCTCCCACGACAACGGCGGGAACTCGGGCACGCCGCTGTCGACGAGGAAGCACTTGAAGCCCTGCACGCCCGCCTCGTGCAGCTCGACGAGCCGGCCGAGCGAGGCCGGCACCGCGCCGCCCCAGAACGCCACGTCGACGTGGCACTGGCCGGCCGCGGCGCGCCGCTTGGCCTGCAGGGCGGCCACGTCGGTGGTGGCCGGGATCGAGTTCAGCGGCATGTCCACGATCGTGGTGACCCCACCGGCGGCCGCGGCCCGGGTCGCGGTGGCGAAGCCCTCCCAGGCGGTCCGACCGGGCTCGTTGACGTGCACGTGGGAGTCCACCAGCCCCGGGAGCAGCACCTCGTCGGCGGCCAGCACGACCCGCTGCGCCGCCTCGACCGGCGTACCGGCAGCGAGGACGTCGGCGACCCGTCCGGCGACGACCGTGACCACCGCCGGCTGGACCGCGCCGTCGACCAGCACCTCCCCCTCGATCGCGAGCTCGGCGGCCACCCTCAGCCCCGCAGCCGGGTCAGCTCGTCGAGGCGCTCCGGGGTCGTGGCCGCGGCCACCTCGTCGGCGGTGAGCGCGCCGCAGCGCAGCCCGCGGGCCAGGAACCCGGCCAGCGCCCGGACCGTGGCCGGCTCGTCGAGGACCGCGGAGCCGGTGCCGCCGAGGTAGTCCGCCAGCCGCGCCACCGCGGCATCGCGCCCCGCCCGGAAGAACAGGAACGTCGCCAGGTAGCGGGTGGGCAGCTGCGCGGGGTGCAGGTCCCAGCCCTGCCACAGCCCGCCGTGCAGGGCCCGCGAGACCAGCCGGAAGTGGGTCGCCCAGCCGGCCCGCACCTGCCCCGGTGTGCCCGCCGGCAGCAGGTTCGTGGAGCCGTCGACGACCGGGACGCTGGTGCCGGCGGCGGCCAGCATCATCACCTGCTTGGCGTGGTCGGCGACCGGGTGGTCGAGGGCCTGCTGGCCGGCGGCGATGCCGAGCGCGGCGGTGTAGTCGTAGGTGCCGAAGTGCAGGCCGGTGCACCGGCCCTCGGCGGCGTGCACGATCCGGGCCACCGTCGCGGTGCCGTCGGCGCCGAGCACCGCCTGCGGGGTCTCGACCTGGACCTCGAAGCCGAGCCGCCCGGCGGGCAGGGCGTACGCCGCCTCGAGCCGCTCGCAGACCAGCACCATCGCGGTCACCTGCTCCACGGAGGTGACCTTGGGCAGGGTCAGCCGGAACCCGGCCGGCAGCGGCCCGGCCTCCAGCGCGGCACCCAGCGCGAGGTCGAGCGTGCGCAGCCCGCGGGCCCTGGTCGGCGCCTCGAGGCACTTGAACCGCAGCCCCCAGTACGCCGGCGCGGTGCCGCCGACCGCGGCCCGGGCGGTCTCGCCGACGGCACCGGCGGCGTCGCCGTCCTCGTCAGTGCCGCGGTAGCCGTCCTCCAGGTCGATGCGCAGGTCCTCGACCGGCTCGGCCTCCAGCTTGGCCAGCACCAGCGGCCAGGCGTCGGCGACCGCGGCCGGGTCGGCGCCGACGACGCCGGCCATCGCGTCCGGGTCGGGCGCGTGCTCGTCCAGGGCGTCCTGCGCCGCGGCACCCCAGCGGGCCGGCAGGTCGGCGGTGACCCGGTCGGCGGGGACGTAGACGGTGTGCACCGGCTGGCGGGTGCCCGGCTGCCCGGGATGGCGGACGGCCAGCTCCTGGTCGGCCCCGGCCAGCACCGCGTCGACCAGCGCCAGGTCCTCGGACCGGAGGCGGGGTCTGGTCACGCGACGTACTCCTCGTAGGCGGGGACGGTGAGGAAGTCGAGGTAGTCCTCGGCCAGCGCGACCCGGCCGAAGAGGTCGCGGGCCTGGTCCAGCCGGGTCCGGGCGGCGTCGTCGAGGGCGGCCGCGAGCCGGGCGTGCTCCTCGGCCAGCACGCCCTCGACGAGATGCCGGTCGACCACCACACCGGAGTCGGTGGTGGTGCCGTGCCGGATCCACTGCCAGAGCTGGCTGCGGGAGATCTCCACGGTGGCGGCGTCCTCCATGAGGTTGTCGATCGCGGCGGCGCCGTTGCCGGACAGCCAGGCGAGGAGGTAGCGCAGCGAGACCGACACGTTGCCGCGGACCCCGGCCTCGGTGACCGCGCCGCCGGCCGAGGCGACGTCGAGCAGGTCGGCGGCGGTCACGGTCGCGGGCACCTGCCGGTCGAGCTGGTTGGGCCGGTCACCGAGGACCGAGCCGAACTCCTCGGCGCAGATCCCCACCAGGCCGGGGTGGGCGACCCACGAGCCGTCGTACCCGGCGGTGGCCTCGCGCTCCTTGTCCGCGCGCACCTTCGCCAGCGCGGCCTCGTTGGTGACCGGGTCCTTCGTCGGGATGAACGCGGCCATCCCGCCCATCGCGAACGCGCCGCGGCGGTGGCAGGTCGCGACCAGCAGGTCGCTGTAGGCCTTCATGAACGGCGTGGTCATGGTGACCGCGGCCCGGTCCGGCAGCACGAACTCCGGCCCGGCGTCGCGGAAGCTCTTGATCATGCTGAACAGGTAGTCCCAGCGTCCGGCGTTGAGCCCGGAGGCGTGGTCGCGCAGCTCGAAGAGGATCTCGTCCATCTCGAACGCCGCGTTGACGGTCTCGATCAGCACCGTGGCCCGGACGGTGCCGTGCGGGATGCCCAGCGCCTGCTGGGCGTGCGTGAACACGTCGTTCCAGAGCCGTGCCTCGAGGTGGGACTGCATCTTCGGCAGGTAGTAGAACGGCCCCTCGCCGCGCTCGACCAGCTCGGCGGCGTTGTGGAAGAAGTGCATGCCGAAGTCGAACAGCGCGCCCGTCATCGGTCGGCCGTCGACGGGGAGGTGCTTCTCGTCGAGGTGCCAGCCGCGCGGCCGGACCACGGGTACGGCGAGCGGCCCGTCGTGGAGCGCGTAGTGCTTCCCCTCCGGGGAGGTGTGCTCGAGCCGGTGCCGCGCGACGTCGGACAGGACCTGCTGTCCCTCGAGCACGTTGGGCCAGTGCGGGGTGTTGGCGTCCTCCAGGTCAGCCAGCCAGACCCTGGCGCCGGAGTTGAGGGCGTTGACGGCCATCTTCGGCTGGGTCGGGCCGGTGATCTCGACCCGCCGGTCCCGCAGCGCCGGGGGTGCCGGGGCCACCTGCCAGTCGGCGACGCGGACCTCGGCGGTCTCGACCGGGAAGTCGCGCGGCGGGCCGGCCTTCCGGCGGGCGTCGAGGAGCTCGCGGCGGCGGCCGCCGAACCGGCGCTCGAGGTCGGCGACGAACGCGACCGCCTCGTCGCTGAGGATGGTGTTCAATCGGGGCCCCCGTTCGAAGCGGAGCGACGCGAGCATTCGGATGGGGTGATCATCGCGTCCCCGTCAGGTCCTCGGGCCGCACCGGGACCCGGCGTACGTCGATCCCGGTGGCCGCCCGGACCGCGGCGAGGACCGCCGGGCCGGAGGAGATCGTCGGTGCCTCGCCCACCCCGCGCACGCCGTACGGCGCGTGGGGGTCGGCGTACTCGAGGACCTCGATCGGCATCGGGGGCACGTCGAGGATGGTCGGGATGAGGTAGTCGGTGAACGACGGGTTGGTGACCTTGCCGTCGACCACCTGGATCTCCTCCATCAGCGCCAGCCCGAGCCCCTGGGTGCTGCCGCCCTGGATCTGCCCGACCACGGCCTGCGGGTTGACCGCCTTGCCGACGTCCTGGGTGCAGGCGAGCTCGACCACCTTGACCAGCCCGAGCTCCACGTCGACGTCGACGACGGCGCGGTGCGCGGCGAAGGCGTACTGCACGTGGGCGTCGCCCTGCCCGGTCTCCGGGTCGATCGGGTACGTCGTCCGGTGCCGCCACTCGACGGTGTCCTCGACGGCGGCGTCCCCCAGCAGGTCGGCGAGCGCGACCACGGTGCCGCCGGTGCGGTCGACCACGTCGCCGTGCTCGAGCCGCAGGTCGTCGACGTCGCGGCCCAGCCGGGTCGCCGCCATCGTCAGGGTCAGCCGGCGGACGCTCTCGCACGCGGCCTTGACCGCGCCCCCGGTCACGTAGGTCTGGCGGGACGCCGAGCTGGAGCCGGCCGACCCGACCTGGGTGTCCTTGGCGGCCAGCACCACGACGTCGACGCCGAGCTCGGTGCGGGCGATCTGCTGCTCGACCGTGACCAGGCCCTGGCCGACCTCGGCGGCCGCGGTGTGCACGGTGACCATCGGCACCCCGCCGGCGGCGAACAGCCGGACCCGGGCGGTGGAGTAGTCGTCGAAGCCCTCAGAGAACCCGACGTTCTTGTAGGCCACTGCGTAGCCGACGCCGCGGCGCACGCCCTCGCCGTGGGTGGTGTTGGAGACGCCGCCCGGCAGTCGGCGCAGGTCGAGCTCGGCGCCGCCCGGGGGCAGCGGCATCGCCTGCAGGCGCTGCATCAGCTCGGCCACCGGGGCCGCGCTGTCGACGACCTGTCCGGTCGGGGCCACCGACCCCTCGTGGAAGCCGTTGCGGACCCGGATCTCGACCGGGTCGAGCCCGACCGCGTCGGCGAGCCGGTCCATCACGGCCTCGATCGCAAACGCCGCCTGGACAGAGCCGAAGCCGCGCATCGCTCCGCAGGGTGGATTGTTGGTGTAGGCGCCGAAGCAGTCGACCTCGACGTTCGGGATCTCGTAGGGGCCGAGTCCCATGGTGCCGGCGTTGCCGACCACGGCCGGGGTGCTCGACGCGTAGGCGCCGCCGTCGAGGTGGATGGTCACCGTGGCGTGGACGAGCCGGCCGTCGCGGTCGGCGCCGTACTCGTAGTGCATCCGGGCGGGGTGCCGGTGCACGTGCCCGAAGAAGGACTCCTCGCGGTTGTAGACCATCTTCACCGGCTTGCCGGTGTGCAGCGCGAGCAGGCAGCCGTGCACGTGCATGGAGAGGTCCTCGCGGCCGCCGAACGCGCCGCCGACCCCGGCCAGCTGGAGGCGGACCTGGTCGGGGCGCAGGCCGAGCGCCGAGCACACCTGGCGCTGGTCGACGTGCAGCCACTGGGTGGCGACCAGCAGGTCGACGCCGCCGAGGCCGTCGGGGACCGCCAGCCCGGACTCCGGGCCGAGGAACGCCTGGTCCTGCATGCCGACCTCGTAGTCGCCGGAGACCACGACCTCGCCGCGCACCGTCCGGTCGCCGCGGCGTACCTTCACGTGCCGGACCAGGTTGCCGGCGGCGTGCACCTGCGGGCTCTCGGGCGCCAGCGCCGCGACCGCGTCGGTCACCGGCTCCAGCAGCTCGTAGTCGACCGCGATCCGGGCGGCCGCGCGCCGGGCGACCTCGGGGTGGTCGGCGGCCACCAGCGCGACCGGCTCGCCCTGGTAGCGCACCGTGTCGATCGCCAGCACCGGCTGGTCCTGGTGCTCGAGGCCGTAGGTCTTCCGTCCGGGCACGTCCTCGTGGGTGAGCACCGCGAACACGCCGGGCAGGGTGAGCGCCTCGGTCAGGTCGATGCCGCGGATCCGGGCGTGCGGGTGCGGGCTGCGCAGGGTGACGCCCCAGAGCATGTCGTCGCGCCACAGGTCGCTGGCGTAGGCGAAGTCGCCGGTCACCTTGAGCACCCCGTCCGGGCGCTCCGGCGACGTCCCGACCCCACCCTCGGTGGTCGAGGAGCGAGCGCCAGCGAGCGTCTCGAAACCCGTCCCGAAACCACTGGTCGTGTCCGTCATCGCGCCTCCGCTCGCTCCAGCAGCGTCGCCGACGCGGTGCGTACGTCGTGCGCCAGCCCCTCCTCGTCGACGGTCACCATCCGGCCCTCGCGCACCACCGCGCGCCCGTCGACCAGCAGCAGCTCCAGCGGCGGCGGCGAGCCCAGCACCAGGGCGGCGACCGGGTCGGCGATGCCGGCGTGCGCGGCCCCGTCCAGCCGCCAGAGCGCGACGTCGGCCTGCTTGCCCGGCTGCAGGGAGCCGATCCGGTCGTCCCAGCCGAGCACCCGCGCGCCGCCGATGGTGGCCAGCTCCAGCCCGGCCCGGACCGTCAGCGCCTGCGGGCCGCCGGCGGCGCGGGCGAACAGCACCGCGTGCCGGACCTCCTCGACCAGCGAGGCCGCCTCGTTGGAGGCCGCCCCGTCGACGCCGAGCCCGACCGGGACCTGCGCGTCGACGAGGTCGTGGGTGCGGCAGATCCCGGCGCCGAGGCGGGCGTTGGACGACGGGCAGTGGGCGACGCCGGTGCCGGTGCGGGCCAGCGCCTTGATCGCGTCGTCGCCGAGGTGGACGCCGTGGGCCAGCCAGACGTCCTCGCCCAGCCAGCCCAGCCGCTCGACGTACTCGACGGGGGAGCAGCCGAAGTGCTCTCGGCAGAAGTCCTCCTCGTCGGTGGTCTCGGCGAGGTGGGTGTGCAGCCGGACCCCGCGGTCGCGGGCCAGGTCGGCGGCCTCCTCCATCAGCTCGCCGGTGACCGAGAACGGGGAGCAGGGCGCTACCCCGATCCGCAGCATCGCGTCGGGCGAGCGGTCGTGGTGCCGGTCGATCGCGGCCTCGGTGGCGTCGAGGATCGCGTCGATCTCCTCGACCACGTGGTCCGGCGGCAGGCCGCCGCGGCTGCGGCCGAGGTCCATGGAGCCGCGGGTGGCGAGGAACCGCAGGCCGACGGTGCGGGCGGCCTCGACCTCGGCGCCGAGCAGGTCACCGCCGTCGGCCGGGAAGACGTAGTGGTGGTCCATCGTGGTCGAGCAGCCGGTCAGCGCGAGCTGGGACAGCGCGCCCCTGGCGCCGGTGCGGACGGTGTCCTCGTCGAGGCAGGCCCAGATCGGGTAGAGCGTGGTCAGCCACTGGAACAGCGTGTGGTCGACGGCCAGCCCGCGGGTCAGCCACTGGTAGAGGTGGTGGTGGGTGTTGACCAGGCCGGGGGTAGCCAGGCACCCCCGCGCGTCGACGTACGTCGCGTCCGGGAGATCGGCGGGCGCCGGGCCGTCGCCGACGGACTCGACGCGGTTGCCGGCGAGCACGACGTGCCCGGCGGCGTGCTCGGTGCGGGCGTCGTCCATGGTGACCACGGCGCAGCCGTCCAGCACGGTCCGGGTCATCGGGCACCCCCGTCCGCCGGCGCAGCCATCCGTTCCGCAGCCAGGTGCACGGCATCGATGATCTTCTCGTAGCCGGTGCACCGGCAGAGGTTCCCGGCCAGCGCCTCGCGGATGTCGGAGTCCTCCGGGTCGGGGTCGCGGGCGAGCAGGTCGTGCGCGGCGACCAGCAGGCCGGGCGTGCAGAACCCGCACTGCACGGCACCGGCGTCGACGAACGCCCGTTGCAGCGGGTGCAGCGCCTCGGCGTCGCCGAGCGACTCCACCGTGGTGACCTCGCGACCGTCGGCCTGCCCGGCCGCCACCAGGCAGGCGCAGCAGGTGACCCCGTCGAGGTAGACCGTGCACGAGCCGCACTCTCCCTGCTCGCAGGCGTTCTTGGACCCGGGCAGCCCGAGCCGCTCGCGCAGCACGTGCAGCAGGCTCTCGCCCTCCCAGACGTCGTCCGCGGTCCGGCGCTCGCCGTTCACGGTGACCGTGACCCGCATCAGTGCCCCCCTTCCCGGTGCCTGTCCTGCTGCTCCGCCCACGCCCAGCCCAGGCAGCGGCGGGCCATGACGCCCAGCGCGTGCCGGCGGTACGCCGCGGTGCCGCGTACGTCGTCGATCGGGTCCGCGGCGGCCGCGACCAGCCGCCCGAACTCCGCGGCCACGGTCTCGCGCAGCGCGCCGCGGCCCTCCCAGTCCAGCTCGCCGGCCAGCAGGTCCTCGGCCTCCCGGGCCCGGCGCGGCGTCGGCGCGGCCGACCCGATGCCGGTGCCCACCCGCCGCTCCTCGGGGTGCAGCGCCAGCGCGAACGCCGCGACCGCGATCACCATCGCGTTGCGGGTGCCGATCTTGCTGAACTGCTGCGGCCCCGTGGCGGTCGGGACCCAGACCGCGGTGACCAGCTCGTCGTCGGCGCCCGCGTGCCGCTTCACGCCGGTGTAGAACTCCGCCGCGGGAACCCGGCGTACGCCGCCCGCGGAGGCCAGCTCCACCTCGGCGAACGCCGCGAGCAGCGGCGGGTGCGCGTCGCCGGCCGGGGACGCGGCGCCGAGGTTGCCGCCGACGGTGCCCCGGTTGCGGATCTGCGGCGAGCCGACGGTGCGCGAGGCGAGGGCCAGGCCGGGCAGGTGGCCGCCGAGCTCGTCGACCACCCGGGCGTAGGTCACGCCGGCGCCGAGCCGGACGTGTCCGTCCACGACGTCCCACTCGCGCAGCTCGGTGACCCGGGTCAGGTCGAGCAGCACGTCGGGGCGGCGTCGGTCGAAGTTCAGCTCGACCATGACGTCGGTGCCGCCCATGATCGGCACCGCGTCGCGGTGCGCGGCCTTGGCGGCCAGGGCCTCGTCGAGGGTGGCGGGGGAAAGGAACTCCATCAGCCGCCCTCCCCGTCCCGCTCGACGGTGACCTCGATGAGGCCGTAGGGGCGGTCGGTCACGTGGAACACCTCGCCCGGGTTCTCCAGCCCGAACGGCGCCAGGTCGACCCCGATGTGGTGGATGTTCGGCGCCACCAGGTCGACCGACGCGATCCGGTCGTCACCGGAGAGCACCGCCCGGCCCATCTCCCAGAGCGACTGCTGGAGCGCGAGCGAGTGGACGGCGGTGAACCGCTCCAGCAGGGCGTCGCGGGCGGCGGCGTACGACGCGTCCCAGTCGGCGCGGTCGGCCGTCTCGTGCGTCCAGCGGGCGGTGAGCGACGTGGCCAGGACCCGGTCGCGCGTGGGCGCGAGCGTGGTGAACCCGTCGACCAGGAACCCGGCGAACTCCGACCCGGTCGACTTCAGGACCACCAGGTCCCGCACCCCGCTGACCACCTCGGCGCCGCCGTCCCCGACCGTGGCCGTGCAGGTGCGCACCTCGGGGCCGCGGCGGCGGAACCCGTGGTCGTGGTCGTCGATCCGCTCCCAGGTGAACTCCTCGACCCGCACCTCGGCCCGAGCCACCGGCGCCACGTCGTCCACGAAGTGCCGGGCGAGCAGCAGCCCGAACTCCTCGGGCGATCCGATGCCGGGCTGCTTGGCGAAGGCGAACACGGTGTTCTTCTGGGTGTCGGTGGGCAGCACGTGGGCCTGGTCGCCGGCCACGTGGGCGTCGGCGAAGTCCCCCCACAGCGACGTCGAGACGTTGAGGTCGCGCACCACGTGCCGGGCGGTGTCGCGGACGATCCGGAAGACCCGGGTCTCCGCCTTGCCGTAGTGGTTGGCGCCGAGCCGGATCCCCATCAGCTGCCCCGGTACGTCGAGTAGCCGAACGGGCTCAGCAGCAGCGGCACGTGGTGGTGGGCGTCGCCGACGACCCGGAACACGATCACCACCTCGGGGAAGAACGCCCGGGTGCCGAGATAGGCCGCGGTGTCGAAGCGCAGCCGGTACGTCGCGGGGTCGAGGCGGTCGGGCCCGAGCGCCCGGACCCGGCCGTCGGCGTCGGTGGCGCCGGTCGCGAGCACCGTGCCGTCGTCGCGCTCCAGGGTCACCGCGACCCCGGCTGCCGGACGCCCCGCCGCTGTGTCGAGCACGTGCGTGGTCACCTGGCTCACGCGAGCACCCCCTCCAGCCGGAGCAGGGCGATGTCCCGCAGCGCGGTGACGGTCTCCTCCCGCTCGGCCGCGTCGTCGTTGCCGAGCCGTCGCTCGAGCTCGGCGAGGATCTCGGCGGACGACCGGCCGGCCGCCCGGACCAGGAACACCCGGCCGAACCGCTGCTCGTAGGCCGCGTTGGCGGCGCGCAGCCGCGCCGCGTCCGCCGGGTCGACCCCGGCCTGCTCCGAGCGCGACATCCGGGCCTCCTCGTCGTCGTCCTCGCGGCGCTCGCCGATCCGCGGGTGGCGGGTCAGCGCGGAGGTCAGCTCGTCGTCGGTCAGGGCGCGGGCCGACTCCCGGCCGCGGGCCAGGGCGTCGGCCGGGTCGGCGTACGGGCGGCCGTCGACGACCTCGTCGACCCACCGGGGGACGCCGAGGCAGCCGGCCACCGCCTCGCGTGCCGCTCCCACCGGCAACGCGTTGAAGCGTGTGACCTCCATCACGCGATCCTAGGGGGCAGCCCCCGGTTCGGCACCGGTAATCGGGCGGCCGTGTCCGCGCCGGGCCCGGTCGCGTCGACGCGGGGGCCGACCCTGCCCGACCAGACCGATCCGCCGCGCGGTTACCAAGCGCACCCGGGCTCGGGACCTTGTGCCCTAGGTCCGGGCAGCCCCGCTTCCTAGGTTCGAGTGAAGGAGGTGTTCCGATGATGGACTCGATGGGGGACGGCGGCTCTGCCGTCACCGCGCTGATGATCCTGGTGTGGCTGCTGACCGTGGTCACCGCGTTCGCGGCCGGCTGGCTGGCTGCTCGGCGCGGACTCCCGGCCCGGCTCGTCCGTGGCCACGCGGTCCCCGCCGGTGAGCTCGGCGCCGGACCGGACGTCGACGACGCCGAGGCGCTGCTGCGCCGGCGCCTGGCGTCCGGCGAGATCGACGACACCGAGTTCCTGCAGCGGCTCTCGGCGCTCGAGAGCGGGCGGTCGTGATGCGCGAACCCGTCGAGCTCAGCTATGCCAAGTGCCTCGAGCTGCTCTCCGCCGGTGGCCTGGGCCGCGCCGCGGTGAGCACGCCGGACGGCCCGCACATCGTCCCGGTCAACTACGCCGTCTTCGACGAGTCCGTGGTGTTCCGGACCAGCCCGTGGAGCGTGCTCGGCAGCCAGCCGCCGGGCGCCCTGATGGCGTTCGAGATCGACGTCGCCGACCACGAGCGGCAGATCGGCTGGAGCGTGGTGGCGCGGGGGCGGGCCGGCGTGGTCGACGACCCCGCCGAGCTGGCGTCGATCCGCGCCTTCTGGGACCCCCGGCCGTGGGCGGCCGGGATGCGTCCGGTCTACGTGCGGCTGCGCTGGCGCGAGCTCACCGGTCGCCGCATCGGCGCCGGCTGGAACCACGACAACGAGCTTCCGGTCCGCCGCGCACTCTGACCGCGTAGGTCCCTGTGGCGGCCGGCGTCCCCTGATTCGGGTGGGCGACGTCGTTGCACCGGATGTCAGGATGGCCGCATGGCCAGCGAGTCCGAGCCGACGCCGCTCGCCCCGGACGTGGAGGGGCTTCCCCCCGCCTCGCGGGTGCTGCTGCGTGCGGTCATGGCGATCGGTTCCGACCTCGACCTGCACCACGTCCTCGACCGGATCGTGGTATCGGCGTGCGAGCTCACCGGCGCGCAGTACGGCGCGCTCGGCGTGATCGGCGACGACGGCCAGCTCTCCGACTTCCTCACCCACGGGATCGGCGACGACCTGCGGGCCCGGATCGGCGACCTCCCGCGCGGGCGCGGGATCCTCGGCCAGCTGATCGAGCACCCGGTGCCGCTGCGACTCCCCCGTCTCCAGGAGCACGCCGCGTCGTACGGCTTCCCCGAGCACCACCCGCCGATGACCACCTTCCTCGGGGTGCCGGTCCGGATCCGCGGCACCGTGTTCGGGAACCTCTACCTGACCGAGAAGAAGGGCGGTGAGGCGTTCACCGAGCAGGACGAGGTGCTGGTCGACGCCTTGGCGAGCGCGGCCGGGTTCGTGATCGAGAACGCCCGTGCCTACGCGCTCAGTGAGCGGCAGCGCACCTGGCTGGAGGCCTCCGCCCGGCTGACCGACGCGCTGCAGCCACCGGTCGCGGTGTCCGACGCGCTGGCCGAGGTCGCCGCGGGGGTCCGGGCCGTGGCCCGGTCGGCGGCGGTGGGGGTGGTGCGGCAGTCCGACGGCGAGGACTGCGAGACGCTCATCGCGGACGGGCGCGACGCCGCGATCCTGCCCGCCCTGGCCGAGAAGTACGCCGACGTGGTGGCGAAGGCGGCCGCCGGCGAGCAGCCGGACCAGGTGCCGCTGGAGCGGTCGCGGGTGCTGCTGGTGCTGCCCCTGCCGGGCCGGCTGTCCACGGGCCTGGCGCTGATCGTGGTGCTGGATGCCCGCGACGCGCTGTCGCCGTCGCTGTCCGGCGAGCTCGACCTGGTCACCCGGTTCGCCGACCAGGCAGCGCTGGCGCTCGACCGGGTCCAGGCGCTCGCGGACCGGCAGGAGCTCGCGATCGTCTCCGACCGTGAGCGGATCGCCCGCGACCTCCACGACGTGGTCATCCAGCGGCTGTTCGCCACGGGCCTCTCCCTGCAGGGCCTGCGGCTGACCGTGTCGACGCCGGGCGCCGAGGAGCGGATCGACCGGGCGGTGGAGGACCTCGACACCACGATCCGCGACATCCGCACCACGATCTTCGAGCTGAACCGCCGCAGCCAGGAGAGCGTGCGGCAGTCGGTGCACAACCTCGCCGCGGAGTACGGCGCGGTGCTCGGCTTCAGTCCCGTCGTCCGCGCCGACGGTCCGGTCGACACGGTGACCGACACGATGCTCGCGGAGCAGCTGCTGACCGTGCTCCGCGAGGCGCTGTCCAACACGGCCCGGCACGCGCAAGCCTCCAGCGTCGTCGTCGAGATCGAGGCGGACACCACCCACGTCGTGCTGCGGGTGACCGACGACGGGGTGGGGCTGCCGTCCGAGCGCACCGAGAGCGGCCTGGCGAACATGCGCCGCCGGGCCGAGGGCGCCGGCGGCGAGGTGCGGCTCGAGCCGGTGGTGCCGCACGGCACCCGGCTGGAGTGGCGGGTGCCGGTGGAGACGACCGAGGGCACGGCGTCCTCCTGACAGGCGACCGCCCCGGCGGACGGGGGATCCACCGGGGCGGAGGTGCTGCGGTCCCGCAGCGGCGATGGTTACCGGAGCCAGGTGTGCTGCCGGACCATCTTCACGCTGCCCCAGAGCTTCCCGAGGCCCCAGGTGTCGCCGGCCAGGGCCAGCGCCAGCACCACGAGGGAGATGGCACCGAGCAGGTGGTCGTCGAGGACGGGGTTGTTCTCGGGGGGCAGGACCACGGTCCACATCAGCACGTAGAGCAGCGCGCCGGTGGCGGCGGCGACCCGCATGCCGATGCCGAGGGTGAGGGCCAGCCCGATGCCGAGCAGGCCGGCCATGAAGAGCCAGTCGGCCCAGGCGTCTCCGGCGATCCCGTTGTAGAAGTCCTTGAACGGGCCGTCGGCCCCGAACTTCAAGAACCCCTCGGTCGGGCTGCCGCCGTTGATCCAGGCGGCGTCACCGAACCGGTCGAGGTTGCCGGCCTGGTCGTAGCCGGTGTGGTAGCCGAGGGCGAAGAGCTTGTCGAAGAAGGCCCACAGGAAGGTGAGCCCGAAGGCAATCCGCAGCACCGCCAGGGACCGGGCAAGCCACCCGGTCACGCGGAGGGACTGCTGCTCGCCCGCAGCGGTGAGGACGGTGCCGGACTCGGCGCCGACGTCGGTGGTGACCTGAGGAGCGTTCGCCGGGGTGCCGGCGTCACGCGAGTGGTGGCGGTGCAGGGTGGCCATCTCGGTGCCTTTCGCTGTCGTTCCTTGTTCTGACAGCTCCAGCCTTCTCTGGCGGGGGATCGGCGGGCAGGGGAGACGGTCGCGACCGCGCAGGACGTTGGTCCCCACAAGCAAGGACGTGCGGCGGTCTGGTGTGACGAGGGCTACTTGAGCAGCTTGGCGGCCAGGACGGCGGCCTGGGTACGGCGTTCGAGCCCGAGCTTCGCGAGCAGGCTCGACACGTAGTTCTTCACGGTCTTCTCGGCGAGGAACAGGCGTTCGCCGATCTGCCGGTTGGTCAGGCCCTCGGCGATGAGCCCGAGGATCTCGCGCTCGCGGTCGGTGAGGTCGGCCAGCTCCGGCGTCGTGGGCTCGCCGGAGCGCACGCGCTCCAGGACCCGGGCGGTCAGGGCCGGGTCGATGAGCTGCTGCCCGGCGGCGACCCGGCGCACCGTGTCGAGCAGGTCGTGGCCGGTGATCTGCTTGAGGACGTAGCCCGCGGCGCCGGCCAGGATCGCCGCGAACAACGCGTCGTCGTCGTCGTACGACGTGAGGATCAGCGCGTTGATGGTCGGGTCCACCGAGCGGACCTCACGGCACACGTCGATGCCGCTGCCGTCGGGCAGCCGCCCGTCGAGGATCGCGACGTCGGGCCGGAGGGCCGGGATCCGGGCCGTGGCCTCGGCGGCCAGGCCGGACTCGCCGACGACCTCGATGTCGCCGGCGCTCTCGAGGAGCTCGCGCAGGCCGCGGCGGACAACCTCGTGGTCGTCGAGGAGGAAGACCCGGATCATGCTCATGCCTCACTTGTACCGTGCCGGGTCATGCCGGGACCACCCGACGCCCGGAGATGTGCTCCGCGGAAATCCGGATGTGCACGTTCCGGTTGCCCCCGATCCACGGTTGCGGGCGGTCGGCGGGGTCGGGGAGCTCGTCCCACTCGAGGACCTCGGACTCTCCCTGCACCAGCACGCTCCAGCCGGACTGCTGGAAGTCGTCGTGGTCGTCGATCTGGAACGCCTTGGGCCCGTCGCGAAAGTGCCGGGCCAGCAGCGAGTGCGCGGACGTGCGGAACACGACGTACTCGCCGTCGAAGCGGTAGTTGACGGGCACCATGGCCGGGATCCCGTTCTCGCACCAGGCCACCCGGCCGACCCGGTTCTCGGTCAGGAGCTCGCGGCACTCGCTGTCGTCGAGGTCGCGGAGATGACCGGGGTACCACTGCTCGTCGGTGCGCATGGCGACCTCCTTCGGTCTCTCTGTCGAGGTTCGTGGGTTCATTCCAGCGTCGCCCGGGCGGACCCTCGCGGGGAGGGCCGGTGGGCCGCGGGGCCTGGGACCAACGACCCGTTACGGTCGACGCTGAACCCACACCAGGAGGTCCCATGTCCCGCATCGCCGTCATCGGCGGCCACGGCAAGGTCGCCCTGCACCTCGCCCGGATCCTGACCGAGCGCGGTCACCAGGTCAGCGCGATCGTCCGCAACCCCACGCACCGCGACGACGTCGAGGCGACGGGTGCCGAGGCGGTGGTCGCGGACGTGGAGGGCCTCGACGTGGACGAGCTGGCCGAGGTGCTGGCCGGCCACGACGCCGTCGTGTGGTCGGCCGGCGCGGGCGGCGGCGACCCGGAGCGCACGTACGCCGTCGACAGGGACGCCGCGGTCGAGTCGATGGCGGCCGCCGACCAGGCCGGGATCCGGCGCTACGTGATGGTGTCCTACTTCGGCGCGTCGCCGGACCACGGCGTCCCGGAGGACGATGGCTTCTTCGCCTACGCCGAGGCGAAGGCCGCCGCCGACGAGCACCTGCGCGGCACCGACCTCGACTGGACCGTGCTCGGACCGTCCCGGCTCACCACCGATCCCGCCACCGGCCGGATCGAGACCGGCCCGACCGTGACCTCGTCCTCGGTCACCCGCGAGGACGTCGCGCTGGTCGTGGCCGCCACCCTCGAGGACCCCGGCACGGTCGGGCGGACGATCCGGTTCAACAACGGCGAGACTCCGATCGCGGAGGCCCTCGCCGGGTAGGGCCCGGGCGCCGCGGTCAGGACCTGCCGCTGGACGATGGCCTGGCAGCTGCGGCCGCGGCATCCAGGATCACCTCGATGCCCATCCGGTGCACCGCCCTGTCCTCCAGCGCCATCAGGTCGCCGCGCAGGCCGGCGACGACCGGGAACTGCTGTGCGTCGACCTTCCCGAGCTCGCCGGTCCACGAGGTCCGCGGGGACCCGGCCGCGACGCGCAGGCGCTCCACGGCGACGGACGAGCCGACGGAGACGATGAAGCTGGACACCACCGCGTAGAAGCGGACCGCGTCCTGCGGGTCCAGCCCGGCGTCCTGGAGCCGCTCGAGCACGAGCTCCATGCACGCCGTCTCGCCGGGCCCGCCGGTGGTGAGGACGTGCACCTCCGCGCACACCGACGGGTACCGGGCGCACACCCCCCAGGTCAGCTCCGCGAGCTGGTGGATCTGCTCACGCCAGGACCCGGACAGGTCCACCTGTCCCTCGGCCTCGACGAGGAGCCGGTCGAGGACGCCGCAGACGAGGTCCTCCTTGTCGCGGAAGTGCCGGTAGACCGCGGTCGGGTCGGCGTCGAGCGCCGTGCCCAGGGACCGGAACGTGAGCGGTCGACCCTCCGCGGCCAGCCGGGTGGCGGCCTCGAGGATCGCGGGGCGCGTCAGCTGGGCCCTGCGGCGGGTGCCGTCGGCATCGGCGGTGCTCATGGTCCTCCCGGCTCCGTGGGGTCGTCCGCATCGTGCCAGACGGTCGGCGGACGGCAGCGACCTGGAGCGATTCTGGACCGGCATCAACGATGTAGTCAACACCGTTGACACCAGTGTTGACCAAACCTACGGTGTGACGCAGCCCACGCGGGCCCGCCGACCCCACGACCCCGGAGCAGACATGAACCCACGACTCGGACGACCCGGTCCCCGCCGGGCGGCTGCCGCCGCCGGCCTGCTGGCGCTCGGGCTGGTGACCGCCGCCTGCAGCGGCACCGCCGACTCCTCGGAGACCGGGCACGCAGGCAGCGCCTACGAGCTCACCACGACCACCCCGAAGCCCTCGGGAGACCTCGACTCGTTCACGTGGTCGATCTACGCGGAGCCGTTCTCCCTCGACTACGCCTACGCCTTCGACTACCCGCCCAACCAGGTGCTGGCCAACGTGTGCGAGAGCCTGCTGCGCTGGAACCCCGACCTCTCGATCGAGCCCGGGCTGGCCGAGAAGTACGAGCACCCGGACCCGACCACCTGGGTCTACACGATCCGCCAGGGCGTCACCTTCCACGACGGCTCGCCGCTGACCCCCGAGGATGTCGTCGCCTCGCTCCAGCGGCACCTGGACCCGGCGGTCGGCTCGTTCTGGGGGGCCCGGTCTTCCTCAACGTGAGGTCGATCGAGAAGACCGGGGACCACGAGGTCACCGTGCGGTTGAAGAAGCCGGACTCGATGTTCAACCAGTACATGGCGGTCAGCCCGGGGACCATCGAGTCGGCGAAGACGTTGGCCGCGGCGGGCAAGGACTACGGGAACGCCTCGTCCGGCGTCAACTGCACCGGCCCGTTCCAGTTCGACTCGTGGCAGCAGGGCGAGAAGATCACCCTCAGCCGGTACGACGACTACTGGGACGACGACCTCCGGGCCCGGTCCGGCAAGGTCGAGTTCGTCTTCCTTCCCGACCCCAACACGCGCGTCAACGCCTGGGCGTCCGGCCAGGTCGACGGGGGCTGGATGGTTCCGGCGAACGCGTTCCCGCAGCTGCGCGCGAGCGACGCCGGCGACCTCTACTACGGCGAGAACACCTCGGTCACCTCCGAGATCGTGAGCGACACCTCCGGGATCCTCGGGGACACGAGGGTCCGCCGCGCCCTCCTGATGGCCACCGACCGCAAGGGGATCGTCGAGGCCGGCGAGCAGGGCGTGGCGGACGTCGCCCGGTCGATGGTCACCGCCAACACCTGGCTCGGCGTCCCCGACGAGAAGGTCCAGGACCACGTCGAGTCCCTGCCGACGTACGACCACGACCTCGAGGCGGCCAAGGCCCTGGCCAAGGAGGCCGGCGTGGACGGCCAGCGCATCGTGATCGCCACCACGCCCGCCTTCCAGGCTGCCGACGTGATCACCGCCGCCGTCGCGCAGGCGGCCAGGGACATCGGCCTCGACCCGAAGATCGAGACGATCTCGCCGGACAAGTACACGACCCTGTTCAGCGACCCCGCGGCACGCAAGGGGATCGACCTGTTCCTCACCAACTGGTACACCTCGCTGGCGGACCCGATGGAGTTCTTCGGGGTCCTGCGGACCGGCCAGTTCAGCAACTACGGCGCGTGGTCCGACCCCGCGTTCGACACGGCCGCGCTGGCGGCGCTGGACGCCGAGGTCGACCACCCCAAGCGCGTCGACGACATGGCCGAGGCGGACCGGATCGCCATGGAGGAGCTGCCTTGGCTGCCCCTCTACACCGCCCCCACCAGTATGTGGCTCGGCGACCGGATCACCGGCGTCCAGCCCTCGATCGCCTTCCTCTACTACCCCTTGGCCGCAACGATCGGAGCCAAGTGATGGACCTGCACCACCTGACCGCCACCCGCGCACGGGACCTGTTCCGGCGCCGCGAGCTCTCACCCGTGGAGCTGCTCGACGCCGTGAACACCCGGATCGACAAGACCGAGCCGATCGTCAACGCGCTCACCGAGGAGATGCGCGAGGAGGCGTACGCGTCGGCCCGCGAGGCCGAGCGGCGGTACGCCGGCCTCGGGCCGGAGCCGCGCCCCCTCGAGGGGATCCCGCTGGTCCTCAAGGAGGAGCAGCCGATCGCCGGCCGCACCATCGAGGAGGGTTCCCTGCTCGAGAGGGGCCGGGTGTCCGACGTGTCGCACCCGCTGGTCGACCGGGTCAGGGACGCCGGTGCCGTCGTCCACGCGCGCTCGACCACGCCCGAGTTCTCCTGCGCGCCGTTCACGCACAGCCGGCTGTGGGGGGTGACCCGCAACCCGTGGAACACCGAGGCCACCCCCGGGGGGTCCTCCGGAGGCTCCGGCGCGGCGCTGGCCGCCGGGCAGACGATCCTCGCGACCGGCTCCGACATCGGTGGCTCGATCCGCATCCCCGCCTCCTTCTGCGGCGTGGTCGGCTTCAAGCCCCCGTTCGGGCGGGTCCCCGGGCTGCCGCCCTTCAACCAGGACACCTACTGCGCGGACGGGCCGATGGGCCGCAGCGTCGCCGACGTCGCGTTGCTGCAGAACGTGCTCTCGGGGGCGCACCCGTGGGACCAGGCCTCGTTGCGGGAACAGGTGCGGCTGCCGCTGCAGCCCGAGCCCGCCGAGGGGCTCCGGGTGGCACTCTGCGTCGACCTCGGTGACTACCCCGTCGACCCGGTGGTCGCCGCCCACACCTACCGGGCCGCCGAGGCGCTCCGCGCGGTCGGCGTCACGGTCGACGAGGTGAGCCTGCCCTGGACCCGGGAGCAGCTGATCGAGACCGCCTGGGCGCACTTCGGTGCGGTGATGGGACCGTTCATCGACGAGGTCGTCGGGGACAACGCCGACCTGGTCATGCCCTACACCCGGGCCTTCGCCGAGCGCGCGGCCGAGGCGGCGCCGTACGCCGTCGGCCTGATGGGCGAGGCCGAGCTCTACCGCCCGCTGGGACAGGTGCTCGAGCACTACCACGCCCTGCTGTGCCCGACGGTCGGGGCGCAGGCCATCCCCGCGGAGCCCGAGGGCGTCGACTACCTCGTCGCGGTGGGTTCCGAGTCCTACCCCTGGACCGACGTCCTGCTGACCATGCCGTTCAACGTGGTCGGCCGGGTCCCCGTGCTCGCGGTCCCGTCCGGGGTCGCCCCGAACGGCGTGCCCACGGGCATGCAGATCGTCGGGCGCACGTACGACGACCCGACCGTCTTCCGGCTCGGCGCCGCGCTGGAGTGCGAGCTCGACCTGTGGACCGACGACTCCTGGTGGCCCTCGCTGTGACCCGCGCGGAGTCGGTGGTCGCGGCGATCCGGTACGTCGCGCGGCGGGGACTGGCCGTGGTGGTGACCCTGCTGGTGTCGTCGTTCCTGGTCTTCTCCTCGCTGTACGTGGCGCCGGGGGACCCGGTGGACTTCCTGGTGCAGGGCCGGAGCCCGTCGCCGGAGACGATCGCGGCGGTCGAGGCGCAGTACGGCCTCGACCAGCCGTTCTGGCGGCAGTACGTCGACTGGCTCGGCGGCGTGCTGCACGGCGACCTCGGACGGTCCTTCCAGTACCGCGACGACGTCTCCGCGATCGTGGCCAGCCGGCTCGGCACCACCCTGCTGCTCATGGCCATGTCCGCCGCGCTGATCACGGTGGCCGGGCTGGCCGCCGGGATCGTGGGGGCGCTGACCGCCGGCCGCCGAGCGGACCGGGCGCTGCTGGTCACCACGACGTTGCTGGCGGCCACGCCGTCGTTCGTCGCGGCAATCCTGCTGATCTCCGTGTTCGGGGTCCGGCTCGGGTGGTTCCCGACGTTCGGTGCCGGCGAGGGCCTGCCCGACCGGGTCTACCACCTGGTGCTGCCGGCGATCGCGCTGGCACTGACGTTCATCGCCCTGGTCGCGAGGGTCACCCGGTCGGCGATGCTCGACGAGCTCGGCCGCGAGCACGTCGAGGTGGCGACCAGCCGCGGGCTCCCGCGGCGGACCGTCGTGCGGCGCCACGTGCTGCGCAACGCGCTGGGCCCGATCACCACCGTCTCGGGGATCCTCGTCGCCGGCCTGCTGGTCAGCAGCGCCGTCGTCGAGTCGGCGTTCGGACTCAGCGGCCTCGGGTCGCTGCTCGTCCAGTCGGTCGACAAGGGGGACTTCCCGGTCGTCCAGGCCGTGGTGCTGATCGTGGTGTCCGCGTTCGTGCTGGTGAACCTCGTGGTCGACCTGCTCCAGCCGGTCATCGACCCGCGCTCCATCGCCGGGACGGCGGCCCGGTGAGCGCGCTCGGCGCGGTCGTCCGGCCCGGCCGCCTGTCCCTGCCCCGCTCGCTGCGGAGCGACGCCGTGCTCCTGGCCGCCGGCGTGGTCCTGGTGGCGTTCGTCGCGGCCTGCCTGTTCGCGCCGTGGCTCGCACCGTACGACCCGGACGCGACCGACCTGGGCAACGTCCTGGCGCCGTCGAGCCCGGAGCACTGGCTCGGGACCGACCAGGTCGGGCGCGACACCCTGTCGCGGCTGCTGTACGGCGCGCGGACCAGCCTGGTCGGGCCGCTCCTGGTGGTGGTCACGTCGACGGTGCTGGGCGTGCTGGTCGGCATGGTCGCCGGCTGGCGCGGCGGCTGGCTGGACGCGACCCTCAGCCGGGTCCTCGACATCGCCTTCGCGTTCCCGGCCCTCCTGCTGGCGATCCTGGCCGTCTCGCTGTTCGGCAAGGGCCTCGCCGCGCCGGTCATGGCGATGTCCATCGCGTACACGCCGTTCGTGGCCCGGCAGGTGCGCGGCCTGGTGCGGTCGGCCCGCTCGCGGCCGTACGTGTCGGCGTACGCGGTGCAGGGGTTCGGCCCGGTCGACGTCGCGCTGCGGCGCGTGCTGCCGAACATCGCCCCGGTCGTCCTTGCGCAGGCCACCGTCCTGTTCGGCTACGCGCTGCTGGACCTCGCCGCACTGTCGTTCCTGGGCCTCGGCGTGCAGCCGCCCACCTCCGACTGGGGCGCCATGATCAACGAGAGCCGCGGCGCGGTGCTGCTCGGGCAGCCGCTGACGGCCGTCGTGCCCTCGGTGGCGGTCATCGTGACCGTGGTCGCCTTCAACCTGCTGGGCGAGGAGCTCGGCGACCGGATTGCAAGGAGGGACGCATGAGCGGTCCGCTGCTGGAGATGTCCGACGTCTGGCTCCGTCTCCCGGAGGTGGCGCGGAGGCCCGTGCTCGCCGGCGTGGACCTGCAGGTGGGCGCCGGCGAGATCGTCGGGCTCGTGGGCGAGTCCGGCTCGGGGAAGTCGGTGACCGCGCGTGCCGCCCTGGGGCTGCTGCCTCCGACGGCGGAGGTGGAGGGGCGGGTGACGGTCGACGGCGTCGACGTGCTCAGCGCTCCGGCCGCCGACGTACGCCGGCTGCGCGCCGAGTCGGTGGCGATGGTGTTCCAGGACCCACGGGCCGGGATCAACCCCATGCGGCGCATCGGTGACCACCTCACCGAGTCGGCGCGCCTGACCGGTCGGCGACGCGACCTCGATGCCGCCCGGGCCCGTGCGCTGGAGCTGCTCGACGCGGTGGGACTGCCCGATCCGCGACGGCACCTGCGCCAGTACCCCCATGAGCTCTCGGGCGGCATGCTCCAGCGGGTCATGATCGCCGGCGCCCTCATGGGATCCCCGCGGCTGCTGCTCTGCGACGAGCCGACGACCGCGCTCGACGTCACCACCCAGGCCGAGATCGTCGCGCTGCTCGGGCGGCTGCAGCGGGAGCGCGGCATGGGGATGCTGTTCATCACGCACGACCTCGACCTCGCCGCCTCGGTCTGCGACCGCATCCACGTGATGTACGCCGGTCGCGTGGTCGAGCAGGCACCTGCGCTCGGCCTCTTCGAGCAGCCACGCCACCCCTACACGGCCGGGCTGCTGGCGTCGACGCCGGCGATCGACGGCGGGGGCACGCGGCTGCGGGCGATCCCGGGCGTGCCGCTCAGCCTCCTCGAGGACCCGTCGGGGTGTGTGTTCGCCGCCCGCTGCGACAGGGTCCTGGACGAGGTGTGCCGTGTGCTCGCGCCGCCGGTGGTGGCGGACGGGGTCCGGAGCGTACGGTGCGCCCGTCCGCTGGAGGCGCGGACGCCCCGTCACGCCTTGCGGACGGAGTGCGTGTCGTGAGCGCCCCGCTGCTGGAGGTCCAGCACCTCCGCAAGACCTACCGGACCCACGGGTCGACCGTCACGGCTGTCGCCGGCGTCGACCTCACGCTGCCGGAGGGAGGCTCGGTCGGGATCGTCGGGGAGTCCGGGTCTGGCAAGTCGACGACCGCCCGGATGCTGGTCGGGCTCGAGGCGCCCGACGCCGGCCGCGTCCTGGTGCACGGGCAGGAGCAGGTGGCGCAGCCCCGCGGCCGGCGCGAGCGGTTGGCCCGGGCCCGGGCCCTGCAGATCGTGTTCCAGGACCCGTACCTCTCGCTCGACCCGCGCGTCCCGGTGGGCGCCGCCGTCGATCAGGCCGTCCGCCTCCACACGCGGCTGACGCGCAGCGAGCGGCGGTCGCGGGTCCTGGAGCTCCTGACCCAGGTCGGACTCGGCGAACGTGAGGCCGCGCTCCTGCCCCGCCGGCTCTCCGGGGGACAGCGGCAACGGGTGGCGATCGCCCGGGCGCTCGCGGTCGAACCCGACGTGCTGGTGCTGGACGAGGCGGTCTCGGCGCTGGACGTCTCGGTGCAGGCTCAGGTGCTGAACCTGCTCGCGGACATCCGCGAGCAGACCGGCGTGGGACTGGTGTTCATCAGCCACGACCTGGCCGTCGTGCGGTACCTCTGCGCCGAGACGCTGGTGATGCGCGCGGGCGAGGTGGTGGAGCGTGGCGCGACGGATCGGCTGCTCCGCGAGCCCGAACATCCCTACACCCGGCTCCTGCTGTCCGCCGTCCCGCGTCCCGGTCGGCGGTCGGAGGTCGACGGCGGCACGGCGCTCTCGGGTCGCGGCGTCCCCGCTCCCGGCCGCTGACCGGATCCGGTCAGCTCGCGGGCGATCCCCCGTCAACACGGGGCCACGGGGGCGTGACCGGGGGATGACAGCCCGGTCATCCCCTTGCCACCCCGGGGGTGCTCGGCCCAAGGTTGAGGGGTGAGATGGCGGTGGGACGTCCTGGTCGCGGCGTGGTGCTGCGCCCTGCTGCTCGTCACCGCAGGGAGCGAGCAGGTCGGCGGGGCGGTCCGGGGGGCAGCGGACGCCGACCTCGCGCCCGTGGCGCCGCAGGTCTCCGGTACCGACTACCAGGAACCGCTGCGGGTCGGGAGCAACCAGACCGTCTCCGCCACCGACGTCAGCTCCGCGGGCGCGATGTCCGGCGACCTGGTGATCGACGAGGTCCTGCTCGCGGCGTACACCGATGCCTCCCGGCTGGTCGGTGACTGCCGCCTCCCGGTCTCGCTGCTCGCCGCGATCGGTCAGGTCGAGTCCGGGAACCTGCGCGGGCACCGGATCGACGCGAAGCACCGCGCCGTGCCCGGGATCCTCGGGCCGGTCCTCGACGGCAAGAAGTTCAAGGCCGTGCGCGACACGGACGACGGCACGCTCGACGGCCACAAGCGCTGGGACCGCGCGGTGGGGCCGATGCAGTTCCTGCCGTCGACCTGGATCCGCTTCGCCGTGGACCTCGACATGGACGGGGTGCTCGACCCGCAGGACGTCGAGGACGCCGCCGGCTCCGCGGCCGCCTACCTCTGCAAGGGCGGGCGCGACCTCAGCAAGCCCGCCGACGTCCGGGCCGCGGTCCTGTCCTACAACCACTCGCACGCCTACCTGCGGATCGTCCTGAAGTGGATGCACGCCTACGACACCCTCGGTGCGGCCCCCGGCCTGGTGCTGCCCGGTGCCAGCTTCGTCGTCCCGGCCTGGCTCGCCGCCGCGAACGTCCGGCTGCCCTCCGGTCACCCGGGCGCCGGCACGGCCGCCGGCAGCGGCACCGGGAAGGTCGCGGCGGCGCCGGTCCGCGAGCCGGGCGGCACGTCCACCCCGTCCTCGCCGACCCAGCTTCCCTCCTCGCCGGCGACGCCCACCTGCAGTCCGTCGCCCACGGCCTCGTCCTCGCCGACGCCCTCGCCGTCGGCCACGCCGTCCCCGTCCCCGACGACCTCGCCGTCTCCGACGGGGTCGCCGAGCGCCTCGCCGTCGCCCTCGGAGTCGCCGTCGACCTCACCGAGCCCCAGCCCGTCGAGCAGCCCGTCGAGCAGCCCCTCGGCCAGCCCCTCGCCCTCGACGTCTCCCTCGCCGAGCCCGTCGCCGAGCCCGACCGGCAAGCCCTGCGGCTAGGGCAGGTGCGTCCGCGGTCGGCGGGGCGCGCGATCTTGACTCCGTGCCGCGCGCTCTGGGTCGTGGGATGTGCGTTCAACATGGCCCGTTGTCGCCATGGTTGGCCCCACGTGTGCGCGGTACCAAGGAAATGAGTCCCTTTCGACTTCGTGGCGTTGGGCCAGAGCAGCGAAGCGACCGGTGTCTCGGATCCTTCACGACGGCGAGTCCTGGTTCGCCCACCCTCGCCGCCCCGCCGTGCTGCCCACGCCTTGGAAGGGGAAGAACCATGGGGCACCCCACCGAACGCCGCCCGGGCGCGCCGACGCCCGGCACCACCGTCGAAGCTCGAGCACACCGGATGACCGACCTGTGCGTCGTGGCGCCCGACCCCGAGCTCAAGGACCAGCTCAACGAACGATTCAACGAGATCCGCGAGAACGCCGGTGAGATGCTTGCCCCGCTGTTGCGCTACAGCGAGCCGCGGCACCCGGGATTCAACGACGGTCTGCTCTACCCCGGCACCTACTACCCGGTCGGAACCACGCTCGAGGTCGCCCGCGCGGCTGCCCTCGAACGGGCGCCGTTGCGCGGCACCGTCCGCGTCATCGTCGTCCTCGTCGACTTCAGCGACCACCCCATGCCCAACGGCGCCGATGCGAGGTTCCGCGACCTCTTCTTCTCCACCGGAGTCCTGCCGCACGGCAGCGTCAAGGAGTACTACACCGAGGCAAGCAAGGGCCTGATCACGCTCGACGGCGAAGTGGTCGGTCCGTACCGCCTTCCCCAGCCGGTGGCGACGTACGCCGGCGCGGAGAACGGGACCCAGGCGGCGGCGCCGAACGCCAGGACCATGGCGAACGACGCGGTCACCGCAGCAGACCCCCACGTCGGGTTCGCGCCGTACGACAACGACGGCAACGGGTACGTCGACGCGTTCGTCGTCGTGCACGCAGGCCGCGGCGCCGAGCAGACCGGTGCCGCCGCCGACATCTGGTCCCACAAGTGGGTCCTGCCCGCGGAACGGACCGTGGACGGAACCAAGATCTTCCCCTACCTGACCATCCCGGACGACGCCAGGATCGGGGTCTGCGCGCACGAGCTCGGCCATCTCCTGTTCGGGTGGCCGGACCTGTACGACACCGACAACACCTCCGAAGGCATCGGCAACTGGTGCCTGATGGGTGCGGGCTCCTGGGGCCTCGGGGGAGACCGTCCGGTGCACCCGTCGGCCTGGTGCAAGGCCAACCAGGGGTGGGCCAACGTCATCGCCCAGACCAGCAACGGCCACGTGAACGTGACCGACGTGAAGTCCTCCGGCAACGTCCACCGGCTCTGGAAGGACGGCGCTCCGGGCAACGAGTACTTCCTGGTCGAGAACCGGTTGCAGACCGGGTACGACGCGTCCATGCCCGGACAGGGACTGCTGATCTGGCACATCGACGACGCCGTGGCGACCAACCGCGACGAGTCGCACTACAAGGTGGCCCTCGTGCAGGCGGACGGCAAGAAGGACCTGGAGAACAACCGGAACCGGGGTGACGCCGGCGACCCGTACCCGGGATCGAGCGGCAACACGTCCTTCACGGACTCCTCGACGCCGAACAGCAAGTCCTACGCCGGTGCCAACACGTGCGTCAGCGTCACCGAGATCCCGGCGCTCGCCCCGACCGTCCGCGTCTGGATGGGAGTTCGCTGCTTCGTGAAGCCCCCGATCAAGGAGGGCAAGGAGGTCCTCAAGGAGATCCGCGACAAGTGGCTGCGTGACCAGAAGGGATTCCGCAAGGAGGTGAGCCCCAAGGAGCTCAGCCCCAAGGAGCTCAGCCCGAAGGAGGTCAGCCCGAAGGAGCTGCGGGAGGGAGGCAAGTTCCGCGACCTGCCGGATCCACGCAGGTGGTTCGGGGGCGATGTCGGCCAGGCCGCCACCGACGCGGCGGCCGGAGACCTCGACGAACGCGTCGCGGCCCTGGAGGCCACCGTCGACGCGCTCGCCAGCATGATCACCGACCAGGGTGCAGGCGGCCAGGCCGACACCGGCTCGCTGCCGCCCGGGGCGGAGCCGTTCATCGGAAGCTCCGACCGGCCGACCCTCTCGACAGGCGACGACGCGACCAACGACGAGGGTCCGACCGACGCGGCGGAGCTGCGGGCGGCCATGGAATCCGGTTCGGCGGCAGCCAAGCGCGCCTACGACACGCCGCCGGCAGGGTGACCTGCAGATGGTGAAGGTCCTCGTCCTCGCCCATGCTGACGACCGTGCCGCGTCACGGCTGGTCGCCAGCCTGGGCCAGCGCGGGGTCGAGGCTGCCCTGGTCACCGACCTCCGGCTCGCCACCAGCGCACGGTTCGCTCACCGTCCGGTGTGCGGGCCGGCCCGCGCCGACGGGCTCGACGCCGTGTGGCTGGACGGGGACACGGAGCTGTCCGCCCGGACGATCGGGTGCGTCTACTCGCGGCTGGTCACCGTCACGCCACCCCCGTTCGTCGACGCCTCCGACCGGGACTACGCACGGGTCGAGCTGGAGGCGCTCCTTGCCAGCTGGCTCCACGGCTTGGGGAGCCGGGTGGTCAACCGGGCGGGCCCGGCGGCACTCGCCGGCCCGGCACGAGACCTCGTCTCGGTCCTCGCGCTGGCGCGCGAGGTCGGCCTGGCCATCCCGGCGGTGCAGCTCGCCTCGAGCGGCAGCCGTTCCCGTCCGGCATCGCCCGGCCACGTTGCCCTGGAGTGGCCGGACGGCTTCGTTCCCGCGTCACTGGCGTACGCCGCGCCCGGAACCGGGCCGCCGATCGGGCTGCCGGCGCTGCGCATCGAGCCTCTGCGACCGGGACGCTGCCACGTCCTGGTCGCCGGTGACACCGTGACCGGGGCGCCGGGCTCGACCGGTCGGGCGTGCCGCGACCTGGCGCAGGCCTGCGAGCTGGACGTGTGCGACGTCCAGCTCGCCGAGACGACGACGGGAAGACTCGTGTGCGTCGGTCTGGACGCGGTGCCGACACTGTCGAGGTCCGACCACAGGGAGGCTCTCGCGGACCACCTCGTCGAACGCGCGCACCGTCACGCCCGGCAGGAGGTCCCCGCATGATCGTGCTGGTCGGGGTCCGCTCCGAGGCCCCCGTGCAGATGGCCATGGATGCCGCCCGCGACCTCGGGGTCGACTTCACGGTCCTCGACGAGCGCGACGCGGCGAACTGGCACGTCGACCTGCGTGTCGATCCCAGCGGCACGTCGTGCACGGTCAGCCCGGAGGGGCGGACGATCGAGCTGGGCGACGTCGACGGCGTCTACCTGCGATTGGTGGGAGCGGCTCCCCACGCCCGCGGTGCGCGGGTCGACCCGTGCAGCCGGGCCCGGCACCAGGCCGCAGTCAGCCTGCTCACGAGCTGGGCGCAGACCACTCGGGCGCGGGTCGCAAACCGGCCCGAACCCATGTGCAGCAACGCGTCCAAGCCCTACCAGGCCGCCCTCATCGCGGCCGCCGGCCTCCAGGTTCCCGCGACGCTGGTGTCCAACGACCCCGACGAGGTACGCGGCTTCGCAGCCCGGCACGGCCGACTCGTCTTCAAGTCGACCAGCGGCATCCGGTCGGTCGTCCAGGAGCTCACGCCCGCACGGGCGGCGGCCCTCGACCAGGTGCGTTTCCTGCCCACGCAGTTCCAGCAGCTGGTCTCCGGCACCAACGTCCGCGCACACGTCGTCGCAGACCGGGTGTTCGCCTGCTCCATCACGTCCACCAGCATCGACTACCGGTACGGCGGCGAGGGGATGACCCCGCAGACAGTCACCGCGACCGAGCTGCCACATGACGTCGACGCATCCTGCCGGTCTCTCGCAAAGACGCTGGACCTGCCGCTGGTCGGCATCGACCTCATCCACGACGACGACGGCAACTGGTGGTGCCTCGAGGCGAACACGAGCCCTGCGTACAGTTGCTTCGAGCAGCCGACCGGACTGCCCATCGCACGCGCGCTCGTCGCATGGCTGGACTCCGGTCGCCCGGCCTGAGGAGATCGCGTGGTTTCAGCCGTCGAGAACCGCTCGATGGTCACGGTTGTCACCCTCGCCGTCGACCCGAGCGACACCCCGCACTGGCAGCGCCTCAGGGTCCGCATCGACGACGCAATCCCCGTCGAGGGCTACGCCCACCTGCTCGCCGACGCCGTCGGACGCGAGCTCTCGGCCCTCGCGCCCGACGACCTGGCCCGACTCATTGCCGTACCCGGGTCGACCTGGGCAGGCGAAGCGGAGCTGGTCGCCCCCGCCACCATCCGCCTTCGCGCCCTCGCGGACTGAGAGGGAGCTCTGACGTGGCCAACCGCCTGCGTGGCGCAACGTCCCCCTATCTCCTCCAGCACGCCGACAACCCCGTGCACTGGTGGGAGTGGGGCGAGGACGCGTTCGTGGAGGCGCGGGATCGAAACGTGCCGGTGCTGCTGTCCGTCGGGTACGCCGCGTGCCACTGGTGCCACGTGATGGCCCACGAGTCGTTCGAGGACGAGGCCACCGCGGCGTACATGAACGAGCACTTCGTCAACGTCAAGGTCGACCGTGAGGAGCGGCCCGACGTGGACGCGGTCTACATGGCCGCGACCCAGGCGATGACCGGGCAGGGCGGCTGGCCGATGACCTGCGTCCTCGACCACGAGGGCGCGCCGTTCTTCGCCGGCACCTACTTCCCGGACCGGCCCCGGCACGGCAGCCCCAGCTTCGGGCAGGTGCTCGAGGCGCTCGTCGAGGCGTGGCGCGACCGCGGTGACGACGTACGCCGGTCGGCCGATAGGGTGCGTGCCCACCTGCAGGCGCAGGGAGCGCTGGAGGCCGGGACCGTCGGCGCCGAGACCCTGGCCGACGCCGTCCGCGCCCTGGCCCGCGAGCACGACCCGGAGCACGGCGGGTTCGGGGGAGCGCCGAAGTTCCCGCCGTCGATGGTGCTGGAGTTCCTGCTGCGGCACGAGCTCCTGGTGTCGAGACGTTCGCCGGGGCGCGCTCCTCGACCAGCGGAGACCGGCACCCTGGCCAGGACGATGCTGGACGCGGCCTGCGTGGCGATGGCCCGCGGCGGCATCTACGACCAGGTCGGCGGCGGCTTCGCCCGCTACTCCGTGGACGCGGGCTGGGTGGTGCCGCACTTCGAGAAGATGCTCTACGACAACGCGCAGCTGCTCGGCGTCTACGCCCGCTGGGGCGGCAACCGGATCGCCGAGGAGACCGCCGACTTCCTGCTCCGCGAGCTGCGCACCGCCGAGGGCGGGTTCGCCTCCGCGCTGGACGCCGACAGTGAAGGCGTCGAGGGCAGGTTCTACGCCTGGACCCCGACCCAGCTCCGGGCGGCCCTCGGCGACGAGGACGGCACCTGGGCGGCCGGGGTGTTCACCGTCACCGAGGCGGGCACCTTCGAGCACGGGTCGTCCACCCTCCAGCTCCGGCAGGACCCCGACGACCTGCACCGGCTCGAGGACGTCAAGCGCCGGCTGCTCGCCGCCCGCGAGGAACGGATCCGACCCGCCCGCGACGACAAGGTGGTCGCGGCCTGGAACGGGCTGGCGGTCAGCGGACTGTGCGCCGCCGGCACCCTCCTCGAGAAGCCCGAGTACGTCGATGCCGCGACCCGCGCTGCCGAGCTGCTGGTCGAGGTCCACCTGGTCGACGGGCGGTTGCGCCGCGTGTCCCGGGACGGCGTGGTCGGCCGGCACGACGCCGTGCTGGAGGACCACGGGTGCGTCGCCCAGGGCTTCCTCGACCTGCTCCAGGCGACCGGCGACGCCCGCTGGCTCGCGCACGCGCGGGTGCTGCTCGACGACGCGCTGGACCGGTTCCGGGCCGACGACGGCGGGTTCCACGACACCGCGGTCGACGCCGAGACGCTGGTCGCCCGGCCACGGGAGATCGGCGACAACGCCAGCCCGTCCGGGCAGTCGGCGATGGTCCAGGCGCTCGCGACGTACGCCGCGCTGACCGGGTCCGGCGCGCATCGCACCGCCGCCGAGGAGACGTTGTCGGTGCTGGCCACGCTCGCCGAGCGAGCGCCGCGGTTCGCCGGCCACGCGCTGGCCGCGGCCGAGGCGATGCTCGAGGGTCCGGAGGAGGTCGCCGTGGTGGGGCGCCCCGGGCCGGAGCGCGACGCCCTGGCCCGGGCCGCCCGCCGCCGCCCCGGTGCGGTGGTCCTGGTTGCCGAGCCCGGCCGGACCGACGTACCGCTGCTCGAAGGCCGGGTCGAGGTCGACGGCCGCCCCGCGGCGTACGTCTGCCGCGACCTGGTCTGCGAACGACCTGTCACCGACCCCGCGGACCTGCCACGCTGAAACCGATGAGGCTGGATGCCCCGTTCAGCCCTCCGACCACCAAGCAGCAAGGGAAGTCCTGCGGCCTGCTGGTGCACGGTGAGCCGCTGCCGCCGCCCGGAGCACGCCCGACCTGCCGTGGATCCCGAGGGCGGCCTCGTAGGGGGATTGGGCGGGGGGCCCGTGCGGGGCGCTGGTCGTCCCGTGGTGCGTCGGATGGGCCTGGGGCAGTTCCGGGTGGCCGGCTCCTGCCTCGGGTAGCCCTGGCTAGCGCAGGGAGTACGTCGCCAGCGAGACGCCGACGTAGTGGGTCACGAACGCCAGGATCGTGAACGAGTGGAACACCTCGTGGAAGCCGAACCAGCGGGGCGAGGGGTCGGGGCGCTGGAAGCCGTAGACCACCCCGCCGAGCGTGTAGAGCACGCCGCCGGCCGCGACCAGCACGAGGACCGCGATCGCGATGCCCGGGTCGAACCGCTCGGCCCCCGCGGCGAACGACGGGATGAAGAACACCGCGGCCCAGCCGAGCGCGATGTAGATCGGCACGTAGAGCCAGCGCGGCGCGTCGGTCCAGAACACCCGGAAGAAGACGCCGACCACGGCCCCCGTCCAGACGATCGAGAGCAGCAGCCAGCGGGGCGTGCCCGACAGGAACAGCAGCGCGAACGGCGTGTAGGACCCGGCGATGAGCAGGAAGATGTTGGCGTGGTCGAAGCGCCGCAGGAAGTTCCACGTGCGGGGTGACCACGTGCCGCGGTGGTAGATCGCGGAGACCGTGAACAGCACCAGCGCGGTCGCGGCGAACATCGCCGAGCCGACCCGGGTCGCCGCGGTGGGGGAGAGTGCGATCAGGACGATGCCGGCAGCGAGCGTGAGCGGTGCGGTGGCCAGGTGCAGCCAGCCGCGGAGCTTCGGCTTGATGTCGGCGAGCGTGTCGTGTGCCCGGTCGCGTGCCCGGTCCACGGCGCCGTGGGTCCGGTCGACGGCATGGTCCAGGCGGGAGCGGATCATGTCGTTCATGTACCCAAGGGTACGGATGGCCACTCATGGTGTACGCCGATCGGTACAGACAGGACGAGTAGAGTCGGTCACGTGGCGGACTGGAAACAGGCGATCCGGCGGGTGCTCTACCCGGCGTACGAGGCTCGGATGGTCAAGGCGCTTCCCCAGGACCGCCTCCCGAAGCACATCGGCGTGATGCTGGACGGCAACCGGCGCTGGGCGAAGGCGGTCGGCGCGGACACCGCGCACGGGCACCGGGCCGGCGCGGCGAACATCGAGCCGCTGCTCGGTTGGTGCGAGGAGACCGGTATCGAGGTGGTCACCCTGTGGCTGCTGTCGACCGACAACCTCAACCGTCCCCCGCAGGAGATCGAGGCCCTGCTCGGCATCATCGAGGAGGCGGTGGACTCGCTCGCCGACCAGCGGCGCTGGCGGCTGCACCCGGTGGGAGCGCTCGACCTGCTGCCCGCCCACACCGCCCGCCGGCTCAAGGAGGCCGAGGAGGCCACCCGCGACGTCGACGGCATGCTGGTCAACGTCGCCGTGGGGTACGGCGGTCGCCGCGAGATCGCGGACGCGGTCCGGTCGCTGCTGGTGGAGCACTCCGAGAAGGGCACCTCGCTGGAGGAGCTCGCCCAGACCATCGACGTCGAGCACATCGCCGAGCACCTCTACACCAAGGGCCAGCCCGACCCCGACCTGGTGATCCGCACCTCCGGCGAGCAGCGGCTCGGCGGCTTCCTGCTCTGGCAGTCCGCCAAGAGCGAGTTCTACTTCTGCGAGGCCTACTGGCCGGACTTCCGCCGGGTCGACTTCCTCCGCGCGATCCGTGCCTACGCCGAGCGGGAGCGCCGCTTCGGCACCTGACCCGTCGACCCGGCACGTCTTGTGCCGACTCACACCGTTTCGAGAATGGTGACCCGGCACATCTTGTGCCGACTCACCGGGCGTGGGGCGCGGAACCTGTGGATGCGCGGCGCGCCGATCCGCGGCATGCTCGGGGGGTGACCACCTTCGTGCACGACTTCGCGGACGGCAACAAGGACCAGAAGGACCTGCTGGGGGGCAAGGGTGCGAACCTCGCCGAGATGACCAATCTCGGGCTGCCCGTGCCCCCGGGGTTCACGATCGACACCGAGGCCTGCAAGGCCTACCTCGCGGAGGGCGCCGAGCCCGCGGAGCTGGCCGGCCAGGTCACCGAGCGGCTGGCCGCCCTCGAGAAGACGATGGGACGCACGCTCGGGGACGCCGAGGACCCGCTGCTGGTGTCGGTGCGGTCCGGGGCGAAGTTCTCGATGCCCGGGATGATGGAGACCGTCCTCAACGTCGGCCTCAACGACCGCTCCGTGCACGGCCTGGCCGCGGCCAGCAAGGACGAGCGGTTCGCCTGGGACTCCTACCGCCGGCTGATCCAGATGTTCGGCTCGACCGTGCTCGACATCGACCACCTGGTCTTCGCGCGCGCGCTCGACGACGCCAAGCGGGCGCGCGGCACCGAGGCCGACCTCGACCTCGACGAGGAGGACCTCAAGCGCCTGGTCGGCACCTTCCAGGGGCTGGTCACCGAGCACGCCGGCCGGGACTTCCCGCAGGATCCCCGCGAGCAGCTCGACCTCGCCGTACGCGCCGTCTTCGACTCCTGGAACACCGAGCGGGCCGTGCTCTACCGCCGGCAGGAGCGGATCCCCGAGGACCTGGGCACCGCCGTCAACGTGCAGGCGATGGTGTTCGGCAACCGGGGCATGGACTCCGGCTCGGGTGTGGCCTTCACCCGCGACCCGGCCTCCGGCGCCCAGGGGGAGTACGGCGACTACCTGCAGAACGCGCAGGGCGAGGACGTGGTCGCCGGCATCCGGAACACCGTGTCGCTGGCCGACATGCAGGAGGTGGCGCCGGGTCCGCACGCCGAGCTGCTGCGGATCATGGCCACGCTCGAGCACCACTACCGCGACATGTGCGACATCGAGTTCACGGTCGAGAACGACAAGCTGTGGATGCTGCAGACCCGGGTCGGCAAGCGCACCCCGGAGGCGGCGTTCCGGATCGCGGTGCACATGGCCGACGAGGGCCTGATCGACCTCGACGAGGCGCTGCGCCGGGTCACCGGCGCCCAGCTCGCGCAGCTGATGTTCCCGCGGTTCGACGAGGACGCGCCGCGCGACCTGATCGCGAAGGGCATGAACGCCTCACCCGGCGCCGCGGTCGGGAAGGTCGTCTTCGACTCGCACACCGCGGTCGAGTGGGCCGAGCGCGGCGAGGACGTGATCCTGGTCCGCCAGGAGACCAACCCCGACGACCTGCACGGGATGATGGTCGCCCGCGGGGTGCTCACCAGCCGGGGCGGCAAGACCTCGCACGCCGCCGTGGTCGCCCGCGGCATGGGCCGCACCTGCGTCTGCGGCGCCGAGGCGCTCGACGTCGACGCCGAGCGCAAGCGCGTGAAGGTACGCCGCGGCCCGACCCTCGGCGAGGGCGACGTGATCTCGATCGACGGCTCGACCGGCGAGGTGTTCGCCGGCGAGGTGCCGGTCGCGGACTCCCTCGTGGTCCGCTACTTCGAGGGCGAGGAGGCCGACGACGACCTCGTGCACTCCGTACGCCGCCTGATGGAGCACGCCGACTCCCGGCGCCGACTGCACGTGCGCACCAACGCCGACAAGGCCGGCGACGCGTCCCGGGCCCGCCGGTTCGGTGCCGAGGGGATCGGGCTGTGCCGCACCGAGCACATGTTCCTCGGCGAGCGCCGGGAGCTGGTGGAGCACCTGATCGTGGCCGAGGACGACGCCGGGCAGGAGGCCGCGCTGGCGGCGCTGCTGCCGCTGCAGCGCCAGGACTTCGAGGAGATCCTCGAGGCGATGGACGGGCTGCCCGTGACGATCCGGCTGATCGACCCGCCGCTGCACGAGTTCCTCCCCGACTACACCGAGCTGTCGGTGCAGGTCGCGCTGGAGGACGAGCGCGGCAACGAGGACACCCACCACCACAAGCTGCTCGACGCGGTGAAGCGGCTGCACGAGCAGAACCCCATGCTGGGCCTGCGCGGCGTGCGCCTCGGCATCGCCATCCCCGGCCTGTTCACGATGCAGGCCCGGGCGATCCTCGAGGCCGCCGCGGCCCGGATCGCGGCCGGCGGGGACGCCCGCCCGGAGATCATGATCCCGCTGGTCGCGACGGTCCGGGAGCTCGACATCGTGCGCCGGGAGATCGCCGCGGTCGCCGAGCAGGTGCAGCAGGAGACCGGCGTCGACATCGCGCACAAGGTCGGCACCATGATCGAGCTGCCCCGAGCCGCAGTCACCGCCGCCGAGATTGCCGGGATCGCCCAGTTCTTCTCGTTCGGCACCAACGACCTCACCCAGATGACGTGGGGCTTCTCGCGCGACGACGTCGAGGCGTCGTTCTTCAGCACCTACCTCGAACACGGGGTGTTCCCGGTCTCGCCGTTCGAGTCGCTGGACACCGACGGCGTGGGCGCGTTGGTGCGGATGGCGGTCGAGCGGGGCCGCGAGGCCCGGGCCGACCTGCACCTCGGCATCTGCGGCGAGCACGGCGGCGACCCGCACTCGATCCACTTCTTCGACGAGGTCGGGCTCGACTACGTCTCCTGCTCGCCGTTCCGGGTCCCCGTGGCCCGGCTCGAGGCCGGCCGGTCGGCGCTGGGCGGGGGCGGCTCGGACTGACCCCGTCGGGCGGCTCGGCGATGGCCCGGTCGGGTGACCCGTCCGACCGTCCGGTCGGAGGTCGGTGACTGTTCACCCCACGTTCGGGCGTGTCGGCCCGGACCGGCTGGGGACCCGGCGTACGTTCGGGCTCATCGGCGGGTGGGGAAGCCTGCCGTACTGGGAGGCCCGGCCGTGTTCTCACACGATCACCGCGTGACGTCGCCACCGCGGCGTGCGTGGGGAAGGCCGGCACTCCGGCCGTCGGGATCCCCCCGGTCCGTCAGCGCGTGATCCAGGGCCGGGCGACGAGTGCGCGCGCCGGCTCAAGAGGGTGAGTTCCGTGGCCTCGAAGAGTCAGCAGGGCAAGCGCACCGCTCCGTCCGTCCGCACCTTCGTCCTCGACACCAGCGTGCTGCTCGCCGACCCGGGCGCCGTACGCCGGTTCGACGAGCACGAGGTGGTCCTCCCGGTGGTCGTGATCACCGAGCTCGAGGGCAAGCGGCACCATCCCGAGCTCGGCTTCTTCGCCCGCTCGGCGCTGCGCATGCTCGACGAGATGCGGGTCCTGCACGGGCGGCTCGACGAGCCGATCCCGGTCGGCGAGGCCGGCGGCACGATCCGCGTGGAGCTCAACCACACCGACCCCGAATCTCTCCCGTCGGGCTTCAGGCTCGGCGACAACGACACTCGGATCCTCGCCGTGGCCCGCAACCTGGCGAACGAGGGCGCGCTGGTCACCCTGGTCTCCAAGGACCTCCCGCTCCGGATCAAGGCCTCGGCGGTCGGCCTCGACGCCGAGGAGTACCGCGCGGAGGCAATCAGCGAGTCCGACACCGGCTACAGCGGGATGGCCGAGGTCGAGGTGATCGCCGCCGACCTCGACGAGCTGTACGACGACGGCGTGGTCGACCTCGAGCAGGCCCGCGAGCTTCCCTGCCACACCGGCCTGGTGCTGCTCTCCGACCGCGGCACCGCGCTGGGCCGGGTCGGGCCCGACAAGCAGGTCCACCTGGTCCGGGGTGACCGCGAGGCGTTCGGCATCCACGGCCGCTCCGCCGAGCAGCGGATCGCGCTGGAGACGCTGCTCGACCCCGAGGTCGGGATCGTCTCCCTCGGCGGCCGGGCCGGCACCGGCAAGTCGGCGATGGCGCTGTGCGCCGGCCTCGAGGCGGTGATGGAGCGCCGCCAGCACAAGAAGGTCGTGGTGTTCCGGCCCCTGTTCGCGGTGGGTGGCCAGGAGCTCGGCTACCTGCCCGGCTCGGAGCAGGAGAAGATGTCGCCCTGGGGCCAGGCGGTCTTCGACACGCTCGGTGCGATCACCTCGCCCGACGTCATCGACGAGGTGCTCGACCGCGGGATGCTCGAGGTGCTGCCGCTCACCCACATCCGCGGCCGCTCGCTGCACGACGCGTTCGTCATCGTCGACGAGGCGCAGAGCCTGGAGCGCAACGTGCTGCTCACCGTGCTCTCGCGGATCGGCGCCAACTCCAAGGTGGTGCTCACCCACGACGTCGCCCAACGGGACAACCTGCGGGTGGGCCGCCACGACGGCGTGGTCGCGGTCATCGAGAAGCTCAAGGGCCACCCGCTGTTCGCCCACGTCACGCTCACCCGGTCCGAGCGCTCGCCGATCGCGGCGCTGGTGACCGAGATGCTGGAGAACGTCACCATGTGACCCGGCCGGGACCCCTCGGCCAGCGACGTGGGAGGATTCGGTGGCAGCCGGAGCCTCCCACGTCCGCTTTTGTGGTGACTGGTGCTCCCCAAGTGGCCGATGTGGTTGGTGTGACCAACTGTGACCGGGGTCGCGTCGGTTTCTGCCGTGTTCGGTTTGCCCTGCGTGGTCACGTCATGCATGGTGTTCCGAGACCTTTTCGTGACCCCTCGGGACTCGGTCACGGGTTTGCCCTGACGTCTAGCCGTGAGTAGCTCCTTGTCGAAACACGCCAAGTACACTCCGAAGCACCGCCACCACCGAGCCCCCAGCCGACCCACCAAGGTCCTGCGCAACTCCGTGCTGTACTCCTCGGTCGCGGTCGCCGCGACCGGTGTTGCCGTCTCCGGCGGCGTGCTGCAGTCCAACGCCGAATCCCCGGTCAACGTCGCCGCCGACTTCCCCCAGATGAACGCCGGTGACGACGTCCAGACCGATGCCGTCCGTCGCGACGACGAGGTGTCCCGCTCCGCGGACCGGCGCCGCTCCGCCGACCCCGCCAAGGCCGCTGCCCTGTCCGGCGTCGACCGCACCGGCACCGCCGTGAGCCGCACCGAGGACATCTCCGACGAGGACCCGCGGGAGATCGCCAAGGCGCTGCTCTCCGAGTTCGGGTACTCCCAGGACGAGTTCGGCTGCCTGGACTCCCTCTACACGTCCGAGAGCGGCTGGCGCGTGAACGCCGACAACCCCAGCTCGTCGGCGTACGGCATCCCCCAGGCGCTGCCCGGCTCCAAGATGGCCTCGGCCGGCCCGGACTGGGAGACCAACCCGGTCACGCAGATCCGCTGGGGTCTCGGCTACATCGAGGACCGCTACGGCAGCCCGTGCGGCGCCTGGAGCTTCAAGCAGGGCCACAACTGGTACTGATCCGCGGGTTGGAGACCGTCGATCCCCAGTGAGGCGGTAGTCCGATCGGGTCATCGACGTCACCACCCCGGATGACGACGCTCCGCGGCTGACCGGTCGCATTGCCGGCAATCGCCTGCCGACCGCCTGCGGACCCCGCCATGCTCGTGCTGCGGCGCTTCCCCGGTGCCGCAGCTGCAGATGATGCAAGGCTGCTGGACCACTGTCGTGGCCCCAACTGCGACGCAGCAGCCCTTTCCCCGAGGTCCGTCCCCATGGCGGGCACTCGTCGGGGGTGCGTCGGGCGGGTTCCCCAGCCAGGCCGATGCACCCCCGCCCTGCATTTCCGGCACCGACCCGGACCATCCCGTCGCCATGCCCCCGTAGTCCGCGACGACCTGGTCGCCGACACGCCGTCCGGGCGAGCCAGGACGTCGCGGACCACCCCGGCAGGGGGCGCGGGAGAACGCCGCCGGAGCCGTCGTACGGCGCGACAGGTCTAGATGGTCATTCCCTGTCAGGAAACGCCACCCGTTGGGAGCGTTTCCGGCCCCAGGGCGTGTTTCTGGGGGCGCGGGCCGTCGGCGGACCGCATGCTCTGTCCCGACAGGGCACCTGGGTGGGAACTTCTTCGGGCGGGCGCCGCCGCTTCGTCTGTGATTCCGGGGGGAGTCATGAAGTTCTTCCGATCCCGTGCGTCGCGCGGGGCAGCCGCCGTCCTGGTCGGGGTCGCGCTGGTCGCCGCCGCGGCCGCCGTACCCGCCGTCGCCGCGCCGCCGGTGAAGCCCGGCAAGGTGACCGGCCTGGTCGCCACCGTGAGCAAGCCGGCCGCGGCCTACCAGGTCGCCTCGTCGTGGAACGCCGCGACCAACGCCACCAGCTACCAGGTGAAGCTCGTCGACCCGGGCGGGGTCGCGCTCGACAGCGCCACGGTGACGGCCACGTCCTGGTCCGCCACCACCACCAGGCCGGCGGGCACCAGCGTGACGATCCAGGTCACCCCGCTCGCCGGGACCCGTAAGGGCACCATGGTCTCGCTGACCAAGGTGCTGCCGGACGTCACCCCGCCGACCGGCACCTTCGGGGTTGCCTGGAACGTGAGCACCGCGACCGTCACGCAGGAGTCGCTCAGCGACGACCTCTCGCCGGCCGGGTCGATCACCCGCCAGATCGACTGGGGCCGCGGCGACGGCTACGAGCCGTGGTCGACCGGCACCACGATCAGCTACACCTACCCGCTCACCGACGGGTACTACCGACCCAGGGTCAAGCTCACCGACCAGGCCTTGAACGTCAGCGAGCAGTACCTGCACGCGGTCGTGATCGGCGACGACACCGCCCCGACGGGCAGCTTCACCGCGTCGCCGACCGCCGCCTGGGCGGGCCTGACCGCAGTCCAGCTCAGCCAGGCGGGGCTCGACGACGACTTCAGCCCGGCCGCCCGGGTGCTCCGCATGGTGGACTGGGGCGACGGAACCCCGATCACGCCCTGGCCGACGCTGGTCGACGTCCCCTCGCACGTGTACGCCACCGCCGGCACCTTCACACCGGTCATCACCCTCGAGGACGAGGCCGGCAATACGGCGCCGGTGTCCGCGGACCCGGTGACCGTCACCAAGGACAACGCTCCCACGGGCACGTTCGCCGCGTCCCCGACCGTTGCCTGGGCCGGCCTCACCGCCGTCCAGCTCGGCCAGACCGCGCTCGCGGACGACTACACGGACGTCGCCGCCGTGCAGCGCACGGTGAGCTGGGGCGACGGCACCACCACGTCGTGGCCGGACGCCATGGTCGCGCCGTCGCACGTGTACGCCGCCGCCGGCTCCTACACGCCGACGGTCACGCTCGAGGACGAGCGCGGCAACACCGCGCAGGTCGCGGCGGACACCGTGACCGTCACGGCCGACACGGTCAAGCCGGTCGTCAGGCTGACCGTCCCGAAGACCCGCACGGGCTACGTCGCCAGCTGGCGGACGCTCAAGGGCCGGGCCACGGACACTGCCGGGACCGGCGTGAGCCGGGTCGAGGTCCGGGTCATCGAGAAGCGGGGCACCAGGTGGTACGCCTTCCGTCCGGCCACCGGCACGTGGGTCAAGACCGCCACGGCGGCTCGTGCCTGGAAGAAGGCCGGCATCCGCAAGGTCACGCCGACCGCGACGGGCACCTGGTCGGCCCGGGTCGCCGGGCTCCGCAAGGGCACGATGTACGTCAAGGTGGTCGCTGTCGACCGGGCGGCCAACCGCTCCGCGGTGCTGTCCCGCAAGCAGCTGCTCACACGCTGACGGCACGCACGAGCACGGCGCCGGCCGGGGCCCCCTGACCCGGCCGGCGCCGCATTTCCCGATAGTCCCAAACGTTCGAGGGTCACCGACCGGTCGGCGATCCCTCGAACGTTTGGGACTATCCGGCAAAAGGGGTCAGTGGCAGGTGAAGACCGTGACGTGGCCGGCGTACTCGCGGGGGCCGTCGAAGGCGGGCAGCAGCAGGTCGGTGGTACGGCGCTCGCCGGGCGGGGGCACCACCACGGAGAGGTCCGGCGAGGCGGCCGGAGCCATCGCAGCGGCGTCGCCGGCGTCGCCCGCCGCCAGCTCCTCCGACGGCACCCACGCGAGCGTGTCGAGGTAGGCCTGGGCGGCCGCGTGGTCGGGGAACAGGGCCCGGGTGGCCACGTCCTCGCGGCGTACGTCGGAGAAGTGGCGTCGCAGCGCCTCCTCGCCGTTCTCGCTGCTGAACTGGGTGACAAGGGGAGCCCCGCCGGCCTCGCGGCGCAGGTCCGCGGTGTGCTGGTCGCCGTTGGTGACCGCGACGAACAGCCCGCCGGGGCGCAGCACCCGCCGGGCCTCCGCCAACGCGAGGTCGAGGTCCGGCACGTGGTAGAGCATCCACATCGCGGTGACCACGTCGAGCGAGCCGTCGTCGAACGGCAGCGCCTGGGCATCGCCCACGCGGGCGTCGATGCCCCGCTCGCGGGTGAGCCGCACGAACCGCTCTGACTGGTCGATCGCGCTCACGGTCGCCCGGGGCAGGGCCAGCGAGAGCCGGGCCGCGAAGCCGCCGGTGCCGCAGCCCACGTCCAGCAGGTGCGGCGTCTCCCGCCCCGCGACGGCGCCGACAGCCGCGTCGAGGGCCAGCGTGGACGGGTCCCGTCCGTCGAGCGCCGGGTGCCAGACGGAGAGCCGGGTGTGGAGACTCTCCTCGGTGGCGTACTGGGCGCGGACGGCGGCGGAGTCCTGCAGGGTCACGGGTGCGTCATGCCTTTCACGTCGAGGGCGTCGTCGAGCTGCTGCTCGGTCAGGGTCCCGTCGGCGACGAGACCGAGGTCCAGCACCGTCTCACGGATCGTGGTGCCGTCCTGCATCGCCTTCTTGGCGATGGCGGCGGCCTTCTCGTAGCCGACGTACCGGTTGAGCGGGGTGACGATCGACGGCGACGACTCGGCGTACGCGCGCATCCGGTCGACGTCGGCGGTGATGCCGTCGACGCAGCGGTCGGCCAGCAGCCGGGTCGCGGTGGACAGCAGCCGGATCGACTCGAGCAGGTTGCGCGCGATCACCGGCATCATCACGTTGAGCTCGAAGTTGCCCGCCGCCCCGGCGGTCGCGACCGCGGCGTCGTTGCCGACCACCTGGGCGCAGACCATCAGCACGGCCTCGGGTACGACAGGGTTCACCTTGCCGGGCATGATGCTGGACCCGGGCTGGAGGTCAGGGAGGTGGATCTCCGCCAGGCCGGTGGTCGGGCCCGAGCTCATCCAGCGCAGGTCGTTGCAGATCTTGGTCAGGCCGACCGCGACCACCCGCAGCTGGCCGGAGAGCTCGACCAGCGCGTCGCGGCCCCCCTGCGCCTCGAAGTGGTTGCGGGCCTCGGTGAACCGCAGCCCGGTGCGGTCGGACAGCTCGGCGATCACCGCCGCGGCGAACCCCTCGGGCGTGTTGATGCCGGTGCCGACGGCGGTGCCGCCCAACGGGAGCTCGGCGACCCGGGGGAGCGTCGACTCCAGGCGTTCGACGCCCAGCCGTAGGACCGCGGCGTACCCGGAGAGCTCCTGGCCGAGCGTCACCGGGGTTGCGTCCATCAGGTGCGTACGGCCGGCCTTGACGACGTCCGCGAACTCCTCGGCCCTGCGCTCGAACGCCGACGCCAGGTGGTCGAGGGCGGGCAGCAGGTCTGTGTGGGTCGCGGTGACCGCGGCGACGTGGATGGAGGTGGGGAAGGTGTCGTTGCTGGACTGGCTGGCGTTGACGTGGTCGTTGGGGTGCGCCTCGACGCCGCGGCGTGAGGCCAGCGAGGCGAGCACCTCGTTCATGTTCATGTTCGAGGACGTGCCGGACCCGGTCTGGAAGACGTCGACCGGGAAGTGGTCGTGGTGCCGGCCGGCGACGACCTCCTCGGCCGCGGCCCGGATCGCCTCGGCGATGTCGGCGTCGAGCACCCCCAGCCGCGCGTTGACCACGGCCGCGGCTGCCTTCACCCGGGCCAGCGCGACCAGGTGGCTGCCTTCGAGGGTGCTCCCGCTGATCGGGAAGTTCTCGACCGCCCGCTGGGTCTGCGCACGCCAGAGCGCGTCGGCCGGCACCCGGACCTCGCCCATCGAGTCGTGCTCGACGCGGTGGCGGTCCCGGTGGTCCGGCTCGGTGCTTCCGTCGGTCCCCTCGGCGGTGGTCACGGGACCGACGCTACCGGTTGACCGAAAGGTAACTGATGGGTTACCAATGGTGGGTGGACGCGTTCGAGGCGATCGCCGACCCGGTACGCCGGGACCTGCTCGTGCGGCTCGGCTCCGGCCCTGCCCGGGTGGTCGACCTCGCCGCCGAGCACCCGATCAGCCGGCCGGCGGTGAGTCGGCACCTCCGGGTGCTCACCGAGGCGGGACTGGTCGCCGGCGCCACGCACGGCCGGGAGCGCCGCTACCGGCTCGAGCGTGCCGGCCTGGCCGCCGTGCGCTCGTGGCTCGACGCCGTCGAGGCTCCGGCGCCGCCGGTCCCCGAGCGTGCGCTCGACGGGCTGGACCTCGAGGTGCGCCGTACGTCGCGTGACCGGCGCGGCGCGTCCCGACCGGGCAGCCGCGGGGCCGAGGGCGAGGAGGAGGCGGGATGACGGCAGTTCCACCGACCGGACGGCGCGAGGCGCGCGAGGGTGTCGGCTACCTGGTGCTGACCCGGACGTTCCGGGCCCCGATCGAGGACGTGTGGGCCGCGGTGACCGAGCCGTCCCGCATGGAGCGCTGGATCGGCACCTGGTCCGGCGACCCGGCCGAGGGGCAGGTGCTATTCCGGATGACCGCGGAGGGCGAGGACGCGCCCGCCGAACCCGCCTCGATCGACGTCTGCGACCCGCCGCGTCGGCTGGTGGTCCGCACCCAGGGCGGCGACGGCTCGCAGTGGCAGCTCGAGCTCGACCTCGTCGAGGCCGATGGGGTGACCACGCTGACCTTCGGCCAGGTGATGTCCGATCCCGAGGCCGCCTCCCAGATCGGCCCGGGCTGGGACTACTACCTCGACCGTCTGGTGGCCTCGGAGACCGGGGGCGACGTCGGGTCGGTGGACTTCGACGACTACTACCCGTCGCAGTCCGCGCACTACGTCGCGGCGTTCTCCTGAGCCACGCGCGCCACGTAGAGCCAGTAGGTCTCCGCGCGGGCGCCGAGCTGGACCGGGTACGGCACCGCACGCACGTCGTCGAACACCTCGCCGAGGGCCGCCTCGAGCTCCGCGGAGGTGTCGGCCGACCAGACGACCAGCGCCTGCCTCGTCACCCGTCGTACGGCGGTCAGGAAGGGCACGCGGTAGAGCTCGGCGTTCTCGTCGTGCACCAGGTAGCCCGGGCCGTTGTCGACGTCCAGCAGCACCAGGTCGTAGGAGACCTCGCCGGCCTCGGCGAACGCCAGCGCCACGTCGTTGACCACCACGGTCAGCCGTTCGTCGGCCAGCACCTGCGGGCCGTGCGGGATGGTGCCGTCGCGCATCCAGTCGACCAGCGCCTGCTCGAGCTCGACGACCGTGCAGCGCTCGACCCGCGGGTCCGCGAGCACCTCCCGCATCGTGAATCCGAGCCCGAGCCCGCCCACCAGCACCGACGCCGGGCCGTCGACGAGGTCGAGCGCGGCGGCCGCGAGCGCGCGCTCGGTCGAGGTCTCAGCGGTGTCCATCACGAACACCCCGTTCGCGCGCAGCTCCAGCACCTCGGGGGCGGACTCCTCCCGGCGGGTGCGCAGCACCAGCTCCCCGCGCTCGGTCTCGGCGCGAGCTACCTCGGCGTACTCGGTGGGCATGGCCACGACGCTATCCGGAGACCCCTGCACGCGAGGCGGTCGGGTCGTGGGCACCCTGGTTTCGAGACGGGCGCTGGGCGCCCTCCTCGACCAACGGTGCCGGCGGCTCAGTCGAAGAGCTCGCTGAGCCAGCTCTCCTTGCGCTTGGGCTTGCGGTGGCGCTGGTCGTAGCCCGGTCGTCGTAGCGCCGGTCGTCGTAGCGCCGGTCGTCGTAGCGCCGGTCGTCGTACCCGCGGGTGTCCTGGTACGACGGCGCCGGCGCGGCGGGCGCGGCCGGGGCGGGCTGGGTGAGCGACCGGTCGATGATCTTGTCGAGCTCGCCACGGTCGAGCCACACACCCCGACAGGTGGGGCAGTAGTCGATCTCGATGCCGCTGCGCTCGCTCATCACGAGCACGGTTCCGTCGGTCGGGCACTGCATGGGATCTCCTTCGTCGGCTACCCGGCCAACGTGCGGCGACGCGGCAGGGTTCCAACGGGCCTGCGCGTCGCAGGTCCCGGAGGAGGCTTCCGGGACCTGCGTTGGCACGGTCGGCGGACGTGGGAAGCCGGCCGTGCCGGGGGCTCCAGTCTCCATCCGTCGATCGCGCTTTGTCCAGAGTTTGTCCAAGGTTCGGTCTAGACTCCCTGACGTGTACACGGTCAAGCACGCGGCCACGCTGACCGGCATCCCGGCCGACACGTTGCGGGTCTGGGAGCGGCGGTACGGCGTGGTGTCGCCGGCGCGGTCGGAGGGCGGCTACCGGCTCTACGACGACGCGTCGCTGCGCCGGCTCCGGGCGATGGGGGCGCTGGTCGGCGCGGGCTGGTCCGCACGCCAGGCGGCGGCCCGGGTGCTGGCGGACGAGGAGGCCGGCACCGACGACGCCCCCGATCCGGGCGTGACCCCGATCGGCGACGTGGACGCGCTGGCCCGGGTGGCCGCGACCTTCGACGTCGCGGGCCTCGACGCGGCCCTGGACGCGGGCTTCGCGCTCGGCACCTTCGAGGAGGTCGTCGACGGCTGGCTGATGCCCTCGCTGCTCCGGCTCGGCGCCGCCTGGCGGCACGGGGCCGTGCTGGTGGCCGGGGAGCACCTCGTCAGCGCCAGCGTGCAGCGCCGGCTTGCGGCGGCGTACGACGCCGCAGGGCCCGTTGGTGGCGGCCCGAGGGTGGTGGTCGGGCTGGCCCGCGGTTCCCGCCACGAGCTCGGGGTGCTCGCGTTCGCGACCGCGCTGCGGCGGGCCGGCGGCGACGTGGTCTACGTCGGGGGCGACCTGCCGCCGGACGGCTGGGTCGCCGTCGTGGCCGAGCAGCGGCCGGCCGCGGCGGTGCTGGGCGTGCCCTCCTCGGACGACGTGGTGGCGGTGCGGGAGACCGTGGCCGCGCTGGCCGCCGCGCACCCGGACCTGCCGGTGAACGTCGGCGGCGGGCACCAGCACGCGGTGAGCGGCGCGCACCGGCTCGGCCACCTGGTCGGACCGGCCGCCGCCGCGCTGGCCGCCGACCTGGCCGACGGCCTGGCCTGAGACCTACTCCTTCGAGCGCACCCGGATGCCGGACAGCGGCACGGTCACCGCGCCCGACGGGTCGGTGAAGAAGTCGTTCCCCTTGTCGTCGACGACGATGAACGCGGGGAAGTCCTCGACCTCGATCTTCCAGACCGCCTCCATGCCGAGCTCGGGGTACTCCAGCACGTCGACGGACTTGATGCAGTCCTGCGCGAGCCGGGCCGCCGGCCCGCCGATCGAGCCGAGGTAGAACCCGCCGTGCGCGTTGCAGGCCTCGGTGACCTGCTTGCTCCGGTTGCCCTTCGCCAGCATCACCATCGACCCGCCCGCGGCCTGGAACTGCTCGACGTACGAGTCCATCCGGCCGGCCGTGGTCGGCCCGAACGAGCCCGACGCGAAGCCCTCGGGGGTCTTGGCCGGTCCGGCGTAGTAGACGGGGTGGTCCTTGAGGTACTGCGGCATCTCCTCGCCCGCGTCGAGCCGCTCCTTGATCTTGGCGTGCGCGATGTCGCGGGCCACGACGAGCGGGCCGGTGAGCGACAGCCGGGTCTTCACCGGGTGCTTGGTGAGCTCGGCGAGGATCTCGTCCATCGGCTGGGTGAGGTCGACCTTCACCACGTCGCCGGACTCCGCGAGGTGCTGCGTCTCGGTGTCGGGCAGGTAGTGCGCCGGCTCGGTCTCGAGCTGCTCGAGGAACACGCCCTCCGGCGTGATCTTGCCGAGCGCCTGCCGGTCCGCCGAGCACGAGACCGCCAGCGCCACCGGGCAGGAGGCGCCGTGCCGGGGGAGGCGCACGACGCGGACGTCGTGGCAGAAGTACTTGCCGCCGAACTGGGCGCCGATCCCGAACGACTGGGTCAGCTTGAAGACCTCCTCCTCGAGCGCGAGGTCGCGGAAACCGTGCGCGGACATCGAGCCCTCGGTCGGGAGGTTGTCGAGGTAGTGCGCGGAGGCGTACTTCGCGGTCTTCAGCGCGAACTCGGCGCTGGTGCCGCCGATCACCACGGCGAGGTGGTACGGCGGGCAGGCGGCGGTGCCGAGCGAGCGGATCTTCTCGTCGAGGAACTCCAGCATCCGCTGGGGGTTCAGGACCGCCTTGGTCTCCTGGTAGAGGAACGACTTGTTCGCCGAGCCGCCGCCCTTGGCCATGAACAGGAACTTGAACTCCGGCTTGCCCGAGGTCTGTGGCGTCGAGTAGATCTCGATCTGCGCCGGCAGGTTGGTGCCGGTGTTCTTCTCCTCGTACGTCGTCAGCGGGGCGAGCTGGGAGTAGCGGAGGTTGAGCTTCGTGTACGCGTCGTACACGCCACGGCTGATCGCCTCGCCGTCGTCGGCGCCGGTGAGCACGCCCTCGGACTTCTTGCCCATGACGATCGCGGTGCCGGTGTCCTGGCACATCGGCAGCACGCCGCCGGCGGAGATGTTGACGTTCTTGAGCAGGTCGAGCGCCACGAAGCGGTCGTTGCCGGACGACTCCGGGTCGTCGATGATCCGGCGCAGCTGTGCGAGGTGCGCGGGCCGCAGGTAGTGGCTGATGTCGTGCATCGCCTCGGCGGTGAGCCGCTGGATGGCCTCGGGGGAGACCTGGAGGAAGGTGCGGCCGCCGGCCTCGAACGTGGACACCCCCTCGGTGGTCACCAGGCGGTACGGCGTGTCGTCGGCGCCGGTGGGGAGGAGGTCGGAGTAGAGGAACGCAGGGGAGGTGCTCACGTCGGCAGGTTACGCCGCGGACGCGGTCCTCCTGAAGGCGGGCATAGTCACGGACCCGCGGGCGTTCGGCTGGTGTGCACCTCCACGAGTCCGTCGTCATCGGGGCCGGCCAGGCCGGCCTCAGCGCGTCGTACCACCTGCTCCGGCTGGGCGTCGGCCACGTCCTGCTCGACGCGAACGACGCCGCCGGCGGTGCCTGGCGGCACCGCTGGGACTCGCTGACGATGGACGACGTGCACGGCATCGCAGATCTGCCCGGGTCCCCGGCGCCGCAACGGGACGGCCGGCGCGCGAACGACGTGCTGCCCGGCTGGTTCGAGGCGTACGAGCGTGAGCACGGGCTGCCGGTCGTCCGCCCTGTCGTGGTCGACGACGTCACCTCCGACGGCGACCTCCTCGTCGTCCGGGCCGGCGACCGACGCTGGACCACGCGCACGCTCGTGAACGCGACCGGCACCTGGACCCGCCCGTTCGTCCCGCACTACCCGGGCATCGAACGGTTCCGGGGCGAGCAGCTGCACACCGTCGACTACCCCGGGCCGGAGCACTTCCGCGGACGCCGGGTGGTCGTGGTCGGCGGTGGTGCGTCCGCGGTGCAGCTCCTCGGCGAGATCGCGCCGGTCGCCGACACCGTCTGGGTCACCCGGCGGCCGCCTGTGTGGCGCACCGGCGACTTCGACCCGGAGGCGGGACGGGCGGCGGTGGCGCTGGTCGAGGAGCGGGTACGCCGGGGCCTGCCGCCGGCGAGCGTCGTCAGCGTCACCGGGCTCGCGCTCCGCGAGCAGGAGCGGGCAGCCGAGCACCTGGGCGCCTACGACCGACGGCCGATGTTCGAGCGGGTCGAGCCGGACGGCGTCCGCTGGGCCGACGGGTCGTACGAGCCGGCCGACGTGATCCTCTGGGCCACCGGCTTCCGGCCGGCGGTCGCCCACCTCGGGGCGCTGCGCCTGCGCTCGTCCCACGGCGGCATCCGGCTCGACGGCACCACCGCGGTGGCGGACCCGCGGGTGCAGCTCGTCGGCTACGGCCCGTCGGCGAGCACGATCGGGGCGAACCGGGCCGGCCGGGCCGCCGCGGTCACCGTGGCCCGGCAGCTCCGGGCCGAGGCAGCCTGACCGCCTACTGGGTCGCCCCGCCCAGGAACTGGAGGCAGGCGAACGCGCCGACGAGGACCGCGCCGTAGCAGAGCGTGCCGACCAGCACCCGGTGCTTGATCTGCAGGCCGTCGTACAGGGTGTAGCGGAACCGGTGCGCGGCGTGGACCAGCATCACCACGAACAGGCCGAAGAGCACCAGGAAGGTCAACGGGTTCGACACGATCGCGTCCAGGTGGTCGTGCGATGGCGGGTCGATCCAGCCCAGCGGGAACGCCAGCGCGAAGAGGAAAGCCAGCACCGGCATGAACAGCGCCGCGAGCACCCCACCCCCGCTGAAGGCCAGCCAGACGAACGGTTCGATCCGGAACTTCACGACAGCACCAGCCAGGCGACGAAGGCGGTGACCGCGGCCAGCGCGGCGTACTGCCCGGCGATGATCGCGATACCCGGCACGCGGTGCCCCCGGACCCGGACGACCATCGCCTGCGGCGTCAGGCTGAACCAGGTGATGGTGTGCAGGACGATGAACGCGAACGCGATCACGTTGAGGGTGACCAGCCACGGCGAGGCCGCGTCGTCGAGGAAGTCCTGGTACGCCGCCTCTCCGCGCCCCACGGCGCGGACGAACAGCAGCAGGTAGAGCACCAGCCAGGCGATGAAGATGCTGCTGAGCTCGCGCATGACGAACACGAAGTAGGTGCGCTTGTGCAGCCACCACCACAACGGCACCGGCCGCCGGTAGGACAGGTCGTCCCCGGTCGCGCGGCTCACCGGAACGCCCTCGGTAGCAGGAACGCCTTGACCGACTCCTGCGCGGCCTTGAGCTTGTAGCGCTGGATCGCGCCGGCGGGGTCCACGTGCTTGGGGCAGACCCGGGTGCACTCGCCCACGAAGGTGCAGCCGTAGACGCCCTCGGCCTCGATCAGGACGTCGAGCCGCTGCCGGGCGCCCTGGTCCCGGGAGTCGAGGTCGTAGCGCTCGGCGAGGGCGATCGCGGCCGGGCCGACGAAGTCCGGGTCGAGGCCGTAGACCGGGCACGCGGCGTAGCAGAGCATGCAGTTGATGCACATGCTGAACTGCTGGTAGGCCTCGAGCTCCTCGGGGGACTGGAGGTACTCGCCGTCGTCGACGGACTTCTCCTCGTCGCGGATGATCCACGGCTTGACCCGGGGCAGCTTCTCCAGGAAGTCGTCGATGTCGACCACGAGGTCCCGGACCACCGGGAAGTTGGCCAGCGGCTCCACCCGCACCGGTCCGGGGGCGTAGTCGGTGAGGAAGGTCGCACAGCTCAGGCGCGGCTCCCCCTGGACGTTCATGCCGCAGCTCCCGCAGATGCCCATGCGGCACGACCACCGGAAGGCCAGCGTGCTGTCCACCTCGTTCTTCACGTGGTTGAGCGCGTCCAGCACCGTCCAGTCCGTGCGCAGCGGGACGTCGTACTCCTGCCAGCCGGGCTCGCGGTCCTTGTCCGGCCGGTAGCGCGCCACCTCGACGCGGATCTCGTCAGCCATGCTCACCTCCCGTAGACGCGCTCGCCCGGGGGCCAGCGGGTGATGGTGACCGGCAGCCGGTTGACACGCGGCGTGCCGTCCGGCCCGCGGGTGACCACGTGGTGGTGCAGGAACCGTTCGTCGTCCCGGTCGGGGAAGTCGGTGCGCTGGTGGGCACCGCGCGACTCCTCGCGGTGCATCCCGGACCTGAGGATGCACTCGGCGACGTCGAGCAGGTTCGCGGCCTCCAGCGCGGCCACGAGCTCGGTGTTGAACGTGCGGCTGGTGTCGCGGACGCCGACGCGACCCACCCGGTCCTGGAGCTCGCGGAGCGTGTCGGCACCCGTGGCCATGTCCGGCCCGTTGCGGTAGATCCCGGCGGCCGCCTCCATCGTGGTCTGCATCTCGGTGCGGATCGCGGCGATCGAGTCGTCCCGGGGGAGCCGGCCGAGCAGGTCCCGCTCGAGGCGACGCGTCTCGTCGGTGACCTGGCTCCCGACGGACGGGGGAGGCGGCCCGGCGGAGGCGGCGTACGCCGCGGCGGCGCGGCCGGCGCGGGCGCCGAACACGAGACACTCCGGCAGGGAGTTGGAGCCCAGCCGGTTGGCCCCGTTGATGCTCACGCACGCGGTCTCGCCGGCGGCGTAGAGGCCACCGAGACCGGTCGCACCGTCGGCATCGGTGTGGACCCCGCCCATCATGTAGTGGACGACGGGACGCACCGGGATCAGCTCGCGCACCGGGTCGATGCGTTCGTACTTCAGGCACAGCTCGCGGACGAACGGCAGCTTGGTGTCGATCAGCTTCGCGCCCAGGTGGCGCAGGTCGAGGTGCACGACGGACCCGTACGGCGTCTCGAGGGTGCGGCCCTTCGCCTCCTCGTGGACGAACGCCTGCGACAGCCGGTCGCGCGGCCCCAGCTCCATGCTGCGCAGCTCGGGGGTCGGGGTCGGCGTCCCCAGGTCGTAGTCCTGGAGGTAGCGGTAGCCGTCCTTGTTCACCAGCCAGGCCCCCTCGGCCCGGGTGGCCTCGGTGATGAGGATCCCGGTGAACGGCAGCCCGGTCGGGTGGTACTGCACGAACTCCATGTCCTTGAGCGGCGCGCCGGCGCGGTACGCCAGGGCCATGCCGTCGCCGGTGTTGATGTTGGCGTTGGTGGTGAACGGGAAGACCTTCCCGCAGCCGCCGGTGGCGAGGACCACCGCCTTCGCGGTGATCCCCCGCACCCGGCCGGTGCGGAGCTCGACCGCGACCACGCCGTGGACCCGCCCGTCGTCGACCAGCAGGCGGGTCACGAACCACTCGTCGTACCGGGCGACGGCGGGGTACTTCAGCGACGTCTGGAACAGCGCGTGCAGCATGTGGAAGCCGGTCTTGTCGGCCGCGAACCAGGTCCGCATCTTCTTCATGCCGCCGAACGCCCGGACCGCGACCCGGCCGTCGGGCTGCCGGCTCCACGGGCAGCCCCAGTGCTCGAGCCGCAGCAGCTCCCGCGGGGCCTCGCGCACGAAGTACTCGATGGCGTCCTGGTCCCCGAGCCAGTCGCTTCCCGAGATGGTGTCGTAGATGTGCTCGTCGATGGTGTCGCCCTCGGCGATCACCCCGGCCGCGCCGCCCTCCGCGGAGACCGTGTGGCTGCGCATCGGGTAGACCTTCGAGACCACGGCTACGTCAAGGCCCGGGTCGGTCTCGGCCACCGCGATGGCGGCGCGCAGGCCGGCAGCACCCCCTCCGATCAGGAGCACGTCGTGCGTGGCGACCATCGGGTCGTCACTCACCCCGCAGCTCCTCGTCCACCAGCACCTTCCCGTGGTGGTTGACGGTCATGAAGTGGACGCTGCCGTCGTGGAACTCCTCACGGTGGCTGTGGCAGCCGCACGTGTAGCGCACGTCGACGGTGACGAGGCCCTGCTGGTCCTCGGACGTGAACTGCTCGCCGCCGTGCTGCTTCCCGCAGGGTGCACGGACGGCCTCGAAGCTGGTGATCGTCGATGTCACGGCCCACCTCTCTGAGCGCCGGGACGGATCCGGGATGTCTGTCCAGACTGCCCCTCGGTGTCCGGAATGTGAAGAGGTGCGCGGGGTCAGGTGCGCGCAAGTCCCGTCGCCTCGATCGCCCGGGACAGGGGCACGTGCTCGCGCGCGTCGGTGGCCGCCCGGCGGAGCAGCCGCCCGCCCAGCGTCGCGCGGCCCTCCCTGAGGGCGACCTGCGCTCCGCGCCAGCGGCAGTACGCCGCGTCGTGCGGGCGGTGCAGCCGGTCCCACGCGGCCGCCGCCCGGGTCCACTGCTCGACCGTGGCGTCCTGGGTGAGCCGGGCCAGCTCGGCGGCCCACGTGGTGCCCTCAGCAGGCCCGGCCGCGTGGGTCGGGCGCTCGGCGAAGGGGGATGACCGCGCCCGACCAAGGAGCCGACGCAGCTCGCGGGCGCAGGAGAGTCGGTCCGTGGTGGCGGAGCGCTCCGCGAGGTCGGCCGTCGCACGCGCAGCCAGCACGAGCGGGCCACCGGCCATGATCGCGGCGTCCGTGGGCAGGCCGTCCTGAAGGACCTCTGTCAGGAGAGCCAGCGCACGGTCGTGCTGGCCGCACCAGAGCAGGGCGTCGGAGTCGTACCGCACGTCCTCGAGCCGGTTGGAGATGAGCCCGTCCCGGAAGTCGGCGAGCGCGGTGAACCGCGAGAGCGCGTCCGCGCACCGTCCGCGGAGGACGTCGACGCACGCACGCTCCGCGTGCACGCAGGAGGTCTCTGGGGTCGGCGGATCGTCCGAGATCAGCGGGTCGATGAGGGCCGCTGCCCGCCCGACCTGCCCGGACAGGCGCAGGGCCGCTGCCATGTTGGCGCGGATCATCAGCACGGGCCGGGTCTCGATCCCCCAGGCCGCCGCGGCCTCCAGCCCGCTGGTGCCCGCGGCCAGGACCTCCTCGACCGGTCGCCCCATGTCCGTCAGGACGGCGGTGCGCGTCACCGCCAGATGGATGTCGGCTCCCGGATCGGGGCGGTCGCCGGCCCGGGGGGCCGCCTCGCCCAGCAGCGCGAGCGCGCGGTCGGCATGGCCGACGTCGGACTGGTGGATGGCTTCCCGGATGAGGATGTTCCGGTAGGTCGTGGGGATGTCGAGGCCGGCCGCCATCTCGCGGGCACGTGCCGATGTCGCGCGCGCCTCCTCGTAGCGGCCGAGAGCGTCGAGGATCTGGTCGCGCACGTGCAGCGCGTCGACGTACGCCGGCGAGGGCGGGCGCCCCTCGTGGAGGGCGATGGCGCGGTCGACGAGGGACAGGGCGCCGTCGGGGTCGCCCAGCCAGCACCGGATGTAGGCAGCACGTCGGAAGGTCCCTGCAGCGGCCGGGTCGGAGGGGTCCGAGAGGTCGCGCAGGGCCGCCTCCGCGACCTGCCACCCGGTGAGGACGTCGAGGAAGCACAGGATCTCCATGGCGGCGTCGTAGACCTCCGGCTTGCGGATCGGGGGATCGCCGGCCTCGAGCAGGCCGTCAGGCCACAGCGACAGCACGCGCAGCCACTGGTCGGCTGCCTGGGCGAGCGCGTACCGCTGGGCGGCGGCGCGGGCCGCGGCGACCCGCCAGGTCAGCTCCTCGGCGGGGACGCCGGCCCGCTGCCAGTGCTCGGCGACCTCGGCGGGCGAGACGTCCGGTCTCCGTCCCAGGCCCTCCGCCAGGCGGCGGTGCTCGTCGGCCAGCTCGCCGGGCACGAGCCGGCGGCGGATCGCCTCGGCGAGCAGGGGGTGGTGCACCTCCACGAGCCGGGTGCTGCCGACCCGCAGCAGACGACGGTCCGCCAGCTCGTGCAGCGCGCCGCTCAGCTCGGTACCGGTGACTCCGGCGGCGTCGGCCAGGATCCGGTCGTCGAGTGACCGGTCTGCCACCCCGAGCGTGCGGGCGACGCGCCACGCGGGGCCGTCCAGGTCGGCCAGCCGCCGGTCGAGCAGGTCGGCGAGCAGGCTGGGCATGGGCGCCCCGACGGGTTGGGCGGCGAGCTGCTCCGTGAAGAGCGGCTGGCCGGCGCTGCGGCGGTGGATGAGGCCGGCGGTGGCAGTGCTGACACCGAGCAGTGCGAGCTGCTCGGCGGTCTCGTCCTCGCTCAGCGGACCCAACGGCAGCGCGTCCACGTCGGGCAGCCTGGTCACGCGCTGGAACCAGTCGAGGGTCGCCTGCGCGGTGGTCGGGTCGTCGGTCCTCCAGCTCCCGACCACCGGTACGGCGGGACCACGGGCCAGCAGGTGCTCGAGCATGTCCAGCGTTGCGGGGTCGGCCCAGTGCAGGTCCTCCACCACGACGGCCAGCGGCCGGAGGTCGGCGAGCGCCGCCAGCACGGCGCCGACCGCCAACGACATCCGGTGCCGGGACCAGGCGTCCTCCTGCGGGGTGTGCTGCGGCGCGGCCTCGAGCTCGGGGAGCAACGGAACCAGTGCCTCGGTCACGTAGGGCGCGGTGCCGGCCAGTGCCTCTCCGAGCCACCGACCGCCGTCGACGTCGTGGACCGCCCGCAACGCGTCGCTGACGGGGAGCACCGGTACGGCGGCCGACAGCGGGAGGCAGGCGCCCTTGGCGACGAACACCTCGCCGTCGACCGCGGCCGTGGCCGCGCGCACCAGGTGGGACTTGCCGATCCCGGCCTCGCCGGTGACCAGGAGCAGGCCGCGGCCACCGACCAGGTGGAGCCGCACGGCCCGCAGCTCGTCCTTCCGCCCGGCGACCGGGACCAGGGACCCGGGGGAGCCCCCGCCCTCGGCGGCGTCGGCGGCCAGCCACAGCGTCCGGAACATCTCGACGTCCCCGCCCAGCGACTCCACGACCAGCTCCAGCACGCCCCACGTCGGCAGCCGCGGCGAGGAGAACACCGCCGAGACCGTGGTCGGGCTGCAGCCGACGTAGCCGGCGATGCTGCGCAGGCTGGGCCGTCCCGCCCGGTGGTGCAGGTCGTGCAGTGCCTCGACGAGGTCCCGCCCCGTACCCGGCGGGAGGTCCGGTCGCGTCAGGACTCCCATGGTCACCCTCATTCCCAGCATCCCCGCGCGATCGGAGGGGTGTCCATGGCCCGCCCTGACCAGTGCAGCAGGAGCGGAACCCGTGGTCTCTGTCCAGTTCTGTCCAGTCCCGTCAACCCGCCGTACGGCGCTCCGACGGTGGAGGTGTCCGCCGCCCGGAAGGAGCACGGAGATGCGCACCACCGCCGTCCGCACCGGATCCCTCGCCGTCCTGGCCTCGCTGGCGATCCTCGGCAGCGGGCTCCTCAGAGCCTCGGTCGCGGCCGACCAGGAGGAAGCAGGCAACTGTGGCTGCCCGCCCCTCTCCCTCCGGTCGTCGACGGACATCGACGAGGTGGTCGCGGTGCGCAAGATGGAGATGGCCGCATACCTCGTTGCCCGTCACTGACCCGAGAGGGCAGGAGGCTCAGCGCCGCGGGCGGTGCGACGGGGCCGTGGCCGCCGGGTGCCGCGGGATGTCGTGTCGAGTTGCCACCGGTCATTGCATGCTCCAAACTCTAGTGACTCACTAGACAATGGAGGCATGACGTGAGACCTCGCACGACCACCCTTCTCGGGATCCTGGTGGCCGGTGCGGCGATGCTCCTCGGCGGGCAGCTCGTCACACCTGCGGGTCAGGCGGCGCCGGGGGAGATCCCCGCCCCCGCCCGGCCCGACGCACGTCCCGACATCGTCCTGGTCCTGATGGACGACTTCTCCCTCGAGCTGCTGGCGACGATGCCGAACGCGCAGCAGATGGCGGCCGAGGGTGCCGTCTACGACAACGCGTTCGTCATCGACTCGCTGTGCTGTCCCTCCCGGGCGGCGCTGCTCACCGGGCAGACACCGCACCAGACCGGTGTCCTGACCAACACCCCGAACGACCTCGACCACCCGATCGGCGGCTACCGTGCGTTCGCCGCGAACGGTAACGCGGAGCGACAGTTCTCCGTTGCCCTGCAGGACAACGGCTACACCACGGGCTTCGTCGGGAAGTTCCTCAACGGTTACGAGACCGGCAACGCCGGCGGTCGGGTCCTGCTGCCGCCGAAGGTGCCCGGCTGGTCGACGTGGAACGCCATCCTCGGCGGTGGCTACAACGGCTGGGGCTACAAGAGCACCTACCTCGACGAGGCCGGGGATGTGCAGCTGCAGAACCACCCGAAGCCGCCGCGCGACTCGTCGGTGGCCGACCTCGACCGTGCGTACGCGACGAACGTGACGTCCCGCAAGGCGGTCCAGTTCCTGGAGGAGGCGGAGGTCGGCGACGCGCCGTACTTCCTCGAGATCGCGACGTACGGCCCGCACAGCCAGCTCCAGAGGGCCTATCCCGACAGCCCGCAGTTCCCGTCGGCGTTCGCCGACCGCGCGCCGGCCGGCGACCCGACGGGTGGCAGCTGCGGGACGAGGCCGTGCGGCGCGCTGACCCTCGCCGACCTCGTCGGGTACGACGACCCGCGCGACGACAATGCACCGACCTACCTGCACGGCGGGCGCACCGAGCCGGCACCCGCCTGGCGGACCAACGACATCTCGCTGACCGGCGAGCAGGCGTTGACCCGCTACCGCGACCGCGCGCGGATGGTGCAGTCGATCGACCGTCTGCTCGCGAAGGTGCGCGAGGCCGCGGGTCCCGACACCTACGTGTTCCTCACCTCCGACAACGGGTTCCACCTCGGCCAGCACCAGCTCAACGGCGGCAAGGGCACGCCGTACGACTCCGACAGCCGGGTGCCGCTGGTCGTGGTCGGGCCGGACGTCGTCCCCGGGTCGCGCCACCAGTTCGTCAACAACATCGACCTCGCGCCGACGTTCGAGGAGCTGGCCGGCCTGCGGCCCAAGAGGTTCCGCAGCGGCCGGTCGTTCGCCGAGACGCTGCGGTCGGCCGGGGCGCCCGGCGCACGCTACGCGTTCTTCGAGCACACCTACGCGAAGAGCCAGCCCGGCGAGGTCGACACCGACGAGGGCTCCGGCGGCACCATCGACATCATCCCGTCGTACGTCGCGGTGCGCGGCGAGCGCGGACTGCTGGTGCGCTTCGACCTCGACAGCTCGTGGCAGGGCACGGAACACGCCTGGGAGCTCTACCGGTACGACGTGCCGTGGGAGGACACCAACGTGTTCGCCGAGGACCACGACGAGCCGTGGGTGCGCGACCTCAGGCGCCGCCTCGAGCTGTACGACGGGTGCGCGCCCGCCGAGTGCCGCGCGGCTGCGCGCTGACCCCGCGCTTGCCGCGGCCCGCCCCGGTTCCGGCCGGGGCGGGCCCGGTCGAGCCACGGTCCACCAGGTCGAAGTCCACCCGGTTCGCCGGAAGCACCGCGCCGTCGCCGCGGGCCAGCGCGTCGAGGACCAGCTGGCCGGTCAGGCGTCCCTGGTCGCCGACGTGCTGGTCGAACGTGGTGATCCCGAACAGGTCGGCGGTGGGATGTCCGTCGACGCCGATCAGCGACATCCGCCCGGGCACGTCGATCCCCGCCACCTGGAGCTCCCGCAGCGCCCCGATCGCGAGCTCGTCGGAGTAGGCGAAGACCGCGGTCGGGGGCTCGGGCAGCGCCAGCAGCCGGCGCATCGCCCGGGCGCCGGCATCGACGGCGTACGGCTCGGTGACGACGTACGCCTCGTCGTCCGGGAGCCCGGCGGCGGCCAGCGCGTCGTGGAAACCGCGCGAGCGCTCCGCGTCGGAGGACCAGTAGGCGCCCTCGGTGTCGCTGGTGCGGAGCATCCCGATCCGGCGGTGGCCCAGCGCGGCGAGGTGCTCCACCGCGGCGACGCCGATCGCGTGGTCGTCGACGCCGACGTACGGGAAGTCGCGGATCCGGCCTCCGGCCACCAGCACCTGGGCGCCCATGAAGTCGAGCCGTTCGGCCTCGACGGTGAGCACCGGCAGGGCGACCAGCACCACCGCGTCGACCTTGCGGCGCGACGGCAACGCGTCGAAGAAGTGCAGCCGCTTGGCCTCGCCGTCGAGCTGGTAGACGAGCACGTCGAGGCCGCCGTCGCGCAGCACCCGCTCGAGCGCCGAGACCATCTCCGCGTAGAACCAGTTGTGCAGGCGCGGCACCACGATGGCCACGCGCCCCGTCGATCCACGCGAGAGCTGCGAGGCCTCGGGGGAGATGACGTAGTGCAGCTCGCGGGCGGTCGCCTTGATCAGCTCGCGGGTCTCGTCGCCCACCCCCGGCAGGTCGCGCAGGGCACGCGATACGGTGCCGGTGGACACGCCGGCCCGCCGCGCCACGTCGGCCATGTTGACCTGTGAGGTTCTCGTCACCGGGGCATCCCCGTCCCTTCCCGGTTTCCCGTTCGGACACCCCCGAGGGGTGCCTCGACCGGCGCGGGTCCGTATGCCGAACCGTCACCAAGAGGCTGTTGACACCACAGTGTGACGTGCATCACGATCAGACGCAAACGTTTGCGTTAATACGGCGTGAACGGCCCCTGATGAAGGATGCGCATGGTCTCGCACCTCTCCGGCGACCCTCTCCGCCCCGGCGGCGTGGTGGCCCCGCAGTCGTACGACGCCGTGACGAACCGGGTCCCGCGCGGGTCCGTGCCCTCACCGTCGCGTGAGGCACGTCCGTCCGGTTCATCTGCCTGGGTGGCTGCTCAGTGAGGCCCGCCCGAACACCGACCGACGGCCTGGGCAGGGCTGTTCGCGACTCCTACAACAACCGGAGGAAAGCAATGCGGATCAAGCACAGTGCCAGCCTCTTGGCCCTGGCCCTCATGGTCACCCCGCTCGCCGCGTGTGGCGGCGACGACGGCGGCGGCGGAGGAGGTGGCGGCGACAACGCCGCCTTCAAGGAGAACCTCGACTCCAAGGGCCCGATCACCTACGTCCAGGGCAAGGACAACACCGGCGTGGTCGCCCAGCTCATCGCGAAGTGGAACTCCGAGCACCCCGACGAGAAGGTCACGGTCAAGGAGCAGACCGTCGACGCGAACCAGCAGCACGACGACCTGGTGCGCAACCTCCAGGCCGGCACTGCCGACTACGACGTGATGTCGGTCGACCTGATCTGGACGGCCGAGTTCGCCGCGAAGGGCTGGCTGCAGCCGCTGCCGGACCTCAAGCTGGACGGTGTGCTCCAGCCGGTGGTCGACTCCGGCAACTACAACGGCACCCAGTACGCCGCCCCGCAGACCTCGGACGGCGGCATGCTCTACTACCGCACCGACCTCGTGAAGACCCCGCCGAAGTCGTGGGACGAGATGATGGGCATGTGCGACATCGCCACCAAGGCGAAGATCGACTGCTACGCCGGGCAGTTCGCGAAGTACGAAGGCCTGACCGTGAACGCCTCCGAGGCGATCAACGGCGCCGGCGGCCAGATCGTGGACGCGGCGGGCAAGCCGACCGTCGACAGCCAGGAGTCCATCGACGGCCTCGACACGCTGGTGCAGGCGTACGCCGACGGCAACATCCCGAAGGCGGCCATCACTTACAAGGAGGAGGAGAGCCGCCTGTCCTTCCAGAACGGCAAGCTGCTGTTCATGCGGCAGTGGCCCTACGCCTACAACCTGGCGCAGACCGAGGGCAGCTCGAAGATCAAGGGGAAGTTCGCGGTCGCCCCGCTGGTCGGCCTCGACGGCCCCGGCACCTCGTCCCTCGGTGGCCACAACAACGCGGTCAGCGCCTTCTCGGACCACAAGGCGACCGCGATCGCCTTCGTGAACTGGATCATGGAGGAGGAGCAGCAGCGGCTCTACACCGAGAAGGGTGGCAACGCGCCGGTGCTCGAGTCCCTCTACACCGACCCGCAGCTGGTGAAGAAGTATGCCTACCTGCCGACTCTGCTCGAGTCGATCAAGACCGCGGTGCCGCGGCCGATCACGCCCTTCTACCCGGCGGTGTCCAAGGCGATCACGGACAACGCCTACGCGGCGATGCGCGGCGAGAAGAGCGCCGAGGACGCGATCAAGGACATGCAGGCCGCCATGGAGGCGGCGTCCTCCAGCGGCCAGTAAGGCCTTCTACCGGCTGTGGTGCGGGGTCGCCCCGGCGGCCCCGCACCCCCGGTCCCGCCCGACGGAAGGATCCTGATGTCAGCACAGACCACCGGCTCGGCGGTCGCCTCTGAAGAAGCACCCAAGCTCAAGAAGAAGGGCAAGGGCGGCGGGGACGAGGACCGCGAGCTCATCGATCCGCACCAGGCGCGTCGCGCCTACGTGCTGATCGCTCCCACCATCGTCCTGCTGGCGATCGTCATCGGCTACCCGGTGCTCCGGGCCGTCTGGATGTCGTTCCAGCAGGACGCCAAGCTCGACCCGCAGACCGGCTTCTTCCAGGAGGGCGGTTTCGCCGGGTTCGAGAACTACACGCACTGGCTGCTCCAGCGCTGCGGCGACACCTCCTGCCCGGTCGGCACCACCGCCGCCGGCTTCTGGGAGGTCGTCTGGATCACCTGCTTCTTCACCATCGTGACCGTGACCCTCGAGCTCGTGCTCGGCTTCGCGTTCGCGCTGATCATGAACGGCAAGTACCGCGGCCGTGGACTGGTCCGGGCCAGCATCCTGATCCCGTGGGCGATCCCGACTGCGGTGACCGCGAAGCTCTGGTACTTCATCTTCGCCGTCAACGGCATCGCGAACGCCCTGCTGAACACCGACATCCTCTGGTTCAGCGACAAGTGGGCCGCGCGTTTCGCGATCATCATCGCCGACGTGTGGAAGACGACGCCGTTCATGGCGCTGCTGATCCTGGCCGGCCTCCAGCTGATCTCCGCCGACATCTACGAGGCGGCCAAGGTCGACGGCGCGAGTGCCTGGCAGCGGTTCACCTCGATCACGTTGCCGCTGGTGAAACCGGCGCTGATGGTGGCGCTGTTGTTCCGCACGCTCGACGTGCTCCGCATGTACGACCTCCCGGCGATCATGACCGGCGGTGGCGCGGGTGACGGCAACGACACCACGACCTTGTCGATCCTCGTCGTCGAGGAGATCAGATCCGCGTTCAACAGTGCCGCGGCGCTGTCCACGTTGACGTTCCTCTTCGTCTTCCTCGTGGCGTTCGTCTTCATCAAGTTCCTCGGCGTCAATGCCGTGGAGCAGTCGGCCGGCGGAAAGAGGAAGTGACGACATGGCCACTGCAACTGCCACCGGCACCACCTCTGCCGAGTACAAGGCGGCCCAGCCGAAGGTCCCGGTCTGGAAGACGATCCGGCTGTACGCCGGCGTCGCGCTCATCGTGGTCTGGGGACTCGCACCGTTCTACTGGATGGTGGTCACGTCCTTGCGCGACCTCCAGTACACGTTCGACACCACGCCGTACCCCACGCACGTCACGCTCGACAACTACCGCACGGTGTTCGACACCGACTTGGGCAACCACTTCGGTCGCGCCTTGCTCAACAGTCTGTTCATCGGTGTCTGCACCACGCTCATCGGCCTCGCGGTCGGTGTGTTCGCGGCGTACGCCCTGGCCCGGCTGGAGTTCCGCGGGAAGTTCGTCGTGCTCGGCATCGTGCTCGGCGCCTCGATGTTCCCCGGCGTCGCGCTGGTCACGCCGCTGTTCCAGCTGTTCCGCAACATCGGCTGGTTCGGCACCTACCAGGCGCTGATCATCCCCAACATCTCCTTCGTCCTGCCGTTGACGATCTACACGTTGACGGCGTTCTTCCGGGAGATGCCGTGGGAGCTCGAGGAAGCGGCCAAGATCGACGGGGCGACGCCGGGACAGGCGTTCCGCATCGTGATCCTGCCGCTCGCGGCACCGGGCCTGTTCACGACCGCGATCCTCGCGTTCATCGCCTCGTGGAACGAGTTCCTGATCGCCAGCCAGCTGAGCAACGACAAGACCCAACCGGTCACGGTCGCGATCGCACAGTTCACCGGGTCCCAGCCCCAGGTGGAGCCGTACACCGCGGTCATGGCGGCCGGCACCGTGGTCACGATCCCGCTCATCATCATGGTCCTGCTGTTCCAGCGGCGGATCGTCGACGGCCTGACCGCAGGAGGTGTCAAGGGCTGATGCCGCAGCGAGGTGCCCCCGCCCGGGGCGGGCGGGGGCCCAGCGCCCGACGGCAGCGATGGGAGATGGTTCTCGGGATCCTCGGGTTCTTCACCGTCGTCGCCTTCGTCGTGACCGTGGTCGCCGAGGTCCGGGGCGAGCCCGCCCTCAGCGAAGCGATCGTGCTGGCCGGGTTCGTGGTCCTGACCTACCTCGCCTACCGAGCCTGGCAGCGCTCCGACTGAGCACGGCGGCGCTGCACGGGAAACAACTCATCGAGTTCACAACGGATCGTCCGGCACGTTCCTGCCGGTGAAGGAGAGATGTAGTCATGGCAACGATCAGCTTCAAGAAGGCGCAGCGGTGGTATCCGGGTGCGGACGAGCCGGCGGTGCCGGGCATCGACCTGGAGGTCCGGGACGGGGAGTTCATGGTCCTGGTGGGTCCGTCGGGGTGTGGGAAGTCCACGACGCTGCGGATGCTGGCGGGTCTGGAGGAGGTGAACTCGGGGCACATCTTCATCGGGGACAAGGACGTCACGGCGCTGCCGCCGAAGGACCGGGACATCGCGATGGTGTTCCAGAACTATGCGCTCTACCCGCACATGAGCGTGCGGGACAACATGGCGTTCGCGTTGAAGATGGCGAAGGTGCCCGAGGAGGAGCGCAAGCGTCGGGTGGCCGAGGCGGCCAAGCTGTTGGGGCTGGAGCAGTTCCTGGAGCGCAAGCCGAAGGCGCTCTCGGGTGGTCAGCGGCAGCGGGTGGCGATGGGTCGGGCGATCGTGCGGGAGCCGCAGGTGTTCTGCATGGACGAGCCGCTGTCGAACCTGGATGCGAAGATGCGGGTGCAGACCCGCACCGACATCGCGAAGCTGCAGTCCTCGTTGGGGGTGACCACGGTCTACGTCACCCACGACCAGGTGGAGGCGATGACGATGGGGGACCGGGTGGCGGTGATGAAGCTGGGGATCTTGCAGCAGGTGGACACCCCGCTGAACCTCTATGACCGGCCGGCGAACCTGTTCGTGGCCGGGTTCATCGGCTCGCCGCAGATGAACCTGATCGAGGCGCACGCCGAGAACGGGCAGGCGCAGATCGGCAGCTACCGGGTGCCGGTGGACGAGGCGGCGGCGAAGAAGATGCAGGGCAACATCACCGTCGGGGTGCGGCCCGAGGCGTGGCGGATCGAGAAGGACAGTGAGCACGGCCTGCCGGTGCAGGTGACGGTGGTCGAGGAGCTCGGCTCCGACGCCTACGTCTATGGCACCTGCGGGGTCGAGGGCACCCCGTCGAACGTCATCATCCGGGTCAGCGGGCGCGACCACGTGCAGAAGGGCGAGACGGTCTTCGTGACCACCGACCCGCGCCACGTGCACGTGTTCGACACCGACACCGGGGAGCGGCTCAGCGACTGAGCGCCTCCTCGACCACGGAGACTTCCTCCGGAAGGCGGCCGGCCGGGTGCGGGACATCCGGCCGGCCGTTCCCGTGCCGGGACGCGTCCCGGGGCGTGACCCAGCCGTCAGCGGCCGGCCTGGCTCCGGGCCCGGTTGGCGGTGCTCGCGATGACGTCGGCGAACGTCGGCCACAGGTCGCGGGGGAGGTCGTGGCCCATCCCCTCGACGAGCAGCAGCTCCGCGCCGGGCACCGCGGCCGACGTGGCCCGGCCGCCCGAGACGTGCACCATCCGGTCCTTCATGCCGTGGATGACCAGCGTCGGCACCATCACCGCGTGCAGCCCGGTGGCCCGGTTGGGCTGGGTGAGGACCGCCATCATGTGCCGCAGCACGCCGGGCCCGTTGAGCCCGCGGTCGAAGGTCTCTTCGGCCCTGGACCGGGTGTGCAGCGGGTCCTCCGGGTAGCCGGGCGAGCCGATCATCTCCCAGAACTTCGCCGACCCCTCGACGTACGCCTCGCGCTCGATGCTCCGCGGCGCCAGCAGCGCCGGCAGCAGCTTCGGGTCCTGCCAGCCGACCGTCCGCTTTCCGGTCGTGGACATGATCGAGGTCAGGGACCGGACCCGGGCAGCGTGCTCGATCGCGAGCGTCTGCGCGATCATGCCCCCCATCGAGATGCCGACCACGTGGGCGCCGTCGACCCCGAGGTGGTCGAGCAGCCCGGCGGCGTCGCCCGCCATGTCGGAGAGGGAGTACGGCGCGGAGACCCGGCGTCCGGCGAAGGCACGGAGCAGGGCCAGCCGGGTGACCCGGCCCTTCTGCTTCGAGGACCGGCCGGTGTCGCGGTTGTCGTAGCGGATCACGTAGAAGCCGCGGCGCGCGAGCAGCCTGCAGAAGTCCGGGTCCCACCAGGTCATCGGCCCGCCGAGGCCCATGATCAGCAGCAGCGGCCGGTCGCCGGGGTCGCCGAAGGTCTGGTAGCAGAGCTCCACGCCCGAGCTCACCGGGGCAAAGAGCTCCTCGGAGACGGCGACGTCGTCCTCGTGGCTCATGCGGTCAGTCAACACGACGGCCGGTCGGGCGGCCGAGGACTGGGGTCGGATTTCCCGCTATCCGGGCACTCCGCGCCGTACCGTGGGGAGATGCGCACGTCGCTCGCGCCGTTCCTGGCGCCGGAGGGCTTCCGCCAGCCCGGGCTGCTCAGCCTGGCGCGGGAGCTGACCGTGGTGCCAGAAGGTGGGCGTGCGGCGCTGCGGGCGGTGGCCGACCGACGCGAGCGCCTGGCCACGCCGTACGCCGACCGGGCGCCCGCGCGCGCCACCGAGCCGGTGCTCCTGGTGCCGGGCTTCCTCGCCGGCGACTGGTCGCTGCGGGTGATGGCCGGGACGCTGCGCCGGCACGGCTACCGGACCTACCGGTCCACGATCCGCTCCAACGTGGCCTGCATGGCCGACAACGCGGTGCTGCTCGAGCAGCGGCTGGAGGCGATCGCCGCCCGCCGCGAGAGCCGGGTCCGGATCGTGGGGCACAGCCTCGGCGGGATGCTGGCCCGCGGCCTCGCCGTACGCCGGCCCGACCTGGTGGCCGGCGTGATCACCATGGGCAGCCCGATGCTGGCTCCCGGCACCTCCCACCCGGTGCTGCTCACCGCGGCCGACGTGCTGGTGCGGCTGAGCCGGGCCGGGATCCCCGGGTTGATGTCCGAGGAGTGCGTGGCCGGGGAGTGCGCCCGCACCACGTTCGAGGAGTCGCGGCTCCCGGTCCCGACCGGGGTGTCGCTGACCTGCGTCTACTCCCGCGGCGACGGGATGGTCGACTGGCGCTCGTGCGTCGACCCGCTGTCCCGACCGGTCGAGGTGCGCGCCAGCCACCTCGGCATGGCCGTCGACCCCCGGGTCGTCGACGTGGTGGTCGCCGAGCTGCTCGGGCTGGAGCCGCTGGCCGCGACCGCCTGAGTCACTCGTGCCCCACGATTCCCCGGGCGGCCGGGGAATCGCTGCGATGTCAGGCGTTTCAACCCTGACAACCCACTGATTTCCCTGACAGGCGCGGGGGTACGGCGCGGGGTCAGTGCTCGAAGTCGATGGCGCTGTAGGCGCGCAGCTTGGAGAGCCGGTGCTCGGAGGTGATCGAGCGGATGGTGCCGCTGCGCGAGCGCATGACCAGGCTGTGGGTGAGCGCGCTGCCGGCGCGGTAGCGGACGCCCTTCATCAGCTCGCCGTCGGTGATGCCGGTGGCCACGAAGAAGCAGTCGTCGCCGGTGACCAGGTCGTCGGTGGTCAGCACCCGCTCCAGGTCGTGGCCGGCGTCGACCGCCCGCTGCCGCTCGTCGTCGTCGCGCGGCCACAGCCGACCCTGGATGGTGCCGCCCAGGCACTTCATCGCGCAGGCCGCGATGATCCCCTCCGGAGTGCCGCCGACGCCGAGCAGCAGGTCGATGCCGGTGTCGGCCCGGGCGGCCATGATCGCGCCCGCGACGTCGCCGTCGACGATGAACTTGATCCGGGCGCCGGTGGCCCGGATGTCCTCGGCCATCTTCTCGTGGCGCGGCCGGTCGAGCAGTACGACCGTGACGTCCTCGGGGCTGGAGCCCTTGGCCTTGGCGACCAGGTTGATGTTCTCCGCGACCGGGAGCCGGATGTCGACCACCGCCGCGGCCTCGGGGCCGGTGACCAGCTTCTCCATGTAGAACACCGCGGACGGGTCGTACATCGTGCCGCGCGGGGCGACCGCGAGCACCGAGATCGCGTTGGCCATGCCTTTGGCGGTCAGCGTGGTGCCGTCGATCGGGTCGACCGCGACGTCGCACTCCGGGCCGGAGCCGTCGCCGACGGTCTCGCCGTTGTAGAGCATGGGCGCGTTGTCCTTCTCGCCCTCGCCGATGACCACGACGCCGTTCATGCCGATGCTGGAGATCATCACCCGCATCGCGTTCACTGCGACGCCGTCGGCGCCGTTCTTGTCACCCCGGCCCACCCAGCGACCGGCCGCCATCGCGGCCGCCTCGGTGACCCGGACCAGCTCCAGCGCCAGGTTGCGGTCGGGGGACTCGGGGCTGACGGACAGGGACGGCGGCACCGGGCTCTCGTTCATGCCCGGATCGTATCGGCTCACGTCGGGGCGGCGACGTACGAACGGACCGAGGTCTCCTTGACCGACAGCCAGACCTCCCGGCCGGGGACCAGCCCGAGCTCGGCGGCGGCCGCCGGGGTCACGTCCGCGATGAGCTCCTGGCCGCCGACCGCGTGCACGACCAGGCGCAGCGCCGCGCCGTGCGGGCTGGCGGCGGCGATCCGGCCCGGCCAGCGGTTGCGGGCGGAGCCGTCCGGCTCGTGGAGGTCGACGTTGACGGCGGTCGGGCTGAACGCCCGGAACCGCTCGCCGTCTCGGAGCACGTTCAGGCCGACCAGCCGGGCGACGTGGTCGGTGGCCGGTTGCTGGGCGACCTCCAGTGGGGTGCCGAACTGCGCGACCCGGCCGGCGTCGACGACCAGCACCCGCGTGGCGATCGTGAGCGCGTCGATGGCGTCGTGGGTGACCAGCAGCGTGACGCCGTCGTAGTCGCGCAGGTGCCGGGCCAGCTCCAGCCGGAGCGCCGTCGCCACCGACACGTCCAGACCGGCCATCGGCTCGTCGAGCAGCAGCAGCCGTGGGTCGGCGGCCAGGGCCCGGGCGATGGCGACCCGCTGGGCCTGCCCGCCCGAGAGCTGCCGCGGCTTGCGGCCGGCCAGGTCGCCGATGCCGAGGCGGTCCAGCCAGTCCTGCGCAGCGGCCTCGGCGGTACGACGGGACACGCCGCGCGAGCGGGGCCCGAAGGCCACGTTCGCCCGGGCGGTGAGGTGCGGGAACAGCATCTTGTCCTGGAAGACCAGGCCGACGCGGCGCTCGCGCACGGGGAGGGTGAGCAGGTCGGTGCCGTCGAGCAGCGCGTGGCCGGTGGCCGGGACCAGCCCGGCGAGCGCCCGGACCAGGGTGGACTTGCCGGCGCCGTTCGGCCCGATCACCGCGACGATCTCGCCCGGGGCGGCCGTCAGCGCGACGTCGAGCCGGTCGGGGACCGCGAGCCGGGCGTCGAGGCCCGGGCCCACGGAGGCAGCCCCGCTCACGGCGTGCCCAGCCAGCGGTCGCGCAGCAGGAGCAGCACCGTGATCGACACCCCCAGCATCACCAGGCTGGCGGCGAGCGCGGCCCCCTGGTCGGACTGGCGGGTGACGTAGATCAGGGTGGGCATCGTCTGCGTGGTCCCGGGGTAGTTGCCGTTGAACGTGATGGTGGCACCGAACTCACCCAGCGAGCGGGCCCAACCCAGCACCATCCCGGCCAGGATGCCCGGCAGCGCCAACGGCACCGTCACCCGGCGGAAGGCGGTCCACCGGGAGGCGCCGAGCGTCGCGGCTGCGGCGTCGTACTCCTTGTCGGCCGAGCGCAGCGCGCCCTCGATCGCGATCACCACGAACGGCATCGAGACGAACACGTGTGCCAGCACCACGCCCCACACCGTGAACGGGAAGGCGAAGCCGGTGAGCTCGAGCAGCGGCTCGCCGATCACGCCGGTCCGGCCGAACGCCGTCCGCAGGGCCACGCCCGCCACCACCGGCGGCAGCACCAGCGGCACCGTGACCAGGGCCCGCAGAAGTCCGCGGCCCTGGAAGTCGACGCGAGCCAGCAGCCAGGCCAGCGGCAGCCCGAGGAGCAGGCAGACCAGCATCGCCGCGGTCGAGGTCACGAGCGACAGGCGGAGCGCCTCGCGGAGCTGCTCGCTGCCCAGCTGGTCGGCGAGCCCGGACCAGTCGGTGGCGGCGACCATCGCCGCCAGCGGGACGACGAGGAGCAGGGTGGCGATCGCTGCCGGCAGCAGCAGGAGCGCCGGCGGGCGACCGAGCGGGTCCCTGGTCACGGTGCCGAGAAGCCGGCCTCCGCGAGCGTGGCCTGCCCCTCCTCGGAGGTGACCAGGTCCACCCAGGCCTGGGCCAGGTCTTCGTCGTCGGTCTGCGAGAGGGCAGCAATGTAGTACGACGTGGGGTGGTCGGCGGCGTCGTCGATCTCGACCACGTTCACGGCGTCGCCGGCCGCGACCGCGTCCGACTTGTAGACGAAGCCGGCGTCCGCCTCGCCCGAGGTGACCTTCTCGAGCGTGGACTTCACGTCCTCCTCGAGGCTGACCGGCTCGGAGGTGACCTTGTTGCTCCCGACCAGCTCCAGCGCGACCCGGCCGCAGGGCACCTCGTCGGCGCAGCGCACCCAGGTCGCGTCAGCGAGGTCGTCGATCGCCTTGATCCCGGCCGGGTTGTCCGGCGGGGTGACCAGCACCATCGTGTTGGTCGCGAACGCCTCGGGCGTGGTCCCGGTCGCGTCGGCGTCCACCGCGACCTGCATGGACTTCTCGTCCGCGGTCGCGAGCACGTCGCCGGGTGCGCCGTCCGCGGCCTGCTCGGCGAGGTCGGTGCTGGAGCCGAACGAGAACTCCACCTCCACCCCGTCGTGCTCGGCCTCGAAGTCCTTGGCGAAGCTCTCGAACACCTCGGTCAGCGAGGCGGCCGCCAGCACGGTGAACGTCTGGGTGCCTCCGTCCGTGCCCGGCTCGGAGTCGTCGGAGCCGCAGGCGGCCGACGGCACGAGCAGCAGCAGGGCGACGAGGGCGACCCGGAGCGGACGCAGGGTGGTGGGCATGGGTCAGGGCCTCTCGACGACGACGTTGGTGGACTTCACCGAGGCGATGGCGCGGACACCGGGCTCGAGGGCGAGCTCCTCGGCCGCCTCGGTGCTCATCAGCGACACCATCCGGTAGGGCCCGCAGATCATCTCCACCTGCGCCATCACGGTGTCCTTGGTGACCTTGGTGACGATCCCGGAGAGCCGGTTGCGGGCGCTCACCGCGGAGGCCCGCGAGGCCTCGCGGTCCGGGTGCTCGGCCAGGGACTCGGCGAGCGCGGCCAGGTCGGTCCCCGCGACCACGGAGCGTCCCCCGTCGCTCGTGGTGCGGAGCCGTCCCGCCTCGACCCACCGGCGCAGGGTGTCGTCGCTGACACCGAGCAGCTCGGCGGCTTCCGCAATCCGATACGTCGTCACGGGTGAAGTGTGCCGCACCTGCGGCAGGATTGACCAGTAGGCTCCGCACCTGCGCGTCGCGGACTCCCGCTTCCGGGGTGTCGTTCCACCCGGCGACCGGGGTCTCGGGCCGGCCCGGGAGAATGCTGCGTGTGAGCGAGCAGGCGGGCCGGTACCAACGCAGCTTCCCGGGGATGGTGGGCGCGCTGATCGTCGTGATCGGGGTCATCGTCGCGTTCGTGGCATTCCGCGCGCTCAACCGCGACGACCTCGAGATCAAGCCGGACAGCGTCGACTACCTCGCCACCGTCAAGGCGCTGCAACAAGGCGGCGGCGGCCCGGTCGTCTACCCGCCGACGCTGCCCCAGGGCTGGATCGCGACCGCCGCGGCGTACAACGCGGACGGCGTCTGGGGCATCTCGCTGCTCAGCGGCGAGGACCACTTCGTCGGGATCCGCCAGGACACCGTCGACCCCGGCGCCGACGCCGGGAGCACCCTCGACGACCTGGTGACGACGTACGTCGACGCGGACGCGCAGGAGGGCGACCCGGTCACGCTGGACAGCACGCTGGCGCCCGAGTGGCGGTCGTTCACCGACGGCGGCGGCGACTACGGGCTGGCGGCGGAGACCGACGCCGGCGTCGTGCTCGTGGTCGGCACCGCCCCCGAGGAGCGGATCCGGGACCTCACCGCGTCGCTGACCACCGACGACGTGTCCTGAGCCGCCGGGCTCAGTCCCCGTCGGCCTCGATCGCGGCGTCGAGCCGCTTGCGGGCGCCGTCGAGCCAGCCCTGGCAGACCCGGGCGAGCTTCTCGCCGCGCTCCCAGAGCGCGAGTGACTCCTCCAGCGACGTGCCGCCGGCCTCGAGCTGGGCGACCACCGCGACCAGCTCCTCGCGGGCGGCCTCGTAGGAAAGGCCCTCGGTCTCGTCGGACTGGTCACTCATGGGTGTCCTCCTCCTCGGGCTCGACCAGCGGGGTCGCGGCCTCGGTGCGGGTGGTGGTGGCGTGCAGGCGTCCGTCGGCGACTCGCACCGAGACCGGGTCGCCCTCGGCCAGCCCGGCGACGGACGTCAGCACGTGGCCGTCGGGATCCTGGAGCACGGCGTACCCCCGGCGCAGGGTGGCCAGCGGTGAGAGCGCCGCCGCCCGGGCGGCGTGGTGCCGCACGTCGTCGGAGGCGCGGTCCAGCCGGTGCCGGAGAGTGCGGCGGGCACGGTCGCGCAGCGCGTGCAGCTCGTCGATCCGGGCGTCGACCAGGGTTCGCGGGTCGGCCATGGCGGGTCGCGACCGGATCGCGTCGAGGCGGTGCTGCTCGCGCTCGACCCAGCCGGTCAGGACCGTGCGCATCCGGTCCCGGGCCGAGGCGACGCGCTGGGTCTCCTCGGCGACGTCGGGCACCACCCGGCGGGCCGCGTCGGTCGGGGTGGACGCGCGCACGTCGGCGACCAGGTCGAGGAGCGGCTGGTCCGCCTCGTGCCCGATGGCGGAGACCACCGGCGTCCGTGCCCGGTGGACGGCCCGCACCAGCGCCTCGTCGGAGAACGGCAGCAGGTCCTCGACCGAGCCGCCGCCGCGGGCGATCACGATGACGTCGACCTCGGGGTCGCGGTCGAGGCGGCCCAGCGCCTCGATCACCTCGACGGCGCTGTCGCGGCCCTGCATGCGGGCGGCGGCCACCCGGACCTCGACCGAGGGCCAACGGCGGCGGGCGTTCTCGACGACGTCGCGCTCGGCGTCGGAGCCGGGGGCGGTCACCAGGCCGACGGTGTGTGGCAGGAACGGCAGCCGGCGCTTGAGCTCGGCCGCGAACAGACCCTCGGCCGCCAGCAGCTGGCGCCGGCGCTCGATTCGGGCCAGCAGCTCGCCGAGCCCGACCGTGCGGATGTCGCGGGCCTGCAGCGAGAGGGTGCCGCGGGTCGCGTAGAACGACGGCTTCGCCTGGATCACGATGCTCGCCCCCTCGACCACCGGCGGGTTGAGCCCGTCGAACAGGGCGCGGGAGCAGGTCACGGAGATCGACAGGTCGGCGACGGGGTCGCGCAGGGTGAGGAACACCGTGGCCAGCCCCTGCCGGCGGCTGAGCTGGGCCACCTGGCCCTCGACCCAGATCACGCCGAGACGGTCGATGTACGCCGCGAGCGCGTTGGCCACCGCCCGCACCGGGGCGGGGGACTCGAGGGTGGTGTCGCGCAGCGAGGGCACGGGCCGGAGCCTAGGGCACCCGACCGACGGGCCGCCGGACCGACGGCGGCAGTTCGGCCGGGGCGCGCCGCGTCCGTAGACTCGGGCCCATGAGCACCGACCTGGGCACCCCCGCCGTACTCTCGCCCGACGAGGCCGAGCGCGCCGTGCGCCTGGCCGCGCCGCGCGGCTACTGCGCCGGCGTCGACCGCGCGGTGATCACCGTAGAGAAGGCGCTCGACCTCTACGGCGCGCCGGTCTACGTCCGCAAGCAGATCGTGCACAACAAGCACGTGGTCGCGAACCTCGAGGGGCGCGGCGCGATCTTCGTCGAGGAGCTCGACGAGGTCCCCGAGGGCGCGACCGTCGTGTTCTCCGCGCACGGCGTCTCTCCCGAGGTGCACCGGCAGGCGGGAGAGCGCTCGCTCAAGACCATCGACGCCACCTGCCCCCTGGTGACCAAGGTGCACCACGAGGCGAAGCGGTTCGCCGGCGAGGACTACGACATCCTGCTGATCGGGCACGAGGGCCACGAGGAGGTCGAGGGCACCGCCGGTGAGGCCCCCGAGCACATCCAGCTCGTGCAGGGCCCGGACGACGTCGCCGGCATCACCGTCCGCGACCCCGAGCGCGTCGCCTGGCTGTCGCAGACCACGCTCTCGGTCGACGAGACCATGGAGACGGTGGCCGCGATCCGCAAGCGGTTCCCGGCCCTGCTCGACCCGCCGAGCGACGACATCTGCTACGCCACCCAGAACCGCCAGCTCGCGGTCAAGGAGATCGCGCACGACGCCGACCTGGTGATCGTGGTGGGCTCCGGCAACTCCTCCAACTCGGTGCGGCTGGTCGAGGTCGCGCTGGAGTCCGGCGCGAAGGCCTCCCACCGCGTCGACGACGCCTCCGAGATCGACGAGGCCTGGCTCGAGGGCGTCTCCACGGTCAGCGTCACCTCCGGCGCGTCCGTGCCGGAGGAGCTGGTCGAGGGCGTGCTGGAGTTCCTCGCCGAGCGCGGCTACCCCGACGCCCAGGCCGTGCACACCGCCGAGGAGTCCCTGATCTTCGCGCTGCCCCCCGAGCTGCGCCGCGACCTGCGCGCCGCCGCCCGCGACTGAGCGGGCGCCCGGCATGGCCCGTTACGTCGACATCCATCCCGACAACCCGCAGCAACGGCTGGTCGACCAGGTCGTCGAGGCGCTGCGCGACGACGCCCTCATCGCCTACCCGACGGACTCCGGCTACGCACTCGGTTGCCAGCTCGGCAACCGCGACGGCCGCGACCGCATCCTGCGGATCCGGCAGCTCGACGACAAGCACCACTTCACGCTGATGTGCCGCGACTTCGCCCAGCTCGGGCAGTTCGTGCACGTGGACAACCATGCGTTCCGTGCGATCAAGGCGGTCACCCCCGGGCCGTACACCTTCATCCTGCCGGCCACGGGCGAGGTGCCGCGCCGGCTGATGCACCCGAAGAAGCGCACCGTCGGTGTCCGGATCACCGACCACGTCGTCACCTGTGCGCTGCTCGAGGCCATGGGCGAGCCGATCCTGACCAGCACCCTCATCCTGCCCGGGGAGGACGAGCCGCGGTCGCTGGGCTGGGAGATCAAAGAGGAGCTCGACCACGTCGTCGACATCGTGGTCGAGTCCGGCGAGTGCCTGCCGGTGCCGACGACGGTCGTCGACTACTCCGAGGGTGCGCCCGAGGTGCTCCGCCGCGGCGCCGGGGACGCCACGAGGTTCGCGTCCTGACCCTCGCGCGGGTCAGGGATCCGGGGTCGCTCGCGGCGTCGGGCCGCCATGACGCGGGTCCGCATGCCCAGGCAGAACAGGGTCAGCCCGTAGCCGGTGACCAGCGCGGTCGCGTGCCGGGCCAGCCCGGTCACCACTGCCTGGACGGTGCCGTCGGCGGCGTGGGCCACTGCCGCGGTGTCGACGAGCGCGAGCACCCAGACGGCGCCCAGCATGAGCAGCGGGGGCAGCACGCCGACCGTGAAGAAGTCGCGCGGCCGGACCAGCAGGGCGAGCGCGACGCACAGCGGCACGAAGACCAGGTCGAAGACCACGGTCAGCCGGCCGTTGACGAGCATGTCGAGCACCACCGCGGTCAGCGTGGTCGCGATGCCGAGCACGACCACCTGCCGACCCGGCTCGGTGCCCTCTTCCCAGAGGGTGCGTGCCCTGGCCACGGCCCCACCGTAGGCCGCGGGTCAGGCGCCCTGTGCGCGGCGCGCCGTACGGCGGTCGCGGTCGGTCGCGTCGCCGAGGCCGGGCAGCAGGCCCTCGTCGGGCGGGTCGGCGGCGTGCAGCTCGCGGGCGACCGGGTCGTCCGCAGGCTCGGGGGCGTCGGCGCCGAGCGACCGGGGCGCGGCCTCGACCTGGCGCGGCGTGGGCAGCTCGTCGTCGGTCACCCCCATCTCGCCGAACCGACGGGCGCTGACCAGCACCCGCGACTCCAGCGCGCCGATCGCCTGGTTGTAGTGGCCGACCGCGGCGCCCAGCGAGCGGCCGACGAGGTCGAGGTGGCCGCCCATCCGGGCCAGCCGCTCGTGCAGCTCGCGCCCGAGCCGGTGCACCTCGCTCGCCTGGTCGGCCAGCGCCTCGTGGGACCAGCCGTGCGCGACCGTGCGCAGCAGCGCGATCAGCGTCGTCGGGGTGGCCAGCACGACCTGGCGTTGCGCGGCGTGCTCGATCAGCGCGCCGTCGGCCTCCAGCGCTGCCGACAGGAAGGACTCGCCCGGCACGAACAGCACCACGAACTCCGGTGACTCCGGCAGCGCCCGCCAGTAGCGCTTGGCGGAGAGGCCCTCGACGTGCTGCCGCACCTGGCGCGCGTGCCGGGCCAGGTGGGCCCCGCGCTCGTCCTCGTCGTCGGTCGCGGTGGCGTCGAGGAACGCGTCGAGCGGGACCTTGGCGTCGACCACCACGCACTTGTCGCCGGCGAGCCGGACCAGCAGGTCGGGACGGAGCGCTCCGTCCTCGAGACGTGCCTGCTCGGTGAAGTCGCACCGGTCGACCAGGCCGGCGAGCTCGACCGCGCGGCGCAGGTGCATCTCGCCCCACCGGCCCCGGACCTGAGGCTTGCGCAGCGCGGTCGACAGCGACTGGGTCTCGCGCCGCAGCGACTCCGTGGACAGGCGCATGTCGGAGACCTGCTGGGCGAGCTGGCCCTGCCAGGTGGCGCGGTCGTGGCCGAGGTCGCGCAGCTGGTCCTGCAACCGCTCCAGGCCCTCGCGGATCACCGCGTCGCCCGCGGCCCGCTCCTGCAGGGCGGTCAGGGCGGCGGGCAGCGCTGCGGCCCGGTCAGGGCGCGACCGGCCCAGCCGCAGGCCGAGCAGCAGGCCGGCCGTCAGGCCGGTCGCCAGCAGGGCCAGGGTCAGCAGCACCGTTGCGAGACTCATGGGACGCAGCATGGCGGAGGCCACCGACAGCGCCGGTCGGGCGCGCCGCCACCGCGGGATCGGCCAGCGCGGCCGTCCCGTCGCCGAGGTGCGCGAGCACGGCTCGCGCCACGTCGGCGGCCTGGACCCGGATCTCCGGCATCGCGGTCGACTCCCACAGGTCGCCGCGCCGGAGCGAGCCGAGCGTCCACACGGGTGCGGCCGTCGGTCCGGTCACGCGGCCGGCCGGTCCGGTGGCCAGGCCCAGCCCGGCGGCACCGGGAGAGACCAGCCCCGCGGCGTACAGGGTGCCGAGCAGGGGGTCGGCCGCGAGGTCGGCGACCGGTCCGGTGCAGTTGACCACGGAGCCCACGTGCAGGGTCGTGCCGTCGGTCAGGCGTACGTCGAGACCGTCCGCGGTCTCCTCGACCTCGGCCACGGAGCCGACGTGCTGCACGAGTCGCCCGGCCTCGGCGACCGCGTCGAGCCGGGCCCGGGTCACCGGCGGCATGCGGTGCCGGTGGGCGTCCCAGGTGCGGGCGTCCTCGGCCAGGAACGCGCGCTTGTCGGCGTCGGGAAGCCGCTGCCAGACCGCGGTGGTGACGCTGCGGAGCCCGTCGATGGCCGGGCGCCAGTCGCCCGTGATCTCGAGGGTCTCGAGGACGTGCTCCTCGACCAGGCGGCGCAGGGACGGCAGGTCCGTGCAGTGCACCAGCCCGTTCGGCGGGTCGACGGGCGGCGTGGTCGGCAGCCGGTGGGTTCGGGGGAGGACGCCGTGCCGGGAGGCGGCATGGAGGGCGCGCCCGGGACGGTCGGCGGTGATCGCGACGTCGACCATGGTCAGGCCGGTGCCCACGAGCAGCACGTCGCCGTCGGGGAGGTCGGCCAGGGCGGCGGGCGCCCAGGGGTCCGGGACGAAGCGGGGGGAGGCACGCAGCTCGTCGGGAGCCCAGGTCGCCGCCGGGCGGGTGCCGAGCGCCAGCACCACGGCGTCGGCTTCCAGCGGGTCGCCCGACGCGGTGCCGAGCAGCAGCCCGCCGTCGTGCTCCTCGACGCGGGTGACGGTGTCGTGCACCCGGGTCAGCCGGCCGGGGCCGGTGTCGGCGGCTCGGGCCAGCAGCGTGGCGAGGTACGCGCCGTACCAGGCGCGGGGGACGAAGTCGTGCGGCTGGGCGTCCGGAGCGACGCTGCCGCGCAGCCAGCGCACCAGGTGGTCGGGCTCCTCGGCGTACGCGCTCATCCCGCTGGCCGGCACGTTGAGCAGGTGCCGGGTGTCGGGCGTGGAGTAGGCGACGCCGCGTCCGGTGGTCAGGTCGGGGTCGACGAGCAGCACGTGGACCGGCTCGAGGGCCTCGCGCAGCAGGCGGGTGGCGGTCAGGGTGCCCGCGGCTCCCGCCCCCACGACGGCGACCGTCCTCAACGTGCGCTCCCTCCGATAGGCAAGTGATCCGATCCAGATAGTAGACACATGACGTCCGGAACCCGGCATCGCCGTGCCGGTCAGTCCGTCAGGTCGGCCACCACCGGGGCGTGGTCGGAGGCACCCTTGCCGTCCCGCTCCTCGCGGTCGATGAACGCGCCGGTGACCCGCGCGGCCAGCGACGGCGAGCCGAGGATGAAGTCGATCCGCATGCCGCGGTTGCGCTCCCAGCGCTGGCGGAAGTAGTCCCAGTACGTGAAGACCCCCGGCCCGGGCGTGTGCGGCCGCACCACGTCGACGTACCCGTCCTCGAGGAAGCCGGCGAACGCCGCCCGCTCGCGCGGGGTCACGTGCGTGTCGTTGGCGTACGCCGCCATGTCGAACACGTCGTCGTCCTGCGGTGCGATGTTCCAGTCGCCAACCAGGGCGGTGTCGTCGTCGTGCCAGGCGCGGGCCGCGTCGCGCAGCCGGGCCAGCCAGTCGAGCTTGTAGAGGTAGTGAGGGTCGTCGATCTTGCGCCCGTTGGGGACGTACAGCGACCAGATCCGCACGCCGCCGCACACGGCGCCCAGGGCCCGCGCCTCGGCTGCCACCGGGTCGCCCCAGCCGGGCATCCCCTCGAAGCCGACGGTGACGTCCTCGATGCCCACCCGGCTGACGATCGCGACGCCGTTCCACTGGTTGTGGCCGACCGAGGCGACCTCGTAGCCCAGTGACTGCAGCCCCATCAGCGGCAGCTGGTCCTCGCGGGCCTTGGTCTCCTGCAGGGCCAGCACGTCGACGTCGTGGCGCTCGAGGAACGCCTCGACGCGGTCGATCCGGCTGCGGAGCGAGTTGACGTTCCAGGTGGCGATGCGCACCCCGCGAGGGTAGCCGTGGCCAGGGCTGGGTCGTGCGGGACGTCATGCGATGTGGTCGGGCCAGCAGTCGGGCGAGCAGCCATTTCGTACGACGTCCCGCGCCGTTGGCCGAGGAGCGAGCGCCATCCGCCGCTGGTTGAGGAGCGAGCGCCATCCGCCGCTGGTTGAGGAGCGAGCGCCAGCGAGCGTCTCGAAACCACGGCGCCGCGCAAGAGCTGGCCGCTCGGCGCGCAATTCGGGGCACCTCGGCCAGCAAGATCGGGCACCTGGGCGGGAGGTGGGGCGTCAGGCGCTGCGGGTGGCGGTGGAGGCGCGGGCGACCAGCTCGGGGGTGAAGGTGATCTGCTGGTGGGCGTGGTCCGGGTTGTCGACCTCGTCGAGGAGGAGCTCGGCGGCGGTGCGGCCGAGACGCATCCGGGGCTGGCGCACTGAGGTGAGGGGTACGGCGGCGGCGCCGGCGTACTCGATGTCGTCGTAGCCGACGATCGCGAGGTCGTCGGGGACGCGCACGCCGGAGGCCACGCACTGCTGGAGCAGGCCGAGCGCGAGCAGGTCGTTGGCGCAGAACGCGGCGGTCGGGCGGCGCTTGCTGGAGATGCCGAGCAGGCGCTCCGCGGCGAGGCGTCCCTCGCCGATGCTGAGCGAGGCGGTGTCGATGCGGGTGAGGTGGTCCTCGGAGAGGCCGGCGTCCTCGAGCGCGTCGAGGGATCCCTGGTGCCGGTCGCGGACCTGGCCGATCGACGACGGTCCGCCGATGAACGCGACCCGCTGGTGCCCGAGGTCGAGCAGGTGCTCCATCGCGAGCCGGCCGCCGAGCACGTCGTCGACCGCCACCGAGCAGTGCGTCTCCCGCGAGCGGATCCGGTCGACGATCACGATCGGGGTCCCCCGACCGGAGATCAGGTCGAGGGTCTGGGAGTCGGGGTCGACCGGGGTGACCAGGACGCCGGCGACGCGCTGCTCCTCCAGCCGCGTGAGGTAGGCGTTCTCGCGGTCGACCCGGTTGTCGCTGTTGCACATGAACAGCGAGAGGTCCTTCTCCGCGACGGTCTCCTCGACCCCGCGCGAGACGTCGGTGAAGAACGGGTTGGAGGCGTCGAGCACGACGTAGGCCAGCGTGCGGGAGCGGCCCGCGCGCAGCTGGCGGGCCGACTCGTTGGGCACGAACCCGAGGTCGCTCATCACCTGCTCGACGCGGGCGCGGGTCCGCGCGCTGACCCGGTCGGGGTGGTTGAGCACGTTGGAGACCGTGCCCAGCGAGACGCCGGCGGCCACGGCGATGTCCTTGACGCCCACAGCCATGCGACCACCCCGTCCCGCGACCCCTTGCCGGGTCGACCTAAAACGTTACGACGCTTCCTGCGTCTCGCACGACTGTAGCGACTTCCACCTGTCTACGCAGGTGGAGACCCGTTCAGGCCAAATCTCTGGCGAGCCTTGACGTGTGGCGACGGTCACGTTACGTTAGCCAAACTTGAAACCTTTCAATCACGACAACCGGAGGTTCCGATGACGGCAGGAAGCGGCGAGGTGGTCCTCGCTCTCCGCGACGTCTCGAAGTCGTTCGGGCCGGTCGTGGCCCTGCGCTCCGGGCGCATCGAGGCCCGGACCGGATCGATCCACGCACTGGTGGGGGAGAACGGCGCCGGCAAGTCCACGCTGGTCAAGATCGTCGCCGGCGTGCACCGCCGCGACGCGGGGGAGTTCCTGCTCGGCGGGGAGGAGGTCGACTTCGGGAGCACCGCCGAGTCCAAGGACGCAGGCGTCGCGGTGATCTACCAGGAGCCGACCCTGTTCCCGGACCTGTCGGTCACCGAGAACATCTTCATGGGCCGCCAGCCCACCGGCCGCGGTCGGCGGATCGACCGGGCCGCGATGTACGCCGAGACGGAGCGCCTGTTCGCCCGGCTCGGCGTCCACATCGACCCGCGCCGCCCGGCGCTCGGGCTCTCGATCGCCGACCAGCAGATCCTCGAGATCGCCAAGGCCATCTCGCTCGACGCGCGGCTGCTGATCATGGACGAGCCCACCGCCGCCCTGAGCGGCGTCGAGGTGGACCGCCTCTTCGCGGTCGCCCGCAGCCTCCGGGACGAGGGCCGCGCCCTGATCTTCATCTCCCACCGCTTCGACGAGGTCTTCGGTCTCTGCGACACGATCACCGTGATGCGCGACGGCTCGTACGTCGACACGGTGGCCGCCGCCGGGACCTCCGTCGACGGCATCGTCTCGATGATGGTCGGCCGCGAGGTGGGCGACCTCTTCCCCAAGACGCCCGCCGAGCTCGGCGAGCCGGTGCTGAAGGTCGAGGGCCTCAGCTCCGCCGGCCTCTTCCACGACGTGTCCTTCGAGGTCCGGGCCGGCGAGATCGTCGGCCTGGCCGGGCTGGTCGGTGCCGGCCGCAGCGAGGTGGCCCGCGCCGTCTTCGGCGTCGACCGCTACGACGCCGGCACGGTCACCCTCGACGGGACGTCCGTCCCGAAGCACAATCCGCGCGCCGCCATCCACCGCGGCATCGCGTTCATCCCCGAGGACCGCCGCAAGCAGGGCCTGGTCACCGACGCCTCCGTGGCCCGCAACATCGCGGGCGTGATCCGCGGCGGGCTCAGCCGGTTCGGCCTGCTCACCGGCAGCGACGAGGGCAGGGCCGCCCGGCCGTGGGCCGAGAAGCTCGAGGTGAAGACCAGCGCGCTGGACATGACCGCCGCGACCATGAGCGGCGGCAACCAGCAGAAGGTCGTCATCGCCAAGTGGCTCGCGACCGACCCGAGGCTGCTGATCATCGACGAGCCCACCCGCGGCATCGACGTCGGCACCAAGGCCGAGGTGCACCGCCTGCTCTCCGAGCTGGCCGGCCAGGGGATGGCGATCCTGATGATCTCCTCCGAGCTGCCCGAGGTTCTCGGCATGGCCGACCGGGTGCTCGTGCTCTGCGAGGGCCGCCTGACCGCCGACATCCCGCGCGACCAGGCCACCCCGGAGAACGTCATGCGCGCCGCCACCCAGACCCACCAGGAGGCCTCGGCATGAGTGACGTGACCATCAGGCCCGACGAGCCGCACCTCTCGACCGCCGAGGTCGAGCGGCTGGTCGAGCCGAGCCGTCAGCCGCGCGCGCTGCTCTGGTTCAACACGATCGTCCGCTCGCGCGAGATGTCGATCTTCCTGGTCCTGGTCCTGGTGGTCGCGGCCGCGACGATCAAGACCCCGAGCTTCCTGTTCAGCGCCAACTCGTGGCGCGACCTGCTGCTCACCCCGTCGATCCTGCTGCTGCTCGCGGCCGGCCAGGCGGTCGTGATCATCACCCGCAACGTCGACCTGTCGGTCGGCTCGGTGCTCGCGCTCACGGCGTACCTCACCGGCCGCCTGTTCGTCGACAACCCGGGCATCCCGATCGTCGTGGTGTTCCTCGCCGGGATCGCCTTCGGTGCGGTGCTGGGCCTGGTCAACGGCCTGCTGGTCGGGCTGGCGAAGGTGCCGGCGCTGGTGATCACGCTGGGCACGCTCTACATCTACCGCGGGCTCGTGCTGTCGTGGGCCGGTAGCGACCGGATCAACGCCAGCGACATGCCGGAGGGCTTCCTCAGCCTCGGCACCAAGTCGGTGCTCGGCTTCCCGGTGCTGTTCCTCATCGCTGCGGTCGTGGTCGGCGTGGTCGGCTACTACCTGCACAGCCACCGGGGCGGCCGCGAGCTCTACGCGATCGGCTCCGACCCAGACGCCGCGGTCCTCTACGGCCTGCAGGTGCGCCGCCGGGTGATCGCCGCGTTCGTCCTCAGCGGCAGCCTGGCCGGCCTGGCCGGCGTCGTGTACGCCGCCCGCTACGGCACCGTCTCGGCGGGCGCCGGCGCCGGCATCGAGCTCGAGGCCGTGGCCGCCGTGGTCATCGGCGGCGTGGCGATCTTCGGCGGCAGCGGCACCGTCTGGGGCGCCGCGCTCGGCGCGATCCTCCTGGTCACCATCGACCGGGCCCTGCCGATCCTCGGCATCCCCGACTTCTGGCAGCGCGCCGTCGTGGGTGGCCTGATCCTCAGCGCGATCGTCCTCGACCGGGTGCTCTCCGCCCGGCAGGCCCGCAAGCTCGTCGAAGCGAGGGAAGAGTCATGAGCAGCACGCGCGCCTACCCGGCGTACTCCCGGCCCCTGTGGCAGCGCTGGCTGTTCACTCGCGAGACCGCGGTGATCGCCCTGCTGCTGGCGGTCTGGTTCTACTCCGTGAACAACGTGCAGTTCTTCGACGGACCGCTCACGATCACCTACCTGCTGCTCGACATGACGCCGATCCTGCTGATCGCGCTGCCGATGACGCTGATCATCGTCACCGGCGAGATCGACCTCTCGGTGGCCAGCGTGGTGGGGCTCTCCAGCGTCCTGGTCGGCGTCCTCCACGAGGCTGGCTGGTCGATCCCGGCGGCGGGCCTGCTCGCCCTGGTCGTCGGCCTCCTCTGCGGCGCCCTCAACGGCTTCCTTGTGGCGTACGTCGGGCTCCCGTCGCTCGCGGTCACCATCGGCACGCTCGCGCTCTACCGCGGGCTCGCGGTCGGCCTGCTCGGCACCAAGGCGGTCACCGACTTCCCCGAGAAGTGGACCGACCGTGCCACCGAGAAGATCGGCGAGACGCCATACCCGCAGGTGATCGTGCTGGTCGCGGTCCTGGCCGTGGTGTTCGCTTTCCTGCTGCACTTCACGGCGTTCGGCCGCGGCATCTACGACATCGGCCTCAACACCGAGGCCGCGCGCTTCACCGGCGTGGACGTCCAGCGCACCAAGCTGGTCCTGTTCATGCTCGCCGGCGTCGTCTCGGCCCTGGCCGGCATCTACTACACCCTGCGGTTCGGCAGCGCCCGTGGTGACAACGCCACCGGCCTGGAGCTCCGCGTGATCGCCGCCGTCCTCCTCGGAGGCGTGTCGATCTTCGGCGGCCGGGGCCGCCTGCACGGCGTGATCGCCGGCGTCCTGTTGATCGGCGTCCTGGCCGCGGCCCTGCGGCTCGAGGGCCAGACCGTCAACGTCATCAACATCATCATCGGGCTGCTCCTCGTGGTCTCGGTGGTGTCCACCAGCGTCCTGGATTGGGTCATGAAGACGACCGCGGCCAGGCGGAACACCCGGGGCTCGAGCCCCACGGACGCGCCCGCGGGCGTGGCAACTCAAGGAAGGCACTGACCATGAAGCTCTTCTCGAAGCGGACAACCGCGGTCGCGTCGCTGGTGCTGGCGAGCGCCATGATGCTCACCGCCTGCGGTGGCGACGACGCCTCCGGCAGCGGCGGTGGGGACGGCGGCGACATCCGCGTGACGTTCCTCCCGAAGAACCTCGGCAACCCCTACTTCGACACCTCTGACGCCGGCGGCAAGGCCGCGGTCGAGGAGTTCGGCGGGACGTTCGAGGAGGTCGGCCCGCAGGAGGCCAGCCCCGACGCCCAGGTCGAGTACATCAACACCGCCGCGCAGCAGCAGGTGAGCGCGCTGGTGGTCTCGGCCAACGACCCGAAGGCGATCTGCGACGCGCTGAACGAGGCTCGGGACGCCGGCACCAACGTGGTGACCTTCGACTCCGACACCGAGGCCGATTGCCGCGACGTGTTCGTGAACCAGGCCAGCGCCGAGGGCATCGCCAAGGTCCAGGTCGACATGATCGCCGACCAGATCGGTGACGCGGGCGAGATCGCGATCCTGTCCGCCTCGGCGAACGCGACCAACCAGAACGCCTGGATCGAGACGATGAAGAAGGAGCTGGCCGCGAGCCACCCGAACATCAAGCTCGTCGACACCGTCTACGGCGACGACGACGACCAGACCTCGTTCGACAAGACCGCGGCGCTGCTGCAGTCGCACCCGAACCTGAAGGGCATCATCTCCCCGACCACGGTCGGCATCGCGGCGGCCGCCCGCTACCTGTCCGACTCGGACAAGCAGGGCAAGGTCGCGCTGACCGGCCTGGGCACCCCGAACCAGATGCGGGAGTACGTCAAGAACGGCACCGTGACCGAGTTCGCGCTGTGGAACCCCGAGGACCTCGGCTACCTGGCCGCGTGGACCGCGAAGGCGCTGGTCGACGGCGACATCAAGGGCGACGAGGGCGACACCTTCAAGGCCGGGAAGCTCGGCGAGTACACCGTCGGCGCCGACGGCGAGGTCCTGCTCGGCGACCCGTTCAAGTTCAACAAGGACAACATCGACGACTTCGACTTCTGATCCCACCCGATCAGGGAGTCGTCCCCAGTCCGGGGTGCCGGCCGGTCACCGGTTGTGCCGGCCGGCACCCCACACCACCCGCTCCTGACCCCACCTCCGCCCACCCCTCCGTTCCACCCAGCCGAAGGAGGCTGCCGTGCACCGCGTCTGCTTCCAGCTCCAGGTCCGGCCCGACCGGATCGAGGAGTACGTCGAGCGCCACGCCGCCGTGTGGCCCGACATGCTCCGGTCCCTCGCCGAGCACGGCTGGCACAATTACTCGCTCTTCCTCCGCGACGACGGCCTGCTCATCGGGTACGTCGAGACGCCCTCGATCGAGGACGCGGTCGCGGGCATGGCCGCCACGGACGTCAACGCCCGCTGGCAGGCCGAGATGGCGGAGCTCTTCGAGGACCTCGGCGACGCGCGCCCCGACACCGGCTTCGTGCAGCTGCGGGAGGTCTTCCACCTCGAGGACCAGCTCGGGCGCCTCGACGGCACGACGACAGGCAAGTGAGAGAGACATGACGACGTTCGCAGACATCACCGACCGCCTCGCGGCGCTCGCCATCGAGGTGCCGAGCTGGGCCTACGGGAACTCCGGCACCCGGTTCAAGGTGTTCGGCACGCCCGGCACCCCGCGGACCGTCGAGGAGAAGATCGCCGACGCCGCGACGGTGCACCGGTTCACCGGGCTGGCCCCGACCGTGGCCCTGCACATCCCGTGGGACCTGGTCGACGACTTCGGCGCCCTCAGGCGGTACGCCGCGGACCAGGGCGTCGCGCTCGGCACCATCAACTCCAACACCTTCCAGGACGACGACTACAAGCTCGGCAGCCTCACCCACGCCGACCCGAAGGTGCGCGAGAAGGCCGTGCAGCACAACCTCGACTGCATCGAGGTCATGAACGCCACCGGCTCCCGCGACCTGAAGATCTGGCTCGCCGACGGCACCAACTACCCCGGCCAGGGAGACATCCGCGCCCGCCAGGACTGGCTGGCCGAGGCGCTGCAGCGGATCTACGACCAGCTCGGTGACGACCAGCGGCTGGTGCTCGAGTACAAGTTCTTCGAGCCGGCGTTCTACCACACCGACGTCCCGGACTGGGGCACGTCGTACGCCCACGTGGCCGCGCTCGGCGAGAAGGCGATGGTCTGCCTCGACACCGGCCACCACGCGCCGGGGACCAATATCGAGTTCATCGTCGCCCAGCTGCTCCGGCTCGGGAAGCTCGGCTCGTTCGACTTCAACAGCCGGTTCTACGCCGACGACGACCTGATCGTCGGCGCGGCCGACCCGTTCCAGCTGTTCCGGATCATCGTCGAGGTGATCCGCGGTGGTGGCTACGGCCCGGGCAGCGAGGTCGCGCTGATGCTCGACCAGTGCCACAACATCGAGCACAAGATCCCCGGTCAGATCCGCTCCGTGCTCAACGTGCAGGAGATGACCGCGCGGGCGCTGCTCCTCGACACCGACGCCCTGGCCGAGGCGCGCACCGCGGGCGACGTGCTGGCGGCGAACGAGATCTTCATGGACGCGTTCTACACCGACGTACGACGCGACCTGGCCGGCTGGCGCGAGGAGCGCGGCCTCCCGGCGGACCCGATGGCGGCGTACGACGCCAGCGGCTACCAGCAGCAGATCGAGGCCGACCGAGTCGGCGGCAACCAGGCAGGATGGAACTGACCCCCATGACGAACCCCACCGTCAACCCCACCGTCGCGGCCCTGGTCGAGCGGTCGAACCGGCTCGGCGCGGACCCGCGCAACACCAACTACGCCGGGGGCAACACCTCCGCCAAGGGCGTGGAGCGCGACCCGGTCACCGGCGAGGACGTCGAGCTGGTCTGGGTGAAGGGCTCCGGCGGCGACCTCGGCACCCTCACCGGGGCCGGCCTCGCGGTGCTCCGGCTGGACCGGATGCGCGCCCTGGTCGACGTCTACCCCGGCGTGGACCGCGAGGACGAGATGGTGGCGGCCTTCGACTACTGCCTGCACGGCAAGGGCGGCGCCGCACCGTCGATCGACACCGCCATGCACGGCCTGGTCGACGCCGCGCACGTCGACCACCTGCACCCGGACTCCGGCATCGCGATCGCGACCGCCGCGGACGGCGAGAAGCTGACCGAGGTGGTCTTCGACGGCAAGGTCGTCTGGGTGCCGTGGCGCCGTCCCGGCTTCCAGCTCGGCCTGGACATCGCGGAGATCAAGGCGAAGAACCCCGAGGCCATCGGCTGCGTCCTCGGCGGGCACGGCATCACCGCGTGGGGCGACACCTCCGAGGAGGCCGAGGCCAGCTCGCTGTGGATCATCCAGACGGCGGCGACGTACATCGAGGGGCACTCGCGGCCCGAGCCGTTCGGCCCCGCCCTCGGCGGGTACGCCGCGCTGCCGGAGGCCGAGCGCCGGGCGAAGGCGGCCGCGCTGGTGCCGACGATCCGCTCGATCGCCAGCCAGGACAGGCCGATGGTCGGCCACTTCACCGACTCCGACGAGGTGCTCGACTTCCTCGCCGCCGCGGAACACCCGCGGCTGGCCGGGCTCGGCACCTCCTGCCCCGACCACTTCCTGCGCACCAAGGTCAAGCCGCTGGTGCTGGACCTGCCCGCCACCGCCTCGGTGGAGGAGTCCGCCGCCCGGCTGCGCGAGCTGCACACGGCGTACCGCGAGGACTACCAGGCCTACTACGACCGGCACGCCACCCCGGACAGCCCGGCGATCCGCGGGGCCGACCCGCTGATCGTGCTGGTGCCCGGGGTCGGCATGTTCAGCTTCGGCAAGGACAAGCAGACCGCCCGCGTGGCCGGTGAGTTCTACGTCAACGCGATCAACGTGATGCGCGGCGCCGAGGGGCTCTCGACGTACGCCCCGATCGACGAGTCCGAGAAGTTCCGGATCGAGTACTGGGCGCTGGAGGAGGCCAAGCTCCAGCGGATGCCGAAGCCCAAGCCGCTCGCCACGCGGATCGCGCTGGTCACCGGCGCCGCCTCCGGCATCGGGAAGGCGATCGCCGCCAAGTACGCAGCCGAGGGCGCCTGCGTGGTCATCGCCGACCTCTCGCTGGAGAAGGCACAGGCCGCGGCCGCCGAGATCGCCGGTGACGAGGGGGCCGACGTCGCCGTCGGCGTGCAGGTCGACGTCTCCGACGAGGCGAAGGTGCAGGCCGCGGTCGACGAGGCGCTGCTCGCGTTCGGCGGCCTCGATCTGGTCGTCAACAACGCCGGGCTCTCGCTGTCCAAGGCGCTGCTCGAGACCACCGTCGCCGACTGGGACCTGCAGCACAACGTGATGGCCAAGGGCTCGTTCCTGGTCTCCCGCACCGCCGCGAAGGCGATGATCGAGCAGCGGCTGGGCGGCGACATCGTCTACATCTCCAGCAAGAACTCGGTCTTCGCCGGCCCGAACAACATCGCCTACTCGGCGACCAAGGCGGACCAGGCCCACCAGGTGCGGCTGCTGGCGGCCGAGCTCGGCGAGCACGGCATCCGCGTCAACGGCATCAACCCCGACGGCGTAGTGCAGGGATCCGGCATCTTCAGCAGCGGTTGGGGCGCCAACCGGGCCGCGGTGTACGGCGTCGAGGAGAAGGACCTCGGCAAGTTCTACGCCCAGCGCACCCTGCTCAAGCGCGAGGTGCTGCCCGACCACGTCGCCAACGCGGCGTACGCGCTCGTCGGTCCGGACCTGACCCAGACCACCGGCCTGCACATCCCGGTCGACGCCGGGGTGGCGGCCGCGTTCCTGAGGTAGCCCGGTGGTGCACGTGGCCGCGGTCGACCTCGGGGCGTCCAGCGGCCGGGTCGTCCTCGGCGAGGTCGGCCCGGACCGGCTGCGGCTCCAGCAGGTGGCCCGGTTCCCCAACGACCCGGTGCGCACCGACGACGGGCTGCACTGGGACCTGGAGGCGCTGTACGCCGCCGCGCTGGACGGGCTGCGCGCCGCCGCGGCCGCGAGCCCCGGCCCGCTGGCCTCGGCAGCGGTGGACTCGTGGGCGGTGGACTACGGGCTGCTGCGCCACGGCGAGCTGCTCGGGCAGCCGTTCCACTACCGCGACGAGGCCCGCGCGGCCGGCGTCGAGGTGGTGCACGCGACCGTCCCGCACGCGGAGCTCTACGGCCGCAACGGGCTGCAGTTCCTGCCGTTCAACACCGTCTACCAGCTGGCTGCCGACCCGCTGGTCGAGAAGGCGGACCAGATGCTGCTGGTCCCCGACCTGGTCGCGTGGCGGCTGACCGGTGTGGGCGTGAACGAGCGCACGAACGCCTCCACCACCGGGTTGCTCGACGTCAGGACCCGCCAATGGGATCGCGACCTGATCGACAGACTGGGTCTCCCGCAGGAGCTCTTCGGCGAGCTCGTGGATGCGGGCGCGACTCTCGGACCGGTGAGACCCGAGATCGCTTCGCGGCTGGGCGTCTCCCGTCTGGTGGTCAACGCCGTGGCTACCCACGACACCGCCTCCGCGGTGGTCGGCGTGCCGCTCTTCAGCGACCGCGCGGCGTACATCTCGTGCGGGACGTGGGGCCTGGTCGGCGTCGAGCTCGACGGCCCGGTGCTCACCGACGCCGCCCGCGAGGCCAACTTCACCAACGAGGGCGGCGTCGACGGGCGGGTCCGGTTCCTCACCAACGTGATGGGGCTGTGGTTGCTCAGCGAGACCATCCGCGGCTGGGAGCGGGCCGGAGGCACGCCGTCCCTCGAAGCGCTGCTGGCCGAGGCCGCCGACGTCACCGGGCCGGTGCCGGTCTTCGACGTGCAGGACCCGCGGTTCCTCCCGCCCGGTGACATGCCGGCCCGGATCGCGGCCTGGTGCGCGGAGCACGACGTACTGCCGCCGGCAGACCGGGCGGCCACCGTGCGGAGCATCCTCGAGAGTCTTGCCGCGGCCTTCGCCACCAGCGTCGCCCGCGCCGCCGAGCTGTCGGGACGGTCCGTCGACGTCGTGCACGTCGTGGGCGGTGGCGCGCTCAACGCGCTGCTCTGCCAGCTCACCGCGGACCGGTGCGGCCTGCCGGTGCTGGCCGGGCCGGTCGAGGCCACGGCACTGGGCAACGTGCTCGTCCAGGGACGCTCCGCGGGCGCCGTGACCGGCGACCTGGAGGCGCTCCGGCGCCTGGTCGCGACCACGCACCAGCCGCGCCGGTTCACGCCACGACCGGGGTCTGCGAGGGTGAGTCCGTGAAGGTCGCCCTCATGGTCACCTGCGTCAACGACGCGATGTTCCCGGGCACCGGGCAGGCCGTGGTGACGCTGCTGCGCCGGCTCGGCGTGGACGTCGAGTTCCCCGAGGCCCAGACCTGCTGCGCCCAGCCGATGGTGAACACCGGCTACCTCGACGAGGCGGTTCCGGTCGTGCGCACCTTCGTCGACGCGTTCACGGGGTACGACGCGATCGTGACGCCGTCCGGCTCGTGCGCGGGGTCCGCCCGGCACCAGCACGGGATCGTGGCCCGCCGGTCCGGCGACCCCGGGCTCGAGCGGGCGGTCGCGGACACCGCGCCGAAGGTCCACGAGCTCAGCGAGTTCCTCGTCGACGTGCTCGGGCTGACCGACGTCGGCGCCTACTTCCCGCACCAGGTGACCTACCACCCGACCTGCCACTCGCTGCGCATGCTCGGTGTCGGCGACCGGCCGCGCCGACTGCTCGAGGCGGTGCGCGGGCTCCGGCTGGTCGACCTGCCCGCCGCGACCGAGTGCTGCGGCTTCGGCGGCACGTTCGCAGTGAAGAACGCCGACACCTCGGTCGCCATGGGCGCCGACAAGGCCCGCCACGTCCGCGAGACCGGCGCCGAGGTGCTGGTCGCCGGCGACAACTCGTGCCTCATGCACATCGGCGGCGTGCTCTCGCGGCAGCGCTCCGGGGTCCGGGTCATGCACCTCGCCGAGATCCTCGCCGCGACGGAAGGCACGCCATGAACACCCCACGACGTTCTCCGCTGCGCTCCGAACGACGCGGGGACCCCGAAAAGACGAGCGGCACCTTCGTCGGCATGCCCGCGTTCCCCGAGGCCGCGAGCGAGGCGCTCCTCGACCCGCAGCTGCGGCACAACCTCTCCCACGCCACCGGCACCATCCGGGCCAAGCGGTCGAACGTGGTCGCCGAGCTCCCCGAGTGGGAGGACCTGCGGCTGGCCGGCGCAGCGGTCAAGGACGCCACCCTGCGCTCGCTCGACACCCACCTGCTGCGGCTCGAGGAGCAGCTGACCGCGAACGGCGCCACCGTGCACTGGGCGCGGGACGCCGCCGAGGCGTGCGCGATCGTCGCCGAGGTCGCCCGCTCGCACGGCGCCGACGAGGTGGTCAAGGTCAAGTCGATGGCCACCCAGGAGATCGGGCTCAACGAGGCGCTGGAGGCCGAGGGCATCGCCGCCTGGGAGACCGACCTGGCCGAGCTGATCGTGCAGCTCGGCGACGACCTGCCCAGCCACATCCTGGTGCCGGCGATCCACCGCAACCGCGCCGAGATCCGCGAGATCTTCAGGACCCGGATGGCGGCCGCCGGTCGGCCCGCACCCGACGACCTCACCGACGACCCAGCCGCCCTGGCCGGTGCCGCCCGCGCCCACCTGCGCGAGAAGTTCCTGCGGGCGAAGGTCGCGGTCTCCGGCGCCAACTTCGCTGTCGCCGAGACCGGCACCCTGGTCGTGGTGGAGTCCGAGGGCAACGGCCGGATGTGCCTGACCCTGCCCGAGGTGCTGGTCTCCGTGGTCGGCATCGAGAAGGTGCTGCCCACCTGGGCGTCCCTCGACCCCATGCTCCGGCTGCTGCCGCGCTCCTCGACCGGCGAGCGGATGAACCCGTACACCTCCACCTGGTCCGGGGTGACCCCCGGCGACGGGCCCCGGGAGGTGCACGTCGTCCTGCTCGACAACGGCCGCACCAACGCGCTGGCCGACCAGGTCGGCCGCCAGGCCCTGCGCTGCATCCGCTGCTCGGCCTGCCTCAACGTGTGCCCGGTCTACGAGCGCACCGGCGGCCACGCCTACGGCTCGGTCTACCCCGGCCCGATCGGCGCGATCCTCAACCCGCTGCTCAAGGGCGTCGGCAACGACCCGCAGACCGACTCGCTGCCCTACGCCTCCTCGCTGTGCGGTGCCTGCTTCGAGGTCTGCCCGGTGCGCATCGACATCCCCGAGGTGCTCGTGCACCTGCGCTCGCAGGTCGTGGACGCGCACCGCGGGGACCGACGGCCGTCGGGGGAGTCGCTCGCCATGAAGGGAGCGGCGTACACCTTCTCCGACGCCCGCCGCCTCGAGCGGGCCGAGAAGGCCTCCAGCCTGGCCGGCCGGGTCCTCGAGCGGTTCGGCCGGACCCGGCTGCCCGGCGGTCGGGCCGCCGCGGGCCGGCTGCCCGGCCCGGGTGCGGCGTGGACCGGCGCCCGCGACCTGCCCGCCCCGCCGCGCGAGTCCTTCCGCGCCTGGTGGCGCCGGACATCAGGGGGCACGTCCGGCGGCCGGTCCGGAGGTACGCCGTGAGCGCGCGCGAGGAGATCCTGGCCCGGGTCCGCGCGGCGCTGGCCAACGTCGACGACTCCGTCGCCCCCGAGGAGGTGCCGGTGCCCGCCGGGCGGCCGGCCGGCGACGACCTGGTGGACCGGTTCCTCGAGCGGGTGGCCGACTACCGTGCGGTCGTCAAGACCTGCACCGCCCGCGGGCTGGCGAAGGCGGTGCGGGACGCGCTCCCCGAGGGTGCCCGGGTGGTGGTGCCCGCCCGACTCGGCATCGACGTGCCGGGTGCGGTGGTCGACGACGGCCTCACCGCCGCCGACCTCGACGCCTGCGACGCCGTGGTGACCGCGGCCCGGATCGGGATCGCCGAGACCGGCACCATCGTGCTCGACCACGGCGACGACCAGGGCCGCCGGGCGATCTCCCTGGTGCCGGACCTGCACGTGTGCGTCGTACGCCGCGACCAGGTGGTCGCCGACGTCCCCGATGCCGTGGCACTGCTCGACCCCGCCCGGCCCCTCACCTGGATCAGCGGCCCGTCTGCCACCAGCGACATCGAGCTCGACCGGGTCGAGGGCGTCCACGGCCCGCGCACCCTGCACGTCCTCCTCGTCCGCTGACCCGGCACAAGATGTGCCGACTCACCGTGGTCCCGGGGTGGTGACCCGGCACAAGATGTGCCGACTCACCGTGGTCCCGGGGTGGTGACCCGGCACAAGATGTGCCGGGTCGGCGTGGGGATGCAAGGGAAAACCCTCTAGTCGGTGGGGGTGGCGGTGAGTTGGGTGGGGGAATGCGTCTCCTGCCCGGGATCCTGTTGTCCGTCGTCGTGTGCGCGACCCTGCCCGCGGACGCCGCGCCGGTGCCCGACCCGTCGTGGCACCGCGTCGACGTCGGCACCACCCAGGGGCTGCGCGGCCTCGACGCGGTGGACCGCGACACCGCCTGGGTGAGCGGCAGCGCCGGCGGGGTCTGGCGCACCACCGACGGTGGCAGCACCTGGCAGGACGTCGGCCCGCCCGACGCCGCGGGGCTGCTGCTGCGTGACGTCGAGGCCCGCGACGCCCGGCACGCGCAGGTCCTCGCGATCGGGGAGGGCGAGGACTCCCGGATCCTGCGAACCTCCGACGGTGGCGCCACCTGGGAGACCACGTTCGTCAACGACGACCCGCGCGCGTTCTACGACTGCATGGCGTTCTTCCCGGGCGGCCGGCGCGGCCTCGCGATGAGCGACCCCGTCGACGGGAGGTTCCGGATCATCGAGACCACCGACGGCGGGTCCTCGTGGTCGGTCGTCGACCCGGCTGGGATGCCGCCGGCCGTCGACGGCGAGTTCGGGTTCGCCGCGAGCGGCACCTGCCTGGTCACCGCCGGTGGTCGCGACGTGTGGCTGGCCTCCGGTGGCGCCGCGTCCCGGGTGTTCCACTCCCACGACCGCGGCCACACCTGGACCGTCAGCGACACCACCATCCCGCCCGACGCCGCGAACGGCGGCGGCGTCTTCTCCCTCGCGTTCCGCAACCCCCGCCAGGGACTCGCCGTCGGCGGCAACCTCGGTACGCCGACCGTCGGCGCCGACATGGCGGCGTACACCCGCGACGGCCAGACCTGGCTGCCGGCCGGCGACCCCGGCGGCTACCGGTCCGCCGTGGAGTGGGTGTACGGCGCGCCGCGCACCGCGCTCGCCGTCGGCCCCACCGGCAGCGACATCACGCGGGACGGCGGCCGCACGTGGACGACGTTCAGCGACACGGGCTTCGACTCGGTGCAGTGCACTCCCGACGGCGGCTGCTGGGCCTCCGGCTCCGGCGGGCGCGTCGCCACCTTCGCCCGCTGAACCCCCGATCCCCGGCCGCGTCCACCGCGCCGCCGGTCCGTCGCGCGGGCCGACCGCCCGTGCGTCCCCCCACCAAAGGAGTCACCATGAAGCGCAGTCGCCTCCTCCAGGTCGGCGTCGCGGCCTCCGGCCTCGTCGCCGCCTGTCTCGGCGCGGCCTCCGCCGGAGCCGCCGACTCGGACGTCCCGACGTTCCAGGAGTACACCCACCAGGCCTACGTCGACACCGACGGGCAGTACATCGTCAACGGTGACGAGGCCCTGCCGAACACCGGCGAGCTGCGCCAGTACTACGACCGGATGACCGCGACGAAGCAGAAGTCCATCCGGGAGGACGGGCTCATCGTCAACACGGTCAACGGCCAGGACGACAAGTGGTCCGCCTCCCAGGCGCTCAACCTGACCTACTGCGTGAGCACCAAGTTCGGCACCAACTACGCGGCCGTCGTCAACGCCATGAACCAGGGCGCCTCGCTGTGGGAGAACGCGTCCTCGAAGGTGAACTTCGTCTACGTCCCCGCCCAGGACGCCAGCTGCACCACCCGCAACAGCTCGGTGCTGTTCTCGGTCGAGCCGACCAACACCCAGCAGTACATCGCCCGGGCGTTCTTCCCCAGCAGCCCCAAGAGCAGCCGCAACATCCTGGTCAACGCGAAGTCGCTGCAGAACTCCGGCTCCTGGACCCCGGGCAACATCCTCGGCCACGAGCTCGGCCACACCCTGGGCTTCCGGCACGAGCACACCCGGCCCGAGGCCGGCACCTGCTTCGAGGACAACAACTGGCGTCCGCTGACGCCGTACGACTCGGTGTCGATCATGCACTACCCGCAGTGCAACGGCGGCTCCAGCAACCTGCAGTTCAGCTCGTACGACGGGCAGGGCGTGCGCGCGCTGTACGGCAGCTGACGACCCCCGGCAGGTGACGGCGGGCTCCCGGGACCACCCGGGGGCCCGTCGTCGTACCGGGGTCCCAGGAGCATGGGCCACTGGTGACCTGCCCCGGGAAGAGGGGACCGTCGGGACATCCGACGAAAGGCAGTCCCATGAACAGGCTCACGATCCTCGGCGCCGCAGCGGCGCAGGTCACCGTCCCCGGGTCGGGCCCTCCCGGTCAGGCCCGCCAGACCGGGGCGACCTCCTTGCGGTAGCGACGTCCGAAGACCGTGGTGAGCACGGCGTACACCGGCCCCGGCACGTTCCCCTTGATCGCGGCCAGCTCGCCGGGTCCGGCGCCGTCGCTCACCCAGGCGAAGAAGTGCCCGCCGCGGGCCGGGGAGACCTTGCCGAACTTGCGGCCCATCTCCTTGATCGCCGGGGCCTCCCGGTTCGCCTGGTAGACGTCCTCCAGCTCGGCTTCCTCGTGCTCGAGGTGCGCGATCGTCACCTCCTGCAGGCTGCGGAACGCCGCCAGCGCACCCGCGGCGTCCTCCTTCGACGCCGTCGCCCGCAGCTTCGTCATCGCCGCGCCGGCGTCGGCCAGGGCCGTGGCCATCGCCTCGTGCTCGGTGTCCAGCTCGGCGAGCAGGTCCGGGCTCACGCCGACCGCCATCAGCCCGGGCCAGGCGATCTCGTGCTCGCCCTCGTGGTGGTAGGTCAGCTCGAAGTGGAAGTTCGCCCACGCCGTCGCCAGCTGCTCGGCCCGGGCCTTGTTCCCCGCGGGGAACGCCTCCAGCGCGCCGATGAAGCGCGTCAGGTCACGGCGTACGGCGCCGTGGATCGCCTTGTTCATGCTCATCTCCGCCATGGACGAAGCGTAGGGACGCAGCGCCCGCGGGACATCCCTTCACGACCACAGGTCCCACATCCTCGGGTCGACGACCGGAGGTCAGGTGCCGGTCGCGAGCTCCCGGACCACGGCGAGGAGCCGGTCGACGTCGTCGGTCGAGGTGTACGGCGCGAGGCCGGCGCGAACCGCTCCGTCGTCGCCGAGGCCGGCGTGCCGTGAGGCCTCGAGGGCGTAGAAGCTGCCGGCTGGCGCGTTCACCCCCCGTGCCGCGAGCGCCTCGTGGACCGCGCGGCCGGTGTGGCCGCTGACGCCGAACAGCAGGGTCGGGGTGCGGTGGCGGGGACGGCCGTGCAGGGTGACGCCGTCGATGCCGCGGAGCCCGGCCAGCAGCCGCTCGAGCAGCAGGTCCTCCTGGTGCTCGACCGCGGCCATGCTGGCGACCACCCGCTCGCGGCGACTGCGGCCGGTCGCCTCGCCCGGGGCGAGGCCGGCGATGAAGTCGACGGTCGCGGTGACGCCCGCGAGCAGCTCGTAGGGGAGGGTGCCGAGCTCGAACCGCTCGGGCACGTCGTCGGTCGAGGGCAGCAGCTTGTCGGGCCGCAGGGTCTCCAGGAGGGCGGGGTCCGCGGCGAGCGCGCCGAGGTGCGGCCCGAAGAACTTGTACGGCGAGCACACCAGCAGGTCCGCGCCCAGCGCGGTGCGGTCGACCGGGGCGTGCGGCGTGAGGTGCACCGCGTCGACGTGCAGCAGCGCCCCGACCCGGTGTGCCGCGTCGGCGACCCGGCGTACGTCCGGGCGGGTGCCGAAGAGGTTGGACGCGCCCGTGACCGCGACCAGTCGGGTGCGATCGGTGAGCAGCGGCTCCACGTCGTCGAGCTCGGCGGTGGCCGGGTCGAAGCCCACCCATCGGACCGTGGCACCGGCGCGCTCCGCCCAGGTGACCCAGGGCCGGATGTTCGCGTCGTGGTCGAGCCTGGTGACCACGACCTCGTCGCCCGGTCCCCAGGCGGCGCTGAGCGTGCGGGCGAGGTCGAAGGTCAGCTGGGTCATCGAGCGACCGAACACCACCCCGGCCGGGTCGCTGCCCAGCAGGTCGCCGACCGCAGCCCGGGCCTCGGCCACGATCCGCTCCGCCCGCTGCTCCGAGTCGGTCACGGTCCCGCGGTTGGAGACGCCCGCGGTCATCGCCCCGGCCACCGCCTCCGCGACCGCGGTCGGCACCTGGGAGCCGCCGGGTCCGTCGAAGTAGGCAACGCCGAGGTCGAGCGCCGGGAACTGCGTCCGGACCCGGTCGGTGAACGTCGCGTCGAGGTAGGTGTCGGTCACGCCTTGACCCTAGGCGGCTTCGGGCTCCTCCGCGCGGACACGGCGCCCGCGGACGATCACCCAGAGCACGAACGCGTTGACGAGTGCGCAGGCGAGGAAGGCGGCGAGGGTCCACCCACCTCCGTCCTGGTCTGCGACGGTGACGCCGTGGGCTGTCTCGATGGCTGAGTAGCGGCCATGACGCCGATGCTCACGGGCAGGGTGACCAGGAGCGCGAACCCCCACAGGAAGCCCCCGTCCGTCCCGCCGGCGCCCCACTCCTCGGCGGCCGCCGCGAGGATCACCAGCGCTGCCATCGTCAGGTAGAAGCCGGCCAGGACGCCGGCCACGACTCCGTTCCGGTAGGCACTGGGTGTGAAGAACGCTCGCATGCTCCACATGGTGAGCGCCGCGTCCCCCTCCCGTCCTGAGCTTTCCTGCTCAGGCCCCGTCGATCGCTCCTCGACGGATTCGGCGGGCGCTGCCACGCGCCGTAGACTCGCGGCCCGTGGCACTCACCATCGGCATCGTCGGCCTCCCCAACGCAGGCAAGTCGACGCTCTTCAACGCACTGACCAAGAACGACGTCCTGGCGGCGAACTACCCGTTCGCGACGATCGAGCCCAACGTCGGCGTGGTCGGCGTGCCCGACGGCCGGCTCGCGCGGCTCTCCGAGATCTTCGGCAGCGCCCGGATCCTGCCGGCGACCGTGGAGTTCGTCGACATCGCGGGCATCGTGCGCGGTGCGTCCGAGGGGGAGGGCCTGGGCAACAAGTTCCTGTCCCACATCCGCGAGTCGGCGGCGATCTGCCAGGTGACGCGCGTGTTCCGGGACGAGGACGTCACGCACGTCGACGGTGAGGTCAACCCCGCCAGCGACATCTCGACGATCCAGACCGAGATGATCCTGGCCGACCTCCAGACCGTCGAGAAGGCGGTCCCGCGGCTGGAGAAGGAGGCGCGCGGCAAGAAGGACCTGGTCGCGAACCTCGAGGCGGCGAAGGAGGCACAGGCGGCGCTGGAGGCCGGTACGCCGATCATCGCGACGACGATCGACCGCTTCCTGATCCGGGAGCTGTCCCTGCTGACCGCGAAGCCCTACATCTACGTCTTCAACTGCGACGCCGACGAGCTCGGCGACGAGGACCTCAAGGCGAAGATGCGCGACCTTGTCGCGCCGGCCGAGGCGATCTTCCTCGACGCGAAGTTCGAGGCCGAGCTGGTCGAGCTCGGTGACGACGACGAGGCACGGGCGATGCTCGCCGAGATGGGCGTCGACGAGCCCGGCCTCGACGTGCTCGCCCGGGTCGGTTTCGACACCCTCGGCCTGCAGACCTACCTCACCGCCGGTCCCAAGGAGACCCGCGCCTGGACCATCCCCAAGGGCGCGACCGCACCCGAGGCGGCCGGCGTCATCCACACCGACTTCCAGCGCGGCTTCATCAAGGCCGAGGTCGTGTCGTACGACGAGCTCGTCGGGCTCGGCTCGATGCAGAAGGCGCGGGAGGCCGGCAAGGTCCGCATGGAGGGCAAGGACTACGTCATGCAGGACGGCGACGTGGTCGAGTTCCGTCATGGCGCAACATCTCGATCCAAGTCCTGACGCACTTCAAGACGCTCGCAACGCGGCATGTGAGTGCATCGGCTGCAGCGCGGCATTCTCGGTCGGTGAGCGCGACTTCGCCGGGGCGTAATCTGTTCGTGTGAGGGCCGCTGGTTGGTTCGCCCTGAGCGTGGTCGTAGTCCTGTGCCTGACCAGCACCGCATGCTCGTCGGCGCAACGGAGCCAGACACAGACTCGGAGTGAGCTCTCCGAACAGCTCGAGACGATGGCCACAGCCAAAGGGCGACCGTTGTACTTCCTTGGCCGGTCCCACGACGGTCTCGACCTCACGTGGGTCGAGGGTGGTGGCTACTTCGCCTACGGCACGTGCGAGATCCAGATCGAGGACGAGGGCGGATGCACCCCCCCGATACAGGTGCAGAACGGCTCGAAGAGCCTAACGGGCGCTGTAGGTTGCAGCCGCCTCGCCGACATACGCGGCGTCCCGGCAGTCTACTTCGGCGGTGGGCTCGTCTTGTTCACGCAGGACTCCACTGTCACCATCTTCGACGATGGTGCCGGCCGGGACCTGCCGAGCATCGCCGACGAGTTGCGCCCCGTCTCCGGACCGGCAGACGTGACAAAGCCGCTGCCCGCACCCGCGAAGGACATCCTCGACACGATCGCCAAGAATTGCGGTACACAGCCGGGAGACGTCGGTCCGCCGGCGGACGAGTAGGGACGACACTCCGTTCGGCACGAGGTCCATCGCACTCTCATCGGCTATGTGAGTGTGTTGGACCCGGGGCGCTGTCCGGCGGCGACGTGGTCGAGTTCCGGTTCAACGTGTAGCCGACTCCCGGCTGGGTCCTACCGCCGGAAGGTCAGGTGGATGGTGCCGCTCTCGGCCGTCTCGGCGATGACATCGTAGCCGGACTCCAGGCCGCGCAGGTCGTCCCAGAGGCGGATGCCGCGGCCGAGGAGCATCGGTGCGATCGCGACGTGGAGCCGGTCGACCAGCCGTGCCGCGAGGAAGTCGCGCACGACGGTCGCTCCGCCGCCGACGCGGACGTCCTTGCCCCCGGCGGCTTCCAGGGCCCGGTCGAGCGCCTCCTGCGGTGTCGCGGACAGGAAGTGGAACGTCGTGCCGCCGGCCATCTCGATCGATGCCCTCGGGGCGCTGTGCGTGAGGACGAGCACCGGGACCCGGAACGGGGGCTCGTCGCCCCACCAGCCCCGCCAGTCCGGGTCGTCCGGGAAGCTGTGCAGGCCGAACATCCCCGCGCCCATGATCTCCGCGCCGACCTCGGCGAAGTAGGCCTCGGCGTACTTGTCGTCCACGCCGGTGGTGCCCTCACCCGAGGTGTCGTGCAGGACGCGTTCACGGAAGGTCCGGGTCGCGGCGTACGCGCCGACCAGGCGCGACCAGTCCTCGCCGAAGGGGTTCTCGGGGGTCTGGTCCGTCGTGGTCGCGAATCCGTCGAGCGAGATGTTGAGGTCGACCCGGACTGCCATCGGTGCCTCCAGCGCGAGATTCCATGGACTGCCATCACCACACGTGGTGGAGCTCCGCTTCAACGTGCAGCGGTCGTGCGGGCAAAGCCTGCCAGGCGTGGGGTCACGACGACCTCGCCGACGCCCAGCATCTCCACCTTCTGCTCGAGCAGGTCCCGCACCCGCTCGTCGATCGACCCGTAGACCTCGATCCGCCGCAGCGTGATCATGCCTCCCAGCTTCCTGAACTCCTCGCGTCCGACCCCGAGGTGGAGCTCGAGCGACGCGCTGTCCGGATGAACGGCGGTGACGGTCATGCGACCCCGCTCCTCGTCGAGGTGGAAGCCGTACGCGATGAGCTGCGGCTCGCGCTCCTCGATGACGGCGACCACCCGCCGGATCCCTTCCTTCAGCTCATCCAGACGGTCCGGGAGGATGTCGGAGTGGTCGACGTAGATCACCACGTCCGCCGCTCTCGCTGTGACCGCACCGGTCATGCCCCCACGCTACGCCCGTTCAGTCCACGAGGTCCGGCCCGTCGGGAGGCGCCTCGGTGCCGGTGCTGAACCGGATCCGGTGGCCGTCGGGGTCGGCGACGTTCATCTCGCGCACGCCCCACTCGAACGTGGTCGGGGGCTGGCGGATGTCGACGTCGCGGTCGAGCAGCACCTCGTAGAGGTCGTCGACGTCGTCGACCCAGACCGCGACCCAGGTGCCGGTGCTGCCCTGCCCGTCCTGGCAGAACTGGATCTCGGCCCGGCCCGAGACCACGCCGCCGTACGTCGGGGGCTCGCCCCAGGCCCACGAGAGCTGGAAGCCGAGCACGTCGACGTAGTAGGCGAGGCTGGCCGCGACGTCGCGCACGTTGAGGATCGGGACGACGTGCTGCACACGGGCGCTCACCCGACCATCACAGCAACGGCCGGGCCCGGCGGCAATCACCCGGGCGAGTGGTCCTTGCAGGCCCCATCCTTGTGACCCCCTGCTCGTGACCCCGCTCATGTGACCCCGTTCTTGTGGCCCCGTTCTTGTGGCCCCGTTCTTGTGACCCCGTTCTTGTGACCCCGTTCTTGTGACGCAGCGGGCCGGGGCGGAGGATCGGGCCATGGAGCAGACTCCCGTGGACGCCACGGTGTACCAGGCGGCCGGAGGAGCGGCGGGGATGCGGGCGCTGGCGGAGGCCTGGCACCGGCGCTGTCTCGCCGACCCGGTGGCCGCCCACCCGTTCGAGCACCCCGGTCACCCGCAGCACCTCGACCGTCTGGCGGCGTACTGGGGCGAGGCGCTCGGCGGCCCCGACGACTACACGCGCACGATGGGCGACCACAGCCACGTGCTGCGCATGCACTCCGGCAACGGCGAGCACGAGGAGCTCGACCGGCGCGCGATCGCCTGCTTCGAGGGCGCGCTCGCGGATGCCGGGCTGGCGGACGAGGAGCGGCTGCGGACGACCATGCAGCGCTGGTTCCGCTGGTCGATCGACGAGATGAACACGCACCCGCACGACCCCGGCGCCGTACCGGAGGGGCTGCCGATGCCGCGCTGGACCTGGGACGGGCCGGTCGCCTGATCCGGGTTCAGCCCGTCGGTGGCCCGCCGCAGCCGACCTCGTTGCCGTCGGGGTCGTGGTACGTCGCCTTGCGCACGCCGTTCTCGTAGGTCTCCTGCTTGCTCGGCTCGATCCCGCGTCCGGACGCGGCGTCGACGAACGCGTCGAGGTCGTCGAGGAACAGCGTGACCAGCCCGCCGCCGGCCAGCTCGGGGGAGACCTCGACGTAGAGGAAGCGGTTCTCGTCGAGCTCCCAGACCGCCTCGACGTCGTTGGGGAAGAACGCCGGGTCCTTCCCGAGCAGCCGGGCGTACCACTCCTGCGCCCGCTCGAGGTCGGAGACCCGGATGCCCGCGAAGAGTGCGAGAGCCATCTCCCGACCCTAGGGGACCTCGGCCGCGACCCGGGGGTGCGCGGCCACCGACAGCTCACCGACGTACACCCGGCGTCCGGCCGTCCGCTGCCGCTTCTCGACCAGCAGCTCCGCGAGCGCCTCGGTGCCGTCGGCGCGGAGGACCGGCACCCGCAGGCGCACGCCGAGCAGCGGGTCGCGGCCGTTGACGACGTGCAGCGTGGTGCCGGCGATGTGCGCCTGCCGGAACCGCGGCGGAATGATCGTGATCACCCGGCGGCCGACCAGTGCCGACGCGTCGGCGTACCCGAGGAAGGCCAGCGCGGACGGGCTGGCCGCGACCACGACGCTGCGCTCGTCGGTCGCGATCAGCGACCGGGCCGAGCCGCTCACCTCGGCCGGGTCCCAGTCGGCGTACTCGACCAGGTCGACCGGCTCGCGCGGGTCGGTGCGCGCCTGCCACGGCTGGGGTGCCCGCCCGGAGAGGACCTGCCCGCGTACCTGGCCGCACAGCCAGGTCCGCATCTCCTGCACCTCGGGCTGGGTCGGCGGCACCAGCAGGTGGCCACGGTCCGCGGCCGCGACCGCACGGTCGAGCAGCTGGTCGAGCGCCGCGAAGTGGGGGATCGAGCGGTGCGGCACGGTCAGCGTCGCCACGGGCAGCGACACGGCCGGCTCGACGGCCGCCGCCATCAGCGCCTCCGGGTCGTCGCCGAGGTCCGGTGAGGGGATCTGCTCGAACAGCACGTGGAGCGCGTCGCTGGCCTGCGCGTGCCGTTCGATGGCGTCCGGATCCTCGTCGAGCTGGACCAGCAGGAAGTCGCGCAGCAGCGCCGCGGCGTGCTCCTGCCAGGCCGCGTGCATGAGCAGCGGCACGTTGCGCAGCTCGACGAGCGCGTCCACCGCCAGCGGTCCGGCGTCCCCCACGGGGCCGGCACCGGCCGCGGCTCCGGCCGGCGCGTGGGCGTACGGCGCGCTGCCGGCGCTGCGGAGCTCGAACCAGACGGTCTTGCCGCCCGGCATCGGCTCGACGCCCCACCCGTCGACCGACTCCTCGAGCAGGGTCAGCCCCCGTCCCGTGCCGGCAAGCGTGGCGTACTCCCGCGCCGACGGGTGGTGCGGGTTGCCGTCGGTCACCTCGACCCGGAGCCCGCCGTCCGTGACCCGCACGCGCACGCCGATCGGCGTACCGCTGTGCACGAGGGCATTCGTGACCACCTCGCTGACCGCGAGCTGCGCCTCCTCGGCCCACTCGTCCGGGTCGGGTCCAGCGGAGTCCAGCGCCCGGCGGACCAGCGCCCGTGCCCGTGACGCGCTCGACGCCTCGGGCGGCAGCAGCTCGTACAGCTCCACCGACTCGTCCACGCTGCTTCACCCCATACGAGAGACCCGAGACCCCGGCGCCCGACGTCCGCCGTCATCTTCTCGACCGCACGCCGAGAGTACGCCCACCCGGGGTCGTCGCGCGCGGGAAAGCGGTTGGCGCGCCGCGAGCGCGAGCCACGCGACAGGTCCGACAGGAGGACCAGACGCCTGTTCGTCCCCGAGTCGCACCTCCCCGCTCGGCGGCGTCCCGTGGTGCAGGCTGTGCCGCAGGGGGATGCTGGGTGAGTCGAGGAGGGACTGATGGAGATCCGCAGCCTGACCCGTGGTGAGGCCCGGGAGCGCGCGGCGCTGCTCGACGTACGGCGCTACGACATCGCCGTCGACCTGAGCGGCGTGCCGTCGGGGCCGGAGGTGCGGTGCACGTCGACGACGACCTTCACGTGCCGGCAGCCGGGGGCCAGCACGTTCGTCGACTGCGCGGCCGACGTGGTGGCGGCGACGCTGAACGGGACGCCGCTGGCGCCGCCGGAGCACGGGCGGATCGCACTCACCGACCTGCAGGCGGAGAACGTCCTGGTCGTGGAGTCCGTGCAGGCGAACACCACCCAGGGCGAGGGCGTGCACCGGGCGGTCGACCCGTCCGACGGCGAGGTCTACCTCTGGATGTCGTTCGAGCCCGACGAGGCCCGGCACGTGTGGGCCTGCTTCGACCAGCCCGACCTGAAGGCGCCGCACGCGTTCACCGTGACCGCGCCGGCGGCGTGGACGGTGCTCAGCAACGCCGGTGACGCGGAGGTGACCGGGGACGGCGAGCACCGGACCTGGACGTTCCCCGACACCCCACCGCTGTCGGTCTACAACACGGTCGTCAACGCCGGTCCGTTCCACGGGATCCGGCGCGAGGCCGGCGGCCACGACCTCGGCATCTACGCCCGTGCGTCGTACGCCGACCGGCTCGAGCGCGACGCCGACGAGATCTTCCGGCTCACCGAACAGGGGCTGGCGTTCTTCGGCGAGGCGTTCTCGATGCCGTTCCCGCAGCGGCGCTACGACCAGGTCTTCGTCCCGGAGCTCGGAGGGGCGATGGAGAACTTCGGCTGCGTCACCTGGTCGGACTGGTTCCTGCGCAGCGCGCCGCCGACGTACGCCGAGCGCGAGCTGCTCGCGACGTACCTGCTGCACGAGATGGCGCACATGTGGTTCGGCAACATCGTCACGATGCGCTGGTGGGAAGACCTCTGGCTGAACGAGGCGTTCGCGGACTTCGCCTGCACGTGGGCGGCCGCGGAGGCCACCGAGTACGTCGACGCAGGTGCCGGCTTCCTGCTGGTCTACAAGCTGCAGGCCTACCTCGCCGACCAGGGGCCGACCTCCCACCCGATCAGCATGCCGGTGCGCGACGTCGCCGAGGCCGCCTCGATCTTCGACTCGATCACCTACCCCAAGGGCGCGTCCGCACTGACCCAGCTCGTGACGTACGTGGGGGAGGAGCGCTTCCGGGCCGGCATGGCGGCGTACTTCGCGAAGCACGCCTGGCAGAACACCACCCTCCAGGACCTGGTCGACGCGCTCGCCGAGAGCAGCGGCCGCGACCTCGACGCCTGGCGCACCGGCTGGCTGGAGACCGCCGGCGTGGACCGGCTCGTGCTGGAGCACGACGGAGACGCCCACGTCCTCGTCGCCACCGGTCCGGGCGGGGACGGCCCCCGGCCGCACGTGGTGGACATCGGGTCCTACCGGCGCGAGGGCGACGGGCTGGTCCCGGTCGGGACGACGCGGGTCGAGGTCGGGGCCGCGCGGACCGGGGTCGACCTGCCGTCGGCGGACGTGCACCTGGTCAACGACGACGACCTGACCTTCGCCACCTCGCGCCCCGACGCCGCCACCCGCGACGCCCTCGTCGCCCATGCGGGTCTGCTGCCGTCGCCGCTCTCCCGGGCGGTCGCGGTGGCCACGGTGTACGACATGCTCGCGTCGGGCGAGGCGACTCCGGCCGAGATGGTGGGCTGCCTGACGGGGGTGCTCGCGGCAGAGACGTCCGGGTCCGTGGTCGAGCCGTACCTCAAGCTCGCTGGCGACGTCGCGGAGTCGTGGTCGGGCGACGCGGAGCGGCCCGCCCTGCTGGGGCAGGTCGACGCCGTCTGCCGCGAGCTCGAGGGCCGACCGGGCCGGCGGGTGGTCGCGCTGCGCACGCGGGCCCGCACGGCCGCCGACCTGGACGAGGTCGCCCGGCTGCAGGAGGAGGCCGGGCACGACATCGACCTGCACTGGCGGATCATGACCCGCAAGGCCGAGCTCGGTGGGGAGACCGACGGCGAGGTCGAGGTGCTGCTGGAGAAGGACCCCGACCCGGAGGCCTGGGTCCGCGCCCTCGGCGTCACCGCCGCCCGGCCGGACGCGGACGCGAAGGCCGAGGCCTGGCGCCGGGTGGCCGTCGAGCGTTCGGTGCCGATCGGCTCGACGTCGTCGGTGATGGTGCCGTTCTGGCGGCCCGGCCAGGACGACGTGCTCGCGCCGTACGCCGACCGCTTCCTGGCGCTGCTGCCCGAGCTGCACCGTGGCGGGATGATCCCGGCGATGGCGTTCACCCGCCGGCTGTTCCCGCTCTACGGCATCGACGCCGCGTTCCTGGACCGGGCCGCCGATGCCGCCGCGGACGGGGTGCAGCCGGTGGTTGCCAAGACCCTGGCCGAGCGGTCCGACGAGGTGCGCAGGATGCTCCGGGCGCGAGGCTGACGGCCGCGTCGCACTGCTTCAGCCGTCCGTCGTACGCCGCCGCTCGAGGCCGTCGAGGATCAGCTCGAGGCCCCAGTCGAACTCGTCGGCAAAGGCGTACCCCGGCTGCATGACGTGCTCGACCGCCATCTCGGTGAGGTGGGGGAGCCCGTCCATCGGCACGTCGCCGAGGATGTCCTCGGCCACCGCGCCCATGTCGTCGCCTTCGTCGAACGGCAGGCTGACCTCCTGCACGAGGAAGCCGTAGAGGTGTGAGTCGAGGACCGCGAACGCGTGCGCGGACATCGCGATCGAGAAGCCGCCGGCACGCAGGCAGCCGATCACCGCGTCGTGGTGGCGCAGCGTCGCCGGCCCGGGGGAGCTGCGCGAGTCCATCAGCCCGACCGCCCACCGGTGCCCCGTGAGCGCCGCCCGGGCGGAGTGGTGCCGCGCGGCCATCTCGACGCGCCAGTCCCCCGCGGCCGTCGGTGCGTGGATCTCGGCGAACACCGCGTCGACCATGCCGTCGAGCAGCGCCTCCTTGTTGGCCACGTGGTGGTAGAGCGACATCGCCTCGACCCCCAGGTGGCGGGCCAGCGACCGCATCGAGAGCGCCGCCAGGCCGTCGCGGTCGGCCAGCTCCACGGCGGCCGCGAGCACAGCCTCCCGGGTGAGCCCGGGGCGGACGCGTCCAGACATTCGGGCGGACCTCCTTGCGTGGACTTACGGCGTAAGGCTAGCCTAGCACCTCGAACTTACGATGTAAGGCAGGTGGAACGGCATGAAGGCGATCCGACAGGACCGGTACGGCGGCCCCGAGCGGCTCGAGCTGCGGGAGGTGCCGGCACCGGTGCCGGGCAAGGGTGAGGTGCTGGTTCGGGTCCGGGCGGCGGCCGTCGACCAGGGCACGGTGCACCTGATGACCGGGCTGCCGCTGCTGATGCGCCCGTTCCTCGGGTTCCGCGGCCCGCGGACGCCCACGATCGGCCGCGACCTGGCCGGTGTGGTCGAGGCGGTCGGGGAGGGGGTCACCCGGTTCGCGGTCGGCGACGAGGTCTTCGGCTCGACCGGCGGCTCGTTCGCCGAGCTCACCGTCGCCCGGGAGGACCACCTCGCGCACAAGCCGGCGTCGCTCGACTTCACCCAGGCGGCGGCGGTCCCGATCTCCGGCATGACCGCTCTCCAGGCCGTCCGGGACGCGAGGGTGCGGGCCGGCCAGCGGGTGCTGGTGATCGGTGCCTCCGGCGGCGTCGGGTCGTACGCCGTGCAGCTGGCCGCGGCGGCCGGGGCCGAGGTGGTCGGCGTCGCAGGTCCGACCAAGCTCGACCTGGTCCGCGAGCTCGGTGCTGCCGAGGTGCTCGACCACACCCGCGACGACCTCGGCCGCGGGGCGCCGTACGACGCGATCCTCGACATCGGCGGCAACCGCCCGGTGACGCTGATGCGCAGCTGGCTCACCCCGACCGGGGCGCTGGTGATCGTCGGCGGTGAGGGTGGCGGGCGCGTGCTCGGCGGCATGGGGCGGCCGCTCGCGATGGCGCTGCGGGCGCCGTTCACGCACCACCGGCTGGTGATGCTGGCCTCGCGGGAGAAGGCCGAGCACGTCGAGGAGCTGGCCCGGCTCGCCGACGAGGGCGCCTACCGGCCGGTGGTCGACCGCACCTTCCCGCTGGCCGACGCCGCCAAGGCGGTCGCGCACGTCCAGGACGGGCACGCCCGCGGCAAGGTCGTGGTCGCGGTCTCCTGACGCGTCACCGGAGCGGAGGTCACGACGCCCGTTGGCGGGGGCCCGCCGGTGCGCCCGAGGCGCCGTCGGGATGGCCCTCGGCGACGCAGGCGCACCGGCGCAAGCGGGAGGTGCAGCACGAGTGGATCCCGAGCCGGCAGGGCGTGCACAGCGTCGGCGTAGCAGCCATCGCAGTCCCCGTCATCTCGCCGTTCCCCGTGTCCCCGTGGCCCGACGGCCGTGCCACCGCCGCCGCACCTCCCGAGACCCCCTGAAAGGACCCAGTGTGCGACCGTCGGCTCCCGGTCGGCCATGCCGACTTGGGGTTGGCCCGTCCGGGCCACGAGCCGATCCGGGAGGCCCTCGGGTCGGGCGGGGGCGCCCACCTAGGCTGCGGGCATGGACCTGCTGCTGATCCGGCACGCCCAGACCCACTCCAACGTGAGTCGGGCCCTCGACACCGCCCTCCCCGGCGCCGACCTGACCGAGCTCGGGGAGCGTCAGGTCGCCGACCTGGCCGGCCACCTCGCCGACGAGGAGATCGACGCCGTGTGGTGCTCGCCGGCGCTCCGGGCCCGGCGTACGGCGATGGGGCTGGCGGAGCCGCGCGGACTCGAGCCCCGCGAGCACCCGGGCCTGGTGGAGATCTCCGCCGGTGACTGGGAGATGTCCTCCGACGACGCGCACGCCGACGCCTACCGGGACGGCGTGGTTGCCGGGCTGGAGGGCCGCCAGGGCCCGATCGTGCCCGGCGGCGAGTCGGCCGCCCAGGCGATCGCGCGCTTCGACGGCGCCGTCGACCGGATCCGGGCGGCCGGGCACGACCGGGTGGCCGTGGTCAGCCACGGCGCGATGCTGCGGGCGTGGTGCGGCCTGCGGGTCGCGAACGTTCCGGTCGAGCTGGTCCGGGACCGGCCGCTGGGCAACACCGGCCTGGTCCGGCTCCGGGCCCACGGCGACGGCTGGATGGCCACCGAGTGGGACACCGAGGTGGTGGAGCCCGGCGGCGAGGCCGGGCCGGCCGCCGAGCCTGCCTGACTGACTGAGTGAGCGTCAGTCCGCGGTCGAGCCGGGTTCCAACCTGCTCCCTCGCGCCAGGGAGGCGCCCGCGACCACGAGGCTGTCGCGCCCGATGACCGTCACGGCGTCGGGCTCCTCCGGTCGACCCGGCTCCCCGACCGCCGCGCCCGCCTCGACCCGGCAGCGCTCGTCGACCACGGCGTGGTCCACCATCGCGCCGGCCTCGACCACCGTGTCCGCGAACAGCACGCTGTCGCGCACGACGGCCCCCTTCGCCACCACCACACCGGGTCCGAGCACCGATCGCTCCACCCGACCGGTCACCCGGCACCCGGGGGAGAGCAGGCTGTCCACGACCTCGCCGCCGGCCAGCACGCGCGCCGGGACGCGCTGCGGATGGCGGGTGAGGATCGGCCAGGCCGGGTCGTCGAAGATGCCCACGTCGTCGGTGAGCAGGTCGTGGTGGGCGGCGAGGTACTTGTGCGGCTCGCCCACGTCGCGCCAGTACCCCTCGAGCGGGTGTGCGACCACGTGGTGGCGGGCCACGAGCCGGGGGAGCAGGTGCTCCCCGAAGTCGCCGAGCCCGGTGTCTCCCTGCGGAGCTTCGGCCGCCAGTTCCCGGTGCAGGTCCTCGAGCACGGCGACGAGGACCTCGGGCCGGTAGACCATGATCTCCGCGGCCACCGTCGTGCCGGGCGGGTCGTCGGGCTTGTACCAGAAACCGGTCACGCGGCAGCCGTCGTCGACCTCGACGCACGCGTGGTCGCCCGCCTCGTCCAGCGGACGCTGCGAGGTCACCACCACGCAATCCGCACCCGAGGCGTCGTACGTCGCCAGGGCCTCGCCGTAGTCGAATCGGTAGACGTGGTCGGCGCTCATCACCAGCAACGCGTCGGGACCGAACGCCCGGACCTGGTCGCGCAGACGGTAGAGCTCGTCGGCGTTGCCACGCGCGAACCCCTCCTCGTCGGTCGAGCCCGTGCCCTCCTGCGGCATCAGCAGGCGGAGTCCACCGCGGTTGCGGTCCAGGTCCCACGGGCGGCCGTTGGCGACCTCCTGCTCGAGGGTCGAGCCGTGGTACTGCACCGAGAGCCACACGTCGGTGATCCCGCTGTTGGTCAGGTTGGACAGCGGGAAGTCGACGAGCTGGTAGGTGCCCGCGAACGGAAGCGCGGGCTTGGCGCGCTCACCGGTCAGCACGTCCATGCGGCTGCCGGCACCACCGGCCTGGATGATCGCGAGCACGGGTCGGCGGGCCATGCTGCATGGTGGCACAGTGATCCTGGGTACGGGCCGCCTGACGACCCGGGAGGACCAGGAGGAGAAGGCATGGCCGAGTACGACGCCGACCTGCAGCGCGCGGTCGACGCGACGTCCGTCGCCAAGGACGCTGGCGAGGTGGACCTCGTGCAGTACCTCCGCGAGCAGCTCGCGGAGCGCGATATCGAGACCGCCGACGAGGACTGGCTGCGGCGCGTGGTCGCCGGGATCGAGTCGGATCCCAACTACATGGTCGAGAGCGAGCCGAGCGACTTCGTGGCCCGGGAGGACAGGGACGACCCCACCGGTTGAGCCGCGGCGGCCAGCCTCCCGCCAGGCCCGCGACCCGTGCCCGGCACGCGGCACGCGGCACGGCGATGCCGTCGTTGTCAGGAGACGACGGCGGGTCAGCTGTCGGCGCCTTGTCGCGTTTCCAGGCCTGCACCGGCCCCGGGCAGGTAGTCGGCGAAGGGACTGGTCCGGAACCAGTGGACGAAGCGGCGCCGCAAGGCCGGGGATCCCTCCAGCCGCAAGCTGCCGGCGCGCAGGGCTTGCGGGTAGGTGGTCCGGCGCAGGTGCAGGTCGACCAGGGTCCGGGAGTCGGTCTCGCACAGCAGGTCTTCCGTGAGGCCGACGCTCCGCGTGCACAGCTCAGCCTGTGGCCGGCGAAGCAGCATCCAGTAGTCCTTGGCTGGATGGTCGTCCAGCCGGACCCGAACAGTCGTGGTACCTGACGGGAGAGCATCGACGTCCACCAGCTTGACCGTTGCCCACAGGATGTAGGCCGGTTCCAGGTGACGCGGCTCCATCTCCAGCCATCGGGCACCCCATTGTCCGAGCGCGTCGCAGACCGGGCCCAGGGCGCGCCCCATCTCGGTCAGCTCGTAGGTGGCGCCACGTCCGCTCGCCTTCGCGTTCCGGGTCAGGATGCCGTGACGCTCGAGCAGCTGAAGCCGTTGGGTCAGCAGCGCGGGCGGAATGCCCGGTGCCCCCTGACGGATCTCGTTGAAGGTATGACAGCCGTTGAGCAGGTTTCGCACGATGACCGGCGTCCAGCGTTCTGCCAGCAGCTCGGAGCTGCGGGCGATCGGACAGAACTGACCGTAGTCACCCACCCAGCCACTGTCTCGTGCGAGCACCCCGGGCAGCAACTTCAGATCCTGATGTTGATCGTCGCCGGGTGGTGGCCGACGCTGGAGAGACGGCGAAGGGAGTGGTGGGTGATGTTGGTGGCGGGAGAAGGACGCGTCGTTCGGCCAGGTGAAGGGCGTTCGGTCGATCTCGGCGTGGTGTCCATGCGGGTGCTCGCTGCCGGCGAGGCGGCCACCGACAGGTCCTTCACGCTGGCGGAGTTCTCCGGTGTCGGAGCGGGTCCGTGGACGGTGCCACATCTCCATCGCGGGTTCGAGGAGTCGTTCTTCATCCTCGACGGCTCCTTCTCCGTCACCATCGGAGAGCAGGTCACCGAGGCCACCCCTGGCATGTACCTGCTCGTGCCTCGTGACACGAGGCATGCCATCACCGCGTCCGACGGGGGCGGGCGGTTCCTGACCCTGATGGTGCCCGGCGGGTTGGAGGAGATGTTCTTCGAGCTCGGTACCTTGCCGCCGAACGCCATTCGCGACCCGGTCGCGCGCGCGGCCATCTCGGCGCGATACGACTCCGTCCCGGTGTGAGCCCTCGGGCGGTCGTACTCGCCGGCGCTGGAACCACCCAGGTGGAGGCCGGGTCGCGGGATCAGCCGCGGCCGAACAGGCGGGAGAAGAACCCGCCGCCCTCAGGCCTGGGGTGGCCGGCGCAGCGGTCGGACGCGGCGACTCCGGCGAGCACCTGGTCGACGTGCATGCCGCAGCCGGCCCAGGTGGTCTTGCCGCACTGCTTGCAGAGGACGGGTCGGCACATGGTTCGGGTTCTCCTCGGGGTTGAGCTGATGGGTAGCGGGTCAGACGAGCGCGGGAAGGGTGTGGACGGCGGTCGCCGCCGCCACCGCGAGCACCAGTCCGGTGAACGCGGCGGCGAGCCGGCGGGGGTCGGAGCGCGAGGCCAGCCGGGAGCCGGCCAGCGAGCCGACCACGGCGGTGGCGGTGAGGACGGCCACCGCGCTCCAGTTGGGGCTGACGCCGGAGCCGGTACGGACCAGCAGGGCGGCGGTGCTGGTGACCGCGATCACCACCAGGGAGGTGCCGGCCGCCTCGGCGACCGGGATGCCGAGCGCCAGCACCAGGGCGGGCACGACCAGGAAGCCGCCGCCGACGCCGAGGAACCCGGTGAGCAGGCCGACGCCGGTGGCGGTGACCAGCACCCGCAGGGCACGCGGGCAGCGGCAGACGAAGGCCGGCCGGAAGGCCACGATCGGCTCCTCCGGGGAGGTGCGGTGGGTGGGCGCGCTGCGACGCACGAGACGCACCGCCATCATCGTGCCGACCACCAGCAGCAGCACCGAGAACGCGGCCATCAGCACGGTGTCGCCGACGTGGGTCGAGAGCCGGGCGCCGAGCACCGCGCCGCAAGTCGCGACCCCGCCGAAGGCGAGCCCGCGGGCCAGCAGCACGCGTCCCTCGCGCCGAGCCGCGACCGCGCCGGCGACGGCGCCGAGCCCGACCACCACCAGGGACCCGGTGGTGGCCTGCGTCGGCGTCTGGCCGAGCGCGTAGACGAGGACCGGCACGGCCAGGATCGAGCCGCCCCCGCCCAGCGCGCCGAGGCCGACGCCGAGGGCCACCCCGGCGACGACCGCGACCGCGAGCAGGGACAGGGTCACCCGGCGACCTCCGCCATGAGGCCGGTGATCGGAAGCCCGGCCGGGGCGGCCCGGCCGAAGTCGTCGTCGACCGCGACCGGGCGACGCCCGGCCGCGGCGAGCAGGGACGCGGCGATCGACGCGCGGTACCCGCCGGCGCAGTGCACCCACACCTCGCCCTCCGGCACCTCGGTGACCCGGGCGGGGAGCTCGTGGAGGGGGACGGTGAGCGCGCCGGCGATGTGGCCGGCCTCGTGCTCCTCGCTGCGCCGTACGTCGAGCACCACGACCTCGCGGTGGTGCCGGACCTGGGCGAGGTCGGCGAACGTGGCGGTGGGGTACGACGCGAGCGGGCGGTCGCTCCAGTCCTGCGGGCGGCCGGTGGCGTGCGCCACCGGCCGGTCGATCCCGATCCGGACCAGCTCGCGCTGCGCGTCGGCGACCTGCGCCGGCGTCTCGCCGAGCAGGGTGAGCGGGGTGCCCCAGGGGATCAGCCAGCCGAGGTACGTCGCGAAGCTGCCGTCGAGGCCGAAGCTCAGCGTGCCCGGCGCGTGGCCGGCCGCGAAGGCGGTGCGGTGCCGCAGGTCGACCACCCACTCGCCGGCCTCGATCCGCCGGCGCAGCTCGGTGGCGTCGGCGAGCGCGGGCGGGCTCAGGTCCGGGGCGCCCGGGCCGGCGGCGTTGGCCGGCGCCATGTGGGCGTAGTAGGCGGGCCAGGCGCCGAGGCCGTCGAGCAGCGCGGCCACCCAGGTCTCCTCGTCCTGGGTCAGCGCCGGGTTGACCCGCTTCTCGTGTCCGATCGTCGACGTGGCGTCGGTCTCGGCGTCGACGCTGGTCGAGCAGAACGAGCCGAAGCCGTGGGTCGGGAAGACCGCCGCCTCGTCGGGCAGGGCGTCGGCCAGCCGGCGTACGGACGCGTGCTGGTGGCGGACCAGGTCGTGGGTGTGGTCCGGCCCGAGCAGGTCGGGGCGCCCGGTGGCGCCGTACAGCAGGGAGCCGCCGGAGAACACGGCGACGGACGCGCCGGTGGGGGTGTCGCGCAGCGCGTAGGACAGGTGGGTGAACGTGTGGCCGGGGGTGCTGAGCGCGGTCACCGCCATGCGCGTGCCGACCTCGAGGGTGTCGCCGTCGGCGACCGGCACCCGGTCGAAGGAGACCTCGTCGGCGCCGTTGACGACGTACGCCGCGCCGGTGGCCTCGGCGAGCGCGAGGCCGCCGGTCACGTAGTCGTTGTGGATGTGGGTCTCGAAGACGTGGGTGAGCCGCACGCCGTGCTCGTCGAGCAGCGCGAGCACCCTGTCGATGTCGCGCTGCGGGTCGACCACGAACGCCACCTCGCCGTCGTGGACCAGGTAGCTGCGGTCGCCCAGCGTCGGCGTGTCGAGGGTGAGGACGACGGGGGCGGTGGCCATCAGAGCCCCCGCTCGACCGGCCGGCCGGACGTCATCCAGTCCCGGGTGCCGTCGGCCACGGAGTAGGCCTCGAACCCGCGGGCGCAGAGCAGGTCGGTCATCGCCTGGGAGCGGTTGCCGCTGGCGCAGACCACCCAGACCGGGCGGGTACGGTCGAGCTCGTCGACGCGGGCGGGCAGCTCCCCCATCGGGACCAGCCGGGCGCCGGGAATGTGGGCCTGGACGTACTCGTTCCCCTCACGGACGTCGATCAGGGTGCCGTCGGCCTGCCGTTCGGCCAGGCGGTCCACCGTGATCGTGGGCGTCGACTGTGACATCGGGAGCTGCTCCTTCGGGAATACCTAGGGGGGTATGGTTACGTTGTCACGATAACACCCCCCGGGGTATCGTCAAACCGGACGAGCCCCAGATCCGACGAAACCGCAGACGTACCGCAGGAGACATCGTGAGCACCATCCAGCTCGGCGCCGCCAACTTCGAGGACACCATCAAGGAGAACGAGGTCGTCCTCGTCGACTTCTGGGCGTCGTGGTGCGGCCCGTGCCGCCAGTTCGCCCCGATCTACGAGGCTGCATCCCAGGTCAACACCGACTTCGTCTTCGGCAGTGTGAACACCGAGGAGGAGCGCGAGCTCTCGGCGGCCGCCCGGATCACCTCGATCCCGACCCTGATGGCGTTCAAGTCCGGCCAGCTGGTCTTCGCCCAGCCCGGCGCGCTGCCGGCACCGGCGCTCGACCAGCTCATCCAGGCGGTGCGCGAGCTCGAGCTGCCCGACGAGGACGAGGCTGTCGACCAGTCCACCGCCGACCAGGACGGAAACCGCTGATGGAGCTCGACCCGACCGAGATGACCCCGGTGATCAACCGGATCAAGCGCGCCCAGGGCCAGCTCGCCGGCGTGCTGCGCATGCTCGAGGAGGGCCGCGAGTGCGAGGACGTGGTCACCCAGCTGGCCGCGGTCTCGCGGGCACTGGACCGGGCCGGGTTCGCCATCGTCGCGAGCGGGCTGCAGCAGTGCCTGACCGCCGGCGACGACATGGACAGCCTCGACGTGAAGAAGATGGAGAAGCTCTTCCTCTCGCTCGCGTGAGGCTCGCTGTGAGCGGGAGCACCTGTTTTGTGTCATTGCGACACACAACACACCCGGAATGGAAACAATGCGTTCACAGACCTCGTTGAGACTGGTGACTCGACATCCAGTCGCAAGGAGAAGAAATGTCCGAGCCGCGCAGCCTCGTCCATGAGCTGAACGACCTGCACGCGTCGTACGTCGCCGCCGTCAACGAAGCGGTCGCCGACGACGACCTGGCCCGCGCCGACCGCCTGGCCGCGGAGTACGACGCCGAGGCCATCGCGCTCATCGCCGAGCGCGAGGGCAAGACCCACCTGCTGCCGATCCGCCGTCCGGCGGAGCCTGACACCCCGCTGCGGCGGCTGGTGCGCCGGCTCAGCGCCGGCCGCGCCGCCTGACCCCGCTCGAGAAGCACCCGCACGGGCAGCGTCGCCCGGGCGAGCGGACCGGTCACGAGTCGAAGGATTCTTGACCGGTCCGCTACCTTTTCCTGCGAGGGGAGTACTTCCACCGCCCCAGGCCGGTCAGTACGGCGTCCCGTGCGGCGCCCCGGCTGGGGGCCCGGCCGCACCGCGGACCGGGTGAAGGAGACCTCGGAACGTCACCGCTCCGAGGAGACCCATGGACAGCATCGGCACCCCTGCCCTCTGGACGGCGTCCATCGCCGTCGTCATCGGCCTGCTGGCCCTCGACTTCGCACTCACCCGCCGCCCGCACGACGTCTCCATGAAGGAGGCACTCGGCTGGTCGGCGTTCTACATCGCCCTGCCACTCGCCTTCGGTGGCTTCGTATGGGCGCAGTACGGCTCCGACCGCGGCGTGGAGTACCTCACCGGCTACCTGGTCGAGAAGTCGCTCAGCGTCGACAACCTCTTCGTCTTCATGCTGCTGCTGGCGGCGTTCGCGGTGCCCCGCGAGCTCCAGCAGCGGGTGCTGCTCTACGGCATCGTCGGGGCGCTGGTGCTCCGCGGCATCTTCATCGCGCTCGGCGCGGCCGCCCTGTCGGCGTTCGAGGCCGCGTTCCTGGTCTTCGGCGCGATCCTCGTGGTCACCGCGGTCAAGATCCTGCGCGACGCGCTCTCCGGCAAGGACCACGCCGTCGAGGTCGGCCGGCTGCGCAGCGTCCGGGTGGCCCGTCGCTTCTTCCCGGTCACCGACGCGTACGACGGCCCGCGCATGACCGCACGCCTCGACGGCCGCCGCGCGCTGACGCCGCTCGCGCTGGTGGTGCTCGCGGTGCTGGCCACCGACATCGTGTTCGCGGTGGACTCGGTGCCGGCGGTCTACGGCATCACCGCCGACCCGTTCCTGGTGTTCGTGACCAACGCGTTCGCGCTGCTGGGCCTGCGCGCGCTCTACTTCGTGCTCGAGGGTGCGCTCAGCACGCTGACCTACCTCGGCCACGGGCTGGCCGCGATCCTGGCCTTCATCGGCACCAAGCTCGTGCTGCACTGGGCGCACCTGACCTGGCCGTCGGTGCCGGAGATCCCGACCCTCGCCTCGCTCGGCGTCGTCGTCGGCATCCTGGCCGTGACCGTGGCCGCCAGCCTGCTCGCCGGCCGGAGCGCCGACGGCAGGGAGGACCGGGCCGACCGGGACGACCTGGCCGGGTCGGAGGAGGTCAGCGACCCCGACGCGTCGTCGGGTCGCCCGGAGAGCTCGTCAGCAGGTCGGCGATGAGCGTGTCGACGTCGCAGTACGCCGACTCCGCGCCGTACGGCACGAGCCGGGCGGACGCCTCGAGGAACGCGTCGACGTCGTCCCGCTCGGCCTGCACCATCACCCTGCCGTCGGGCGAGATGAGCTCGACGACCACGACCCACGAGCCGCCCGGGCCGACCGACGGCCACACGTGGACGTCGCCGTGGCCGACGGCCACCCGGGTGCCGTCGTGCAGCAGGTCCCGGCCGAGCAGCCAGCGCACCGGGTCGTCGTCGCCGTGGAAGACGGCGGCGACCGCATAGGGGTCGGCAGGGTCGTACTGGAGCTCGACGGTGATCGGCGCCATGCCCGAGTCGGCGACAAACGCGTGCATCGGGAGGGCGTGGGCGACGGTCGCGTCGCTCGTGTCCTCGTTCATGGGCGCATGGTTTCCTTCCGACCGGGCATCCCGACAGACGCCGAAGGCTGATCTTGCGCTAGTGCAATGGCGCCAACCACTCCCGACCGATCGGTTGGCCGACATGACTAGACCGCGGCGATCGGACCGGCCGGTAGCCGGAGGTGACCACGTGCGGGGTCCGGTCGGTCTACGGTGACGCGCATGAGCCAACGGGTGCGGCTGCGGCCGCTGGAGCAGGGGGAGCTCGGCGAGCCCTGGGACCACGACGCCGAGCACGACGACTTCGGACCGCGCGGCGGCTACCTCACGCCACCGCCGTGCTCGCTCGACGAGCAGGGCGTGCTCGGCATCGAGGCCGACGGGGAGCTGGTGGGCGTGGTCAGCTGGGTGTGGCAGCGCTGGGGACCGAACGCCGGATCGCGGAACCCGATGATCGGCGTGTGGGTGCAGGCCGGGCACCGGGGCCGCGGCCACGGCACCGAGGCGCAGCGACAGCTCGTCGACCTGTTCTTCCGGCACACCCCGGTCAACCGGGTCGAGGCGCACACCGACGTCGAGAACATCGCCGAGCAGCGGGCGCTGGAGAAGGTCGGGATGACCCGCGAGGGCACGACCCGGGGCGCCCAGTGGCGCAACGGCGCGTTCCGGGACGGCCACTCCTACGCGGTGCTCCGCGCGGAGTGGCCGACCGCCTGACCGGTCGCGCCGTCCCGGCCTACCCGGCGTACGCGCGTGCGACGGCGGCGCCGAACGTCGCGTTGTTGCGGACCAGCGCGATGTTCGCCTCGAGGCTCTCGCCGCCGGTGATCTCGACGATCCGCCCGAGGAGGTACGGCGTGGCCTCCTTGCCGTGGATCCCGCGCGCGTCCATGTCCGCGAGCGCCTGGTCGATGATGCTGCCGATCCGCTCCGCGGGGATCTCCTCCTTGGCGGGGATAGGGTTCGCCACCACCAGGCCGCCCGCGAGGCCGAGGTCCCACTTCGCGCGCATGATCGCGGCCACCTCGTCGGCCGTCTCCACCCGCATCGGGGCGCGGAAGCCGCTGCTGCGCGAGTAGAACGACGGGAACTCGTCGGTCCCGACCGCCAGCACCGGGACCCCGAGCGTCTCGAGCGTCTCGAGGGTCAGGCCGATGTCCAGGATGCTCTTCACGCCGGCAGAGACCACCGCGACGTCGGTGGTCGACAGCTCGGTCAGGTCGGCGCTGACGTCGAAGGACTGCTGGGCGCCGCGGTGCACGCCCCCGAGCCCGCCGGTCACGAACACCTTGATGCCGGCCAGCGCGGCCAGCCGCATCGTCGAGGCGACCGTGGTGGCGCCGTGGCCGCCGCGCGCCACGACGTACGGCAGGTCCCGGATGCTCACCTTGTCGACCTCGCCGCTGCTGGCCAGGAGCTCGAGGTCGTCGTCGCCCAGGCCGACCCGGGGGGTGCCGTCGAGCACGGCGATGGTCGCCGGGACGGCGCCGGCCGTCCGGATGATGCCCTCGACCTCGCGCGCCATCTCGACGTTGCGCGGGTACGGCATGCCGTGACTGATGATCGTCGACTCCAGCGCGACCACCGGCGCCCCGGCCCGCAGCGCCTCGGCGACGTCGTCGGTGAGCCGGAGCGATGGATGGGGGGTCGTCATGCGAAGCCTCCGGAGGTCTTCTCGAGCAGCGCCGGCGTCAGGTCGGTGCGCACCGTGTCGTCGCTGGCGATGGTGAGCGCGGCGGCCGCGTGGCCGAGCCGGGCCGCCTCGAGGGGGGACCTGCCGGTCAGGACGCCGTGGCACCAGGCAGCCAGCATCGCATCGCCGGCGCCGGTCACGTCGACCACCCGGGTCGGGATCGCGGGCAGGTGGGTGGCGCCGTCCGGGCCGGACAGCAGGGAGCCGCGCTCGCCCTCGCGCACCCACACCCAGGTCACGCCCTGCTCGTGCAGGCGGGCGCAGGCGGTCGCGACCTGCCGCTCGTACGTCGTGGGCAGCCCGGTCAACGCGGCGAGCTCGAGGTGGTCGGGGGTGACCAGGTGCCAGGGCTGCCGGCCGCCGAGGAGGGCTCGGCACCGTTCGGCCTTGGGCACGCTCACCGGGTCCAGGACCAGCGGCCGGTCCCCGGCGGCGCGCGCCGCAGCGGCCATCGTCTCGGGGGCCAGGTTGCCGTCGAGCACGACCAGGTCGGCCCGCGACAGCAGGTCGCCGGCGGCCTGCACGTGGCTCTCGTCGATGGCGTCGACCGCGGCCATGTCGGCGACCGCGACCAGCAGCTCGCCGTCCGCGTCGAGCACCGCGGTGTAGGAGCCGGTCGGCCGGTCCAGCCGCGCGACGTGCTCGACGCCCACGCCGGCCTCGGCCGTGCTGCGGACCAGCTGGTCGCCCAGCGGGTCGTTCCCCACCGCCGAGACCAGGTGGGTGGCGATGCCCAGGCGGGCGAGGTTCTCCGCGATGTTGCGGCCCACGCCTCCCGAGCTCAGGCGGGCACTGCCCGGGTTGCTGGTGCGCGCCACCGCGCGCACGCTGCTGCGTGCCTTGACGTCGACATTGGCTCCCCCCACCACAACGACAAGGGCCTTGGCCTCTGTCATGGCGACATCCTGTCAGTCGTCCGCCTCAGGAGGGTGGATGGACCCCCGTGAGTCGGACGACCCGTCGTGACCCGGCGGGCCGGACGCGACGTACGCGCCGATCGACTGCGCGCAGTCGCACACCAACTACCCGAAGCTGCTCGCGAAGGAGCTGGGGTGACGACGTTCCGGGACGCCACCTGTGGCTCGGCCACGACCGACGAGTTCTACGCCCCGCAGGAGGACCTGCCGCTCGGCGGCACCCACCCCGCGCAGCTCGACCGCTCACGGCGAGCACCGACCTGGTCACGGTCGGCGTCGGCGGCAACGACGCGGGCATCGCCGGCGCGGCGATGGACTGCTGGAGGAGATCCACCGGCGCAGCCCCGAGGCCCGGGTGCTGGTCGTCGACTACCTGGCCGCGGTGCCGGAGCACGCCTGCTACCCGCTGGTGCCGGTCACCGAGGAGGACATGGTCTACCTGCACGCGACGTTCCTGAAGCTGAACGCGATGGTGGAGCGGGCCGCTGCCGCCGGGGGAGTCGAGCTCGTGGACACCTTCACCCCGACGCTCGGGCACGACGTGTGCCGGGACCCGACCGTGCGGTACGCCGAGGTGTACGGCCCCTCGGTCAACGGTCCGGCGCTCGGCGTCCCCGCGCACCCGAACTCCGCCGGGGCCGCCGCGCAGTTCCGTGCCGTGCTCGCCCACCTGGACGGCGGCTGACCGGCCCCGCCTACGCTTGGTTGCATGGGCCACGAGTTCGACCGTGACATCGAGATCGACCATGCCGCTGACGGCACCTACGCCGCCGACCTGGCGCCCGGATGGGTGGTCGGCGGCGGCATCAACGGCGGGTACGCGCTGGCGGTCATCGGCAACGCGCTGCGGTCCACGGCCGGCTCCAGGCCCGACCCGATCGCGGTCAGCGCCTACTACCTGAGCGCGACCACGCCCGGGCCGGCCACCGTCGCCACCCGCACGCTCCGGGAGGGCGGTTCGGTCACGACGCTCGCCGCCGACCTCGCCCAGGACGGGCAGCAGCGGATCACCGCGCTCGCGACGTACGGCGCCCTCGACGGGCTGCCCGACGACGTCCGCACCACCGCGACCGAGCCGGACCTGCCACCGCTGGAGGAGTGCCTGCCCTCGTCGATGGCACCCGAGGAGGTGCTGCGGATCGCGCCGCTGATGCAGCGCTTCGACTTCCGGATGGACCCCGCGTACGCCGGGTGGGCGGTCGGGAAGCCCAGCGGCAGCGGCGTCATCCAGGCCTGGTTCCGGCTGGCCGACGGCCGCGAGCCCGACCCGATCTCGCTGCTGATGACGCTCGACGCGCTGCCCCCGGTCACCTTCGACCTCGGCATGCCCGGCTGGGCGCCGACCCTGGAGCTGACCGCGCACGTCCGCGCCGTGCCCGCGCCGGGCTGGCTCAAGGTGCGGCACGCCACCCGCAACCTGGCCGGCGGGATGTTCGAGGAGGACTGCGAGGTCTGGGACTCCACGGGCCGCCTGGTCGCGCAGAGCCGGCAGCTGGCCCGCCAGCCGCGGTCGGTCGAGGGTGGTTGAGGAGCGAGCGCCCTCCTCAACCACCGGAGAGGCGTGACCGGCGCACTCCGAAGACCCACCGCCGTCCCGGCCACTCCGAGACCGACCACAACAGGTCGGTCGACGGCCAGAAGCTGATGTCCTCCGGCCCCATCGGCAGCGCCCAGCGGTGCCGGCGCCACTGCCCGGGCCGCCCGACGTACAGGCTGCCGAGGCCCCAGGGGCCGCGCGAGCGGGTGACGTACCACGTGCCCCCCACCACCGCCGCCCCCTGCATGTTGCCGACCCCGCCCTGCTCGAGCAGCACCGGCCGGGCCAGGCCGTCCTCGCCCGGGACGAGGTGCATGGTCTCCGGGTCGAGCGGATAGGAGAGCAGCCGGGTGGTGGCGCCGCCGCGGCCGTACTCGCCGGCCACCAGCTCGGGGTGGTCCCCGGAGCGGTTGAGCGACAGGAACGAGTAGCGGACCTGCTCGAACCCGTCGTCGGAGGCTGACCGATAGGCGAACCGGACCGGCAGGACGTAGCGGTAGCCGTACGTCGACACCAGCGACTCCTGGCACCCGATCCGCTCGCGGTCGGGGTCGCGGAGCTGGTCGGGGACCCGCAGGATGTCGTCGAGCCGGGCGGTGAACAACCCCTTCCGGGTGGCCGCGACGTGGAGGTACGGCCCCGCCCACGCGATGCCCCCGGCGTGCACGTCGAGCCGCTCCAGCCGCAGCGAGCCGTCCGCGCCGTACGTCGGCACCACCAGGAGCACGTGCCGGTAGCGGCGCCGCTCGAGATCGATGAAGGAGATCCGGCTGCCCTTGCCGACCCCGTCCTTCTCCTTGGCGTACCAGCTGACCGCGAGCACCTTCCGCCCAGCGATGTCCTCGGTGTCGGAGGCGTCGGCCGAGGTGGTGATGCCCTGCGGCCACCAGCGCCGGTCCCAGCCGTCCCGGCTCCGCCAGCGCAGGCCGGTGCGTGCCTCGAGCGCCGGCACCGGCCACCGCCGCATCCGGTGCGGCAGGTCCGCGAGCAGCCCGTCGAGGCCGACCCGGCCGCCGAGCCGCTCCGCGAGCGCGTCGATCTCCGACACCGCCTCGCCGGTGCGCCGCAGGTGGACGCCCTGCACGAACTGGAACGCCATGCCGCCACCGTAGCGACGCCCTGCGCACTGCCGATCGAGGAGCGAGCGACGGCCACCGCTGGTCGAGGAGCGAGCGCCGGCGAGCGTCTCGAAGCCGAGGTGGGTTGCGGGGTGGTGGTTTCGAGACGGTCGCAGAGCGACCTCCTCAACCACCGGGGTCGCGCCAGGTCCACCGCTGGTCGAGGAGCGAGCGCCAGCCACCGCTGGTTGAGGAGCGAGCGCCAGCCACCGCTGGTTGAGGAGCGAGCGCCAGCGAGCGTCTCGAAACCGAGGTCCTGTGGGTGGCTTCGAGACGGGCTCGTTCCCTCGGCCCTCCTCAACCACCGGGAGGTGCGGCCCTCCTCGACCACCGAAGGCCGCTAGCCTCGGCTGGCGTGAGGCTCGTGGTCGGCGCGGCGGTGGTACGGGACGGACGCGTGCTGGCGTGCCGGCGTACGTCGCCCCCGGAGGCCGCGGGGCGCTGGGAGTTCCCGGGAGGCAAGGTGGAGGCGGGCGAGTCGCCCGAGCAGGCGCTCGTGCGCGAGCTCGCCGAGGAGCTCCGGGTGCCGGTCACGGTCACCGGCTGGCTGGACGGGGTGGCCGCGATCGGGGAGACCCACCAGCTGCGGGTGGCCCTGGCGACTGTTGTCGACGGTGCCGAACCCGACCCGGTCGAGCACGACGCCACCCGCTGGCTCGGGGTCGGCGAGCTGGACGACGTGGACTGGCTGGAGCCGGACCGGCCGTTCCTCGCCGAGCTCGCGGCGTACCTTGAGTGAGGAGCGGACGGAGGCGTGAGATGCAGCTGATCGGGTTCCTGGGCGGGATGAGCTGGGAGTCGACGGCGGAGTACTACCGGATCGCCAACGAGCTGGTGCGGGACCGTCGCGGCGGCCTGCACTCCGCACGGTGCGTGACCTACTCGGTCGACTTCGCCGCGATCGAGCGGATGCAGGTCGAGGGCCGCTGGGAGGATGCCGCCACCGCCCTGGTCGCGGCCGGACGCTCCCTCGAGGCCGCAGGCGCGGACCTCCTCGTGCTGTGCACGAACACCATGCACAAGGTCGCGGACGCCCTCGAGAACGGCGTCGACCTGCCGCTGCTGCACATCGGCGACACCACCGCGACCGCGGTCGCGGGCGCCGGCGTACGGCGGGTGGGGCTGCTCGGCACCGGGTTCACGATGGCGCAGCCGTTCTACGCGGACCGGCTGCGCAACAGCGGCCTCGAGGTGGTGCTGCCCTCGGCGGAGGACCAGGAGACCGTGCACCGGATCATCTACGACGAGCTCTGCCTCGGCGTGGTGAAGGACGAGTCGCGGGATGCCTACCGCGACGTGATCCGTCGACTGGTCGACGACGGCTCCGAGGGCGTGATCTACGGCTGCACCGAGATCGAGCTGCTGGTCGGGCCCGAGGACAGCCCGGTGCCGACGTTCCCCACCACCCGGCTGCACGTGGAGGCGGCGGTCGAGCGGGCGCTCGCAGGGGGCGGCGTCCGGCGGCCCGACCTGCCCTGACCGGCCGACGTCCGACCGGCTCAGCGCCCGCGGGCCCGGTCGGCCGGCACCGGTGCCTCCGTCGGCGCGACCGCGGACGGGCGGCCGATCGCGGTGGCCACGGCGACTCCGACCACCGCCACGGCGAGGCCGACCAGCTCCCGCGCGGACAGGGTGTCGCCGAGCACCAGCCAGGCCAGCAGCGCGGTCACCGGCGGCATCAGGAAGAAGACGCTCGACGCCGCGCTGGCACCGCCCTCGCGGGCCAGGATCCCGAGCAGGAGCAGGCCGATGATCGAGTTCACGACCGCCAGGTAGAACACCGAGACCACTGCGATCTGCGGGTCGCGGACCACGTCGGTGCCCTCGACGACCAGGGCCAGCACGAAGACCGGCGGGGCGGAGACCCCGAACTGGATGGTCGCCGACCAGAGCGGGTCGGGGGCGTGGCCGATCCAGCGCTGTCCGAGCGTCCCGAAGCTGAGCCCCAGCACGCCGATGACGGCGAAGGTGAGGCCGAGCGCGCCGCCGGCCTCGTCGACGTCCGGTCCGAGCACCAGCAGCACGCCGGCCACCCCCACCAGGAATCCGACCGCCTGGCGCAGCGACAGCCGCTCGTGCAGCAGCAGCCAGGCCAGGATCGCGGTGAGAACGGGGGACAGGGAGTGCAGCAGGGCGCCGAGGGTGGCGCCGAGCCCGGCGTCGAACGCGAGGTACATCGCGCCGAACTGCACGCCGTTCATGACGAGGCCGGTGAGCGCGATCCGCACCGCGTCGGGCCGGCTGACCCGCAGCGGGCCCCGCAGCACCCGCGCCAGGATCGCGACCAGCACCGTCGCCAGCGCGAAGCGCAGGGCCACCAGCATCAGCGGGGACATCCCCTGCACGCCGTACGGACCGGCGATGTAGCCCGACGACCACACCAGCACGAAGCCGGCCGCCGGGAGCAGCGGCAGGCCGCGGACGGGAGTCGGGGCGTGGGTGGGCACCGTCAGCACGCTATCCGCTGCCGGGGCGCGCGGGCACCGGCCGTCCGGACGGGGCAGGATGGTCCCGTGCGAGGGATCTTCTTCGAGGAGGACGACGCCCGGGCCGTCGAGGAGCGCCTGCTCCGCGAGGGCTGGGAGGCGTCGGTTGCCCGCGAGCGCCTGGCGGGGGAGGACGACGACGAGGACCAGCCCTGGGCGGTGCTCAGCGACGCGCCCGCGCTGGTCTTCGAGCTGCTGGTCGACGAGTACGACGGGTGGCTGGACACCGACGCCGATGACGCCGGCGTGCCAGGTCCGGCGGGGTCGTCCCTCGCGCCGCCGGACCTGCCCACCGGACCGAAGCGGCTGAAGAGACCCTGACCGCATGGAGGTGTCCCGCCGCGGACGACGGGACACCTCTGTCGCGCAGCAGGCGTGCTAGCCCGTCGGCTCGGTGTAGGCCGGGACCTCAGGCGGCTCGGTCATGTGCCGACGCTGGGCCAGGTAGACCGGGATGCCGAGCAGCAGCGACCCACCCGCCAGGATGAACGGACTCCAGTAGAGCCAGAACCCCTCACCGGTGTACCGCGAGTACCAGATGAACAGCACCGAGAACACCAGCGACAGCCCGGCGACCGTCATGTCGCGGACGAACCGCGGGGTCTGCATCGCCCGGTGGTCCGCCCAGCGCCACTTGAGCTGTGCGAGCGCGGAGAAGGCGTAGGGGATCGCGGCGGTGATGCCGGTCATCAGCACCAGGACCGTGAACACCTGCGCGCCGTTGGCCCCCAGGTAGTTGACGACCGTGGCCACGGACGCGAGCACCGTGGACGCCACCAGGCCCCAGGCGGGAACGCCGCGCGACGAGATCCGCTTGAACTGCTCGGGGAACAGGCCGTCCTCGGCGGCCGCGAGCGGCATCTCGGCGCAGATCATGGTCCAGCCGTTGAGCGCCCCGAGGCCGGAGATGATCACCGCGATCGCCATCGCGTCGCCGGCCCAGGTGCCGCCGAAGATCTCGTTGGCGGCGTCGGAGAACGGGGCGTTCGCGTTCGCGAGCGTCGACGTGGGCAGGATCCCGAACACCGCGACCAGGGAGAGCATGTAGACCACCGCGGTGGCCAGGGTGCCGAGCACCGTGGCGCGCGGGATGTTCCGCTCCGGGTCGCTGACCTTGCCGGCCGCGACCGCAGCGGTCTCGACACCCAGGTAGCTGAACAGGGCGATGGCCATGCCGCCGCCGATCGCGGCCCACGCGCTCTCGCCGCTGACGTTCCATGGGGTGAAGTTCGCCGTCGAGATGAAGAACAGCCCGACGGTCGACATGAACGCGAGCGCGACGAACTTGATGATGGTGGTCACCACCTGGACCGCTCCCATGTTCTTCACACCGGACAGGTTGACCAGGGCCGGCAGCCACAGCCCGACGAGGACCAGCACGACCGACCACAGCTTCTCGTGGCCGGTGTTGACGAAGTGCTCGACGTAGAGCACCCAGCCGACCGCGATGGCGGCGTTGCCGGCCCACGCGGTGATCCAGTACGACCAGGCGTTTGCGAAGCCGAGCCCGTTGCCGAAGCCCACACGCGCGTAGGCATAGGGACCGCCGTCGGCCGGCAGGCGCCGCGACAGCGCGGCGAAGAGCAGGGCAAGAGCGACGGCACCGACCGTGGTCAGGGCCATCGACGCCAGCGTTATGGGGCCGTAGCCCGCCAGCGACGTCGGCAGGTTGAAGATGCCGACGCCGACGATGCTCCCGACGATCAGCGCCATCGCCGTGGGCAGCCCGAACTTCCTCGGCTCCGCTCCGGGAGGGGGCTCGGACGGTGTGGAACCCGAGACGGGATCGGAGATGCGGTGGGACATGACGCCTCCTGACGCCGGCGGCCACGGCTGGTCGCGTTTCACTCCTCACGCTAGGAACGCGGAGCGCCGGCGACCCGAGTCTCAGGACCCCGGGCTGCGGGCCGATGGACCCTCAGACGGCGACCGCCGCTCGCCGTACGACGCTGGTGCCGGCGTCGCCCGCCACGATCAGCGCGATGTCGGCCAGCGAGCCGATCGCGGCCCGGCCACCGGTCCGGGTGGCGAACCGACCGGCCGCCTCGACCTTCGGGCCCATCGATCCGGCCGCGAAGTCGTGCCCGGCCAGCTCCTCGGGGGTGACCTGCCCCAGCTTGGCCTGGTCGGGCCCGCCCCAGTCGAGGTAGACGCCGTCGACGTCGGTGGCCATCACGAAGAGGTCCGCACCCACCTGCTCGGCAACCAGCTCGCCCGCGAGGTCCTTGTCGATGACCGCTTCCACTCCGGCCAGCTGCTCCGGCCCCACGTCGGGACGCACGCTGGGGATGCCCCCGCCACCCGCGCAGATCACGACCGCGTCCTTCTCCAGCAGCCAGCTGATCGGGTCGATCTCCAGGATCTGCTGTGGCTCCGGCGACGGGACCACCCGGCGCCAGGCCGGGCCGTCCTGGCGGAACGTCCAGCCCTTCTCCCGGGCCAGCCGCCGGGCCGTCTCCTCGTCGTACACGGGACCGACGTACTTGGTGGGGTGGGCGAATCCCGGGTCGTGCGGGTCCACCACGATCATCGTGAGCAGGGTCGCGACCTGGCGCGTGGGCGGCAGCACGTTGCGGAGCTCCTGCTGGACCAGGTAGCCGATGATCCCCTGGGTGCCCGCATCCAGCACGTCGAGCGGGTAGCCCTCGTCGGGGTCGTAGGCGTCGGCCTGGAGGGCGAGCAGCCCCACCTGGGGACCGTTCCCGTGCACGATCACGATGCTGTGCTCGGCGGCGAGCGGCGCGATCGCCTCGGCGGCGACGCGCACGTTGCGGCGCTGGACCTCGATGGTGAGCGGCTCGTTGCGCCGCAGGAGGGCGTTGCCTCCGAGTGCGATGACGATGCGCACCACGCCTCCTCTCCCTCCGCCGCGGCGGAGCTCACGGGCTGGCTCGGATGCTAGTGAGCGCGCAGCTCCCTGATCCCGGGTCGTTCGGCCCCTTCGGCCCGGTCCGACGACCCTCGTGAGGCTTCAGGGCCGCGGTCGAGACTGGACGGCACGGCAGGTGCCGCACGGCGTACCTGCTGCGTCGAGAGCGAGGTGACCGCGATGTCGTTCGGAGTGCACTCGGAGGTGGGCAGGCTGCGGAAGGTGCTGGTGCACCGTCCCGGGCTCGAACACACCAGGCTGACGCCGTCGAACGTCGAGGAGCTGCTCTTCGACGACGTGCTCTGGGTGAGTCGTGCCAAGGCCGAGCACGACATGTTCTGCGAGGTGATGCGGGAGCGCGGCATCGACGTGTTCCTCGCCGAGTCGCTGCTCGCCGAGGCGCTCGAGCAGCCCAAGGTCCGGGACTGGGTGGGCGAGCGCATCCTCAACGAGCGCGAGGTCGGGATCACGGCCGCGCAGCGCGCCAACGAGTGGGTCCAGACCGCCGGAGCCGCCGAGGTCGCCGACTTCCTGATCGGCGGCATCACGCGGACCGACGTGGTCAAGGACGTGGGTCTCGTGTGGCAGTCCGCCGATCCCACGCACATGCTGCTCCCGCCGCTGCCGAACTTCCTCTTCCAGCGCGACCCCTCGTGCTGGATCTACGGCGGCGTCACCCTCAACCCGATGACCAAGCCGGCGCGCAAGCCGGAGACCCTGATCATGGAGGCGATCTACCGATTCCACCCCATGTTCGCCGCCGAGGAGTTCCCGATCTGGCTCGGTGGCACCGGCGAGGACTGGGGACGGGCGCACGTCGAGGGCGGCGACGTCCAGCCGATCGGTAACGGTGCGGTGATGATCGGCATGGGGGAGCGCACCAGCGCCCAGGCGGTGCTGTGGATCGCGCGCTCGCTCTTCCGCGCCGGGGCTGCGAACCTCGTGCTGGCCGTGCACCTGCCGAAGTCGCGCAGCTACATGCACCTCGACACCGTGATCACCATGTGCGACCGCGACCTCGTCACCCTGTTCCCGCAGGTCGTCTACGGCGCGCGGACCTGGGCGATCCGTCCCGGAGAGACACCGGACGACCTCGTGGTCGAGGAGCAGCAGGGAACCCTGCCCGACCTGATGGCCACCGCGCTGGGGGTGGACCGGATGCGGATCGTCGAGACCGGCGGCGACGCGTTCGGCGCCGAGCGCGAGCAGTGGGACGACGGCAACAACGTGGTGGCTCTGGAGCCCGGTGTGGTCGTGGCGTACGAGCGGAACACCGGCACCAACACAGCACTGCGGAAGGCCGGCATCGAGGTCATCACGATCGAGGGCTTCGAGCTCGGCCGCGGCCGCGGCGGCTCGCACTGCATGACCTGCCCGATCGAGCGCGACCCGGCGTTCTGACGGGCTACCGGACCAGCACGGGAGACGACATGTCCTACAACCTGAAGAACCGTCACTTCCTCAAGGAGATCGACTTCGAGCCCGGCGAGATGCGCTTCCTGCTGCGCCTGGCGGAGGCCCTCAAGCTCGCGAAGTACGCCGGCACGGAGGCGCCGCGCCTCACCGGCAAGGAGATCGCGCTGATCTTCGGCAAGACCTCGACCCGTACCCGCTCGGCGTTCGAGGTCGCGGCCTACGACCAGGGCGCCCACGTGACCTACCTCGACCCGTCGGGCTCCCAGCTCGGGCACAAGGAGTCCATCGAGGACACCGCCGCCGTGCTGGGCCGGATGTACGACGCGATCGAGTACCGCGGCAACCTCCAGGCGGACGTGGAGACGCTCGCGGCGCACGCCGGCGTCCCGGTCTACAACGGTCTGACCGCCGAGTGGCACCCCACCCAGATGCTGGCCGATTTCCTCACCATGCACGAGGCGTGCGGCAAGGCCTACGAGCAGATCGCCTACGCCTACGTCGGGGACTGCAGCTTCAACATGGGGCGCTCGCTGCTGGTCACGGGGGCGCTCCTGGGCAGCGACGTGCGCCTGGCCGGCCCGGCCGAGCTGCACCCGCCGAAGGATGTGGTGGACCTGGCCGAGGAGATCGCGCGGGGAACCGGAGCCCGGATCACGGTCACCGACGACCCGGCGGCGGCCGTCGACGGCGTGGACTTCGTGCACACCGACGTCTGGGTCTCGATGGGTGAGGCCAAGGACGTGTGGGAGGACCGGGTCCGGATGCTCGCGCCGTACCAGGTCAACGCCGCGCTGCTGGCGCGGTCGGGCAACCACGCAGTCCGGTTCATGCACTGCCTGCCGGCCTTCCACGACCTACGGACCACGGTCGGCCGGGAGATCATGGAGCACACCGGCATGACCTCCGGCCTGGAGGTGACCGACGAGGTCTTCTCGTCGCCGGCGAGCATCGTGTTCGACCAGGCCGAGAACCGGGTGCACACGATCAAGGCCGTGCTGGTCGCGACCCTCGGATAAGCGCTGGACCGGGGCTCGGGACCGCTCACTAGGCTGGGGCGCATGACCGAACAGGGACCGGAGCAGCGCCTCCTCCTCGTGCACGCCCACCCCGACGACGAGTCGATCATGCAGGGCGCGACCATGGCGAAGTACGCCGCCGAGGGGCGTGGCGTGACGCTCGTGACCTGCACGGCGGGCGAGATGGGCGAGATCCTGGTGCCCGAGCTCGAGCACCTCGCCGCCGACAAGGACGACCTGCTCGGCGAGCAGCGGCGCGGTGAGCTCGACGACGCGATGGCGGCGCTCGGGGTGACCGACTTCCGGTTCCTCGGCGGCTTCGGCACCTACCGCGACTCCGGGATGCAGTGGCACGACGACGGCCACGCGATCGCCGCCGACGACATCCACGAGAACGCCTTCTGGCGCGCCGACCTCACCGAGGCCGCCGACCACCTGGTCCGGGTCATCCGGGAGGTCCGGCCGCAGGTGCTGGTCACCTACGACGAGTTCGGCAACTACGGCCACCCCGACCACATCCAGGCCCACCGCGTCGCGATGTACGCCTCCCTGCTGGCCGGCGCGGAGTCCTACAAGCGCGAGCTGGGGGAGGCGTGGGAGATCGCCAAGATCTACTGGGGCGCCATGTCGGAGTCGCGGATGCGAGCCAGCCTGCGGGCGATCCGCGATGCCGGTGACGAGACCACGTTCGAGGGCATGGACCCCGACGGCCCGCTGCCGTTCACCACCCCCGACGACCAGCTCTCCGCCCTGGTCGTCGGCGACGACTACGTCGGGCGCAAGATGGCCGCGCTGGCCGCGCACCGCACCCAGATCACCCTCGACGGCCCGTTCTTCGCGCTGTCCAACAACCAGGGCAACAGCGTCTGGGGCACCGAGTTCTTCCGGCTGGTCAAGGGTCGGCAGGGTCCGTTGGGAGCCGAGGGCCTCGAGACCGACCTGTTCGCGGGGCTGTGAGCCGGCTGCCGCGAGGGCTGGGCTGGCTGCTCCTCCTGGTCGCCGCGGGTGTGGGCGTGGTCACCGGGGTCGCCTCGATCGGCGTCCACGACAAGTCCTGGGGGTGGTTTCTGCTGGCCGTCGGCGCGCCGTACGCCGCCGCCGTGGCCGCGCCGCCCGGGTGGGTCCGGGCCGGGTTCGGGCTGGGCTGGTCCGGCGCGGTCCTGGTCGCGCTGCTCGGCCGGCCGGAGGGCGACTACGTCGTCACCGCGACGGCCCGCGGGTACGCCCTGCTGCTGGCCGCCCTGGTGCTCGCGGTGTTCGCGATCGTGACCCTTCCGGTGGGTCGCCGCGCCGCCGACGAATCGGGATCGTCCCCGCAGGTTTCCTAGGATGGCCCGCGTGTCGTCCCAGACCCAGCCGAAGACGAAGCCGCCGCGCGACCGCGACGAGAGCAGCGGCGGCCGCGTCGTCCTGCTGACCGTGCTCGGCCTGGCCTTCCTGGTCGGGCTGCTGTGGGTCGCGGCGTACGCCTTCGCCGGCGAGAAGGTGCCGCGCGGCACGAGCGTCGCCGGGATCGACATCGGCGGCAAGAGCCAGGACGACGCCGTGCAGGCGCTGCAGGACGGGTTCGCCGACCGGGACGCGATCGACGTCACCGTCGACGGGGAGAACGTGCCGATGACCGCCGAGGCGGCCGGGCTGTCGGTGGACTACCGGGCGACCGTCGACGAGGCGGGTGCGGAGCGCAGCTGGTCGCCGGGCCGGCTGTGGGACTACTACACCGGTGGCGGCGAGCTGGACCCGGTCGTGTCCGTCGACGAGGACACCCTGTCCGCGACCCTCGACCGGATCGACGAGGAGCACGGCACCCCCGCGAAGGAGGGCGACGTCCGGTTCGTCGACGGCGCTGCGCGGCCGGTGTTCGGGCAGGACGGCGAGGAGGTCGACCGCGACCTCGCCGAGCGTGCCCTGCAGTCGGCGTACGTCGACGACGGGACCGCCGAGCTGGAGCTGGTGACCGCGGAGCCCGAGATCAGCCGCGACGACGTGCAGGACGCACTCAACGAGTTCGCGAACCCGGCGGTCTCCGGGCCGGTGACGCTGGTCTTCGACAGGACCCGGGTGAAGCTCCGCCCGGCCGACTACAGCGCGGCGCTCGGGATGAAGGCCGAGGACGGCGCGCTCGCGCCGGACCTCGACGAGACGAAGCTCACCGCGCTGGTCCGCTCCCGGTTCGCGAGGACCGAGGGCGCGCCGGTCGACGCGACCGTCCGGCTGGTGAACGGCAAGCCCGCGGTGGTGCCGTCCAAGCCCGGCGTCGACTACGACCCGAAGGACATCAGCTCGGCGTTCCTGGCGCTGGTGGTCAAGGCACCGGGGGAGCGGCAGATGAACGTCAAGGCGACCGTGAAGGACGCCGGGTTCACCACCAGGGACGCGCGCGCCCTGAAGATCACGGAGCAGGTGTCGACGTTCACGACGTACTACCCCTACGCGGAATACCGCAACACCAACATCGGCCGCGCCGCCGAGCTGGTCAACGGCACCGTGCTGAAGCCGGGCGACACCTTCTCGCTCAACGACGCCGTCGGCGAGAGGACCGCCGAGAACGGCTTCACCAAGGGCTTCATCATCAGCAACGGGGTCTTCAAGGAGGACTTCGGCGGCGGCGTCTCGCAGATGGCGACGACGACGTTCAACGCGATGTTCTTCGCCGGCCTGAAGGACGTCGAGCACAAGCCGCACTCGTTCTACATCGACCGCTACCCGGTCGGTCGGGAGGCGACCGTGGCCTGGGGAGCCGTGGACCTGCGGTTCACCAACGACACGCCGTACGGCGTGCTGATCACCGCAAAGGTCACCCCGTCCACCCCGTCGTCGCAGGGCGTGGTGACCGTGTCGATGTACTCCACGAAGTACTGGGACATCACCACCAGGACCGGCAACCGCTACAACTTCACCCAGGAGAAGACCCGCCACCTGTCCGGGCCCGAGTGCGAGCCGAACGACGGGTACGGCGGCTTCGACATCAACGTGTGGCGCTACTTCCGCAAGCACGGCTCGTCCGCGCTGGAGCGCACCGAGAAGCTCCACACGACGTACATCCCGTCGGACACGGTGATCTGCGACTCCGAGAAACGGACCACGCCGCCCTCCCAGGACGCCGGCGACTGACCCCGACCCGGCACATCTTGTGCCGACTCAGCGTGTCCCGACGGTGGTGACCCGGCACATCTTGTGCCGACTCAGCGTGTCCCGACGGTGGTGACCCGGCACATGATGTGCCGGGTCACCGATCGGGCTAGGGGGTCAGGCGGTTGAGGTCCCGGGGGAACAGGGTCACCTCCCGGATGTTGGCCGCCTCGACCAGCCGGGCCACCCAGCGCTCCAGGCCGATCGCGAACCCGCCGTGCGGGGGCATGCCGTGCCGGAAGCTCTGCAGGTACGCCGCGTACGCCGCCGGGTCCTCGCCGCGGGCGCGGATCGCCGCCTCGTAGTCGGAGATCCGGTGCAGCCGCTGGCCGCCGGTGACCAGCTCCAGCCCGCGGAAGAGCAGGTCGAAGCTGTTGGACCAGCGCTCGTCGCCGGGCTCCGGGTGCGTGTAGAAGGGTCGCTTGCGCATCGGGTACCCCTCGACCGCGAGGAAGTCGCTGCCGTGCTCCTCGCGCGCCCAGGCGCCCAGCGCCCGCTCGTGCTCGGGGGCCAGGTCGGGCTCGTCCTCGGGCGCCCCGACCAGCCGCAGCGCCTCGGAGAAGTGCAGCACCGGGATCTCCTCGGAGACCTCCGGGACCGTGGCCCCGAGCCGCTCGACCGCCGGGCCGGCGTACGTGTGGATCCCGGCGACCATGCCGGCCACCACCTCGCGCAGCACCGCCAGCACGTCGCGGTGGTCCTCGACGAAGCCGAGCTCGACGTCGAGCGAGACGTACTCCGCGAGGTGCCGCACCGTGTCGTGGGGCTCGGCCCGGAAGACCGGCCCGACCTCGTAGACCCGCTCGAAGACGCCGACCAGCTGCTGCTTGTAGAACTGCGGGCTCTGGGCGAGGTAGGCCGGCCGGCCGAAGTAGTCGACCTCGAACACGTTCGCGCCGGACTCGGTCGCGGAGGCCACGAACTTCGGGGTCTGCACCTCGGTGAACCCGAGCCCGTCGAGGGTCGCGCGGAAGCCGCGCAGCGTCGCCGCCGCCAGCTCCCAGCGGGCCCGCTGGGCCGGGTGCCGCCAGGCCACCGGGGCGTGGTCGAGCAGCGTGGGCAGCGAGGTGTTGAGCGCCGGCCGCCACAGCTCGACCGGCGGGGTCGCCGCCGGCTCGGTCAGCGACCGGATCGTCGGTGCGGTCACCTCGACCCCGCCGGGCGCGGACGGGTCGGCGGTCAGCGTGCCGACCACGTCGACGGTGGTCTCCTCCGACGGCACCTGCACGGCCGGGTCCTTGACCACCACCTGCGCCAGCCCGCTGCGGTCGCGGACCACCAGGAAGGTCAGCGCCGCGAGCTCGCGGCGGCGGTGCACCCAGCCCTGGATCCGGACCTGCCGGCCGGGCGGGGTCTCGGGGAGCGCGGCGCACAGGGTGCGTGGCAGCCCGGTGGTCGAGGAGCGAGCGTCAGCGAGCGTCTCGAGTCCTGGGTCGTTCGATGTCATGGTCACCTCCAGTTCGGCATGGCAGCCCTGGAGGTGTGGGCGGGGGCAAGGTCGCGGTGCCACCACACCTTCGCCGGGGTGTCCCCGGCCTCTCGTCGGTCACGTCGTACGCACGGGTGCCCGTGGCTCTGCCGGCCCGGCCGGCAGGAGGGTCGTCAGTCCTCACGCGCTCCGCCGCGATCGTACGTCGGCCCGCAGGGGGTTGTCGCATCGGATTCGACGTATCACCGACGCCGCTCGGCCCTCCTCCAGTTGACCGGCCGTACCGTGCGTCAGGAGGGACCATGTGCGTGACCCAGCAGCTCGACCGTGAGTCCGTCCTCGCCGTCACCCGGCTCGAGCTCCTGGTGGCCGCGCCCGACGTCGCCGAGGACGTCCCGACCGACGTCCCGCTGGCCCGGGCCGCGGACAGCGGCGCCCTGCACTCGCTGTTCGACCGTCTGGAGTACCGCTACGCGATCTCCGTCCCCGCCGACGTACGGCGCTCCCTGCGCACCCTCGACGACATCGCGGCGTACGTCGTGGCGCGGGCGCACGCGGTCTGGGGCGGTCGCTGACCCGCGCCCGGCTCAGCCGGCGGTCGTGGCCGGGTCGCTCCCGGGGTCGGGCAGCCACAACCGCACCGCGGTGCCCTCGCCCGGTGCGCTGGTGATGGTGAGCCGGCCGCCGGCGACGGTGGCCCGGTCCCGCATGCCTCCGAGCCCGAGGTGGCCCGGCACCTCGCGGAGCTGCTCGGGCCCGGCGCCGCGGCCGTCGTCGACGACCGCCACCTCGACGCCGCCGTCGACCGCGGCCAGCTCGATCCGGACCAGCGACGGGTCGGCGTGCTTGCGCGCGTTGACCATCGCCTCCTTGGCGATGCGGTAGGCGGTCACCCGCAGCGCCTCGGGCAGGTCGACGTCGCGGTCCCCGGTCAGCTGCCACGGGACGGCGTCCTCGAAGACGTACGTCGCGGCCTGCTCGAGCGCAACCGGCAGCGGGTCGCGCCGGGCGGGGGAGTCGAGGTCGAAGAGCAGGTGCCGCAGCCGGGAGGTCGCGGTCTCCAGGGTCAGCTGGCTGGCCTCCAGGCCGGGCAGCAGCCGCGGATCGCTGTCCTGCACCTGACGGCGCAGCATGCCGAGCCGGAGCTCGAGCGCGGCCAGCGCCTGCACGGAGTCGTCGTGCACGTCCGCGGCGATCCGGGCCCGTTCGTCCTCCTGGGCCTGGATCAGGCGGTCGAGCAGCTCCTGCCGCTGGTCGGCGAGGTCGCGCAAGCCCTGCTCGGCGGACTTCCGGTCGGTGATGTCGCGCTGCACGGTGGCCAGCGACATCGGCTCCCCGGTCACCGGGTGCAGCATGAGGAAGCTGTTGATCGCGACCGGGACCGGCGGGCCGCCGCCCATGTCGCGCAGCGTCGACTCGCCCTCCCAGTGTCCCTGCGCCACCACCGCCGGCTGCTCGACCGCGAGCGAGGCCTGCAGGCCCTCCTCGGTGAGGTAGTCGGCGATCGTCGTACGCGTCACGTCGGCGTCCGGCGCGAGTCCGACCAGCTTCCGTCCTGCGGGGTTGACGTAGGCCACGGTGCCGTCCACGCCGGCGATCGCGATGAAGTCGCTGGAGGCCTCGACCAGCGACTGGAACCGGAGCAGCTCGTCGTTCTTGAGCCGCAGCTCGCGGTCGGCGACGTCGCGCTCGGCGAGCACGGTGGTCACACCTCGGGCGATGACCAGCAGGACGCCGAGCGCCGGCAGGGTGAGCGCGAGCTGGCGCTGGTCCTGGTCCGTGGCGTAGAGGATCGTGACCACGCAGACGACCGCGCACACGACCGGGACCAGGATCCCGCGCGGGCCGATCCACAGCCCGCCACGGGTCGGCTCGTCCGCCTCCGCACGCTGCGCGTGAGCGTGCCGGTGCCGGGGCAGCACCCAGCCGGCGAAGGCGATGACGACCGTCGACACCATGTTCAGCCCGGACAGCATCGTGGCCGGCTCGAACGTGCCGGCGGTGATCTGGACCAGGAACACCGCGTCGATCACCGTGAAGCCGACCACGCCGAGCAGCAGCAGCCAGACGGAGGCCGCGAGCCGAGCCCGGGCCATCGTCACCACGCCGAACGCCAGGCCCAGCAGGGCGACGTCCATCAGCGGGTAGGCCAGGTTGACGGTCACCGCGGCCGAGGAGGTGCCCGGTCCCGCCCGGTCCACCACCGTGTCGTGCAGGAACATCGCGGTCACCCCGGCGGCCGTGATCGTCATGGTCAACGCGTCGAGCGCGAGCAGCGCACCGCGGTGGCGGGAGCTGGCCCGGGCGAGGACCACGAGCGCCGCGATCATCACCAGCGAGCTGGCGGTCCAGAACGCGTCGGACAGCGACGGGTACGGCTGGGGCACCTGGGTGCGCACCACGAAGAAGTAGTAGATGAACCCGACCGCTCGCAGCGCCAGCGCCACCGCGACCAGGCTCCACAGCAGCCGGTCGACCCGGCTCAGTGCCGGGCGGAGGCCGGCGACCACCGCGGTCAGGGCGTACGTCGCCCCCTGGAACCAGCCGTCGAGGACCGGCACGAAGCCGGAGTTGGACCGGACGCCCGGGATCGTGGACACGACGTACACCAGGGCGGCGGCGACCAGCGCGAGCATCGCGACCCGGACCGACCAGCGGACGGCCTCCGGGCGGCCCGCGAGCGGGTCGGCCTCGGAGGACTGGGCGGTGGGTGAGCTCTGCAGCATCGGGTCCCCGGGATCCGACGGGGCTGCCGGAAAGCCCCGTTCCCGCGCCATGCTAGGCGTTGAGCTGGCGCCGCGCGGCCGAACCGCGGCTCAGCCGGACTAGTCTGCCGGGGTGCTCGTCCACCTGCGCCTGACGGTGCCCACCCGCCTGTCCGGCCCGGTCCGGGAGCTCCTCCTCGACCACGACCACGTGACCAACGTGGTCGTCCTCGAGGGCGCGTCGCTCGACCCGGAGGGTGACCTGCTCGAGTGCGACGTCGCCCGCGAGACCGCCAGCGAGCTGCTGCGGGCGCTCGACGGCCTCGGCCTGCCCGACGTCGGCGGGATCGTGCTGACCACCCCCACCGGTACGCCGTTCGCGGCGGCCCGGCGCCTGGAGCGGCTGGCCCCGGGCGACCCGGAGGACGCGGTGCTGTGGGAGAAGGTGGTCGCCGACGCGTACGCCGCGAGCCGGCCGACGATCACCTTCCACGTGTTCCTGGTGCTGGCCACGATGCTCGCCTCGGTCGCGGTGATCACGGACTCCTCGGTCCTGGTGGTCGGGGCGATGGTGGTCGGTCCGGAGTTCAGCACGGTCGCGGCCCTGTGCACCGGGATCGTGTTCGGCAAGGCCCGGCTGGCCGGCGCCAGCCTGCGGCTGCTGGTGCTCAGCTTCACGTTCGCGATCGCGGTGGTGACGCTGATGGCGCTGTTCCTGGTGCTGCTCGGCGTGATCACCGAGGAGATGGTGACCCGGGCACGGCCGCAGACCGGGTTCATCTGGCACCCGGACATCTGGTCGCTCATCGTGGCCCTGATCGCGGGCGCCGCCGGCGTGCTGGCGCTGTCGACGGAGAAGGCGAACGCCATGGTGGGCGTGTTCATCTCCGTCACCACGGTCCCCGCGGCGGGCAACCTCGCGCTCGCGCTCGCCGTCTGGGCGCCGTACGAGATCCGCGGCTCCGCGGCCCAGCTCGGGGTCAACGTGGCCGGGATGGTGGTGGCGGGCACGATCGTGCTCGCCCTGCAACGCCTGCTGTGGCACCGGGTGATGGCGCGCACCGCACACCTGTTCGGGCTCGGTCGCGAGCCGTCGGCCCGCGGTTAGGGCCCGGCGACCCGCACCGTCGCCGGCCGCAGGTAGCGGCCGGTGTGGTGCCGGGCGAACCCGAGCCGTCCGTAGAGCGCCGCCGCCGGCTCGTTGTCGGTCTCGACGTGCAGCCAGGCCGTGGTCGCGCCGCGCTCGGCGCCCCAGTCCAGCAGCGCCGCCAGCGCCGCCGTGCCGAGGCCGCGGCGACGGTGCTCCGGCACCACCTCGAGGCCGTGGACGCCCAGCCAGTCGCGCTGGTACGTCGCCTCGCCGCGTGCCACCACCACCTCGCCCTCGACCAGCTCGACCACCACCTGCCCGAGCCCCTTCTCGTGGTAGCGCGCGACGGTGGCGGGACGGCCCCCCGCGTTGCAGCTGCGGAGGGCGCGGGCCAGGGAGGCCAGCAGGAAGTGAGCGTCGCCGTTGCCGAGGGGTTCCCACCCGGCGGCACGGAACGCGTCCTCGACGTCGGAGCCGAGCTCGACCTGGGCCAGCACCGGCCGGTCCCGCTCGGCGTAGAAGGACCGGATCCGGTGCTCGGCGTCGGCGAACGGGAGACCGGGGTCGCCCATCGCCAGGCAGGAGTTGGCCCGGCGCCGCAGCCGCCCGACCGGGGCCGGGTCCGAGCGGAGCGTCCACCCGCCGAGCGGCTCGGTCACCAGGTGCGGCCAGAGCGCGGCCACGTGGGACTCGGCCTCGGCTGCCGAGACCCGGTGCCGCACCGACGGGCGCGGGGGCACCGGCTTGCCGGAGACGATGTCGGCGAGCGCGATCTCGACCGGGTCGCCCGACTCCGGCACGACGACGCAGCGGCCTCCACCCCACGCCGTACAGGTGCCCAGGACGTCGGTCATCGCGGGCCCGCCGCTCGGTCCGGTCTCACCGCGGAGCAGCCGGCGTACGACGACGCGGCGGCCGACCACGTGCGGCCCGAGCAGGTGATTGCCCACCTGCCGGGAGTCCCTGCCCGAATCCATGGCGGGGATACTAGGCTGGCCGGTGTTCCGGCATTGCTTCAGTCCTAGGAGGATCTGGTGACCTACGTCATCGCCCAGCCGTGTGTCGACCTCAAGGACCGCGCGTGCGTCGACGAGTGTCCGGTCGACTGCATCTACGAGGGCAAGCGGATGCTCTACATCCACCCCGACGAGTGCGTGGACTGCGGTGCCTGCGAGCCGGTCTGCCCGGTGGAGGCGATCTTCTACGAGGACGACACGCCGGAGCAGTGGAAGGACTACTACAAGGCGAACGTCGAGTTCTTCGACGACCTCGGCTCGCCCGGTGGTGCCGCCAAGATGGGGGTCATCGAGAAGGACCACCCGCTGATCGAGGCGCTGCCCCCGCAGGAGCAGGACCACTGACGGCTCCCGTGGTTGAGGAAGGCGCGCAGCGCCTGTCTCGAAACCCGCGGGTCTCCTCCCGGCTGCCCGACTTCCCCTGGGACAAGCTCACCTCGTACGCCGCCACCGCGCGGTCGCACCCCGACGGGGTCGTCGACCTCTCGATCGGCACGCCCGTCGACCCGACCCCCCAGGTCGTGCAGCGGGCACTCGCGGACGCGGCCGACTCGCCCGGCTACCCGGTCACGATCGGCCGTCCGGAGACCCGGCAGGCGGCGCTGGACTGGATGGCGCGCCGGCTGGGCGTGACCGGGCTCGGCCTCGACGCGGTGCTGCCCGCTATCGGCTCGAAGGAGCTGATCGGGTCGCTGGCGCTGCACCTCGGCGTCGGACCCGGCGACCTGGTGGTCTACCCGGAGCTCGCGTACCCGACCTACGAGGTCGGTGCCGCGCTGGCCGGGGCCCGGGCCGTCGCCACCGACGCCCTGACCCGGCTCGGTCCCGAGACGCCGGCCCTGGTCTGGGTGAACAGCCCGTCCAACCCGTCCGGCCGGGTGCTGCCGCCGGAGCACCTGAAGAAGATGGTCGACTGGTGCCGCGAGCGCGGCGCGATCCTGGTCTCCGACGAGTGCTACGTCGAGTGCACCTGGGAGGGGCGGCCGTTCTCCGTGCTGCACCCCTCGGTCAGCGGCGGCTCGTCCGAGGGCATCCTCGCCGTGCACTCGCTGTCCAAGCGCTCCAACCTCGCAGGCTACCGCTGCGCGTTCGTGGCCGGTGACCCGGCGTTGGTCGGCGAGCTGCTCGCCGTACGCAAGAACCTCGGGCTGATGATGCCCGGCCCGCAGCAGGTCGCGATGGCCGCCGCACTCGCCGACGACGCGCACGCCGCCGACCAGCACGCGCGGTACGCCGCCCGCCGGGCCAAGCTCAAGGAGGCGCTGCTCGGCGCCGGCTTCACCATCGACCACTCCGAGGCCTCGCTCTACCTCTGGGCCTCCCGCGGCGAGGACTGCTGGGCCACGGTCGCCACCCTCGCCGAGCAGGGCATCCTGGTCGCCCCCGGCGCCTTCTACGGCCGCGCCGGCGCCCAGCACGTCCGGGTCGCGTTCACCGCCACCGACGAGCGGGTCGACGCCGCCGTCGCCCGCCTCTCCGCCTAACTCACAGCAGCCCCAGGATTCCCCGGCCGTCCGGGGAATTGATGCCCAGTCAGGGAATGCTTTCCCTGACAGGACAGGATTTCCCCGGGCGCCCGGTGAATCTTGTGACAGGAGAGACGGACGATCAGTCGACCACGTCGACGTGCACGTGGTCGCGATGCTCGAGGACCTTGCGTACGGCGGGGGGGCGGCCACGCGTGTCCGGGTCGTAGGCGCGCCAGCCCTGCTCGGAGCGGCGGCCGGCGGACCAGATCCTGTTGTCGAAGATGACGTGGTCGACGCCGAGCCGGCCGGCCTGCGCCACCAGGTAGTACGCCATCGCCCACCCCTGACGCTTGTTCGCGCGGTTGATCGGGCGCACGAACACGTCGATGGCCCGGCCCTCGTAGTGCGTCGACCCCGGCATGTGGCCCTCGCGCACTCCGCCCGGGGCGAAGCCGCCCAGCGAGAGGTCGCCGAAGACCCCCTCGAGCTCGCGCCGTACGACGGCGGCGCGGCCGGTGAGGCCGCCCTTGTCCAGGGTGTCGGGCTCCTCCTCGAGGGAGTGCCGCACCACGCACGTGAACCGGCCGCCCGGCGAGTTGCCGGTCAGCGCGGACGCCAGCACCCGGGCGTCGTCGGCGTGGTCCTCGTAGGCCTCGGGGAAGCCGGAGCGCTGCACCTCCTGCGCGGCCTCGGTGATCCGCATCGAGCGGTACCCCTCGATCCGTACCAGCGCGTCGTAGAAGGCGTTGATGGAGTAGACCGGGTCGAGGATCTGCTCACGAGTGCCCCAGCCCTGCGACGGGCGCTGCTGGAAGATGCCGATCGAGTCCCGGTCGCCGTGCTCGAGGTTGACGATCTTGGACTCCTGGTACGCCGTGGCCAGCGCGATGCTGGCGGCGCGCGCGGGCAGCCCCCGCTGCACGGCGATGGCGGAGATCAGCGCGGCGTTCTCGGCCTGCTCGGTGGTCAGGGTGACGGTGCGGCCCCCGACCGTCGCGGTGCAGCCCTCGGGGTCGGGCAGCGGCCCCAGGCCCAGCTGCCAGACAAGGCCGGCGCCGGCGACCACCACCAGACCGGCCAGCACGAGGACCCACACGCCCCGGCGCCCCCTGCGGCGCGCCGTGGAGCGGGCCACCGTCAGTCGTTCGCGTGCAACGCGGCGTTGAGCGAGATGCCCTCACGCTGCCACGGCACGGCCTCGATCGCGCCGGACACGGAGTTGCGGCGGAACAGCACGTTGTCCGCGCCCGAGAGGTCGCGGGCCTTGACGACGCGCGGCTTGTTGTCCATGTCCTTGACCGTCACCTTGGTGCCTGCCGTGACGTAGCAGCCGGCCTCGACCACGCAGTCGTTGCCGAGCGAGATGCCGAGGCCGGCGTTGGCGCCGAGCAGGCAGCGCTCGCCGATCGAGATCGTCTCCTTGCCGCCGCCGGACAGGGTGCCCATGATCGAGGCGCCTCCACCCACGTCGGAGCCGTCGCCGACCACGACGCCGGCCGAGATCCGGCCCTCGACCATCGAGGCGCCGAGGGTGCCGGCGTTGTAGTTGACGAAGCCTTCGTGCATCACGGTGGTGCCGGGGGCGAGGTGGGCGCCGAGGCGGACCCGGTCGGCGTCGGCGATGCGGACGCCGGTCGGCAGCACGTAGTCGACCATCCGCGGGAACTTGTCGACGCCGTACACCGTCACGTGCTGGCCGGCCGCCCGGAGCCGGGCGCGGGTCAGCTCGAAGCCGTCGACCGCGCAGGGGCCGGCGCTGGTCCACACGACGTTGGTCAGCAGCGCGAAGACGCCCTCCAGCGAGATCGAGTGGGGGGTGACCAGCCGCGCGGAGAGCAGGTGCAGCCGCAGCCACACGTCCGCGGTCGAGTCCGGGGCCGCGTCGAGGTCGGAGATGTCGACCCGGACGACCTCACGGCGTACGCCGCGCAGCTCGTCGTCGCCGGCCAGCGCGTCCAGTCCCTCCGGGGCGGTGCCGTTCTGCGGCCCCTCGCCGAGCGCGGGCTCGGGGAACCACACGTCGAGGACGGTGTCGTTGGGCGCGATGGTGGCGAGGCCGAAGCCCCAGGCGGCGGAAGTCACGCGCCAACCCTACGGAGTGGCCCCCGCAGAGTTCCAAACGGCGGGACGGCCCGGTGGCGAGGGACGGGTCACTGCCCGGTCCGACCGTCGATGCACTCCCGGAGCAGGTCGGCGTGGCCGGCGTGCCGGGCGTACTCCTCGACCAGGTGGACGGCGATGTCGCGGACCTCGGTGGGCTCGCCGTGCACGGGCACCTCCCGGCTCCAGTCGGCCTCCCCGGCCAGCCACGCATCGGCGTCGGCGACCTCGCGTCGCCACGACTCCCACGCCTCGGCGACGACCTCGGGGTCGGCGACGGCGCCGTCGAAGTCGAGGTCGGGCTGGTCCTCCGACCAGTACAGCCGGGGCGCGTCGAGGTTCTCCTGGAGGACCCGCCGGTTCCAGCTGTGCTCCACCTTTGCGAGGTGCCGGACCAGGCCGAGCAACGACATCGTCGACGGTGGCACCGACCGACGGGCGAGCTGCTCGGCGTCGAGCCCCTGGCACTTCATCTCGAACGTGAGGCGGTAGTTGCGCAGGTAGGTCAGGACGGTGTCCTGCTCGCCGTGGGTCGACCGGTAGTCGCGGGGGTCCGCCTGTTGGGTCTCGGTCATGGGCGCCATCCGACCAGCCGTACCCAGGTGCACCCAAGCAGAATCCGACTGGCAGGGCGCGGGGCGGGCGCCGTACGCTGTGCGGCACAGGCGTTCGAGCCGTCATCAGCGGCGAGCCTCCGGAAGAACGGGACCTCCCAGCGATGGGCAGGGCCTCACTAGAACCGGACGGGTAGGCCCGTCACAGCCGTCAACGAGTGGTCGCGTCGTACGACGGGACAAGCGGGGTGGTACCGCGGCAGTGATGTCGTCCTCGTGCCGGAGCACGAACGACGAGCCGCAGGAGAGCCACCGATGACCTACCCCAAGGTCTCCCACACCGACGCCGGTCAGGTACCGGGCAACCCCGCCTTCCCGGCGATCGAGGAAGCCGTGCTGGCCTACTGGGAGAAGGACGGCACCTTCCAGGCCAGCGTCGACCAGCGCCCGGCCGGCGAGAACGGCGACAACGAGTTCGTCTTCTACGACGGCCCGCCGTTCGCGAACGGCCTGCCGCACTACGGCCACCTGCTCACCGGCTACGTGAAGGACGTCGTGCCGCGCTACCAGACGATGCGCGGCAGGCGGGTCGAGCGCCGTTTCGGCTGGGACACCCACGGCCTCCCGGCGGAGCTCGAGGCGATGCGCCTCAACGGCATCAAGACCACCGACGAGATCCTCGAGCTCGGCATCGAGAAGTTCAACGAGGCCTGCCGCGCCTCGGTGATGAAGTACACCGGCGAGTGGCGCGACTACGTCACCCGGCAGGCCCGCTGGGTCGACTTCGACAACGACTACCGCACCATGAACCCCGACTACATGGAGTCGGTGATCTGGGCCTTCAAGCAGCTGCACGAGAAGGGCCTGGTCTACGAGGGATTCCGGGTGCTGCCCTACTGCTGGAACGACGAGACCCCGCTGTCCAACCACGAGCTGCGGATGGACGACGACGTCTACCAGAACCGCCAGGACCCCGCGGTCACCGTCGGCTACCGCATCGAGGGCACCGACGAGTCCGACCCGCTGGCGGGTGTGCTCGCGCTGGTCTGGACGACGACTCCGTGGACGCTGACGTCGAACCTCGGCGTGATGGTGGGCGAGGACATCGCGTACGTCGTCGTGGAGTCCGACGCGACCGGGACCACCGAGCGCTACCTCATCGCCGAGGCCCGGCTGCCGGCGTACGTCCGCGAGCTGGGGGAGGAGCCGGAGGTGCGGGGCCGCTACACCGGTGCCGAGCTGGTGGGGCGCACCTACCAGCCACCGTTCTCCTACTACCTCGGCCACGAGCGCGCCTTCCGGATCGTCGCCGCCTCCGAGTTCGTCACCACCACCGACGGCACCGGACTCGTGCACACCGCCGGCGCGTTCGGTGAGGCCGACAAGGAGGTCACCGACCGCGAGGGCATCGAGGCGGTCATGCCGGTCGGCAAGGACGGCCGGTTCACCGCGCCGGTCGACGAGTACGCCGGCATGCAGGTCTTCGACGCGAACCTCCACATCATCGACCACCTCAAAGCCGCCACCCGCGGAGGGGCTGACCGCGGCGCCGTCACCGAGGGAACGGTGCTGCTGCGCCGCGAGACCTACGACCACTCCTACCCGCACTGCTGGCGCTGCCGCGAGCCCCTGATCTACAAGGGCGTCTCGTCGTGGTTCGTCGAGGTCACCGCGTTCAAGCAGCGGATGATCGAGCTCAACCAGCAGATCAACTGGGTGCCGGACCACATCAGGGACGGCCAGTTCGGCAAGTGGCTGGAGAACGCCCGCGACTGGTCGATCACCCGCAACCGCTTCTGGGGCAGCCCGGTGCCGGTGTGGAAGAGCGACGACCCGGCGTACCCCCGCCTCGACGTCTACGGCTCGTTCGAGGACCTCGAGCGCGACTTCGGACGGCTACCGCGCAACAAGGACGGCCAGCCCGACCTGCACCGTCCGTACGTCGACGACCTGGTGCGCCCGAACCCCGACGACCCGACCGGGAGGTCGATGATGCGCCGGGTCCCCGACGTGCTCGACGTCTGGTTCGACTCGGGCTCGATGTCGTTCGCCCAGGTGCACGTGCCGTTCGAGAACGACGAGTGGTTCCTGCATCACTTCCCGGCCGACTTCATCGTCGAGTACATCGGCCAGACCCGCGGCTGGTTCTACACCCTGCACATCCTCGCCAGCGCGCTGTTCGACCGGCCCGCGTTCGAGAACTGCATCAGCCACGGCATCGTGCTCGGCTCCGACGGCAACAAGATGTCGAAGTCGCTGCGCAACTACCCCGACGTGCGCGAGGTCTTCGACCGCGACGGCGCCGACGCGATGCGCTGGTTCCTCATGGCTTCGCCGATCCTGCGCGGCGGCAACCTGATCGTCACCGAGCAGGGCATCCGGGACTCCGTGCGCCAGGTGATGATCCCGCTGTGGAACAGCTGGTACTTCTTCAGCCTCTACGCCAACGCCGCCGGCGGCCCCGGCCAGGGGTACGACGCGCGGTGGTCGACGGCGTCCACTGACCCGCTCGACCGCTACCTGCTCGCCAAGACCCGGCAGTTCGTCGACGCGATGACCCGGCAGATGGACCACTACGAGGTCGCGAACGCCTGCGACTCGACGCGGGCGTTCCTCGACGTGCTCACGAACTGGTACATCCGCCGCTCCCGCGAGCGGTTCTGGTCGACCGGTGGCGAGGTCGACACCGCGGCGTTCGACACGCTCTACACGGTGCTCGACGTCGTGTGCCGGGTGACGGCGCCGCTGCTGCCGCTCACCACCGAGGAGGTCTGGCGCGGCCTGACCGGCGGCCGGTCCGTGCACCTCGCCGACTGGCCCGATGCCGGCGACCTGCCGGCCGACGACGCTCTGGTGGCCGCGATGGACCAGGTGCGCGACGTCTGCTCGGCCGCCTCGGCGCTGCGCAAGGCGGCCGGCCTGCGCAACCGGCTGCCGCTGGCGGGGCTCACGGTCGTCGTCGACGGCCCCGACGCGCTGACGGGCTTCGAGGCGATCGTCGCCGACGAGCTCAATGTGAAGTCGGTCCTGCTGCTCGACCTCGCCGCCCCGGAAGCTGCGTCGTACGGCGTGTCCCAGCGGCTCACGGTCAACGCCCGCGCCGCGGGCCCGCGCCTGGGCCGCGACGTGCAGGTGGCGATCAAGGGCTCGAAGTCGGGTGACTGGTCGGTGGCCGCGGACGGCACGGTGACCTCCGGCGGGCTGGCGCTCGAGGAGGGCGAGTACACCCTGGAGACCGTCGCCGCCGACTCCGTCGGCGACTCGGCGACCGGCATGCTGCCGCGCGGCGGGTTCGTGGTGCTCGACACCGCGGTCACCCCGGAGCTCGAGGCAGAGGGGCAGGCCCGCGACCTCGTCCGGTCCGTCCAGCAGGCCCGTCGCGACGCCGGCCTCGACGTGTCCGACCGGATCGCGCTGACCGTGCGCGCCCCTGAGACGGTGCTGGCCGCGGCCCGCACCCACGAGGCGCTGGTCGCCGGCGAGACGCTGGCCACCACGGTGTCCTACGAGCCGGCCGAGGAGCTCGACGTCGAGGTGGTCCGGGCGTGACGTCCACCCCACGCGAATGCTCGCTGCGCTCCGCCTCGCTCAGGGACTCCGAATGAGCCTGGCGACCTGGAAGGACCTCTGCATCGACGCGCTCGAGCCCGACACGATGGGAGCATTCTGGGCGCCGGTGCTCGGCCTCGAGCGCGACGTGGTGAAGCCGCACGCGACCGCGCTGCTCGGCTCCGCGCCGTACCAGCGGGTCTGGGTGAACCACGTCGACCGGCCGAAGACCGTCAAGCACCGCGTGCACCTCGACGTGGCCACCGCGGCGATCGAGGACCTGGTCGCGCTCGGTGCCACCGTGGTCGCGCCCATGGAGGAGACCGGGTTGGGGTGGACGCTGATGGCCGACCCCGAGGGCGGCGAGTTCTGCGCGTTCCTCCGCGACCCGGCCGACCTCCCGGCGTACCGCCTGCGTGCGGTCGGCGTCGACTGCGCCGACGCGGCCGCCCAGGCGGCATGGTGGGGCGAGGTCTTCGGCGTGACCCCGACGACGCACGACGGGTGGGTCACGCTCGAGAGGGCGACGCCGGACCCGCTGATCGAGCTCGACTTCGCGCCGGTGCCCGAGCCCCGGCAGGGGCCGAACCGGGTGCACTGGGACGTCACCGGCGAGGTCCGGCCGCTGCTGGAGCGCGGCGCCACGGTCCTGTGGGAGATGCCGGACTGGAGGGTGCTCGCGGATCCCGAGGGCAACGAGTTCTGCGTCTTCCCGCCTCCCCGGGCGTGAGGGGCCGACCTGCTTGGATGAGGGCATGCCGATCGACCTCTCCGCCGACGCCGTCACCCTGACCGAGCAGCTGGTCAACGTCTTCTCCGTCAGCCTCGACGAGAAGCAGATCGCCGACGAGGTCGAGGAGGCGCTGGGCGCGGTCAGCCACCTCGAGGTAACCCGCCGCGGCAACACGGTCGTCGCTCGCACCGACCTCGGTCGCCGGGAGCGTGTGGTGATCGCCGGACACCTCGACACGGTGCCGCTCAACGACAACCTGCCGGCGTGGCGCGACGAGGAGAACCTGCACGGCCTCGGTTCCTGCGACATGAAGGGTGGCGTCGCGGTGGCGCTCAGGCTCGCCGCCCATCTCGCCGCGCCCAACCGGGACGTCACCTACGTCTTCTACGAGGCCGAGGAGATCGAGGCCGAGCACAACGGCCTGGCCAAGCTCGCCGCCAGCGACCCCGAGCTCATGCGGGCCGACTTCGCGATCCTCATGGAGCCGAGCAACGCGGGCGTCGAGGCCGGCTGCCAGGGAACGATGCGCATCGACGTCCGACTCGCCGGCGAGCGCGCGCACAGCGCCCGCAGCTGGATGGGCGACAACGCCATCCACAAGGCCGGGGCCGTGCTGCGGCTGCTCGACGACTACCGCGAGCGGCAGCCGTGGATCGACGGCCTGCGCTACCGCGAGGGCCTCAACGCGGTGAGGGTGCACGGCGGCGTGGCCGGCAACGTGGTCCCCGACGAGTGCGTGGTCGAGGTCAACTACCGCTTCGCGCCCGACCGCTCCGAGGTCGAGGCCGAGGAGTTCCTGCGCGGCTTCTTCCGCGGGTACGACGTCACGATCACCGACAGCGCCCCCGGCGCGCTGCCCGGGCTCTCCGTGCCCGCCGCGGCGGCGTTCCTCGCGACGGTCGGCGGCGAGGCGCACCCCAAGTTCGGCTGGACCGACGTCGCCCGGTTCAGCGGGCTCGGCGTGCCCGCGGTGAACTACGGACCCGGCGACCCGTTGCTGGCGCACAAGCAGGAGGAGCACGTGCCGTTCGCGGACATCGAGCGCTGCGAGGCCCGGCTCCGGGCCTGGCTGACAGAGGGGCTGACGGAGGGGCTGACGGAGGGGATGACGGTCGGGCAGGCAGATCAGGGGGAGGGCGCATGAGCCGGGACAAGCGCAAGGGGCCGGTGCTGATGCGCCGGTCCCAGGTCGACACGGGCACCACCGACCAGCGGCTGCTGGACTCGCGCGGCCCGACGGACTGGGTGCACGCCGATCCGTGGCGAGTCCTCCGCATCCAGTCCGAGTTCGTCGAGGGCTTCGGGGCGCTGGCCGAGCTCGGGCCGGCGATCGGGGTGTTCGGGTCGGCGCGCACCGCGAACCACGACCCGGCGTACGCCCAGGGCGAGCAGGTCGGGCGGCTCCTCGTCGAGCACGGGTTCGCGGTGATCACCGGCGGCGGGCCCGGCGCCATGGAGGCCGCCAACAAGGGTGCCTCCGAGGCCGGCGGCATCAGTGTGGGGCTCGGCATCGAGCTGCCCTTCGAGGCGGGGCTCAACCAGTGGGTCGACGTCGGCATCAACTTCCGGTACTTCTTCGCCCGCAAGACCATGTTCGTGAAGTACGCCCAGGGTTTCGTGGTGCTGCCCGGTGGGCTCGGCACGTTCGACGAGCTCTTCGAGGCGCTCACCCTGGTGCAGACCCAGAAGGTCACGTCGTTCCCGGTCGTCCTGGTGGGCGTCGACTACTGGTCGGGCCTCATGGACTGGCTGCGGGGCACGGTGCTGGCGGGAGGCAAGATCACCCAGGACGACCTCGACCTGATCACGGTCACCGACGACGTCGACCTCGCGGTACGCCTCATGGTGGAGGCGCGCGAGGGCCACGGCCCCACCGCCGACAAGCCGCACCAGCCGGAGTGAGCCGCACATGACCTGGTTCTTCGCGATCCTCATCGTGCTGGCCCTGGGCGGCATCGCGATGGTCGCAAGCGGCTGGGGGGCACCCCTCGCGCCGACGTACGACGACCGGCCGGACGTGCTGGTGCCGGCCGACGACCTGGTCGGGGGCGACCTCCGTCGGGTGCGCTTCACCACCGTCCTGCGGGGCTACCGGATGTCCGAGGTGGACGCCCTCCTCGACCGCCTCGCCGCCCAGCTCGAGGACGCCGAACGTCGTGCCGCCGAGGCGGAGGGCGACGACGGCCCTCCCGCGGACCACCTTGCCGATCACCCAGCCGACCACCCAGCCGACCACCCAGCCGACCACCCTGACGACCACTCTGCCGATCGCCCCGCCGACGGCGGGGGTGATGGCCCCCACACTGGCGTTTAGGGCACACTCGCCCCGTGCCCCTCGAATGGATCGTCTACATCCTCACCGCGCTCGCAGGCGTCGTGGTGGTCCTCACGCGTGTCCGGCTCGGGGGCGACAAGGCGGGAGCCGGACGGCTCCAGATCTCGCACGGCCTGCTCAACACGCACACGATCGTCGGCCTCGCAGCGCTCATGTGCTGGGTGGTGTTCCTGGTCACCGGGTTCGGTGACGGCAGTGGCAACGCGCTCATCGGCATCGCGGCGCTCGCGCTGTGGTGGATCACCGCGATCGTGGGCCTGATGATCCTCATCCGTTGGCTCCCCTCCCAGGGCAAGCACTCCGCCGGCGCCGTCCACGACGAATGGAGCGAAGGGCCGGGGCTCTCGATCCTCGCCCACGTCGGGATGCTGGTCGGCGTCAGCGTGTTCACCTGGGCCTACCTCACCTCGGCGGTGTAGCTCATGTTCTCTCGGGTCCTCCTCACGGCAGCGGCGGTCGCCCTGCCGCTCCTCGCCACCCCGGCGCTCACCTCGGCCTCCCCGGCCGCGCCGGTCGCCCGGCAAGCGGCCGCGCGACTGCCCGACGCGGTCGTGGAGAAGCGCGTGATCGGTCGCAGCCGGCAGGACCGGCCGATCGTCGCCTGGCGGGTCGGTCGTCCCGGCAACCGCGACCGGGCGGTGATCTTCTCGACGATGCACGGCGACGAGCGGCACACCCGGCAGATCCTGCTGGCACTCAGGGACGGTGCCGAGGTGCGTGGCATCGACATGTGGCTGGTGCCGACGTACAACCCCGACGGCTACGCCCGCCACACCCGCAAGAACGCCCGCGGCGTCGACCTCAACCGCAACTTCCCCTACCGCTGGCGCGACCTCGACGGCAGCTACGAGTCCGGGGCGCGGGCCGCTTCCGAGCCCGAGACCCGCGCCGTCATGCGGTTCTTGCGCGACGTGCGCCCGAAGTGGGTGGTCAGCTTCCACCAGCCGCTGCACGGCGTCGACACGGACACCAAGCGGCCGGCGTTCGCACGCCGCCTCGCCGACCACCTCAACCTGCCGCGCAAGCAGTTCACGTGCGGCGGCGTGTGCCACGGAACGATGACGATGTGGTTCAACCACAACTTCGCCGGCGCGGCGATCACGGTCGAGTACGGCGCCAGCCCGACCCGCTACCGCATGCGGAAGGCCGCACCGCGGCAGCTGCTCAAGGCGCTCTACGCCTACCGGGTCGGCTGACCCGGCACAGGATGTGCCGACTCACCGGCCTTCGTAGACCGGCTTCTCCTTGGCGAGGAAGGCGTCCACGGCAGCACGGTGGTCGCGGGTGCCGCCGGTGAGCGTCATCATCTCGCCCTCGAACGCGATCGCGTCCTCGAACGACGCGCCGGCGGAGTTCGCCACCGCGCGCCGGATCGCGCCGTAGGCCACGGTCGGCCCCGCCGCCAGGCGCCCGGCCAGCCGGGCGACCTCGGCGGCGAAGTCCTCGGCCGGCACCACCGACGTGGCCAGGCCGAGCTCCAGCGCCTGCGCCGACCCGATGGTGCTGGGGAAGTAGAGCAGCTCGATCGCCTTGGCCCGGCCGACGATCCGCTGGAGGGTCCACGTGGCGCCGGTGTCCGCCGACAGCGCCACCCCGGTGAAGGCGAGGTTGAAGCCGGCCGACTCGGCCAGCACCCGGAGGTCGCACGCGAACGCCAGGCTCGCGCCGGCCCCGGCAGCCACACCCTGGACCGCGGCGACCACCGGCTTCGGCATCGTCGCCAGCAGCGTCACGATCGGGTTGTAGTGCCGCTCGACGGTGGTGAACAGCGCGTCGCTCGACCCGCTCCGGAGGAGCTCGACGTGCTCCTTGAGGTCCTGACCGACGCAGAACGCGCGCCCGGAGCCGGAGAGCACCACGCAGCGCACCGCGTCGTCCTCCGCGGCCGAGCGGACCGCCTCCAGCAGCGCCTCCTTGGTGGCCACGTCGAGGCTGTTCATCGCGTCCGGGCGGTTCAGCGTGATCGTGGCGACGCCGTCGGCGACCTCGAGGAGGACGGGCTGGTCGGACATCGGGGATCCCTTCGTCGGGGCGAGTGTGGGGCGGGTCGTGGGGCGGGGCAGGTCACTGGAGGCAGCGGTCGACGTACCGGTCGGCGCCGGGCTTGAGCCGCTCCGCCTCCGCGGTGAAGTGTGCCGCAGCCTCCCGCCCCGGCCACGCGGCGGGCAGCAGCTCGTCGGGCAGGCCGGGATCGCGGAACAGGAACAGCCGCCACTCGTGCACCAGCGAGAAACGCTGGGCGAACGCCGCCTCGTCCGGGTCGTCGTGGTCGTCGACGGGCTCGACCTCCCGCACCCGCTCCAGCCACTCGGCGTACTCCTCGCCGAGGGTGGCGAGGTCCCAGCACGACGCCGGGAGTCCGGCCGGCTGGAAGTCGGTCGCGGTCGCGGTGGCCGCGGTCGCGCCCTCGCCTCCCAGCAGGCCGGTGAGCTCGGGCTGCGGCCACGGCGAGATCCAGACGGCGTCAGACAGCTCGGCGTACCCCAGCCAGCCGAGGCCGGCCCGGACCCGGTTGCGGTCGGCGCGCTGCCGGATCGGGTCCAGGAACACCAGGTGCCAGCAGCCGTCCCACTCCCGGCGCGTCGTGCGGTAGATCCGCTCGGCGGCAGCGTCGAGGCGCCGGATCGCCTGCTCCGTCGCGGCGTACCCACGACCGGCCTCCAGCATCGTCGGCTCGAGCCAGCCCTGGATCACCATCCGCGAGATGGCGGTGCGCACCGCCGGCGCGGCGATCCCGACCGGCTCGAGGAGCCGGACCAGCGCGGCCACGGGCGCCTCGTTGCCACGCGTGCGCAGGTGGTCTCCGTAGACATCGAACAGGGCCGACCGCGCGTGCATGGGAGGGAGTCTGCCAGCGAACCTGACCGGAACGTGTCGGAGCACACCCGGCGATAGGGGATAATGGCCGCGCGTACGGCGCCACCAGGCGCTCGGAGGAACAGGAAGAGGTGCGCGGATGGCGGCGATGAAGCCGCGGACGGGCGACGGTCCGCTGGAGGTCACCAAGGAGGGACGCGGCATCGTGATGCGCGTCCCGCTCGAAGGAGGTGGCCGCCTCGTTGTCGAGCTGAACGCCGACGAGGCCGGAGCTCTCGGTGACGCGCTCAAGGACGTCACCGGCTGACGTGCCCACGGGAGTCGACGACATTTCGAACAACACCGCCGGTCGCACTGCCGACCAGGTTCCCGACCAGGTAGTACCTCCCACGTTCTCGTGGACGGGATCGCCGCTGCACGCCCTCGACGCCGACATCGGCGCCGACGGCGGGGTGGTGGTGGCGCTGCCGGTGCTGCCCGCCGACGGGGGCGACGAGGACGGCACCAGCGGTCCGGCGCTGGGCCCCGGTGCCGCGGACCTCGGTGACGCGCTCGGCATCGACCTGCTGGCAGCGCTCGACCACCACGGTGCGACCGGCAAGCCGGGCGAGGTGCACCGGCACCCGGTGCTCGGCCACGAGGGCGTGCGCGAGGTCGCGCTGGTCGGTGTCGGTGACCTGGGGACCGACGCGTTCCGGCTGGCCGGTGCCGCGCTGGCCCGCTCGGTCCGTGACCGCGAGGCGGTCGCGACGACGCTGCCCGGGCTCGCCGACGACGCGGCCCTGCGCGGCTTCGTGGTGGGCCTGACCCTGGCCTCGTTCGGCTTCCACGTGCGGTCGAACGGCCCGAGGAGCAGGCCCGTCGGCCGCGTGCTGCTGGCCGGTGACGGGTCGAGACAACCGGTGGTCGACAAGGCGGTGGCGGTCGCGGGCGCCGGGTGGCGCGCGCGGTTCCTGGCCACGGTGCCGTCGAACATCAAGAACCCTGCCTGGCTCGCCGATCAGGCGGTCGCGGCGGCGGGGGAGACCGGGCTGAAGGTCACGGTCTGGGACGAGAAGCAGCTGGCCAAGGAGGGCTTCGGCGGCATCCTCGCCGTCGGCTCCGCCTCGGCCACGCCGCCGCGGCTGGTCCGGCTCGACCACACTCCGACGAGGTCCGGCCGCAAGACGCACGGCCACGTCGTGCTGGTCGGCAAGGGGATCACGTTCGACACCGGTGGCCTCTCGATCAAGCCGGGCGAGGCGATGGTCAACATGAAGCGCGACATGACCGGGGGCGCGGTCGTGATCGCGACCATGGCGGCGCTGGCCGCGCTCGACGTGCCGGTCCGCGTCACCGGCCTGGTCGCGGCCGCGGAGAACGCCATCGGCGGCGCGTCGTTCCGGCCGGGTGACGTGATCACCCACTACGGCGGCCGCACCACCGAGGTCACCAACACCGACGCCGAGGGGCGCCTGGTGATGGCCGACGCGCTCGCCTACGCCGTCGACAGGATCAAGCCGGACGCCCTGGTCGACGTGGCCACCCTGACCGGCGCGATGAAGGTGGCGCTGGGGCTGCGCACCGGCGGCTACTTCGCCGACCACGAGGGGCTGGCCGCCGCGATCGCGGCCGCCTCGGCCGCCTCCGGCGAGCGCCTGTGGCGGATGCCGCTGCACGAGGAGTACGGCGAGCTGATCGAGTCGAAGGTCGCCGACGCCGACAACGCGGGCGGCGGTCCGGGCGCGATCACCGCCGCCCTGTTCCTGCAGCCGTTCACCGGCGACGTGCCGTGGGCCCACCTCGACATCGCCTCGGTCGGCGACGCCGTGAGCGACTGGGCCGAGTGGACCGCCGGCCCCACCGGATTCGGCACCCGCGTGCTGCTCCACTGGCTCGAGGACGACCCCCTGGGAGGGCTGTGATGAAGGGCCTGACCGTCCGCTGGTCCCTCGCCGACGCGCCGGCCGACGTGGCCGAGCTCCTCGCGACGTACGTCGCGGACACCTCGCACGCCCGGTTCACCGGAAAGGACGGCCTGGGCTTCAAGACCTGGCGGATGCGCCCGGGGGAGTGGTTCGAGGGCTGCTACGTCTTCGCCTCCGACGAGGCGCGGGCGGAGTTCCAGGAGTCCTTCGTCGCCACTGCCGCGGAGTCGCCGGGCTCGCAGATCATCGGCAGCGCGCCGGTGCTCATCGAGCCGTGCGAGGTCGTGGCCATCGCCGAGGGCAAGGACGGCTTCGCCGCCAGCCCGCGCGCGGAGGCCTGACCCCGGTCGGACCGGCCCCCGGGGTCAGTCGCCCTCCGGGACCCAGACCTTCCGGGCGGCCAGCAGGCCGTCGCCGACGGGGAGCAGCACCGGCACCAGACCGTCGTCCGCGGCCACAGCGCGGCCCAGCTCGCGGATCGCGACCGTCTCCTCGTCCCGCTGCGCCGGGTCGGCGACCCGGTCGTGCCACAGGGCGTTGTCGAAGGCGACCACGCCACCGGGGCGCAACAGCCGCAGCGACTCGCCGAGGTAGTCGGCGTACTCCCGCTTGTCGCCGTCGCAGAACACGAGGTCGTAGTGGCCGTCGGTCAGCCGCGGCAGCACGTCGAGGGCCGCGCCCGAGATGGTGCGGATCCGGTTGGAGGCGATGCCCGCGTCGCTGAAGGTCTGCCGGGCCAGGCGCTGGTGCTCGGCCTCGATGTCGACGGTGGTGAGCACGCCGTCCGACCGCATGCCGCGCAGCAGCCACAGGCCCGACACGCCGGTGCCGGTGCCGACCTCGACCACCGCTCGCGCGTCGAGCACGGACGCGAGGAAGCGCAGGGCAGCGCCGCCGCCGGAGCCGATCGGCACCACGCCGACCTCCTCGGCGCGGGCACGGGCCGCTGAGAGCACGTCGTCCTCGGCCACGAACTCCTCGGCGTAGGACCAGCTGGCGGGCTTGATCGTGGTGGGAATGATGGCCTCCTGGGCTCGTACGACGCGCCGTTGCGGCGACCTTACCGCGTGGGAACCGCGTGTTGCCGGAGCGTGGATCGGGAACAGGCAGGGCGCTGGATTCGTTCTCCGACGGAGAGGACCGGCGTCCCGGCAGCACCGGTGCAGACCGGGTTCAAAGGAAGCAGGAGGCTCGGCGTTCAGGGTTCTCTCAGCAGCAGTCCCTACGGTCAGAGAGGTCACAGTTGAGACGACGTCGCGAGAAGGAGATGCCCGTGGCATCCGACGCACCCGTGGTCCCCAGCTGGGAGGAGATCGTCGCCCAGCACTCGGATCGCGTCTACCGCCTCGCCTACCGCCTCACCGGGAACGCCGCCGATGCCGAGGACCTCACCCAGGACGTCTTCGTGCGGGTCTTCCGCTCGCTCTCGACGTACACCCCCGGCACCTTCGAGGGCTGGCTGCACCGGATCACCACGAACCTGTTCCTCGACCAGGCCCGCCGCAAGCAGCGGATCCGGTTCGATGCGCTGTCCGACGAGCGGGCCGCGCGGCTGACCAGCGACACCACCCCGCACGGCCACGTCGACGACCGCATGTTCGACGACGACGTCGAGCGGGCCCTGGCCCAGCTGCCCCCCGACTTCCGTGCCGCTGTCGTGCTCTGCGACATCGAGGGCCTGTCCTACGAGGAGATCGCCGAGATCCTCGACGCGAAGCTGGGGACGGTCCGCTCCCGTATCCACCGCGGCCGGGCGATGCTGCGCAAGGAGCTGGCGCACCGCGCCCCGAGCGAGGGCCGGGTCCGGTACGCCGGGCCGCACCCGACCGGGACCCCGGAGGCGGTCCGGTGATCGGGCATGTCGGCAACCGGGTCAGTGCCCTCGTCGACGGCCAGCTCCCCGCGGCGGAGTCCGAGCGGCTGTGGGCGCACGTGCACACCTGTCACACCTGCCGGTTCGCCGTCGAGCGCGAGGGCTGGGTGAAGACCCGGGTGTCCGAGCTCGGCCTGGCCGGCCCGCAGCCGTGCGCTCCCGGTCACCTGACCGGCAGCCTGGCCCGGGTGACCGCCCTCGGCTGGCCGGAGCCCGAGATCGAGCCCGCCCACGACCGGCGCCGCCTCATGGCCGCTGCGATCGGGGTCGGATCGGTCGGCGCCGCGTTCATCGGCGTGTTCGCGATGACCGTGCCCGCTGCCCAGACCCCGGGCCTGGACCGGCGCCTCCCGACCACCTCCCTGACCCGACCCTCCGAGTCCGGTTCCCAGGGCGGCCAGGACACCACCGGTGCCCGTGAAGGCCGCCCGGCCCGGCAGCTCCGGCTGGGCACCACCGCCTCCGCGCGGCTCGCCCTGGCCGTCACCCCCGAGTCGAAGTGAGTGAGAATCACGCCGTGAACGACCAGCAGCAGTCCGGACCCGAGCGCCCCGACGAGCCCGCCGACGTCGAGCACACGCTCCGGCTGCCGGGCGAGCAGGCCCAGCAGCAGGCACCGCAGCAGGCCCAGCAGCAGGCGCCGCAGCAGGCCCAGCAGCAGGCCCAGCAGCAGGCCCAGCAGCAGGCGCCGCAGCAGGCGCCGCAGGGCTACCCGCAGTACGGCCAGTACGGCCAGCAGCCCTACGGCCGGTACGGCGCACAGCAGCAGGGGGCGCACGCCCAGCAAGGGGCGCCGTCGTACGTCCCGTCCGGCCCCGCGTCGTACTCCCCGACCCAGCAGCAGGGCCGCGTCTACCCGCAGCCGTACGCCGGCTACGGCACCGCGGGCCCGTCGTACCCCCAGGCGGAGCGCAAGGAGAAGCGCCGTGGCGCCCTCTGGCCGGTCGCCGTGCTCGCGCTGGTGGTCGGCCTGGTCGGCGGTGCCGTCGGCGGGGCGGTCGTCGACCAGTGGCAGGAGGCCACCCAGGACCCCGGCCGCACCAGCGGTGGGCTGGCCGACGTCGACACGGTCTCCAAGGCGCCGCTGCCCGCCGACAACGGCAGCATCGCGGCGGTCGCGAAGAAGACCCTGCCGAGCACCGTACAGATCATCGCCAAGACCGGCGGCGACGAGAGCAGCGGCGCCACCGGCTCCGGCTTCTTCCTCGACAGCCAGGGCCACGTCGTCACCAACAACCACGTGGTCGCCGAGGCCGCCGACGGAGGCGAGATCGAGGTCATCGACCAGGCAGGCAAGCGGTACCCCGCGACGGTGGTCGGCCGCAGCCCGATCTACGACCTGGCGGTGCTCTACCTGAAGAACCCGCCGAAGGACATCAAGCCGGCCTCGCTCGGCAACTCCACCAACCTCCAGATCGGTGAGGGTGTCGTGGCGATCGGCTCGCCGCTCGGCCTGAGCAGCACCGTCACCTCCGGCATCGTCAGCGCGCTCGACCGGCCGGTGACCACCGGCGGCGACGCCAACAACGTCGCGTCGTACATCAACGCCGTGCAGACCGACGCCGCGATCAACCCGGGCAACTCCGGTGGCCCGCTGGTCGACATGCGCGGCCAGGTCGTCGGCGTGAACTCCGCGATCGCCACCACCGGCGGCAGCCTCGGCGGCGAGTCCGGCAACATCGGCGTCGGGTTCGCGATCCCGATCGAGCAGGTCAAGGTCACCGCCGACCAGATCCTCAAGGACGGCGAGGCGCGGTACCCCGTGATCGGTGCTTCCGTGGACAGCGACGGCTCCGGCGACGGCGCCCACATCAAGGATGTCGAGAAGGGCAGCCCGGCCGAGCAGGCCGGCCTCGAGAAGGGCGACGTGGTCACCGCGCTGAACGACCGTGCGGTCACCGACAGCCCGACCCTGATCGTCGCGATCCGCTCGCACCTGCCCGGTGACGAGGTCACCCTCACCGTCGACCGCGACGGCCAGACCAAGAAGCTCCAGGTCACCCTGGACTCGAAGGTCGGCTGAGCCGCATCCCCGGGGGCAGCAGGATTCCCCGGTCGACCGGGGAAACCCGTGCCTGTCAGGGAAAGCATTGCCTGACAAGCGACAGATTCCCCGGTCGCCCGGGGAATCATCCGGCAGGGGTGACGACCGGTCAGTCGGCGCGGTAGCGGGGGTCGACGTCCTCGGCGTCGATGCCGAGCAGCTCGGCGACCTGCTCGACGACGATCGTCAGCACCAGGGCCTCGAGCTCCTCGCGGGTGGCGCCGCGCTGCTCGATCGGGCGGCGGAACAGCACCAGCCGGCTCGGGTTGCCGCCGGTGCCGCGGATCAGCGACGAGAGCGGGACGGTGTCGTCGTCCCAGTCGTCGGGGATCAGCGGCGTGTCCTCGACGGCGTACTCGACCAGCCCCAGCCGGTCGTGCCAGCGCTCGTCGACGTCGGTGACGATCCCGAGCACCAGCTTGTCGAACTGCGCGCGCCGGTCGGGCTGCGGGCGCACCACGCGCTGCCCCGGCGCGGTGGCCGGCAGCACCCCCGGTCCCCGTGGTCCGCGCCCCCGCCGGTCCCTGATCCTCGACCTCACACCGCGAGCCTAATCGGGGCGTGCTCGGGTCCCGGGTAGCGTCTCCCACGTGAACCCAGCACGTCGTTGTTCGCGGACTGCGTGCGGCCGCGCGGCGGTCGCCACGCTGACCTACGTGTACGCCGACCAGACCGCCGTGCTGGGCCCGCTGGCGACGTACGCCGAGCCGCACGCCTACGACCTCTGCGACTCCCACAGCGAGCGGCTCAGCGCCCCGCGCGGCTGGGAGGTCATGCGCCTGGCGCCCGACCCGTCGACGCTGGAGCCGTCCAGCGACGACCTGCTCGCGCTGGCCGACGCCGTCCGTGAGGCCGCCCGCCCGGTGCCCGCCCCGCAGCCCATCGGTCTCGCCGGCGTGGAGCCGCTGGACACGATCCGCGAGGGCACCCGGCGCGGCCACCTGCGGGTCCTCACCACGGACTGACCCGACAGTGGTGCCGACCGCCGATGGCTCCGCCGGCCGCCTGACGGCACCGGGCCTCGCCGACTAGGCTCCCGACCATGCCGGACACCGAGCCCGACACGCAGCCCGCCAGCTCCACGCTGGACCCCACGAACCTCGACGCCGTCTTCAAGGCCTACGACGTCCGCGGGCTGGTCGGCTCCCAGGTCGACGAGGAGCTGGCCCGTGCGGTCGGCATCGCGTTCGTGGCCGAGGTCGGGGCCCGGACCGTGGTGGTCGGCCACGACATGCGTGAGTCCTCGCCTGCGCTGGCCGGCGCCTTTGCCCAGGGAGCGACCGACGCCGGCGCCGACGTGGTGATGATCGGGCTGGCCTCGACCGACCAGCTGTACTTCGCCTCCGGACATCTCGGGCACCCGGCGGCGATGTTCACCGCCAGCCACAACCCCGCGACGTACAACGGGATCAAGCTGTGCCGCTCCAGCGCCGCCCCGGTCGGTCGCGACTCCGGCCTGGCCGCGATCCGCGACCGGGTCGCCGCGGGCGCGACCGTCCGTGCCGGTACGCCGGGCCAGCTCACGCACACCGACGTGCTCGCGGCGTACGCCGCGCACCTGCTGTCCCTGGCCCCGGTGCGGGGTCGCCGGCTCAAGGTGGTGGTCGACGCCGGCAACGGCATGGCGGGGTACACCACGCCGGCGGTGTTCGGCCGGCTCGGAGACGTCGTGGACCTGGTCCCGCTGTACTTCGAGCTCGACGGCACCTTCCCGAACCACGAGGCCAACCCGATCGACCCGGACAACCTGGTCGACCTCCAGAAGCGCGTGGTCGCCGAGGGCGCCGACATCGGGCTGGCCTTCGACGGGGACGCCGACCGCTGCTTCCTCGTCGACGAGCAGGGCGGGCTCGTGTCGCCGTCGACGCTCACCGCGCTGATCGCCGCCCGCGAGCTGGCCCGCGAGCCCGGCGCCACCGTGATCCACAACCTGATCACCTCGCGCGCGGTGCCGGAGATCGTCACCGAGCTCGGCGGCACCCCGGTCCGCACCCGGGTCGGGCACTCCTTCATCAAGACCACGATGGCCGAGACCGGCGCGATCTTCGGCGGCGAGCACAGCGGCCACTTCTACTTCCGCGACTTCTGGCGCGCCGACTCCGGGATGCTGGCGGCGCTGCACGCGCTGGCCGCGCTCGCCGAGACCGACCAGCCGCTGACCGCGCTGCTCGCCGACTACGAGCGGTACGTCGTCTCCGGCGAGATCAACTCCACCGTCGCCGACCAGGCGGCGGTGCTGGCCGAGCTCCGGGCGACGTACGGCGAGCGGCCGGGTGTGACGGTCGACGAGCTGGACGGCCTGACCTTCGCCCACGAGGACTGGTGGTTCAATGTTCGCGCCTCGAACACCGAGCCGCTGCTCCGCCTCAACGCGGAGGGCGCCGACGCGGCGACGATGGCCACCATCCGTGACGACGTACTCACCGTGATCAGGAGAGACCAGTGAACCTCGACAAGCAGCTGCTCGACATCATCGTGTGCCCGGACTGCCACGGCAGCCTGGTCGCCGAGGGCGAGGAGCTGGTCTGCCAGGGATGCGGGCTCGCCTACCCGGTGCGCGACGACATCCCCGTGCTCCTGGTCGACGAGGCCCGGAAGCCCTCCTGAGGCACCGATGGCCGGCTACTTCGACGAGTCCCGGCTCGAAGACGAGCGTGCCCTCGGCGGGTACGACGCCCTGCTGCGCGACCTCGCCGAGTCGGGCGCGCGCGTGCGCCGCGAGGCCGTCGAGGCCGCCGAGGCGACCGCGGAGGCGTGGGAGCGCAACCGGGACGTCCGCCCGCGCGCGGTGATCGCCGCCGGTCCCGACTCGCGGCTTCTGCGCGCGGTGCTCGAGCCGTGGTGCCCGGTGCCGTTCGTGGCCTGGCCCGGGTCGCAGCTCCCCGGGTGGGCCGGCAGCCTCGACCTGGTCGTGATGCTGGCACCCGAGCGCTCCGACCCGGCCGCGGCGTCCGCGGTCGCGGAGGCGGTGCGCCGCGGCTGTCAGGTCGTGGTGGCCTGCGCCCCCGACTCGATGGTGGCCGAGCACGCGGCCGGCCGCTGGACCTCGATCCTGCCGACCCGCTCGGGCGACCAGCTGGCGACCGCGGTGGTCATGCTGGACTACCTGCACCGGGTGGGCCTGGGCCCGACCACGGACGCCGACGAGGTGGCGACCGCGCTCGACGACGTCGCCATCGCTTGCTCGCCGCACCGCGACCTCGCGGTGAACCCGGCCAAGGTGCTGGCGATCGCGCTGGCCGACGCCAACCCGCTGGTGTGGGGCGGGTCGGTGCTGGCCGCCCGCGCCGCCCGCCGGGTCGCGGAGTCCCTGCGCCGGGCGGTCGGCCGCGGCGCGCTGGCCGGTGACGCCGAGCACCTGCTGCCGGTGATCGAGGCGGCCCGCCCGCGTGACGTCTTCGACGACCCGTTCGGCGACGAGCCGGCCGATCGCCGGCCGGTGCTGCTGGTGCTCGACGACCGCGCCGAGGACGCCGTGGTCCGCGAGCAGCGCGGTCGGCTGCTGACCGCCGCCGACTCGCGTGGCGTGCGGGTCGAGACGGTGTCGACCGAGGCCGAGAGCGAGGTCGCGCGCTACGCCTCGCTCACCCTCCACGGCCGCTACGCCGCGGCGTACCTCCAGGTCGGCCACACCGACTGACCGGGCCCTCGCACCCCGTCGATCGGTCACGAACCGCACGTTCCTGCCGCGATCTCGCGCGGTCGGGGACCCAACCGCAACGATCCCGGCGCTCGCTAGGCTTGCGCGCGTGACGACGCACAGGGCCGGACGGCGGGTACGACGAGCGGGGGAGACCCGGTGAGCGGCGGCTTCTTCGCGCTCCTCGACGACGTCGCGGTGCTCGCCCGCCTGGCGGCTGCGTCCGTCGACGACGTCGGTGCCGCGGCCGGACGCGCCAGCGCCAAGGCCGCCGGCGTGGTCGTCGACGACACCGCAGTCACCCCGCAGTACGTCCACGGCGTCGCCGCCGAGCGCGAGCTGCCGATCATCAAGAAGATCGCGGTCGGCTCGCTGCGCAACAAGCTGCTGTTCATCCTCCCGGCCGCGCTGCTGCTCAGCCAGTTCCTGCCGTGGCTGCTGACCCCGTTGCTCATGGTCGGCGGCACCTACCTCTGCTACGAGGGCGCCGAGAAGGTCTGGGAGAAGGTCAGCGGACACACGCCGCAGGAGGAGCTCCGCACCGAGCTCGGCCCCGAGGAGGAGGCCGCGATGGTGCGCGGCGCCATCCGGACCGACTTCATCCTCTCCGCCGAGATCATGGTGATCGCGCTCAACGAGGTCGCGGACCAGCCCTTCGTGTCGCGGGCGATCATCCTCGTCGTGGTCGCCATCGCGATCACGATCCTGGTGTACGGCGTGGTCGCAGCCATCGTGAAGATGGACGACGTCGGCCTCAGCCTGACCCAGCGGAGCTCGCAGGGCGTCCAGCGGTTCGGGCACGGCTTGGTCAAGGCGATGCCGCGGCTGCTGGCGGTGATCTCGGTGGTCGGCACGATCGCGATGCTCTGGGTCGGCGGCCACATCCTGCTGGTCGGTGTCGACGAGCTCGGCTGGCACGCGCCGTACGACGCGGTGCACCACGTCGAGGAGGACGTGCACCACGCGGTCTCCGGGATCGGGGCGGCCCTCGGCTGGCTGGTGAACACGTTCTTCTCCGCCGTCGTGGGCCTGGTGGTCGGTGCGGTCGTGGTCGCGGTCATGCACGTGCTGCCGTTCGGCAAGAGCCACGGCGAGGGTCACGGCGAGGGCCACGGCGAGGGTCACGGCGAGGGTCACGGCGAGGGTCACGGCGAGGAGCCCACGGACGAGCACGACGCGACCGCGGGGCAGCCCACGGGCGAGCACGGCCCGGACGGCGAGGAAGACCCGCCGGGCCGCGGGCCGGAGGGCACCACCGCCTGACGCCGTACGACGGGTCGGGACGCGTGTTGCGCGGTGCGTCGAGAATTCCCGGACGTGGGGATCCCGGGGCTACATTGGATCGACTGCCCGCCCGACGGAGGACATACACAAACATGGACTACAAGGTCGCCGACCTCTCCCTGGCCGACTTCGGCCGCACCGAGATCTCCCTCGCCGAGCACGAGATGCCCGGGCTCATGGCGATGCGCGAGCGCTATGCGGCGAGCAAGCCGTTGGCCGGTGCCCGGATCGCCGGGTCGCTGCACATGACGATCCAGACGGCCGTCCTGATCGAGACCCTGGTCGCGCTGGGCGCCGAGGTCCGCTGGGCGTCCTGCAACATCTTCTCGACGCAGGACCACGCCGCCGCGGCGATCGCGGTCGGCCCGACCGGCACCGCGGAGAACCCGCAGGGCATCCCGGTCTTCGCCTGGAAGGGCGAGACCCTGGAGGAGTACTGGTGGTGCACCCAGCAGATCCTCCGCTGGCCGGACGGTCAGTTCGCCAACATGATCCTCGACGACGGCGGCGACGCGACCCTCCTGCTCCACCTCGGGGTCGAGGCGGAGAAGAAGGGCCAGGCCCCGGACCCCGCCACCGCCACCAGCACCGAGCAGCGGATCATCTTCGAGGTCCTCACCGAATCGCTCGCCGAGTCCGGCGACCGCTGGTCCAAGATCGCCAACGAGATCAAGGGCGTCACCGAGGAGACCACCACGGGCGTGCACCGGCTCTACGACATGATGAAGGAGGGCTCACTGCTCTTCCCGGCCATCAACGTCAACGACTCGGTCACCAAGTCCAAGTTCGACAACAAGTACGGCTGCCGCCACTCCCTCGTCGACGGCATCAACCGCGCCACCGACGTCCTCATCGGCGGCAAGGTCGCCGTGGTCTGCGGGTACGGCGACGTCGGCAAGGGCTGCGCGGAGTCGCTGCGCGGCCAGGGCGCCCGTGTCATCGTGACCGAGATCGACCCGATCTGCGCGCTGCAGGCCGCGATGGACGGCTACCAGGTCTCCACCCTCGAGGACGTGCTCCCGATCGCCGACATCGTGATCACCGCGACCGGCAACAAGGACGTCGTCTCGGCCGAGCAGATGAGCCGCATGAAGCACCAGGCGATCGTCGGCAACATCGGCCACTTCGACAACGAGATCGACATGGCGGGCATCGAGAACTGGCCCGGCATCGAGCGCAAGACGGTCAAGCCGCAGGTCGACCTGTTCACGTTCCCGGGCGGCCCGAGCATCATCATCCTGTCCGAGGGCCGGCTGATGAACCTCGGCAACGCGACCGGCCACCCGTCGTTCGTGATGTCGAACTCGTTCACCAACCAGGTCCTGGCGCAGATCGAGCTCTACACCAAGACCGAGGAGTACCCCACCGGCGTCTACGTGCTGCCCAAGCACCTCGACGAGGAGGTCGCGCGCCTGCACCTCGAGTCGCTGGGCGTCAAGCTCACCGAGCTGACCTCCGAGCAGGCCGACTACCTCGGCGTGGCCGTCGAGGGTCCCTACAAGTCGGAGCAGTACCGCTACTGAGCGGAGGCAGGGGAGTGGGGGCATGAGCACAGCACCGAGCGCGCCCAACGCGGCATCGGACTACGGCACCAAGGGGCGGGTCCTCGTCGTCGACGACGACGCGTCCCTCGCCGAGATGCTCACGATCGTGCTGCGCCAGGAGGGCTTCGACAGCCGGGTCTGCTCCCGCGGTGACCGGGCCCTCGCGGAGTTCCGCGACTACCGGCCCGACGTGCTCCTGCTCGACCTGATGCTGCCCGGCAAGGACGGCATCGACGTGTGCAAGGAGATCCGCGCCGAGTCCGGCGTGCCGATCGTCATGCTCACGGCCAAGGGCGACACCGTCGACGTGGTCGTCGGCCTCGAGAGCGGGGCCGACGACTACGTCGTCAAGCCGTTCAAGCCCAAGGAGCTGGTGGCGCGGATCCGGGCCCGGGTCCGCCGCCTGGACCCCGAGGTCCAGGAGAGCCTGACCATCGGCGACCTCTCCATCGACGTGGCCGGACACTCCGTCACCCGGGACGGCAGGCCGATCAACCTCACCCCGCTGGAGTTCGACCTCCTCGTGTGCCTGGCCCGCAAGCCGTGGCAGGTCTTCACCCGCGAGGTGCTGCTCGAGCAGGTGTGGGGCTACCGCCACGCGGCGGACACCCGACTTGTCAACGTGCACGTCCAGCGGCTGCGGTCCAAGGTGGAGCACGACCCGGAGAACCCCGAGATCGTGGTGACGGTCCGGGGCGTGGGGTACAAGGCCGGAACTGCGTAGGTCACGGTGGCCGAACGCAACCCCATGGCCGCCGTACGCCGCGGTCTCACCTTCTGGCGTCGCTCGATCCAGGCCCGGATCGTCATCAGCACGGTGCTGCTCAGCGCCCTGGTGGTCAGCGCCGTCGGGTGGTACCTCCTCCAGCAGACCCGCGACGGCCTGGTCGACAACCGGGTCGACGTGGTCCGCGCCGACGCGGCGCGGGAGACCGCCGAGGCCAAGGACCGCCTCGCCGCGGTGGTCGGCACCGACGACGACACGTCGCGCCAGCTCGAGCAGCTGATCGGGCCGATCGTCCTGCGCGGACAGTCGCGCGGCTTCTCCGTGGTGCTGGCCGGGCCGGTCGGCGACCGGCCGAGCGACCTGTCGGCAGGCGGCACCCGGACCTCCCCGGGCGTCGACCTGTCGTCGGTCCCGGACCGCCTGGTGCAGCACTTCGACGAGTCCCCGGCGACGGCGTGGACGTTCACCACGATCCGCACCGACGACGGGTCGGGACCCGAGGAGGTGCCGGGCATCGCGGTCGGCTCCCGGATCCAGCTGCCGGCGGACCGCGGCTTCTACACGCTCTACTTCCTCTACCCGATGAGCCAGGAGCAGGACACCATCGCGCTGGTGTCCCGCGCCCTGCTGACCGCCGGCATCCTGCTGCTGGTGCTGGTCGCCGGCCTCACCTGGCTGGTCACCCGGCAGGTGGTCAGCCCGATCCGGATGGCCCGCCGGGTCGCGGAGCGGCTCGCCGCCGGGCAGCTCGAGGAGCGGATGCGGGTGCGTGGCGACGACGACATCGCCCGCCTCGGCACGTCGTTCAACCAGATGGCCTCCAGCCTCCAGCGCCAGATCCGGCAGCTGGAGGAGCTCTCGCGCGTGCAGCGACGGTTCACCTCCGACGTCTCCCACGAGCTGCGTACGCCGCTCACCACGGTCCGCATGGCCGGCGACGTGCTGCACGACGCCCGGTCCGACTTCGACCCGACGACGGCACGGGCCTCGGAGCTGCTCCAGACCGAGCTCGACCGGTTCGAGGGACTGCTCACCGACCTGCTCGAGATCAGCCGCTTCGACGCCGGCGCCGCCGCGCTCGACCTCGACGACGTCAACCTCGTCGACATCGCGTACCGCGTGGTCGACATGACGCGCGGCCTGGCCGAGCAGCGGGGCACCTCGGTCACCGTCAAGGCGCTCACCGAGCCTTGCCTCGCCGAGGCCGACGCCCGCCGGGTCGAGCGGATCGTGCGCAACCTGGTCAGCAACGCGATCGACCACGCGGAGTCCGGAGGGATCGTGATCCTGGTGAACGGGGACGACCACGCCGCCGCGCTCGCCGTACGCGACTACGGCGTGGGCCTGGCGCCGGGCGAGGCCGCACTGGTCTTCAACCGGTTCTGGCGGGCGGACCCGGCCCGCGCCCGGACCAGCGGCGGCACCGGCCTCGGCCTGTCGATCTCGCTGGAGGACACCCACCTGCACGGCGGGTGGCTGCAGGCCTGGGGCATGCCCGGCCGGGGCGCCCAGTTCCGGCTGACGCTGCCGCGCCACGCCGGCGCGGTGCTGCGCCAGAGCCCGCTGCCGCTGGTGCCCGAGGATGCGGAGGACCGGAGCGCATGAGGACGAACCCGATGACACGCGCGCTCACCGGCGTGGTGGCCGCGCTGCTGGTCGCCACCGTCGCGGCGGGCTGCGTGCGCCTCCCCGACGACGGCCCGGTCAACGTGACCGCGGACCAGCAGGACACCACCCTCGACGAGGGCTTCCCGTACGTCCCGCAGCCGCCACAGCCCGGCGAGACCGCGACCGAGATCGTGCGCCACTTCCTCGACGCGATGACCGCGAACCCGATCCAGACCTCGGTCGCCAAGCAGTACCTCTCGACCTCGGCACGCGCGGCCTGGAACCCCGAGCGCCGGATGATCACGTACGCCGACGCGACGACGCCGACCGGCAACACCGACGTGGACGTCAACCTGATCGAGGCCAACCAGCTCGACTCGCGGGGTGTCTGGGGTGGCCCGGTCCCCCGGAAGGACGCACGGCTGACCTTCCCGATGACCGTCGAGGAGGACGAGTGGCGGATCGCCCGGGCGCCGAACGCGATGATCGTTTCCGACTCGTGGTTCGCGTCGAGCTACCGTCAGGTGTCGCTCTACTTCTTCGACCCGACCGGCCAGATCCTGGTGCCAGAGCCGGTGTTCGTGCCCTCGGGCGAACAGTTCGCCACCTCCCTGATCCGCGGGTTGCTGCGCGGTCCGGGCAACCAGCTGCGCGGGGTGTCGAGGTCCTTCATCCCGAAGGGGCTCACCCTGGACCTGTCCGTGCCGGTGTCCTCCGACGGCCTGGCCGAGGTGACCCTGCAGGGCGACATCTCCGGCCTCGACCCCGAGACCGTCGAGCTCATGACCGTCCAGATCGCGTGGACGCTGCGCCAGGACCCGAGCGTCAAACGGGTCCGGGTCACCGTGGGCGACACCCCGATCACCCTCGCCGGCGAGGGCCCCGACTTCGACGTCGAGATCGGCCAGTCCTACGACCCGGCCGGTGTCTACGCCTACCAGGACATGTTCGGCCTGCGCGGTGGTCGGATGGTCAACTCGGTCAACGGCAAGGAGACGCGGGTCAGCGGTCCGTTCGGCCAGCGCGACTACGCGCTCGGCGAGCTGTCGGTCGACCTCGCCGCCAGCGAGGTGGCCGGGGTGACCCGCGACCGCACGGCACTGCTGCTGGCACCCGTCGCCGCCGAGACCGGCCGCGTGGCGCGCCCGATCGTCTCCGGAGCGACCCACCTCCTCCACCCGGCCTGGGACCACGCCGACCGGCTCTGGGTGGTCGACCGCACCGCCGACGGGGCCCGGATCTCCTACGTGCAGGGCAACCGCCGGGTTCCGGTGCGGGTGCCGGGCATCAGCGGCGAGGACGTCGTTGACTTCCTGGTCTCGCGCGACGGGTCCCGGATCGTGGCCGCGATCGACCGCCCCGGCAGCGACATCGTGGTGACCTCGCGCGTGGTGCGCCGTGACTCCTCGATCCGGGCTTCCCGGGCGCACACCATCGTGCGCGGCGCCGGTGAGCAGCTCCAGATCCGCGACCTCGGCTGGCGGTCGCCGACAGAGGTGGCGATGATCTCCGCGGTGACGGACGCCCTGTCCGAGGTGCGCACGTTCTCGGTCGACGGCTCGCCCGACACCGAGCTCGGCGACACTCCCACCGAGCTGATCCGCGAGAACGTCGTCCGGCTGGTCAGCTCGCCGAACGCCGACCGGTCCGCCTGGGTGGTGGCCACCGACGGCTCCGTCATCGAGCTGTCGCCCGAGCGGGACGTCTCATCGCCCGTGCTCGGCATCCGGTCGCTGACCTACGTCGGCTGAGCCGCCCCGCTCAGCCGTCACCGTCCACAGGCGCCCGGGGCGCCGGTTGCGGAGCCGGCGCTGCGGCCGTGGGATGGCGGCGTGCTGGCACCGCTCGTCGACCTGGTCACCGGGTCGGCCTGCGCGGGCTGCGGCGAGCCCGGGCGGGTGCTGTGCCGGTCCTGCGCGGCCGGGCTCGGCGACCGGGCCCGCCCGGTGCGCCCCACGCCCTGCCCCGACGGTCTCGCCGCGTGCTGGGCGGCAGGGGAGTACGCCGGGCTGCTGCGGACCCTGCTGCTCGGCCACAAGGAGCACGCCCAGCTCTCGCTCCGCCGCCCGCTCGGGCGGCTGCTGGCCGGCGCGGTGGCCGGTCTGGTCACCCCGGACGGCGCCGCGGCGACCGCCCCGTGCGGACCGGTGGTGCTGGTCCCGGTGCCCTCGCGGTCGGCGACCGTCCGCGCCCGCGGCCACGACGCGACGTACGCACTGGTGCGGGCGGCCGGGGCCGTGCTCACCGCCGGCGGCGTCCCCGCGACCCCGGCCCGGCTCCTCCGTGTCGGGCGGGTGGCCGACCAGTCCGGCCTCGACGCCTCGGAGCGGGCTGCGAACCTGGCCGGCTCCATGCACTGTCCGGCGCCGGCGCTCGCTCGGCTCGCCCGGCGCCACCCGGCGGCGTACGTCGTGGTCTGCGACGACGTGCTCACCACCGGCGCCACCGCCCGCGAGGCACAACGTGCCCTGATGTCCTCCGGTGTGCCGTTGGTCGGGATTGCCACGGTTGCGGCCACGCGCAAACGCTCCCCGGGAAGTCAACCCCACTGACGGCTGGAATAGCGGCGAGGGAGGAAGTAGCGTCATTTCATGGAGTCCGTCCGGGTCCGTGGTTGCGTCGGAGGGACCAATGCGTCGCTCCGGCTAGCCGATGCCAGTCGCAGGCAAAGCGGTCCACGTAAGGCCATCGACCGGGGTGCGAGCCCCGCGTCGGGCGGCCGATCACGGTGCGGCTTAGAGGTAAGTCCTGCCCTGTCCCCGTCGCCAGATGCGACGGCCGGACGGGAGAAGGTGGGTAGTGGCACCAAGCTGCGAGAGCCTCAGCAGGCGGTTGTGGGGTCGAAGACCAGGTCGGCCGGACGGACTCCATCCCACGCCCGGTCCCGCCCACCTGCGGTGATCCGGGCGTGCCGACGCAACTGAACCCACGGTACGGGAGGTCTACATGGATGTTGTGGTCAACGCTCGGCACTGCGAGGTGTCCGACCGGTTCCGTAGTCACGCAACTGAGAAGCTGGCCCGGCTCGAGAAGCACGACCATCGGATCATCCGCGTGCAGGTCGAGGTCGAGAAGGAGCGCAATCCCCGCCAGGCCGATCGTGCCGTCAAGGTAGAGCTCACCGCCCTGTCCAAGGGGCCGGTCATCCGTGCCGAGGCCGCGGCCGAGGACAAGATGGGTGCGCTCGACCTCGCCGTCGACAAGATGGCCGCGCAGATGCGCCGCGCCGCCGACCGTCGCCGGGTGCACCACGGCCGGCACACGCCGGTGTCCGTGGGCGAGGCGCTCGCCGACGCCGGCCCGGCGCCCACGGAGACCGAGGCCGACGGCGTGGTCACCACGGAACGCCAGGTCGGCCCGATCACGGTGACCGGCGACGGACCGCTGGTGGTCCGGGAGAAGTCGCACCCGGCCTCGCCGATGACGCTCGACCAGGCGCTCTACGAGATGGAGCTGGTCGGCCACGACTTCTACCTCTTCGTCGACAAGGAGAGCGAACGGCCGTCGGTCGTCTACCGCCGCCGCGGCTACGACTACGGCGTGATCTCGCTCGACGTGGTCAGTTGACGACCCGTCGGTGGCCAGTTCACCGCTGTATGGACCGGCATCTGACATGATGCGCCTGTGAGCGAGAGCACCTCCACCTCGGAGCCCGAGCCGATCCGGGTCCTGGTCGTAGACGACCAGGAGCTGTTCCGGCGGGGTCTGGTCATGTTGCTCGGCGTCGAGCCGGGCATCGAAGTCGTCGGTGAGGCCGGTGACGGAGTCGAGGGCACGAACCTTGCGGCGAGTGCCGCCCCCGACGTCGTGCTGCTGGACGTGCGGATGCCCAAGAGATCGGGCATCGAGGCGTGCACAGCGATCAAGGAGACGGTGCCGTCGGCCAAGATCATCATGCTGACGGTCTCGGACGAGGAGGCCGATCTCTACGAGGCGGTCAAGAGCGGGGCCTCGGGCTACCTGCTGAAGGACTCTTCCATCGAGGAGGTGGCCCAGGCGGTCCGGGTGGTGGCCGACGGGCAGTCGTTGATCAGTCCGTCCATGGCGGTCAAGCTGATCGACGAGTTCAAGCAGATGTCGAAGCCGGAGCGCAGCCAGGTCCCGGGCCTGCGGCTCACCGAGCGCGAGCTCGAGGTGCTGAGGCTGGTGGCCAAGGGCATGAACAACCGCGAGATCGCCCGGCAGCTGTTCATCTCGGAGAACACCGTCAAGAACCACGTCCGCAACATCCTGGAGAAGCTCCAGCTGCACTCGCGCATGGAGGCCGTCATGTACGCCGTGCGCGAGAAGCTGCTCGACATCCCGTGAGCCGCCGCTGATGCAGTCCCTCTCACGGCGGCAGGCGCGCCGCGTCGCGCTCGCCGCCCAGGGGTTCCGCGACCCCCGGCACACGACGCCGACGATGCGGACGTTCTCGCGGACGCTGGCGCGCACCGGCGTGCTCCAGGTGGACTCGGTCAACGTGCTGCAGCGCGCCCACTACATGCCGCTGTTCTCGCGGATGGGCGCCTACGACACCGAGCTGCTCCGCCGCGCCGCCGAGAAGCGGCCCCGGCGGATCGTCGAGTACTGGGCGCACGTCCAGGCCTTCATGCCGGTCGACCTGTGGCCGGTGATGCGGCACCGGATGGACCACTACCGCGAGCGCCGCGGCAAGTGGTGGAGCGGCGTCGACCAGGACCTGCTCGCGTCGGTCCGCGCCGAGGTCGCCGCGCGAGGTGCCTCCACGGCGCGCGACCTCGACGACGGCACTCCGCGCCGCAAGGACCACTGGGGCTGGAACTGGTCCGAGGCCCGCAAGGCCCTGGACTTCCTCTACATGTGCGGTGACCTGGCGATCGCCGGTCGCAACAGTCAGTTCGAGGTGAGGTACGACGTGCCGGAGCGGGTGCTGCCCGCGGCGGTCCTCGACGCCCCGACCCCCACCGTCGAGGACGCGACCCGCGAGCTGGTGCGCCGGGCGGCCGCGTCCCACGGGGTCGCCACCGCGAAGTGCCTGCGCGACTACTACCGGATGCACAACGACCACGTGAAGCCGGCGATCCAGTCCCTCGTCGACGCCGGCGAGCTCGAGCCGGTGACGATCGAGGGCTGGACGCGTCCGGCGTACCTCCATCGCGATGCGCGGCTGCCCCGCAGGGTGGATGCGCGGGCCGTGCTCAGCCCGTTCGACCCGGTGGTGTGGGAACGCGAGCGGACCGAGCGGCTCTTCGACTTCCACTACCGGATCGAGATCTACACCCCTCCGGAGAAGCGGGTGCACGGCTACTACGTGCTGCCGTTCCTGCTCGGGGACGAGATCGTGGCCCGGGTCGACCTCAAGGCCGACCGCCCGTCGGGCACCCTGCTGGTGAAGGCTGCGTACGCCGAGCCGGGAGCGCCCGAGGAGACCGCCGAGGAGCTGGCCGACGAGCTGAAGGCCCTGGCCGCCTGGCTCGACCTCTCCGGCATCTCGGTCACCGACCGTGGCGACCTGGCCCCGCTGCTCCGCTTCTGAACCGCCCCCCGACAACCGCTGTAACGCGGTGTTCTTGTCGGTCAGTGCTGGTTCGAGCACGTGCTGAGTGACAAGAACACCGCGTTACATGGGCAACGAGTTGCAGGGTACGGCGGCCGGCGGGTCGGGGTCAGGGGCGGACGACCACGGGCACCAGGACGCTGCCGGAGACCACCTGGCCGAGCGCGAGGCTCCGCTTCTTCGTGGCGGTGCCGCGGACGGTGAACGTCGAGGCGATGGTGTCGTTCCTCTGGTCGGCACGCAGCTGCTCGAGCACCGCGGGGATGCTCTCCGGCACGCTTCCGCCGACCATGGAGTCGCCGTACGCGTCGACGAACTCCTCGGAGCTGTCGTAGAAGTAGTAGTCCTCGCCGCCCGAGAAGCCGCCCTGCAGGGCCAGCCGGCCGGTGCGGCCCGCGGACTTGCGGGAGGCGGTCACCGGGACGGTGACGTACCTCGAGGCGGCGTCACGCGAGTAGAGCTCCACCCGGATGTTCGCGGTCCGGCCGGCCCTGACGACGGCCGGGGACTTGGCGGTGACCCGCTTCCAGGCGCCGTTCTTGCGCCAGTAGGTACGGCCGATCCGCCAGCTGACGGCCTCGTCGCTGATCGTCGTGGCGGTCGAGATGCCCGTGATCGTGACCGCCTCGGACTGGTTCTCCAGCAGCGTGTAGGCCTGCATCGCCAGGTCCATGAGCGGCGCCGACGAGACGTCGTACGTGTCGGTGTAGACGTCGCTGTGGGTCAGCTCGAACGCAGCTCCGCTGCGACGCTTGCCGGTGATCGTCCAGGACGCCCTGGCCGTGCCCTTGCCGTACTTGTCCATGGCGCGGTCGCTGGCAGCGAACGCGTTCGCGAGCCCGGCGTCCGTCACCAGGTCGGCGACGGTGACGTGGGTGGTGCCGGAGACGGTCCTGCCCTGGTAGGTCGCCGTGGAGCTCACGTCGTACGCCGTCGGGCCTGCGTCGAACGTGCCGTGGATGCCGGCGAGGTGGTCGTCGGAGATGGTGCCGACCCGGTCGCCGAGGTTGGCCAGCTTGTAGCCGCCGAACGTGGCGCCCGGGACGATCGCCACCGCGTCCGCCGGGTGCAGCGAGTACGTCGAGTCGCCGGTGTAGTTGAACGGGTGGCCGAACGCGACCACGTCGTTGCCGCACACCGCGGTGACCGTGCCGACCGCGGCGGCGGAGACGAATCCCCAGCCGAGCGAGGCGGCGATGTTGCCGCCGGGCACGATGTCGGAGGCGTCGGCCGTCGAGGTGGTGGAGCCGATCGTGGCGTTCGCCACCGGACCCTGGCTGTCGAGCCAGCCGGCGAGCTGGTCGAAGCGGCGGCTGGTCAGGCCGGAGACGCCGATCGGGGTCGGCAGCGGGCGCATGCCGTTGGCGAGCTGGGCGCGGGTGGCGACGCCGTCGGCGACCAGGCGGTCCGCGACCTTGCGCGGGATCGCGACGGTGGCCGCCGGGGCCGGCATCAGGTCGAGCATCGCCGAGGCCGGGGTGATGCCGGCCAGGTGGGTGCTGCCCTCGTTGAGGCTGTAGGACACCGCACCGATCAGCTGGGTGTGCTCGGGGTCGGCGTACACCGGCGAACCGGACATGCCGGCCCAGATGCCGTTCTTGTCCACGGCCGGCGACGTCAGCTCGGCGAGGATCAGGTCGACGCCGGGAGCGATGCCGTCCTGGAGCGGGGCGCCCGAGATGGTGCCGGTGAACGCTCCGGACTCGGGGTCCGTTCCCTTGCTGACGGTGAGGCCCTCGACCGCCTGGCCGTCGGTCAGGCCGGACTCCGGGAAGGCGGTGACGCACGGGTCGGCGGCGGTGGCCGGGCTGGTGACGGTGGTGGCGAGGCCGGCCGCGCCGACGACGACGGCGGTCAGTCCGGAGACGACGATACGGGCGGGCCGTGGCCCGAGCCCACGTGTGACCATGGTGGATTCCCCTCGTGACGGCGGGTCCCGGACGGACGCGCGCAGCGCATCCTTTCCCACCGGAGGACCTCTCCGCAGCCGAACAGGCCAGCATGTTCGACAACCCCCCGAAGGGGTCAGCCCGGACGTGCCAGCCCGCGTGCGCGACGCCTCCGGGACCGGCTGTCAGTCGCCCAGCCAGGCCGCGGCGTCGTGAGGGAGTGCGCCGGCCTCCAGGGGCAGGCTGCTGAGCAGCACGGAGGCGTCCGTGAGCGGCAGCGGCGCTCCCGAGAGGTTGACCACGCAGCGGAATCCGGGGCCGCGATCGAAGTCCAGCACCCCGTCCGGTGCGGCCCGCCAGCTGAGGTGGTCGGTGCACAGGGCGGCCACCTCGCGACGGATCCGGAGCGCGTCCCGGTGCAGCGACAGCATCGACCCGGCATCGGCCGCCTGCGCCTCGGCGGTGAGCGGCGCCCAGTCCGCGGGCTGCGGCAGCCAGGTGGCCACGCCCTCCGCACCGAAGCCGTACGGCGGGTGGTCGCCCGACCACGGCAGCGGCACCCGGCAGCCATCGCGGCCGCGCATGGCGCCGTTGCTGCGCGCGAACATCGGGTCCTGCAGCACCTCGTCGGGCAGGTCGTCGACCTCGGGCAGGCCGAGCTCCTCGCCCTGGTAGAGGTAGGCCCCGCCCGGCAGCGCCAGCATCAGCAGCGTCGCAGCCCGGGCCCGGCGGGTGCCGAGCGCCAGGTCGACGGGCTCGCCCTGACCGTCGGCGACGTGCCCGGAGGAGGTGGTGGCCCGGCCGTAGCGGCTGACCAGCCTGGTCTCGTCGTGGCTGGCCAGCACCCAGGTGGCGGGGGCGCCCATGGGAGCCAGCAGGTCGATGGTCTCGTCGATCACCGCGCGCAGTGCCGAGGCCTCCCAGGCGGTCTTCATGTAGGGGAAGTTGAACGCGGTGTGCATCTCGTCCGGTCGCAGGTAGTTGCGCAGCCGGGTGCCGCTGACCACGGCCTCGGCGACGAACACGCGGTCGCCGTCGTAGGCGTCCGCGACGGTGCGCCAGCGGCGGAAGATGTCATGCACGTGGTCGACGTCCCAGTGGGGGTTGTCGGTCCACTCCAGGGTGCGGAACGCCGGCTCCGGCCCGTAGTCGGCGTCGGGGAGGTCGGCGGCCTTGCCCATCGCGGGGGCGGCGTCGACGCGGATGCCGTCGACCCCGCGGTCGAACCAGAACCGTAGGATCCCGTCGAAGGCCTCGACCACGTCCGGGTTGCTCCAGTCGAGGTCGGGCTGCTCGGGCGCGAACATGTGCATGTAGAACTGTCCGGGCGTGCCGTCTGGCTCGGTGACCCGCTCCCACGCGCCGCCGCCGAAGCAGCTGATCCAGTTGTTCGGGGGCCGGTCCCCGTCGGGACCGGCACCGTCGCGGAAGAGGTAGCGGGCACGTTCGGGAGACCCGGGCGCCGCCGCGAGGGCGGCCCGGAACCACGGGTGCTGCTCGGAGGTGTGGTTGGGGACCACGTCGACGATGACCCGCAGGCCCAGGTCGTGCGCCTCGCGGATCAGGGCGTCGGCCTCGTCGAGGGTGCCGTAGCGCGGGTCGATGCCGGTGTAGTCGCTGACGTCGTACCCGCCGTCGGCCATCGGCGAGGGGTACCACGGGGCGATCCAGATGCCGTCGACGCCGATGTCCCGGAGATAGGGGAGCCGCGCCCGGAGCCCGGCGAGGTCGCCCTCGCCGTCGCCGTTCCCGTCCGCGAAGCTGCGGGGGTAGACCTCGTAGATGACGGCGTGCCGCCACCAGGGGGCGTGAGCATCGGCCATGGGGTGCCTCGCGTTCGTCGACGGGTGTCGCCCCGAAATCTTGCGAAGTCGCCGGTGCCCCGTCAACGCCCCGCTCGCGGGCTGGTCAGAGCAGCACGATCACGCCGTCCCCGTCTGAGTCGTAGTGGTCGACGATCGCCCGCATCACCGCCGGTACGTCGCCCGCCGGGGCGCGGCGCTCGGCCTCCACGAGGGCGGTGGCGAGCGCGAAGGTGGCCTCGAGCAGGCCGTCGCGGCTGCCGAGCCGGCGGAGCAGGGGCTGCACGCTCACCCCGGCCCGCTCGGCGGGCCGGCTGCCCGAGATGGGGCAGGCTTCGGTGCGCTGGGTAGAGTGGCAGCCGCACATCCACGTCCGCGGCGACACCGGGTTCGCCGCCCCTCCAGGAGCTCATCACCGTGCCTGCCATTCTCGACAAGATCCTCCGCATCGGCGAAGGCAAGATCCTGCGCCAGCTCGAGGGCGTCGCCAAGGCCGTCAACGCCATCGAGGACGACTTCACGGCGATGAGCGACGCCGAGCTCCGGGCCCTGACCCCGGAGTTCAAGGAGCGCCTGGCCAAGGGCGAGACGCTCGACGACATCATGCCGGAGGCGTTCGCGACGGTGCGCGAGGCCGCCCGCCGGGTGATCGGCCAGCGCCACTACGACGTGCAGATCATGGGCGGCGCCGCGCTGCACTTCGGCAACATCGCCGAGATGAAGACCGGCGAGGGCAAGACCCTGGTCGCGACCCTGCCGGCGTACCTCAACGCCCTGGCCGGCGAGGGCGTCCACGTGGTCACCGTCAACGACTACCTCGCGAAGTACCACGCCGAGTGGATGGGCCGCATCCACCACTTCCTCGGTCTCTCGACCGGCGTGATCCTGCCGGAGATGAAGCCGTCCGAGCGTCGCGAGGCCTACAACTGCGACATCACCTACGGCACCAACAACGAGCTCGGCTTCGACTACCTCCGCGACAACATGGCCTCCTCGATCGAGGACTGCGTGCAGCGCGGCCACTCGTTCGCGATCGTCGACGAGGTCGACTCGATCCTCATCGACGAGGCCCGCACGCCGCTGATCATCTCCGGCCCCACGCAGGACGAGGTCCGCTGGTACGCCGAGTTCGCCAAGGTCGCGCGCACCCTGACCAAGGACGTCGACTACGAGACCGACGAGAAGAAGCGCACGATCTCGGTGCTCGAGCCGGGCATCACCAAGGTCGAGGACCACCTCGGCATCGAGAACCTCTACGACTCGGTCAACACTCCGCTCATCTCCTTCCTCAACAACTCCATCAAGGCCAAGGAGCTGTTCCGCCGCGACAAGGAGTACGTCGTCATGGACGGCGAGGTGCTCATCGTCGACGAGCACACCGGCCGCATGCTGGCCGGCCGCCGCTACAACGACGGCCTGCACCAGGCGATCGAGGCCAAGGAGGGCGTGACCGTCCGCGAGGAGTACCAGACGCTCGCGACCGTCACCCTGCAGAACTACTTCCGCCTCTACACCAAGCTCTCCGGCATGACCGGTACCGCCATGACCGAGGCCTCGGAGTTCGACAAGATCTACGGCCTCGGCGTGGTGCCGATCCCGACCAACAAGCCGTTCGTCCGTGCCGACCAGCCCGACCTCGTCTACCGCACCGAGGAGGCGAAGTACCTCGCGGTCGTCGAGGACATCGCCGAGCGGCACGGCAAGGGCCAGCCGATCCTGGTCGGCACCGTCTCGGTCGAGAAGTCCGAGCTGCTCGGCGGGCTGCTGAAGAAGAAGGGCATCCCGCACACCGTCCTGAACGCCAAGCACCACGCGGACGAGGCGAAGATCGTCGCGCTCGCGGGCCACAAGGGCGCGGTCACGGTCGCCACCAACATGGCCGGACGCGGCACCGACATCATGCTCGGCGGCTCCGTGGAGTTCCTCGCCGACGCCGAGCTGCGCAAGCAGGGCCTCGACCCGGTGGAGTCCTCCGAGGAGTACGAAGCCGCGTGGCCGTCCATGGTGGAGCGGATCAAGGAGCAGGTGGCCAACGAGCACGACGAGGTGAAGGGGCTCGGCGGCCTCTACGTGGTCGGCACCGAGCGCCACGAGTCCCGCCGCATCGACAACCAGCTCCGCGGTCGGTCCGGTCGTCAGGGCGACCCGGGCGAGTCCCGCTTCTACCTCTCCCTCCAGGACGAGCTGATGCGGCTGTTCAAGTCCGACTGGGTGGACCGGGTGCTGACCGTGCTCAAGGTCCCGGACGACGTGCCCATCGAGAACAAGCGGGTCACCGGCGCGATCGCGAACGCCCAGGGCCAGATCGAGTCGCAGAACTTCGAGTCCCGCAAGAACGTCCTCAAGTACGACGACGTCATGGACCGCCAGCGTCACGTGATCTACGGCGAGAGGCGGGAGGTGCTCGAGGGCGCTGACCTCGAGACCCAGATGCGCGGCTTCATCGACGACGTGATCGAGGGTTACGTCGTGGGGTCCACCGAGGGCTTCGCCGAGGAGTGGGACCTCGAGGCGCTGTGGACCGCGCTCAAGCAGCTCTACCCGGTCTCCGTCGACCGCGCGAAGCTCGAGGCACAGGCGGGTGGCAAGGCCAACCTGACCCGCGAGGAGCTCATCGAGACGTTGAAGAAGGACGCCCAGACGGCGTACGACGTGCGCGAGGGCGAGATCGGCGCGGAGAACCTCCGCGAGCTCGAGCGCCGCGTGGTGCTGTCGGTGCTCGACCGGAAGTGGCGCGACCATCTCTACGAGATGGACTACCTCCGCGAGGGGATCTACCTGCGGGCCTACTCGCAGCGCGACCCGCTCGTGGAGTACCAGCGCGAGGGCTTCGACATGTTCGCGGCGATGATGGACGGCATCAAGGAGGAGTCGGTCGGCTTCCTCTTCAACCTCCAGGTCGAGTTCGAGGAGGAGACCGACGAGGAGGCTGACGTCGTCGCCGAGGCGGAGGCGGTCGCCGCTGCCGCCGAGGAGGAGCGCAGGGAGGCCCTGCGGATCAAGGCCAAGGGCCTCGAGGCCCCCAAGCAGCCGCAGAACCTCTCGTACTCCGGTCCCGACGAGGGCGGCGACGCGACCGCGCAGGGGGGCACCGTCACCACCGCGGACGACCCGTTCGCCGGCGTCGGCCGCAACGCCGACTGCCCGTGCGGCTCCGGCAAGAAGTACAAGAAGTGCCACGGTGCGCCCGGGGGTCCGACTGGCCTCACGACCCGCGTCAACGGCTGAGCGAGCGCAGCGAGCGAGAGCCGGGGACGCGGGTCAGGAGCCGAGGGTCCGTTCTTGTCGCGGAGCGCCAGCGGAGCGACGAGAACTGATGCCTCGGCGAGGTGACCGGGGTCCGCAGCCGGCGCATCCCGACCAGCCCGAGCGGGTTGGCCGGAAACGGTGAGGACGGCTGAGGCCTACCCGAACTCGAGAACCACGCACTGCCACCTGCCCGCGATCAGCTCCAGCCGCCCGCAGACGGCCCGGTTCCGCTCGCCGTACCGAACTCGCGCGCACACCTCCACCACGGCGTCGTCGACGAAGCAGGTGCGGACGTTCTCGACCTGGGGTCGGACCACGGGCCGACGCCCGCGCCCCTGGCCGGCCTGGTGCACCCCGGCGCGGGCGACGACGCCGGCCCGGTAGGCGAGCTTCTGGTGGACGTCGGGGACCGTCCAGCGCACCAGCTGGGCGGCGGGGCGGTCGCCGCCGATCACCTCGACGACCGCCTGCAGGAAGGTCATCGCCCAGCGGTGCAGGTCGCGGCGGGTGCTGGCGGCGACCGGGACGACGTCGGCGCCCTCCAGCGGCAGAGTGTCCGGGGTCCACGGCGGGCCGAGGTCGGGCTCGAGGTCGAGCGCGAGCGTGCCCTGGATGCTGGTGAGCGCGGACCAGCCGGGGCGGTGGCCCGGGAGCGGCGTGACGTTGTCGTGGAACGGTGACATCAGGCGTCCTTTCGCGGTGGCAGCCGGAGGGCGGTGCCGGGTCGGAGCAGGTCGGGGTCGGCGCCGACCGTGGCCCGGTTGGCCGTCCAGATCCGCTGCCAGTGCCGGGACACCGCCGCGGGCGGAGCCTCGGCGGGGAGGTCGCGCGCCGCGATGTCCCAGAGCGTGTCGCCGGGCCGGACGACGACCTCGCCGTGCCGGGGTGCGACCGGGTCGTGCGGTGGGCGGGCCGCAAGCACGGGGGTGGGGGCGACGGTCGGGCGCGCCGGGCCCGCCGGACGGTCGGGCATCGGCAGGCCGGCCAGGATCGAGCGGTCCTCGCCGCCGGGGGCCCGCGCCTCGGCGACGGCGCTCGGTCCGTCCGTGGTGGCGTTCGCGGGGGTGGTGCCGGCGACGAGGGCGACGCCGCAGGCGAGCAGCACCGCGCGCCGTACGACGCGGGGGCAGCCGCCGCGCTGCACCCGCACGCCCGTCACCGCCTCGACCACGACGGCGGTCGTGGCCATCCACGCCCACAGCACGCACGCCGCGAGCGACACCGCCGCGACCTTGGCGAGAAGGACGTCGAACGGGGCGCCCGCGGGGACCGCGTGCCGCAGGGAGGCCAGGTCGGGGGACAGGAGGCGCAGGACGACCGTCGCCGCGGCGGTGGCCGTGGTCTCGACGAGCAGGCAGCGGGTGAGCGAGGAAGCCGGGGACCCCGAGGGCCGGCCGCTCTCACGTCGCCGAGTCAACATGTCCGATGCCTTCGTTTGCTTGCGTTTGCTTCAGTCAAGGCTTGTTCGTCGAAGTTGTCAATCGACCTTCCACAGGTCGGAGTTCTGGACCGGACAGGCCGTTCCGGGCCCTCTTGTCCGCTCCGGTCAACCGGCGCCACGCTGAGACGTCTGATCGGTCATGAGGGGCGTGAGCCACGTGGACGAGGTGCGAGCGGCCGACGAGCTCGCCGGGCTCGGGCGCGCGGACGCGGTCGCGAGCCTCTTCCGGAGCCAGCACCGGCGCCTGGTCGGGCTCGCGGCCCTCCTCGTCGACGACCGGGCAGTCGCCGAGGACGTCGTCCAGGACGCGTTCGTCGGTCTCTACCGACGGTGGCGGCACCTGCGCGACCCCAACGCCGCGGTCGCCTACCTTAACCGGGCCGTCGTCAACGGCGGGCGCGACCGGCTGCGCGGCGGACAGCGGGCCGCCACCCGCCGACTGATGATGGTCCCGCGGGCCGAGACGCTCGAGTCCGCCGAGCAGGGCGCCATCGAGCACGACGAGGCCGACCGCCTGTGGCGCGCGCTGACGCGGCTTCCGACCCGCCAGCGCCAGGTGCTCGTGCTGCGCTACTACCTCGACCAGTCCGAAGCCGAGATCGCCGAGACGCTCCAGGTGTCCCCGGGCTCGATCAAGAGGCATGCCAGTCGAGGAATCGACGCCCTCGCCCGATCCATGGAGGCGGGGTCATGACCACATCAGAGCTGGAGCGCCGGCTGGCAGCGGTGCTCGACCAGCACGCGGAGGACGCCATGAACGAGACACGCACCGACGAGCTCCTGACGAGGTTCGAGGCCGACACCGAGCGACAGGCGAAGCGGCGCCGGAAGGGCTGGGCAGCGGGAGGGCTCGTGGCGGTCGCTGCCGCCGCGGCACTGATCGCCTGGCTGCCGGGCACGGTCTCCCGCGACTCCCAGCCTGCCCCTCCGGCGCAGGAGCGCGGGGCCGAGCAGACCGCCGCCGCGTTCGTCGACGCCTACGGCTCCTTCGACCGGGAGCGTGCCGCCTCCTACCTGGCCGACGACGCCGTCCTCGACCTGTGGGTGGACCAGTACGGCGACGACCACTGGCAGCGGGGCAACCGTTGGCTGGAGGCGGTCCAGGCGAAGTTCCTGCTCGACAGCTGCGACACCATCCGGAGGTCGTCCGAGGGGACCTACGTGTCGTGTGCCTACAAGCTCCACGCCTTCGGCTCCGACCAGCTCGGGAAGGGACCCTACGACCTGAACACGTTCTCGTTCGCCGTCAAGGACGGGAAGATCGTGGAGGCCGGTCAGGTCCAGAGCCCCGGCGCGAACGGGTTCGGACAGCAGATGTGGGGCCCGTTCGTGGACTGGGTGAGCAAGGCCTACCCGCGCGACGCCGCGGTCATGTACGCCGACTGGCCGGTGGGGGACGTGCAGTCCGAGACCCCCCGGTCCATCGAGCTGTGGCGGAAGCACGTCGAGGACTACGTCGAGACGCACGCCGGCGGTGGCACCGGCTGACTCGTGGTCGCGGTCCGGATGTTGACACCGCGCGGTCCGGCCGGTGAGGGTCGGCCCATGACTCGGGACCCTCGCTGGGAGGAGCAGCTGTTCGCGCTCTTCGACGACCTCGAGCAGCAGGCGGAGGCGGCGTTTGCGGCGGAGCGTGAGGGGGAGGTGGCCGAGCAGGCCCGGTCGGCGTACGCCGAGGTCGCGCTGGCAGCACGGCTGATGGCTGCGGTCGGTGCCCCGGTCTCCCTGACCGTCGAGGGCGTCGGCGCGCTGGAGGGCACCCTGCAGCGGGTGGCGGCCGGCTGGTGCCTGCTCGACGTCGCCGGCCAGGGCTGGATCGTGCGGTTGCCGGCGGTCCAGGTGGTCCGCGGGCTCCCCGCCCGGTCGGTCGCCGAGGCCGCCTGGCCGGTGACCGCGAGACTCGGCCTCGGCTCCGCGCTGCGCCGGGTGGCCGAGGCCCGCGACCCGTGCCGGCTGCTGCTGCGCGACGGCACGACGTACGACGCGCGCCTGGGCCGGGTCGGCGCCGACTTCGTCGAGGCCCACCTCGGTGAGACTCCACCCGGGACGAGGACGGGTCCGGTGCTGGTCGCCTTCACCGCCCTCGCCGCCGTCCACCCCCTCTGACCCACCCCCTCTGACCCACCCCCTCTGACCCACCCCGCCCGAGCGGCCAGGAATGGCGGGTCGAGCGGCCAGCCATTGCGCAAGAGCTGGCCGCTCGGCGGTCAGGTGGCGTCGATGTCGTACGGCGGGAGCTCGCCGTCGGCGAGGGGGCGCAGGCCGGCGCGGAGCGGGGGCTCGTCGTCCTCGTCCATCGCCTCGAGGATGTGCTTGCGGACGATCGTGCGGGGGTCGAGGTCGCGCAGCTCGAGGTCGGCGAAGTCCGGGCCGAGCTCACGGCGGATGTCGTCACGGGCGGCGTCGGCATAGGTGCGCATCTGGCGCAGGAACCGGCCGGCCTGGCGCGCGAACTCAGGCAGCCGCTCGGGCCCGAACACGAACACGGCGACCACGAGGATCACCGTCAGCTCCGGGAGCCCGATGCCGAACACGGGTCAGAACCTGGACGACGGGGTGAGGCCGAGCTGCATGCCGGCGAGGCCGCGGCCACGGCCGGAGAGGCCCTCGGCGACCCTGGTCAGCTCGGCCGCGGCCGGCGCGGTGGGGTCGGCCTCGACGATCGGCTTGCCGGTGTCCCCGCCCTCGCGGAGGGACAGGTCGAGCGGGATCCGGCCGAGCACGGACACGTCGTACCCGAAGCGGGCGGAGAGGGTCGTCGCCACCCGCTCGCCGCCGCCGGAGCCGAACACGTCGATCTGGTGCTCGGGGCCGCAGTGCGGGCAGGGGAGGAACGACATGTTCTCGACCACCCCGACCACGCGCTGGTGCATCATCGACGCCATCGTGCCGGCCCGCTCGGCCACCTCGGCCGCGGCCTCCTGCGGGGTGGTGACCACGACGACCTCGGCGTTCGGCAGGTGCTGGCCGAGCGAGATCGCGACGTCGCCGGTGCCCGGCGGGAGGTCGAGCAGCAGCACGTCGAGGTCGCCCCAGTAGACGTCGGACAGCATCTGGACGAGCGCCCGGTCGAGCATCGGGCCGCGCCAGGCGACGACCTGGTCGCGGCGCGGCTTGAGCATGCCGATCGAGATCACGGAGACGCCGGAGGCGGTCGGCACCGGCATGATCAGGTCCTCGACCTGGGTGGGCCGCTCGTCCCCGACACCGAGCATCGCGGGCACCGAGTGGCCGTAGATGTCCGCGTCCACGATGCCGACCTTGAGCCCCTGCCCGGCCATGGCGACGGCGAGGTTGACGGTGACCGAGGACTTGCCGACTCCGCCCTTGCCGCTGGCGATGGCGAACACCTTGGTCAGCGAGCCGGGCTGGGCGAACGGGATCTCCCGCTGGGCCTGGCCGCCGCGGAGGGTCTGCTGGAGGTGTGCGCGCTGCTCGGCGGTCATCACGCCGAGCTCGAGGGCGACCGAGGTGACGCCGGGGACCGCCTGGACGGCGGCGGTGACGTCGCGGTTGATGGTGTCCTTGAGCGGGCAGCCGGCGACGGTGAGCAGCACCTTGACCGACACGCTGCCGTCGTCGGCGACGTCGACCGAGTCGACCATGTCGAGCTCGGTGATGGGACGCTTGATCTCGGGGTCGTTGACCGTCGCGAGCGCGGCGGTGACCTGCTCGAGGGTGGGGCTGCTCATGATCCCCAAGCCTACGTGGTGCCCGAGGGCCGGACGCCGTCGGCGTCGTGGCCTTCGTCACCGCCTCTCGGTGCCGGCTCCCCGTCGGGGGACTCCGCGGCGGCGGCCCGCTCGTCGAGGTCGCTGAGCAGACCCCTGAGCTCCGAGCGCAGGAAGTCGCGGGTGGTCACCTCGCCGACCGACATCCGCAGCGAGGCGACCTCGCGGGCGAGGAACTCCATGTCGGCGTGCGCCCGGGTGTTCGCCTGGCGGTCCTGCTCGGCGAGCACCTTGTCGCGCGACTCCTGCCGGTTCTGGGCGAGCAGGATCAGCGGCGCGGCGTACGACGCCTGGAGGCTGAGCATCAGCGTGAGGAAGATGAACGGGTAGTCGTCCCACCGCAGGTCCGCCGGCGCCAGGATGTTCCAGCCGATCCAGATCGCGACGAACAGCGTCATGTAGGCGAGGAACCGGGCGGTCCCCATGAACCGGGCGAACTGCTCGGCGAACACCCCGAACATCTCGGAGTCGTACTCCGGGCGCCGAACCAGGGGGCGGCGGGTCTCGAGCGGGGTGTCGAGGCGGGTACGGCGCTCAGCCACGGCCCACCCCCGGGCGCCGGGCCTGCGGCGTCAGCGGACGGGTGGCCCGGTCGCGCCAGCCCTCGGGGAGCATGTGGTCGAGCAGGTCGTCGACGGTGACCGCCCCGAGGAGGTGGCCGTTGTCGTCGACGACCGGCGCCGCGACCAGGTTGTACGTCGCGAGGTGGGCGGCGACCTCGTCGATCGAGGCCTCCGGGGGGAGGTTCTCCATCGAGACGTCGAGGGCGCCGGCGACCAGCGTCGAGGGCGGCTCGCGGAGCAACCGCTGGATGTGCGCGACGCCGAGCAGCTTGCCGGTCGGGGTCTCGAGCGGCGGCCGGCAGACGTAGACCAGCGCGGCCAGCGACGGGGTCAGCTCCGGGTTGCGCACGTGGGCCAGCGCGTCGGCGATGGTGGCGTCCGGGCCGAGGATGACCGGTTCGGGCGTCATCATCGCGCCCGCGGTGTTCTCGACGTACGACATCAGGCGCCGCACGTCCTCGGCCTCCTCGGGCTCCATCAGCCCGAGCAGCGTCGCCGCGGTCTCCGGCGGCAGGTCGGCGATGAGGTCGGCGGCGTCGTCGGGGGACATCTCCTCGAGGACGTCGGCGGCGCGCTCGGAGTCGAGGTGGCCGAGGATCTCGACCTGGTCCTCCTCCGGCAGCTCCTCCAGCACGTCGGCGAGCCGCTCGTCGTCGAGCGCCGCCACGACCGCCGAACGGCGGGCCGGGGGGAGGTCGTGGATCATGCTCGCCGCGTCGGCCGGGCGCATCTCCTGGATCGCCGCCAGCAGGTGGGTGGCGCCCTGCGACTCCTCGCTCCTGATGAGCCCGGTGACCTCGCTCCACTCGACCACGTGGGTCTGCCCGCGCCGGCGGAAGCCGCGGCTCGGCTCCTGGAGGGCGACCCGGCTGAGCACCCAGTCGCGGGTGCGGGCCTGCTCCATGGCCACGTCGAAGACGGTGCCGGTGACCTCGCTGCCCTTGATGCCGACGGTGCGGTCGAGGATCTGGCCGATCAGGAGCGTCTCGGTGGGCCGCTGCTCGAAGCGGCGCATGTTGAGCAGTCCGGTGGTGTAGACCTGCCCGCTGTCGATGTTGGTGACCCTGGTCATCGGCACGAAGATCCGCCGCCGGCCGAACACCTCGGCCACCATCCCGAGCACCCGCGGCTGGCTGGCCTCCGAGCGGAGCGCCACCACGAAGTCCCGGACCTTGGCCACCTGGTCGCCCTGGGGGTCGAAGATCGGCAGCCCGACGAGGCGGGCCGCGAAGACGCGGGAGGGGGCGGTGCTCACGGGCACACACGTTAGCGTCTGCAGGCATGGCTCCCGACCAGCTCGCCTTCGACGTCGTCGACGTGTTCGCCGAGTCGCCGTACGCCGGCAACCAGCTCGCGGTCGTCCACGGCGGCGCCGACCTCACCGATGCACAGCGGCTGGCGATTGCGCAGGAGTTCGGCTACTCCGAGACCACGTTCCCCACCGCCCGCTCCCGGTCGGCGTACGACGTCCGGATCCTGACCCCGAGCGCGGAGATCCCGTTCGCCGGCCACCCGACGCTCGGCACCGCCTGGGTGCTCCGCGAGCGCGGCGAGATCGACGGCGGCGCGGTGGTGCAGCACTGCGGTGCCGGCGAGGTGCGGGTCGCGTTCGACGGCGACTGGGTCGAGCTGTCCGCGACCCCGAGCGAGCTGGCCGGGCCGCTGCCCGAGCCCCTGGTGCACGCGATCCTCGGCGACCACGGACTCGCGCCCGGCGACCTGGCCGGCGAGGCCTGGGTGGCCGGCTGCGGCCTCGGCTGGACCCACGTCCCCGTGGTCGAGGAGGCACTCGGGCGGGCCCGGCTCGGCACCCGGCGCCTCGAGACGTACGACGGGTGGCCGGTGCTGCGGGACCTCTGCGACGGCGTGAACCTGGTCGCGGTGACGCAGCCGGCGCGGGTGGGCGGCCCGGTCGACGTGCATGCCCGGGTCTTCGTCCCCGGCCTGCTCGGCGCCGAGGACGCCGCCACCGGTTCCGCGGCCGCCGGGCTCGGGATGGCCCTGGTCGCGAGGGGCGTGCTGCCCGACGGGGGCGGCTACCGGATCCGGCAGGGTGTCGAGATGGGCCGGCCCTCGCGCCTCACCGGCCGGGTCGACGCGACGGACGGGCGGGCCACCGCCTGCCACGTCTCCGGCCAGGTGCACGCGATCGCCCGGGGCACCCTGAAGGCGCCGCCTGCATAGGATGCCGTGCACGGGGGTTCCATCCAGCGGGTCGGCAGGAGGGACAACGGTGCCGTCGAGAGTCTTCGCCCACATCGGGCTGCCCAAGACCGGGACGACGTACCTCCAGGCCCTGCTCTACGCCAACCGCGACGCCTTCGCCCGGCAGGGCGTGACCGTGATCGGCCGGCATCGGCTCCACTACGACGCCGCCAGCGAGATCAGCGGCGCGAAGTCGAAGCGGACCGGTCGGGTCCCGACCGACAGGTGGGCGAAGGTGGTCAAGCTGGTCGAGGCCGCGCCGACCCGGGGCGCGGTGCTCAGCTCCGAGCGCTACTCGCTGGTGGCCCGGCGGGAGGACGTCGCCGCCTTCGTCGAGTCGCTGGCCGGTGCCGACGTGCACCTGGTCGTGACCGTGCGCGACCTGGTCGCGGCCGAGCCGTCGGCCTGGCAGGAGTACGTCAAGAACGGCGGCACGCGCAGCTGGCCGGACTTCTGCGCCCACGGCGTCGCCGACCCCTACCGCCTGCAGCAGCGCCGGAGGATCCGTCGGGTGCTGACGATCTGGCCGCCGGTGGTGCCGCCGGAGCGCATCCACGTCGTGACCGTCCCGCCGCCGGGCGGCCCCCGGGAGCGCCTGTTCGAGCGGTTCTGCTCGGTGCTGGGGGTCGACCCCCGCGCCATGGACACCCTCGAGGCCGAGCGCCGCAACACCTCCCTGGACTTCGTGGCCACCGAGATGCTGCGCCGCGTCAACGCCCGCGAGCCCGAGCTCCCGGTGCCGGTGCAGCGCGGCGAGATCAAGAGGTTCCTGGCCGACGGCGAGCTGTCCCGTCGCTCGTCGACGATCCGGCCGGCGCTCGAGGGGGAGGCCCTGGCGCTGGCCCGGGCCGAGAACGACTGGCTGGTCGAGACGCTGTCCACCGGGGGGTTCCACGTGGTCGGGGACCTCGCGGACCTGCACGGGGAGCACCCCGACGCCCCGGCGTCGTACGACGTGCCGGCCGAGGACCTGCTCGACGCCGCCCTGGAGGCGGTCACCCTGCTCGCGCGCCGCTCCTACGAGCGGGGTGTGGTGGTCCGGCAGGCGGCCCGGGAGCTGCGGGCGAGCCGGGAGAGCGCCGGCGAGGCGTGACTCGGGGCACAGGAGGAGTACGCTCCCGCCCTGTCCCCCCACGCTACGGAAAGAGAGCCCGCGTCGCATGGCTTCGGTGTCGCGCGTCCACGTCGACGACGACGGGATCTTCGCCGCCACCCGCAGCGAGGTCGTCCTCGACGTGCTCTTCGACGGCCGCCGGATCTGGTCGTTCTGGCTGATCCGCGACGGCGTCGAGCGTGACGGCGGGCAGTTCGTCGCCTGGCCGCCGGCCCTCCAGCGCTTCCTCCGGGGTACGACGACGCTCGCCTTGGTCGAGCACGTCTCGGGGACCACGGTGTTCGAGCAGGAGGTCACGCTCGGCCGGGCCGCCCCCGGGACCCGGATCGCGGTCGTCAACGCCGAGGGCAAGCCGCTCGGACTCGACAAGAGCAACCGCCTCGCCCAGACCTTCGACACCCGCAGCGAGGAGCACGTCGCGCCGCTCCTGGACTCCATCGAGGAGGTGCTGCAGGCGCTGCGCAAGGCCGGGATCGAGGCGTTCCCCGCGTACGGCACGCTGCTCGGCGCGGTGCGCGGCGGCAAGCTGATCGGCCACGACAGCGACGCCGACCTCGGCTACGTCAGCGAGCACACCCACCCGGTCGACGTGGTCCGCGAGTCGTTCCGCATCCAGCGCCGGCTCGCCGACATGGGGTACCGGATCACCCGCTACAGCGGGGCCGCGTTCAAGGTCGACGTGATCGAGGCCGACGGCTCGGTCCGCGGGCTCGACGTGTTCGGCGGCTTCCTGCACGACGGGAACCTGGTCCTGATGGGCGAGATCCGCACCCCGTTCGAGCGTGACTGGATCTTCCCGCTTGGCACCACGACGCTCGAGGGACGCACGCTGCCGGCACCCGCCGACACCGACCGCTTCCTCGCCGCCACCTACGGCCCGCACTGGCGGGTGCCGGACCCGGCGTTCCACTTCGAGACCCCGCGCTCGACCCATCGCCGTCTCAACGGCTGGTTCCGCGGCACCCGCATCAAGCGTGAGGAGTGGGACCGCATCTACTCCTCGGCGCACCGGCGCACGGCGCCCCGGATCCAGCCGAGCGGGCTGGCCCGCTGGGTGCGCGAGCGCGAGGCGGACATCGCCGAGGTCGTCGACGTCGGCACCGGTCGTGGCGTCGACCCCTACTGGTTCGCGGAGAACGGCGTGCCGGCGGTGGGGCTCGACTACTCCCCGCGCGGAGCCGAGCGCCTCGCCGAGCAGGCCCGCGAGGCCGGCGTGCCCGCGACGTACCACACGTTCAACCTGCTCGAGCTGCGCCAGGTCCTCGGCTGGGGCGCGCGGCTGGCCCACGCCCCGCACGACGGCCCGCGCATCGTGACCGCCCGCCACGTCGCCGACGCGACCAACCCGGTCGGCCGGCAGAACCTCTGGCGGTTCGCCCAGATGGTCCTGTCGGGGGGCGGCCGGCTCTACCTCGAGTTCCTGGTCCCCGAGCAGGACGGCCAGCGGCCGGTGGGGGCCGGGTTCGCCCGGCGACGTCACCTGCACCCGCTCTCGCCCGAGGTCGTGATCAGCGAGCTCGAGGCGCGTGGCGCCACGGTCGTGGCCCGCGAGGACAAGAACCTGGGCCGTCGCCCGGGGACGCAACAGCGACGCCCGCGTGCCGGACGTCGTCGGATCTGTCGATTGGTGGTCGAATGGCAGGCATGAACGTGCGCACGAAGCTCTCCCGCGGGGTGAACAAGGTCCGCCAGGCCGGCGGCGCCCGGGTGGACATGGTCAAGCTCTCGGCCCGGGTGACCGAGCTCGAGGCCGAGGTCCAGGAGTGCCGGCAGCTCAACCTGCGGCTCGCGGAGCTGACCGACGTGGTCCAGGAGCTGCTGCTGCCCGTGGCGCGGCGCGACGAGGCGCGCATCACCGAGGTGATGGAGCGCTACACCAAGAACCTCGGCTGACCGTTCGTCGATGGCACGCCGGGTCCTCCTGCACGTCGGGCTCCCCAAGACCGGCACGACGTACCTCCAGTCCATCGCGTGGGCCAACAAGGACGTCCTGCGCGAGCAGGGCGTGCTGCTGCCCGGGTTCGGACCGCGCCAGCACCTGTGGGCCAGCGGCGTGGTGCGCGAGGAGAAGGGGCTCGACCGGCGGCACCCCGACGCGCACAAGGCGTGGGACCAGCTGCTGGCCGAGACCCGCGCGTGGTCCGGCACCGCGCTGATCAGCCACGAGTTCTTCGCCGGCGCCAGCGCCGAGCAGGTACGCCGGGCCGTGGCCGACCTCGGTGACGCCGAGGTGCACGTCGTGGTCACCGCCCGCGAGATCGTCGGCCTGGTCACCGCGCGCTGGCAGGAGTGGGTCAAGAACGGCGCCACCGGACCGATCGACACCTATCCACCCGGGACCGGCGGCGACCCGTCCGACGAGTGGGGCTGGGACACCAACGACCTCGCCGACGTCCTCGAGCGCTGGGGCGGCCCACTGCCGCGGGGCCACGTGCACCTCGTGACGCTGCCCGGCCGCGACGAGCCCAAGGACGCGCTCTGGCGCCGGTTCGCGGGGCTGCTCGACGTCGACCCCGACTCCTGCGACACCACCGTCTCCCAGCCCAACGAGTCCCTCGGCGTGGTGGAGGTCGAGCTGCTGCGGCGGATCAACCCGCACCTCGGCGAGTTCAGCGCGCCGGTCGACAAGGGCGTCTGGATCCGCGGCTACCTCGCCCAGGACAAGCTGGTGCCGCGCGGGGGCGAGCGGTTCTGGCCGTCCCCGGCGCGGGTCGCCGAGCTGCGCGAGCGCGGCGAGCGCGGCCTGGCCGCGATCGAGGCCGCCGGCTACCACGTGGTCGGCTCGGTCGACGCCCTCCGCACCCCGCCCGAGCTCGAGCCGCGGCGGCACCCGGACACGGTCACCGACGCCGAGCTGGTCGACGCGGCCGCGGCCACGATCGCCGACATGCTCGTCGACGTACGACGCCAGCGCCGGCGCCTCACCGCCGCCTCCGGCGGGTCGGCCGGCCGCCTCCTCGGGCGCGCGCGGGCCGGCGTACGACGGGTCCTCGGGCGCTTCTGACGCCGCTGCCCGAGGCCGTGACGGCGTGACCTTTCCCACGCTCCACGGGCGTCGGCGCGCACCTAGACTCAGCAGCGCTCGACCCCTCTCGATCGACCTGACGCGAAAGGTTCACCATGGCGCGGCTCTGCGAGACCGACGGTCTGACCGACATCCAGGAGGAGATCGTCAAGACCGTCCGGCAGTACGTCAACGACAAGATCCTGCCGGTCGCGACCGAGCTCGAGCACCAGGACGAGTACCCCACCGAGATCGTCGAGGGCCTCAAGGAGCTCGGCATCTTCGGCCTGATGATCCCCGAGGAGTACGGCGGCCTCGGCGAGTCCCTGCTCACCTACGCGCTGGTCGTCGAGGAGATCGCCCGCGGCTGGATGTCGGTCTCGGGCGTCATCAACACGCACTTCATCGTGGCCTACATGCTCATGCAGCACGGCACCGAGGAGCAGAAGCAGAGGTACCTCCCGAAGATGGCCGCCGGTGAGGTCCGCGGCTCGTTCTCGATGTCCGAGCCCTCGCTGGGCTCCGACGTCTCCGCCATCAAGACCAAGGCCGTGAAGGGCGACGACGGCGGCTACACGATCACCGGCCAGAAGATGTGGCTGACCAACGGCGGCTCGTCCAACCTGATCGCGGTGCTGGTCAAGACCGACGAGGGTGCCGACTCGGTCTACCGCAACATGACCACGTTCCTGGTCGAGAAGGAGCCCGGGTTCGGCGAGACCGCGCCCGGCCTGACCATCCCCGGCAAGATCGACAAGATGGGCTACAAGGGCGTCGACACCACCGAGGCGGTGTTCGAGGGTCACCCGATCTCCGCGGACCAGATCCTCGGCGGCGAGCCCGGCCAGGGCTTCTACCAGATGATGGACGGCGTCGAGGTCGGCCGCGTCAACGTGGCCGCCCGCGCGGTCGGCGTCGCGAACCGCGCGTTCGAGCTCGGCATCGCCTACTCCCAGCAGCGCGAGACGTTCGGCAAGAAGATCGCCGACCACCAGGCGATCCTGTTCCGGCTCGCGGAGATGGCCACCAAGGTCGAGACCGCGCACGCGATGATGGTCCGCGCCGCCCGCCTCAAGGACCGCGGCGAGCGCAACGACGTCGAGGCCGGCATGGCGAAGTACCTCGCCGCGGAGTACTGCAACGAGGTCGTCGAGGCGTCGTTCCGCATCCACGGCGGCTACGGCTACTCCAAGGAGTACGAGATCGAGCGCCTCTACCGGGAAGCGGCGTTCCTGCTGATCGGCGAGGGCACCGCCGACATCCAGAAGATGATCATCGGCCGGAGCCTGCTCAAGGAGTACGCGCAGCGCTGAGTGCTCTGCCGGACGACGCGGCGGGAGATGTCTAGCACCGCCCGGTCCGTGCGGGCCTGTCCGGTCCGCGCGGCCTACCGTGGACGGTGACCGCGGAGGGCCACCGTTCCGATCAGGGAGGTGTTTCCATGACCGCTGTCGAGTCACGCAGCATCGACAAGCCGCACGAGACCCGGCCGTTCCACGCGCACGGGCACATGGACGTCGTGACGCTCGGTGACTTCACCCTCGGCAAGGGCGTGTTCGAGCCGGGCTGGCGCTGGTCCGCCGACGTGAAGCCGATCGCCGGCACGGACTCCTGCCAGGTGCTCCACACCGGGATCTGCCTCTCCGGCACGATGACGATCCGGATGGACGACGGCAGCGAGTCCACCGTCGGCGAGGGCGACGTCGTCCGCATCGAGCCCGGCCATGACGCCTGGGTGGTCGGAGACGCGCCGTGCGTCATCCTCGACACCGGCGTCGCGGCCTACGCGAAGCCGGCCGGCTGACGTACGACGGACTGCGCGGGGTCGGTGGGCCGACTCCGCGCCGTCGGCGCGCCCTGGTCACCCGAGCCCGGCCTGCCTGGCCCGCACGATCGCCTGCGCCCGGTCCGGGACACCGAGCTTGGCGAAGATGTTCGAGACGTGGTTGCGCACGGTCTTGTCCGAGAGCACCAGGGTCCGGGCGATCTCGGTGTTCGAGCGGCCGCCGGCGATCAGGTCCAGCACCTCGAGCTCCCGCTCGGTCAGCGTCGGGAACGGCCCCTCCCGGGGGGCCCGCTGGTCGGCCAGCCGTCCGAGCACCTGCCCGGCCACGTCGGCCCCGAAGACCGCCTCCCCAGCGGCGACGGCCCGCACCGCCTCGACGATGCGCTCGCCGCCGGCACCCTTGACGAGGTAGCCGCGGGCGCCGGCGCGGAGGGCTGCGCCGACCGAGTCCCGGTCGTCATGCATCGTGAGCACCAGCACCGCCACCTCGGGCGCGGCGTCCGCGATCCGGCGCGTGGCCTCGACCCCGCCGGTGCCGGCCATGTTGAGGTCCATCAGCACCACGTCCGGACGTTCCCTGACTGCGACGTCGACGGCTTGCTCGCCGTCCGCTGCCTCCGCGACCAGGTCGACGTCGTCGGCCTCCCCGAGAACCCCGACCAGGCCGCGGCGGAAGACCGGGTGGTCGTCCGCGACCACGACCCGGATCACGACGCACCCGCCCCGGCGCAGGGCAGGTCGGCGACCACCCGGGTGCCGGAGCCGACCCGGAACACGACCATGCAGGTGCCGCCGAGCTCCTCGGCCCGCTCGCGCATCGACGTCAGTCCGGTGCCGGGTCGCGCGGGCGGGGCGCCGGTGCCGTCGTCCGCGATCTCGAGGTGCAGCCGCCCGTGCTCCTCGTCGTGGTGGCAGGAGATCTCGCAGTGCCGGGCCGCCGCGTGCCGGGCCGTGTTCGTCATCGCCTCGGTCGCGATGCGGTACGCCGCTACCTCGACGGCCGGCGGGAGCCGGTGCTGCCACCCGTTCTCGCCGATCCGGACCTGCAGGGTGCCGCCGGTCCGCGCCGTGAGGTGCTCGGCGTGGGTGCGCAGCGCCCCCATCAACCCGTCGTTGTCGAGGGCCGGCGGACGCAGGTCCGCCACGATCCGGCGGATGTCGTCGACGCACGCGGTGGTGTCCTGGCGCAGGTCGTCGAGCATCTCCGCGGCCCGCGGCGTGCCGGCGGCGGACCGGCTCGCGGTCTCGAGGCCCAGCGAGATCCCGGCCAGGGCAGGCCCCAGCCCGTCGTGGAGGTCGCGCCGGATGCGGCTGCGCTCCTCCTCCCGGGCCACGACGATCCGCTCGCGGGACCGGCGCACCTCACGAGTCGCGCGGACGCCGTGCGCGGCCACCGCGGCCTGCCGGGCGAACGCCGTGAGCGCCGCCGTGTCCGCGTCGGACAGGGTGCGCTCGCCGCGGCGCAGCCCCACCTCCAGCACGCCGACGTCCTCGCCGGCGTGGGCGAGCGGGAACTCCGCGCTGCCCTCCGGGCGCTCCCCGGAGGCGTACGCCGGCGCCTCCTCGCCGCTGAGCCGCACCGCGGCCCAGGGCAGGTGGAAGGACGCCCGGACCGCCTCCACCGTCGCCGGCAGCACGTCGTCGGGGTCCATCGTCGAGCCCAGCCGGTCGCCCAGCGCGGCCAGCGCCCGGTCCGGGTCGCGGTCGCCGTACATCGCGTGGTCGACCCACCGCTGCAGCCGCTGCCGGCCGCCGGCGAGCAGCAGCGCCGCGACCGCCGTGAGCAGGGCCGGCAGCAGTCCGCCGTCGGCGCCGGTCCCCAGTGCGGCCACCGCCACGAAGTAGACCCCGAGCGCGAGCAGCGTGAGGGTTCCGTAGACGACGGCCCGGGACAGCGCGACCTCGATGTCGAAGAGCCGGTAGCGGACGATGCCGACCCCGAGCGCGACGTACGCCGCGATGGTGAGCAGGAAGCTGGTCCAGTCGGGGACCGGCAGGAACGAGGCGGCGGCACCGAGCAGCAGCGAGGCGACGAACCAGGCGTACCGGGCCCGTTGCGGTGCGCCGACCGCCCGCATCGCGAGGAAGAGACCGACCACGCCGGCCAGCCCGACCAGCAGGCACAGAAGGATCCCGGCGGTGGCGACCGCGACCTGCACGGAGTCGGGGACCGGCAGGTCAAGCGGGTTGTGGACGTCGGCGAAGTCGCTGTCGTCGAGGGCGTACTGGCTGGTCGCGAACGACACGACGGCGACCGCGCCCGCGGTGGCCGCGACGTACGCCGGCCAGCGCCAGCGCGGCGACCGGAGCCGGCCGTCCGGGAACAGCAGCGGCAGCGCGGCCAGCAGGGTCAGGAACGGCGGCAGCCACAGGACCGATCCGCACCAGGCGGCGACGCCGCGGACCGCCGTACCGGGGTCGGCCAGGTCGGCCACCTGGAAGCCGATCGCCGAGACCAGGGCGACCGTGCCGGCCGCCGACATGAGCGGCCCGAGCAGGTTGCGCGGCTCGGCGTGCAGGACCAGCGCGCCGGTCAGGCCGAGGCAGAGGCCACCGAGCCACTGGTTGGCCTGGTTGCCCGCGAGCCAGTCCGCCACGCCGCTGTCGGTGAGGAGCAGCAGCACGATGGTGGTCCCGGCGCAGAGCACGGTGGCCGCCCCTGCGACCAGGGGGGCCACCGTGCCGCGACGAGCAGTGGTCACGTTCCCGAGTGTGCTCGCTCCGCCTTCGCCGGGCGAGGCGGTCTGGTGTAGCCGGTGACGACCGCCCAGGCGAGGACCGCGCCCGAGGCGAGCCCGGCGGCGTGCCCGGCGACGCCGCTGCCCAGGGCGAAGTCGAGCACCATGAAGGTCAGCAGGAGGACCGGCGCCAGGCGCGGGACGTACGGCGAGCGGACCTGGGCGACCAGCAGCACGATCGAGCCCACCATCGCGCCGATGATGAACAGGACGAACACGGCGGCGCCGGCCACGGTCGGGCTGGAGACGTCGAGGACGGCCAGCGCGGCCTCGTCGTGCCCGGACTGGACGAGCCAGTTCGCGGCCATCTCGACGCCGTGGACGTCGGCGAGCCCGACCATGCCGCAGGTCAGCATGGTGACCGCGACGGCCGTCGTGCGGCGGGCGTGGGTCCGGGTAAGCCTCGCCATGGTCCAGAACGAGCCGAGCAGGAACGGGAGCGCCAGGATCCCGGCAGCCTGGGAGAGGGCGATCTGGGTGGGGTGGTCGGCCCACCAGGCGATGCGGTCGGCGGACGACCCCGACGAGGCGGGCTCGAGCACGAACTCGACGTCCTGGAGCAGGGCGCCGGCGGTCAGGAGGACGGCAGCGGTCCAGCGGGCGCGACCCCGGATGGGTGGCACGAGCGGTGGCCGCGGGGTGGTCGGGGTCTCGATCTGGATGGTCACGACGGGCTCCTCGGGAGGCGTTGGTTGGTGCCTCCGAGCCTCGTGCGTGGGGCGTCCCGAACGCACGGGAGCGGTGTCCCGACTTCACTCCGGGACAGCACCCGGGCACTTCCGGGCGCGCGTCGTACCTGGGGGAGTGCGGCGGGTCAGGCGGCCCACTGCCACGAGTCGGTGACCGTGGCGATGACCTTGTCGCGCTGGGCCTCGGGGACGTCGCGGCTGAACGAGAACGTCACGATCGCGACGTCGCCGCTGTCGGTGACGGCGGCGAACTGCTCGAGGAAGTACTCGGTGCTGCCGAGCTTCGCGGGCGCGCGGTGGTGGATCGCCTCGACGCCGCCGAGCTCGGTGCGCGGCAGCACGTCGAGGTCGCCCTTCTGGACCAGGTTGGCGAGCTGGCCGGGGACCGCCGCCTCCAGCTGGTCGAGGGTGGCCGTGGACCCTGCCTGGTAGCCGACGTTGAGGTTGTCGGAGAACCCGTCGTCGGCCTCCTTCTCCGCGGCCGCGGTGTCGATCGAGGCCTGGAGCTCGCGGGCCTGCTTGGTGGTGTCGACCCATCCCCCGGGAAGGTCGAACGCGTAGCCCTTGCCGACGATGTCGCCCTTCAGGTCGGCCCTGGGCGCCTCGCTGACCGCCGCCGACGGGGACTCGGTGGGGGACTCCGACGCGGCGCTGGAGGTGGCGGGACCTCCGGAGGAGGCGGAGCGCGGGTCGTCCTCACCGCAGGCGGTGAGGGCGAGGGATCCGACGAGGAGCAGGGCGGCAAGGCGGGGAAGGGGCATTCGGTGCATGACGACTCGACGGTACCGGGTCGGTCGAAAGTCCCTTGGCCCGACGTCTCCCGGGTGGCAGGGTGGGGGCACTGGACGCGACGATCGAGGAGGGTCCATGACGGACGCGAGCGATGCCAACGCCGACCTGAAGGCGAAGATGCGCGAGGCGCTCGACCGGAAGAACGCCGCGAACCACCCCAGCGAGGCCGACGGCCAGTCGCACGGGCACGAGAAGGCGCACGGTCCGGAGGTCGCCGGCGGGGCGGCCCCGAAGATGCACCGCCGCAAGGCCGGCGGCGGAGGCGCCTGACCGCCGTACCCCGGTGGGTGAGGAGCGAGCGCCAGCGGCCCCGGTGGTTGAGGAGCGAGCGCCAGCGAGCGTCTCGAAACCACGCCCTCCACAGCGGCAGTCAACCGTCGTTGCGCACCGGCCCGCAACCGCGCAGGCTCGAGGCATGGCCTGGGCGTACCTCCTCGAGTGCTCCGACGACACGTTCTACGCGGGCAGCACGACCGACCTGGCGCTGCGACTGAGCCAGGACCAGCAAGGCCTCGGTGCGGCGTACACGCGACACCGGCGCCCGGTGCGCCTCGTGTGGGCGGCTGAGTTCGACTGTGTCGAGGAGGCGTTCGCCATGGAGAAACGCATCCAGGGCTGGGGCCGGCGGAAGCGGATCGCGCTCATCGAGGGCAGGCTCGACGACCTGCCGGGGTTGAGCAGCCGCGCCCGGCACTGAGCGTGGTTTCGAGACGGGCCCTCCTCAACCACCGGTGGTTGAGGAGCGAGCGCCAGCG